>NZ_AP024850.1:1850182-2466909 GCF_024346675.1 Photobacterium sanguinicancri
TACTTCTTCATCGTCACTTCTAAATGTTACACCAGTCAATAACGGAAGGGTTTCATCGACATTCTCAACAGGCCATATATGGAATCGTCCTGCTTTGATTGCTTCAACCACTTCATCATTCAAGCATAGATTAACTAGGTTTGTTTTAGGTAAGATCACACCTTGGCTACCTGTTAAGCCGCGATGAACACAAACCTTATAGAAGCCTTCAATCTTTTCGTTAATACCACCTACAGCTTGTACACGTCCAAATTGGTCTACAGCACCTGTAACGGCGACTTGCTGATTGATAGGTTGGTTTGATAATGCAGAAACAAGCGCACAAAGCTCAGCAAGTGAGGCACTGTCACCATCGACTTCGCAATAAGATTGTTCAAATACGATAGAAGCAGAATAAGGCAGCGCTTGATCAAGGTCTAATGCTGTGCTGACGAACGCTTGCATAATCATCATGCCTTTAGCATGGATATTACCAGCAAGGTCTACTTTACGCTCAACATCAGAGATATCCCCATCACCAAAGTGAACCACACAAGAGATACGTGCTGGTTCACCATAAGATTGCGGGTGTCCAGGTACCTCAACAACCGTTAAGCCATTCACTTGGCCAACTTCTTCACCTTGGGAGATAATAACGACCATGCCATGATGAATGTCTTCAATTGCGCGTTCAGGCAAGTAGGATTCACGGAATTCTTTTGCTTTTAACGATGCCGCGAGGTGTTCTGCGGTAATTGCTTGGCCTTTCGATTCTAATGCAGCTTCAGATAGAATGCCTTGATGCCATATAGGGCAAAGAGGGACGCGATTCTTATCTTCTGCGTAACGTGCACCTGTGCGCAATAGCAATGTTATCGCATCAGCATCAGCAAGCTGAGGTAGACCAGCATGCTCACAAACCGATTTTACATAGCTCAAATAGTCAGGCATGGTTTCATCTGATAGAACGAGGTCTTGTTCAAACTCGCTGTACATAGAGAAGCCAGTGCTTAAATCAGGTTCTGCACCATCAAGCTCGGCCATTAAGTAGCGATCGCCCATTAGAACAAGCTTAACATTTAACTTCTCTGCAGGCGGTACGCTATAAAGCGTTTTATTCGATGCTGGCTGCCAATCTAATTCGCCATTCATCAGTACGCTCTTTAAACGAGGCCACAAAGACGGGTTAGCTAGAATACTCGTCACAGACAGAACAAGGTAACCACCATTTGCTTGATGAAGTAGGCCATGCTTAATTTGCTGCTTAGTAATTGCGCCGTCTTCGAGCGGTGGGTAAACCGCCCCAAAGAGTGTCATTTCAGTAACGTTTTCACCGGCAATAATAATGCTTGCATCAGTTTTATTGAGTTCAGCATCAGATTGAGCTAATAATTCAATAACATAATCACGATAGATTTTGTTATCTGGTGCAATGACACGTAATACTCGTGGTTGATAAGGTATTGCGGTGAACCGGCGTACGGCATCCACAAGTCGGTCTTGAAGAAGACCCGTAGTAGCAGATGGAATCGTATCGAACTGATCCATAATTTCAGCGTATTGTGTGTAATCAGGGATCATGGTACGCCAAGTTTCTTGATGCATAAGCTTGTGCTTTCTTTCGTTACTGTGAAAAGGACAGCAGTATAAAGGAATCATTGCCTTCATAATAGCTATAAGGGCGATGATATTCGCGAAAACAAATAGTTAAACATCATCTTGTGATTGAGCTTTAACTTGCTTACAGTTACACTGTCACATGTTAAGTGTAGACTTTTGAGAATCCCTTTACATTATGAAATATCAACAACTTGAAAATCTTGAAGCTGGCTGGAAATGGACTTACCTGGTCAAAAAATGGAAAGAAGGTGAAACGATCACTTCACACGTTGATACCAGTGAAGATGAGGCGGCTGTTCAACAGCTTCTAGCAATAGAGCATGAACCAACGAAAGTGATTGCTTGGATTGGGAAGCATATCTCACAGGAGCTTGATAATAAGCTAAAACAAGCAATTAGAGCGAAAAGAAAACGGCATTTTAATGCAGAACAAGTTCATACTCGCAAAAAATCTATCGACTTGGATTACCGTGTATGGGAAAAGTTAGCAGAAAAGTCGCAGGAACTCGACTGTACGCTGTCAGATGCGATTGAATACTTGATCAGTGAAAGTAATCGTTCTGAAACCGCAACGCGTAAAGTGTCTGATATCAAAAATGAGTTATCTGAGTTGCTAGATTTTGACTTAAACGAAAGCTAATACGTTTTTTGCCGCTATCCTCTTAACATCATAATAGTAGGGGATTTTAAGCGACTATACTGAATATAAGCATATTATTACGGGGAAAGCATATGGAGTATGTGGTCGTTCTAGCCGTTGTTGTTGCGGTTTTTGTCTTTTGGGATCGCCCAATTATGGTGATTCAATTTGAAGATGGTGAACTAATTAAAACAAAAGGGAACATCCCTAATGGCTTTTTGATGGGCTGTAAAGATATTGCTCATAAGCAACCATTCTCAGGCAAGGTTAAAGTCTATAAAAACCGCTTCACTACCAAGTTGGTTTTTTCAAAATCAGTTCCATCTAAAATCAAGCAGCGTATTCATAATGTATTCCCATATTCTGGCGGAAGTAAAAAGCATGGCCGCCGTGCTTGAGTGATATTGACTTACTGTAGAAAAGGCTTCCAAGAGGAAGCCTTTTTTATTTAACGCTATTCGATAATGCATTATGGTGATGCAAATAGTTAGCTACAATCTCTTTAAGTTGTAGTAGTTCATCTTTTGTTTGCTGGTGGTTGTCTTGTTCTTGTTTTAATTGATTACCGAGTTCAACGGCCATATAACCACCTTTTATGAGCGCCTTGGTGGTAACCTTATTACCGGTAAGCTGCTTTAAATCTTCGATCATGTAGAAGTGTTTATCCACATCTCTTATTGTTATAGCCATACTGCCTCCATGAAGAAGAAGCATTTTATCTAATACCATCAATAACTTCCACTAAATGATAGCATTCTTACTAGGCAGGTAGTCGTTGGCATATGGCGTTTTGCAATCATATCACCCTAACGCACTATAACTTATGGTTCCGAGTGAATTATTGCATTGAAAGTATAAAGTGAAATACATACACTATGTAGATCACCTCATATCTAGCTAACTATAAATGGAATAAAAGACGCACATGTCTAATAAGGATAGAGAAAAGCTAATACCAGGTGCGCAAGGCGCTCTATTAATTAAAAACAGCAGCATTGTGACTATCAGTATTAAAACGCCACTTGGACGTATATTCCGATGTGAAACCGTTTTTATTGGTACAGATAGCCACGATTACCTATTACTTGAAATGCCTTCAATTCCCAAAAAAGACATTGATATGTATTTGTTAGAAGGTTTTAATATTTCGATTAAAGCCGTTTCAGATCGTGGGGAAGGCGCCATTATTCGATTTGCAAGTCGGATTGAGCATCTGATATTTAAGCCCATAGGCTTACTTGCAATTAGTCTTCCTCATTCAATGATGTCGACGCCCTTAAGAAGCGAACCACGTTTTGAAGTTACCTTACAAGGTAAAGTCATTCTGTCTGAGCGGCAACTGCTTGTTGAATTGCAAAATCTATCTCATAAAGGATGTTGTTTTCAGCACAGCATTCACGGCCCTGAAATTAACCTAGACCAGAAGGTCGATATATTCATTACGAACCCAACATTGAAAACGTACTTTCAGCTATCGGGTTCAATCAAAAGTATTAATCGCGTTGGCGTATTCTGTCAGTATGGTGTGATGTTCGACCCGCAAGGCTGTAGTAATACCAAGTTGCTGTTAAAGCAACTTGTTTTTGATGGTGTTGGGTTGTCATTCAAAAAGTAAGCTTTAACTTTTGTTTACAAAATGCTCGGTGTTGGTAGAACCTTAGTTAAGCACCGTTCAATTTTTTGTATCGATAGGGGCTTTACAATATAGTCAGCAGGTTTTAATAAAATAACCTGCTTTACCGTTTCCATTTCACTATCACCACTCACAATCACAACAGGAAGGCCAGGGAGCTGTTTCTTAATAAACTGCAATACAGGTATACCGTCGAGTGGTTTTTCTAAATTCAAATCTAAGAATACACAATCAAGCGTATTGTTAATTAAGGCGTTAACCGCCGTTTGTGGTGATGTTGTATGAATAATCGATTGAGGTTTCGCACACTTTCGAAGGAGCTGAGTCAGAATTTGAGCCATCATCTTATTATCTTCAATTATCATAAATCGCTTCATACCACGTCCTTTGTTTCAACCACGCTTCATCCTTGTTAATAAGCTTAACTTTTATTGATTAAAGAGTGTAGGAATAAGTTGGTTTTTATTCATATAATCAATCGTTTGATCTCATTCCTACTATTGTCGGACAATACATTATTTGTTTTTGCAGCTATTTGCTTTCTTTAATTTCTTAAGGGCGCTTATCTGTTTTTTCATGCGTTTCTTTTTTTGTTTACTTGCCATGATGTATTTTTTATCAATATCTGTGCGTTTATTCTTAATGCCACTGCATGATAAGTATTTGTATTGCTCGATGTAGTCATCCACTGATTTCGTTTTCGCGCTACTTGTAAAAGGGAAGGCTAAGCAAAGTATTAACAATATACGCATTTAATCTATTCCAGATAAAAATAAAAGCTATAAAGTTAGCCGTGGTGGTTCAAGTTTGCCTAATTAAAAATGGGAGCATGGTTTATCTACGAATGTTTGCTGGCATTTCGTTCATGTAACTACTGGAGATTATATCGCATTATAAAAATGTCACACTGTAACGTTATGCAACGCAGAGGTAGGGGGTGAGCTAATTTGTGACGATGTCACTTATTGAAAGGTTAATAAATACACTGGTGTTGTGTATCTCTGAGGGGGGAGTTGTAAGGCCTTAGATTTACGAAGTTAGCTTAACTAAAATAGAAAAAGGCAGCTAATTAGCTACCTTTAACAATCAAAACAGAATGCAATTTTTGATTATGCTTTCTTAATGTCTCGAACTGGGTAAGTCAGTGTCATATCACCCGCTTTAACATGGATGTAAGCACCGCCAGCACTAAAGCCAGTGATAACCATAACACCTAGATCTACACCTTTAGTCGCTACAACTTGATCATTAAGTTCAAACATTATCTAACACCTTGATTATAAAAGATTATGACAGCTATCTATGCGCGTATTTAATCAGAACCTGGGCCAATGAACTAATCGATTTACTTGTCGTATCGATTAGTTATTTTTTATGTGTGGCGACTTAGTACAGGCGGAGAAACGAACGAGAGTGAGCACAGCCAAAATTACAGTTACGGTGTAACTATTTTTATAGTAAGAACAATCCGAAGAGGATAAAATCGGAATAGAACCTATGATTGTTGCTTACGGTGGTGAGATAAGGATAATAACCCTGTGTTGAATTAGAGATTGTTGCAGTCATGCGCCTAGATAAATTTGTTTGTAAAAGTACCGAGTTAACCAAAAGCCAAGCTATCCAACGGATAGCGAGTGGAGATGTCAGAGTTAATAATGAGGTTATTACAAATGAGAGAAGTCAGGTTCATGAGAACAACATAGTGACTTTAAGCGGAGCAACCCTTAAAGCTCGTGCATTCCGATATATTTTAATGCACAAACCGGCCGGTACAATTTGTTCTAATATCGACGAAGTTTATCCATCGCTATTCAATTATATCAAGGTAGATAACCCAGAAGAGCTGCATATTGCAGGGCGGCTGGATGCAGATACAACAGGATTAGTTTTAGTCACTGATGATGGTCACTGGTCGTTTAATATCACAGTTCCAACTAAACACTGCGAAAAACGTTATCGCGTTGGTTTATCTCGGCCTATAGCAGATGACGTAGTGGAAAAATTTAAGCAAGGCATAAAACTACAAGGTGAAAGCCAAGTCACTCGGCCCGCAAAGCTCGATGTAATTAACCCGAAAGAAGTCATCTTAACTATCACTGAAGGTAAATTTCATCAAGTGAAACGTATGTTTTCGGCGGTAGGTAACCGAGTCGTATCATTACACCGAGAAAGCATTGGCAAGGTAAGCCTAGATGTTGAAGTAGGAGAGTGGCGCTATCTGACCAACGATGAGGTCCAGTCTTTTTCTTGTAACATTTAGTTGAGCCCAGGGTAATCAGAGTTGTTGTTCTCTCAATAGATTAGTTACCACGTAACTTGATTTAAGAGGTAATATAAAGCGATACCAAAAATAACCGTGCCATTACCATCTGTAGATGACTTAATGCCTTTAGCATGGTTAATCACTTTAGGCTTATGCATGGCAACTAAGATCCTTAATTGCTCTATATTTTGAATGTTTCTCTCGGCTAATTTTTTTACGTAACTGCTAATAAAATAATTAGCACGAGGCGATGATTCAACTTCCTTGCCAATGAGACGCAAAACCTCAGACTCTACACTACGGTAAGCTACGTCATGATTAATGAAATGACATAGTGAGGCTGTGTTTATTACTAACTCAGCAGCTTCAGGTATAGACTCTGTATCTGAAGTAACTTGATCTGCAGTCTCATCAAAAACTTCAAATTGAACACTTTTAGCCCTTGTTGCAACTAGCTCAGCTTTAAGTTCTGACAAAATGGAATTCGCTACACCTAAAAGTGTTTCGACCTGAGATAACTTGCTGAGTATCAGTTTTTCATTATGAATATTCATTTTAGTCCCTTAAAAATAAGAGAATATTTTAAAATAAATAAAAGTAAATTTATGCGCGCATTATGGCGGTAGTAGTAAATATCTTTAAGAATTTCACAATGAAAGTTGTCGTACATGTTTAGGTAGCTGTGAACACGAAGGAATAGTGCCATCAGGCTTCACGACTCACTGTATGTAAAAGAAGGCTGACGGTTTCCCGTGTTGTTACAGGTGCATTCCTGAGTCGCCACAAAAAAACGGATTCTGTTTCGCTGAAACGCAGATTCATCAATCGACCCGTGGCATCATCGATATAGACTAAGAGGCAACATTTAGGACTGCGACCTTCAAACCAATCATGGTGAGAGCCGTCGATCTGAATAAGTTCACCAAGACAATCGCGACGGTAACGAGGTTGATAAACTCGAGGTTTACGTTTGGTATGCGGAACCCAAAGGCCATCCGTGATCATCCATTGGCGGAGTGTTTCAACTGAAACGTGAATATCGTGACGTTCCGTAAGCTTTTCATGCGCGAGTGTTGGACCAAAATCTGCGTAATGTTCACGGATCAACACCAGACATCGAAGTTTCATTGAATGGTTAATTCGGTTACTCGAGGATTGACCTCGGCGTTGATGAACAATGGCCGGAGCACCATGTTGTCGAAAGCGTGTTACGAGCCGCTGAACTTGACGAACGCTAAGGGAAAGAATACGGGCAGCATCTGCACGACGGATCCTTTTTTCACAAACATCTCGGATAGCACCAAGTTTTAAAATCTCTTTGTCATTCATAGTCACCAACATCATTTAAAGCTCGCATCAACCAAACAGATACGAATTAAGATAGGTAAAAACGGGACATTTTAGTTTTGCAGAAAAGAGACATTTTAACTTTGGGTTATCACACTCAGTGCGCATTATATATAGCGTGGTAAATCAATAAGTTATAAGTGGGCTAGGTGAGGTGAGTAGATAACACATTGACGAGCCTAGGGTTTTCGTATTTATCTTCAAGTAGCCCATGTACTACCTTCTGATCGTCTATTTCCAACATATCGGCGATTTGGAATGCTATATCCCAATCCATAGAAGACTTCGAGTTCATCCAATTACTTACACGCGCAGTGCTAACACCTAGTTTCTTTGCTAACTGATAATCAGTTGGTAGAGAATACTTGGCTTTAACCTTGTTCAGTAAGTCAATTGTGTAAGTCATTAATTACTCATTCTTTCGCGTATTTTCACACCATAATAGGCGATCATTTTGTTTTTTCCCATAGCAACAGGCATTTGCCAGCAACAGCGTTTTGCTGTTTATTAGTATGCATCACACAAACTGCTTGCATATGGGGATATAGACATGGAAACAGTCAAACAAATAGTTAGTGATCCAATCCACGCACCATGTAAAGACATGGCAGGGTGCGCTAATTTCAAACCAGAGTTAACGGCCAAGTCCGCGCAATTGGTACATCAACTGCGAAAACAATTTGGTTTTAAGACGCAAAAACAGCGCGCAACAAAACGCCGCCAATATTTGACATACCTCGCTGAATACCAAGCTCAACGTGACGCTTTCATCACTGGAGGTGCACGATGAGTTCAATTATAGGCAAGCGACCGCATATCAGTGAAATAAATGCTTGTAGTGTTGAGGAAACAAAAACTCAATCAACAAGGAATATGCAAAATGCACAAACGCCAACAATCACAGCTATTGAAAAAGCTAGTTCAAGCCAATGCGAATCACACCGCCTCGTTCACCGTCAAAGAGTGGCCGTTTGCAGTACAAATGCTAGCGAAAGTTTTACAGATACAAAGACCCGAAATGTCGTTATGCCTAGTGACAAACCCGACTGGGAATCTTTGCTTATCTGGTCTTTGTTACGTGTCCGAAAACGTATTCTCTCTTATCGAACTTGCGCCAACTTATCATCGGAACTCAATTGTGGAGTACGAAAATGATGAGTGGTTTACAATCGAAGAAGAAAACCTTGAGCCGATATGGCCAGAAATCACAACTCCCTAAGCAAGCAACCAAAGCCCCTTCGGGGGCGGCGGTTTCTTCCTTGCCATTCCATGTGGCAGACGTACCGCTAGAGAAGGCGGTCACGGCAGAATACATGGCAAATCACGCGAGAAACGAAGCCAAGAAATCACTGCGCTTATCACGTTGGTATCGCTTAGATGGTGATCATCAAGAAGCTGTATTTCTCTTAAACGATGCCGCTGAATTTCGCCGTGTGTACCAAGCCTTCACTAAGGCCATTGATGTAATGGGTGGCCTGTAATGAATCACACCCTTTATGGCTTATTGAAAAAAGACCTTCGCGCCAGTATTGCACTGGCACGGAGTTACCGCCTAAGTGGTGAGCGCCGTTTAGCAGTGCAATTTCTTAATGATGCAGCTCAAACCCGTTATGAATTGATTACGTTGCGAGGCTGCTAATGGACGATTTCGGCTTTGGTTGGTTCGCGTTTGGTTGGTTCATTGCTTGTTTGTTGGGTTGGTCGGCTGGAAGGCATGAACAACCAAAAGCAATCACGCCTAATGAGTTTGGTATGGGGATTGTCTACGCATGGGCAATTGTCGGGATTATTTCTTGGCTGATGTTTTTGAGGGGAATGTAAGTCATGGTTTCTCGAAATGTAAGGTATGAGCAAAAGAAAACCGAGGCAGGTTTAAAAAAGCTAACAGTATGGGTACCTGCTGAAATCGAGGGTGAATTTAAGCTTTTAGCTGATACTTGTTGTGCCAATCGGCACCTTTCTTTCAATACGGTTCGAGACTTAAGAACTGGGCGG
The DNA here is from genome assembly GCF_024346675.1 of Photobacterium sanguinicancri. Classification (NCBI taxonomy): domain Bacteria; kingdom Pseudomonadati; phylum Pseudomonadota; class Gammaproteobacteria; order Vibrionales; family Vibrionaceae; genus Photobacterium; species Photobacterium sanguinicancri. Next base: position 1,859,660 of record NZ_AP024850.1, read on the forward strand.
TATATATCACTTGAAAGGGGTGTCACTGATGACGATAACAAATAAAGATCTCCGTTATGTGGCTGCCGCCGTGCAGCCACAAGATGTGACCCAAAACCACCAAGCCAGCTATGATGCTGGTTTTTTAGGATTCGATTTTTGCGGTGCGCGTCCTCAACCGATTACGCCACAGCAACTGTGGGAACTAAACCGCGTTAACCGCGATACTGATTTTATCGCCCAACAACAACGTGACCACGTAACGAATACGCCGACTTTTAATGCCCAATCGCTCCGCGCAGCGGCGGCACGAAGTGACGAAGACAATAGGCTTGTCCAAGGGCGCAAAAGTCCGACACGACTAAAACAGTCAAGAATTGCGCACCGTGTAGGGGTTTTAAACAAGGCTAGGCGAGGTAATACCACGTTAGACAGTGCCGAGGCTTTCTACAATCACGACACCTTGTACGCCAGCACAGAGGCGAATGAAGGCAAGGCATTATCCACAGTTCGACTGATGAATCGTGAATGGTCGGGGCAATTTCGTGTTTTGCACCATACCCAAACCCGACCAAGTGACGCACCCGAGCAACAAAGTGGTGATCGCTACACTGAAAACCTGACTAAACGCGCTGTGACCAAAATTTTTGAGTCGGGCGCGTATGTTGCTGCGTGTCATGGCGGGTTCACCACATTTTTGACCCTGACGTTTACCCCTGAACAGCGCAACGCCATATTCAGCAAAGACACCACGCTCGGCAAAGAAGTATCCCGTTTTTTAGATGGGGCGAAAAAAATGTATCAGCGTGGTTGGCACGGTATCGGCAAAGATGAACAACCGTTTGAGCTAGACGGCATTGAAAAACCATTTCATTACATGTGGGTGGCAGAATGCCCGGCAAATGATGACGGTGAACCTAACCCGCATGTGCATTTGTTGATGAATTGGAATGTAGAACGTAATTACTTTGAAGCGTGGGCAAACCGAATCGAAAGCCTTTGGGGCAATGGGTTCGCGCACCTTGAACATATTAACCAACCCAAAGCAGCAGGTTCTTATTTAATCAAAGCTGTGGGTTATGCCGCTAAAGGTGAAAATGCAGACCAAGGGTTAATCCGTGGCAACCGTTACAACATCGCCCGCTGTAGTCGTGCGCCAGCATGGGATTGTGTTGCCAGTTTTGAAGCCAGCAACATGGCCGCGATTATCAAAGAACTGGGTTACAAGTTAGAACAATGGCGCAAACCCTTAACCCGCCGATTAAAGCGCATTGAAAAGCAAAAAGACCAAGCGATTGCCGCCAAGGCCATTGCTAAAAAAGCCAAGAAACCGAAAGAACACCTCAAAAAACTGTCGGCCTTAATTGCCAGGCTAGAACACCAAGCCAAAGCCGCACGCGACCAAATCAAAAGCCGTGGTGTTCATGCCACAAGTAACAACCTGTTTTGTGTGTCGTTTGATGGTGAGCAATCCGAAGAAAAAGCCTACGACTTTCTATTGTGGGCGGCTGGCGCTCGGGGTTGGTCGATGGTGGCCACCGATGCTGATGACGATTACCACAAAGCGGTTGATGTTGCTCGCGATGCTGCGCAAAGCGAATACGCCGACCACTTTTACCGCTTCAAAGAAAAACGCGCTTACTGGCAAAGCGTTTTACATGATCCACTTTCACCACCGATATATTCAGAGGACGAAATCAAAGCCACTGAATCTTATTCAATGATGTTGGTCGAGCAGTACCAACAACTCGCAGCCTAACAGTAAGGAACACTATGAGTCAGTTGCAAAAAATCACGGATGAACTTGCTCAAGAAGTCGAGCAGGCCAAAGGCAATATGTTTGCAGGCAAAATCCTCGCGCCATTGCGTTTGGTGTTGGTATGGATGCAAGGCGTCAACGACAAGCTAAATGAACTTGAACAACGTAGTGGTGGTTTCAATGGCTAAAACAGACAGCAACGGTTTTCCAGCACGTAACACCGCCAACCCAACAATTGGCGGCCAACGTTGTGAGTGTGGTGATGTGCGCACGCTGCATCAAGCCAAAGGTAAGCGGGCGAATTTCTTGTATTCCGTCTGTGATAACTGCGGCACTGACCAACGCACGGGCGACCCCGTGCAAACCAAATTCAAAGCGCATTACCCAAGCATGGCCGCCTTACTGGCAGCCGAACAAGCCACCAAACAAAGTGACCCCGTAACCTTACCCGAAGGCATTGAGGCAAATGGCAACCACCAAGAACCCGAAAGCATCGCTCAAGAAACACCGCCAGCACTGCAAAAACCAAGCGGTAAAAGCAGCGATAGTGAAGCAACAACAACTACGGTTACAAGCCGAAAACCAAACCAAACAGAAACCGAACCCCAAACCGAAAAACCTGCCTTCTGGGCAATCTTTCGCGGGGTGGTTCTCGGGGCTATTTGCGGCGGTGTTATCACACGTTTCTAATCAACATTAAACCTATAGGCTATTTATGGACGAACAAAACCTAGTACCAGAAAACAACGAAAGCGTTTCACCTGAACAAGAAAGCGCGATGATTAAAGCAATGGATGCGGTTGATAAAGCCAATGATACCCAAGATTTTGACCCCGAAGCCACGGCCAAGGCTGAACAAACCGAATCAGAGCAAAACGCGTTAGCCGAACAAGGCGCACAAATGACCGCTTACATGGGGTTAGCCGCCATTGAAATGGCGATTCAAAGCACGGTGCACCCACGCTTTAAAATCCCTGACCATAACCGTGATGACGTGATCAAAAATTGTGCCCCTGTACTCATCAAATACGGGGCGTTATTGCCTGAATGGTTAGCGGCTTACCAAGCTGAAATCACCGCGCTAAAAGCCATCGGTTCATTGGGCATGGCAAGTTACGGCGAAATCAAACGTTTGAACGCCGAAGATAAGGCCTTGCTGGCCGCCGATGCTCAGAACGATGACCAAGTGGGAGATACCACACAGGAGGCTGCATAATGAAGCCGATTAATCCCAATAACAGCTTAGCCAATAACCATGTGTCACTGATTAGCACCTCGGGCGGTGGTAAAACCTCCGCCGTGAAAAAGCTATTCATTAAGCCGACTGACCAAGCCGTATTTTTTGACCCGTACGGCGATTATGACGAACGCATTGCGGGGCGTATGGTGCGCACCTATGAGAAATGGGGCGATTTTACCCGCGCTGTCTTGGCGGGACGCAAAACCAACCAAGGCTTTAAGATTGCCAAAACTTTTAGCGGTGAACCGACTCAAGAAGATTTTGAGCGTTTCGCCCAAATCGTGTGGGGCTGTGGCGATGGCAACCACACTAAACCGCTAAAGGCCGTGTTTGAAGAGTGTGCTCAGTTTGCTGATACCTCGGGCAAGGCCAAAGGCACACACGGTTCCATCATGCGGGTTGGCCGTAAGTTTGGTATCCATGCGATTAACCCGTTTCAGCGTGGGCAAGAAGTACCCAAAACCATTTTAGGTAACAGCCGTTACAAATGGGTGGGGATTCAAGCCCGTGAAAATGATGCTAAGTACCTCGCCGCTGAAACAGGCATACCGCTCACTGAGATTTTAAGCCTGAAAAAGCTGGAATATTTCTTAAAAGACGGTGACACCATGAACAGCCACACCAAAGACAAACTTCGCTTTTAGTGTGACCCAAAGCAAATATCACCAAGCCCGTGACCTATAGGTTTACGGGCTTTTTTTTGTTTGCCTTAAAACCGAATCCCTTGCTTTTCTGATGTGGCTTTAAGTCATTTAAACCACAGAGAGAAATCAAATGAATGCAAAAACGAAAGGCTACATCGTAACGGGCTTTATTGCCTTGGTGGTTGCGGGTGTAGTGGTTTGGGCGTCTAACAACGTTGATGCCGTTGAAGACCAAATCGGTTAAGGGAGCGCAAACAAATGGAATTACTTAGCACTAAGTTTGCACCTCGCCCGAAAGAACTCGACCCCGTTGAAGGCGTGGGTTGGGGTAACCGCGCGTCACTGCGTTTGGTTTCGGGCCCGACGTATCACAGCATTGAGCTTGTGACCGACATTCTTGACCCAAAAGACATTGAACGCGTTGAAGTGTCACTCAATGGTTCGCCAATTTACAGCGTATCGGCTGACACCTTGGTTGCCATTCAATCACACCGTAAAAACTACGCCGAAGCTGGCCGTTACATCATCTCGTTTGGTGATGCCACGCTACGTACCAAAATCGGTGTCCGCCAAACCGACCTTGTGACTAAACAAGGTGAAATCTGGTTTGTGCATATCACGCTCAAAGCCAAACCCACGGCGGATGCACAAGGCCAACCGATTGTTGCGCCGTCTATTCGTGCCCGTGCGCATGTGCTACCCGCACAAAGTGAGCGTTACTACATGCCGCGCCTCAAAGAAATTACATGGTTCGCGTCTGCCGCTGGCCGAACAACCTTTGATTTTGCCGAGCGTAGTGCAACTTTCAATATCAAGCGTATCCACTTCAAAGATGAGTCGATTGATCGTGTGCGAATTTTGCGTGACTCGTTTGAAGAGCTGAACGTCACCAAAGCCGATAACGCGTTCGATTTAGCCCAATCCAAGAAAGAACAAACCCAAGGCTGGTTAAGTCTCGACTTTATCCGCTACGGCTTTGGTGCAGAAGGCATGTTAAACACCGCTGCGCATAGTCAATTGGGCTTTGAGTTGGATAAATCACAAACGGGCAGTATTCCCGTGATCATCGAAGCGGTTGAACAGGTCGCAGCGTTACCAACGGCGGCTTAAAGGGGGGCTTATGTTTGATGATTGGGGTGAAACCCTCGGCGGTATTACCGATTCCATCATAAGCGGGGGTGAGTCTTGGGTTGATGGTTGGTTTGATAATGAAACCAACAAAGTCAAAGACGCCGCGCCCGAACAACAGCGCCCGAAAGAAGAGCCTGCCCGTCAACCCGACGGGCAACCCATTAATTACCAACCACTGACCAGCACCAACATGATGTTGATGATGGGCGGCGGCATGGTGGTGTTAATGGTGTTCATGTTCTTAATGACGCGGGGGAAATAATGCCATTACTTTTCTGGCCGTTATTGGTCGGCACTGTGGGTTTTGTTGGGGGCATGTTCACGGGTGAGGCATTTAGCCGCACCCTGAAACTGTTGATTACTGTCGTGATGGGTTTATGGCTCATCAATATCACGGGGGTATTGAAATAATGATGCCAGGTATCGGCGCACTCACAAACAGCGGTTCAATGCCGATTGATGCAGGCGGTGGTTCGGCTGGACCATCTTCTGCAACCGCTGATAACAACATGGGTTTCAAGGTTGGCGCTATCAATATGGGTGGCGGCAATGCACTGGGGAATTGGTTGCCCGTACTGCTGGCACTGCTCGCGGTTTGGTTTCTGATTAAGAAGGTGGGCTGATGTATTTCCGAATTATTCGACCAACGGCCGCCGATTTTGATGCCAACCTGAAATTTTTGAAAGCTGCCTTTGTCGGCTCAGATGATCCTAAAGGCGAGTTTGAAGAAACCCGAGACAAGATACTCAATCAGGGCGCGTCGTTCTATCTGCTATCAGGTAAAGGCGTGAAATTGTGGTTCGCGGGTAAAGTCATGAACGATGGCGGTTATCACATTATTGCGCTCGCTGGCCGAGGCTATGTGATGGAAGGTGCGCTTTACATTATTGAGCGTGTTGCTGCTTGCGGTTATCCCTTTGTGACCTGCCATACCTACCGCAAAGGCATGCGCCGTATCTTCAACCGTTTAGGTGCAACAGAAGAACAAGTACGCGAGCTGGCGAACACCTCAGAAACGAAGCACCGATTAAACCTGATGGATGATACTGGAGGGTTAAATGGGTAAGGGCGGCAACAGTAAAAGTGACAATACAACGACCAGTACCAACACCAGTGGTCAAAATGCCATTCAGGGTGACAACCTCGGTGTCGCCATTTCTGGGGTTAACGACTCAAACATCGACGTCACCATGACAGACCACGGCGCAATGGAACGCGCCGCAGAGTTGGGAGAATTGGCGTTAACCAGTAACACCGAAGTCAGCACCAAGGCGTTAGAAACCAATGCCAAAGTGACCAGTGATGCCTTAAACATGGGCAAAGACGTGGTGAAAAACGCCATGAACTTTGGTGAAAAGGCATTAACCACTAATGCGGATGTGTCGAAAACGGCCATGAAGCATGTGACCACGGCGCACAGTGAGAACTTGCAATACATTGCGGGCATGGCTGGCAACCAAGCGGCACAAAACAGCAAGAACCTTGAAACGCTGACGGAATTAGCAGGGATGAAAGCCGACGGCGGCCAAGTCCAAACCACTAAGCAGATGACCATTACCGTGGGTTTGGTGATGGGGTTTCTTGCCGTGATGTTTTTGATGCGAGGTAAGTAATGTTTAAGCAAATGATGCAGCCATACCAGCGCACCGATTTTCAATTGGTCGGCGAATTTCTTTATGTGGAACGTTGCACGGGGACGGTACTCATTCAAACCGACCGTGGCGAATACCGCCTAAAGCAAGGCGCTCAGGTAATAGACCCTAAATTGGCAGGGCGTTTAACCATTGAAAACCTCGGCGATGCGGGTGAAATCGAATTGATTTCAGGTTATGGCCGTTACGTACCGCCCGCCGATGGGCAACAAGTCAGCGTTGAAAAGATGCCCGCGCTTGAAATGGCCGCAGGGCAAAGCATGAATGTTGCCGTGACAGAGCAACCCGCGATGCAGTTAGCGCCAAACCAAGCGGTAAACATTGAAGCCATGCCCCCAACGGTACTGGCTGAAAATCAAAACGTTGCCGTTAGCGCGTTACCTAAAGTGCAACTGGCAACAGGGCAAGTGGTTCGCGTCACCGCAACCACACCGCTGCTCACCAAGCCGACAGGCGGCAGCGAGTTAACAGCCACGCAATTAACAGTGACCGCAAATGCAGCGTCACTGGCTGCCAATACTCGCCGCTGCCATGCGGTTATCAAAGCCAAAGCCACCAATGTGGCCGAAGTGGTGTTGGCAGGGGGCTTTTCACTGGCCGCAGGCGAAAAACAAAAGATTGAAGCCACTTGTGAACTGACTTTCTCAGGCACAGACGGCGACATTATTGAAATTTACGAGGTAGTACGATGACAGGGAAAACCTTGCGAGAACAACTGCCAGCAGGCGACCCACGCAACAAAGTGGAGTTTCTTGCAGATGAATTAGAAGCCCGCTCGGCTGAATTGCTCAAGCTATTGGGCAAAGCCAGTGGTATCCGTAGCTGGGTACACAACGGGGCGTTCTTGGATAACATCACCGATAAAGTTGCTCAACTTGAATACGAAGGGAACCAAATAGACAACGCCGTTGTAGGTTCACCGAATCAAAATAGCTGTGCGCTTGGTGACGGTTGGGCATTCGCATCATCTTCAAAAAACGACCCAACCGTTCTAACAGGCGCTTTCAGTGCTAAGCGCCAGTTGTATTGGCATGGCTTTAGTAAAGCTATCCCGTTTGATAGCCAGAGTATTTGGTGCATGGCGAGCAATGTAAAAGGCTCTGTTTACCAAGTTATTCAGTTACCCAATATTAAAGCGAAATACAAAGCCCGTATCTATTTCTCAACGGAGGTAGGCGCAAAGATAACCGTAGGGGCGAGTTGTTATGGTAGCGGTTCTCTTTATCCGTTGAGAGTGTCGCAAGAGTTAATTTCAACCCGCGCCACGTATGATTCTGATAACACAAGCCCGCACTTTGGTGCGTTCGATGTGCAGACGTTAGAGAGTCAAGAATTTGAAGCGTCGAGAGCGGGTGAATATACGGTGCTGTTTGTTGAAATTGACCCACAAGCAGAGAGCAAAAGCCTCTTTTTGCATGGTGTGGAGCTAATCCGTAGTGATAAAAACCCAACATGGGAAGCGGAAAACGTCACCCATCAAACCGATATGCTGGGGTATCAACGCTTTGTTGATGGCTTGAATTACTCTTGCCGAGACTTTGCCCCCGAACAACCGAATATTTACACCTTTAAAAGTAACAGACCCAAAGGGGTTTCGTTCGCGTGTCCTCAAGGCTTTGATAAGCATTTTTCATTCACGGGCTTTTACATTGGTAACAAGGCTTACAACGATGCTGACGGTGTGAAGTTGTTATCTGTTGATGGCGATACGATTACAGTATTCATTCCTGACAATGTAGTGAGCCGTTTTGGTGATGCTTTGTATCTTGGTGTTTATCTGAATTGGTCGGCGATGCCTGTACGTATTGGGCTTTATTAAGTGGTGAGCGCGTGAATTCTAAACGAGTTGTAATTGTTGGCGGTGGCTGTGTCGTTCTAGGTCTCGGTTTGTTTGCATATTTAAATAAAAAGCAAAAACAACATAAGAATGCCGCGCTTATTCATAGCGGTTCGGTTGCTCTTGGGAATAACCCAACAGTAACCGACATGAAAAATACTGTTAATTTCATAGGTGACATGATGGGAAATGTTTTAAAAAGAAAACCGCGCGGCATTCGTAATAACAATCCTTTAAATATTCGTGAATCAAAAGGTGATCGCACGAATTGGAAAGGTGAACGTAAAACCGATGATGACAAAGCATTTGAAGAATTTACGCATGTGAAGTACGGCTTTCGAGCAGCAACGCGCATTCTTCGCAGTTATCAAAAGCGCGGTATCAATACCGTTTACTCTATTGTGCATACGTTCGCGCCAGCGCATGAAAACAACAGCGACCATTATGTAAATTTTGTTTGTCGTGAAACGGGGTTTGATAAACATCAAATGCTCGATGTTCGCAATAAACAAGTTGCCGCGTCACTGCTAAGAGCCATGGCAAAAATGGAAGTCGGGCACTTGTACCCAATGCACGAAGTAATGGAAGGGGTAAAACTGGCATGAATAAGGCCGCAACCACCATTGCAATTAGCGTCACGGGCGTCGTTATCGGCGCTTACACACTCAAGTTTTTAAGGAAAAAAGGTTGGCTATGATTGATTTTAAACAGAAAAGCACCCGTTCGGGTTTACTGCTGTTAGGCGCTGGCGTGGCGGGTTTGGTCACGGGTAACACCGAGCTGGCAAACATTGCCATTTCAGAAGGCAGTACCCAAATCGGTGGCGTTGTGCCTTTGGTCGCATCGTTAGCGGTTGGCCTATGGGATATGCTGCGTAACGAGAAAAAGTAGGAGAGTGACGAGTATGGAGTTATATCAAACCATACTCGTGGCTGCGGCCACGGGGTTTTGCTCAGCGTTTGGGACGGGTATTGCTATGAAGACGGATATTGCTTGGATAAAGAGAATGTTAGAGAGCCATGATAAGCGAATTTCACGGCTCGAATAGTATTTTTCTTTACATGATTGTTTATCTTTAATGAATAAGCTACTTGTTGTCTAGTGTGCTGGTTTCACGCAAAGCATACGAGAAGACTAATGTTAGCCTTCTCGGTTAAATATATCTGTTGTTGCATAAAAATAAATTTACCAGATAATATGCTTTACCTTTCCTAACCATCTAACATATATGAAATTAAGTCATACCAAACACAAAGAAATCATCGATAAGGTTGAGGCGTTAAAATGCGATGGGTATCCATTGATCACCAAAGAACAAGAGTTGACGGATTTTCTCAACGAATTAATGCCTGATGTCGATGGTGATATCAAAGATCAGTTAGTCGAGCACTCTGTTGAGGGTAAACCAGTCGATTGGAGTTCTTATGTGCCAATTTTATTACAAGTAATAACGCATCACTTTGAGTCCAAAGGCTAACAGACTGTTCAAGAGGCATATCATTTTCACTATGCGTTATGCAGCGACTTATTCACCCCTTAACAGGGCGTATGAAAACTACAGGGATAATATGGATTTTGAATCAGCATTTAGGATAATTTTGGCGGCAGCTGGAAGTACTGCTGCCATTGGCTTTATTGGTAAATTGTTTGCCAATACAATCGCGACAGGAGCTATTAAAAAATATGATTTAGTTAATGCACAAACGCTAGAAGAACAAAAACAGCAGTATCAAAAAGAAATAGAGAGTTTGAAGTCTCAATTGCTAAAACTTCAAAAAGAGCATGAGGTTGCGTTCAGTAGCTTGTATCAAAGACGCGAAGAAGTCATTACAAAGTTATATAAACTCATGAATAATTTTGTTGAAGTTAGTGACAAGAAACTGCGAGTTGATAACTCCCTTGATATAGAGCCTAGTTTTAGAGAGCTAAGTTATTTCTTTGATCTTAACCGTTTGTACTTTCCTCAATCTGTTGCATTGGATATTAATGGAGTTATTGTTACGGGATATGGGCTGTTGAAATCTGAAAATGAGAAAGAGTATGAGCATTTAGCAAGTCAGCTTAAAATTCAAGTGTTTAATCAAATGGAATTTGTTTTTCGTAAAATGCTAAAAAGCGAGGAACATCGATAAAATTTTCATAAAAACCAGTCAAGGTGACGCGTTAAACTCGGCGGTAGATGTTCTTGGTGAGTTCATCGTGGCGCACCTCATTGCAGCGTTAGGTGTCATTATGGAATTGGTGCCTATATCTCTTTTTTTCTGAGTGTTTAGTTGCATACTAATCGCGCTTTGAAGTATCAGATTTATTCAGAATAAGAGGGCTTAAGTATGACACCGTATATGAATCATAATGGTAACTCTAATGTAGAGGCATATGAGGTTGATGGTAATTCAATCACAGTAAAATTCATGTCTGGGAGATGGCAATACTATTTATATACGAGCCAGAGACCAGGTGCAGCAGTAGTTGAACAAATGCAAGATCTTGCTAGGCAAGGACAAGGCTTAAATTCATATATCTCACGAATTGTCCGAACCAATTTTGAGCGTAAGTGGTAAACACCATACAAACTATTCGCACGTGTGGCATTTCACTATGCGTTGATTTTAGTGTTTAAGGTGGTCTGTATTACGTTGCTCATACCTTAACGCAGCGTTATAACAAAGCTTTCATTACGGATTCCCAACGCCTGACAAAGCCCGCAGTTCGCGGGCTTTTAATATTAAAGGCTAGGGAAGTTGTCACATTCTTTTCTTGGCTACCTCGCGATACATCTTCTTTTTCTCTTTGGTTACCGTGTCACTTTTTGGTTGCTTCAGACGGCGACCACCACGAAACGGTAATGGCGTCACCACATTGGAACGCACGGGAACATAGTCCAATTCGTACATACGTTTTAACTGATGATACTCATCAAACCGTAACGCGACAGAATCCAGCTCTTTGGGGCTGAACATTCGACCTTCGGGCGTGATAATCACACAGCGTTCCTCATCAATCCGAAATCCCGTCCAGCGGGTATCATCAGGCAAATAGCCACGAACCCGAATCAACAGCAGTTTTTCAGCCATTGGATTAACGTCCATCCAGCCAGATAACCAACGTTTTACGGTGATGGGCTGAACATGAAACCAAGCCGCACCTTGGGGAATATCATCGAAACAACGCCAAAACAGCTTAACAAACGATTCGTGGAGCATGATGTACCTCGCAAAAAATATCTAAGTTTGATTCTATTTTTCGATTGATAAGGTGTGTACTGATAGGTAAAGCCGATTACCGTTAACAATTCTAGGTATCGAACCAAAGCACAAACTTATCAAGCACAGGCAAGATAACCACAGCAACAAAGTGATAAAACCACAAAGTAGTTATATAGATAATTGTTTCCAAAGGATTTTTTGATAGAGAAATCATAGGTTTCGGCATTAACTCAGATTGGGCTTGAACCATGTTAAAAAAGTACCACCCAGTGCGCATTATATATATTATGTTAAATAAGGTGTCTAGAGATGGTAATGTCAGTACTACTTGGCATCTATTTGTTCTCCTCTTCTCTTATTTAGGCTCGTTACGGCGTGTTATTTAACAGTATTGCGTATTTACCATAAAATAGGTAATAAACACCTATGTTTAAGTACTGCTGCAAATGTTCAGTTTGCATGGTGCTTCAACTTAAGTGTTTATTACAGAGTCAGCGTTATGCTGACTCTGTAGATCTTTTCAAGCTATTGCTTAACACTAACTTGCTTTAGCGGTTTGTGTAATGAACTGATACTTGCGCAAAATCAGTTCAAGCTCAGGAACTTGTATGGGTTTAGCAAGGAAATCATTCATTCCTGCGTCTTCACACAAAATACGATCCGAATCCATCGCATTTGCTGTTAAAGCGATGATTGGAATTTTGTAACCGCGCTTTCTAAGAATCTGTGTGGCTTTTAGCCCATCAAGGACCGGCATGGAAATATCCATCAGGATAATATCGTAGCTGTTTGGATTTTGGTTATACATTGCGATAGCTTCATCACCGTTATTGGATATCTGAACCTTATGACCTCGTTTCTCTAACATCAGCTTCGCAACCAGCTGATTCGTTTGACTGTCTTCTGCAAGTAAAATACTCAATCCATGATCACTGGCTGGATATATTTCTTTTTGCTGCTCTGAAAGCTCTGTATTACAGTTTAAGCATGGCAATATCATAGTAAAACAGCTACCAGATCCTAAGTCGCTTTCCAGTCTTATTTCACCACGCATTTTAGTAATTAAATGTTGGCTAATAGCTAAACCTAGTCCGGTGCCACCATAGCGTCGTGTGATACTACAATCTGCTTGAATGAATGGATTAAACAAGTTTTTCTGAGCTTCTTTCGCGATGCCAATGCCTGTATCGGTGACTGATACGTGAATTTTACCTTCTATGGCTTTAGCGACGATATGAACTGCGCCATCATTAGTAAACTTAATGGCATTACCTACTAAGTTAAACATGATTTGAGCGATTCGATTTTTATCACCATGAATAAATTCAGGGATAGAATCTTCAATATACGCTGTTAAATCTATATTCTTGATGATAGCTTGTTCTTTTAACTGGCTAACAACTAGATCAATGCTCTCTTGGATACGCATTTTTGAATGATAGAGCTCAAAGTTTCCTGACTCTATACGCGATAAATCTAAAATGTCGTTAATGATTGTTAGTAGTAATTGTGCTGACTGATCCATTTGATTGAGCCAACTCTTTTGCTCAGTATCGAGCCCAGAATCAGCTAATGTATCCATCAATCCTAAGACACCATTGAGCGGTGTTCGAATCTCATGGCTCATCATCGCTAAGAATTGTGATTTGGCTTTGTTTGCTGATTCAGCTTGTTTACGTGCTTCTAGTAAATCAAAGAGACGCTGTTTACGGCTGGTGATGTTTTTGGCTGTTCCGCGGTAGCCAAGCAACTTACCTTTTTTATTAAAGTATGCTGTACCACTTATACTGATCCACAAGCCCCCTTCACTATCAGGCAACTGCCACTCAACATCTTCAAACGATTCTTGGCTTTCAAGCTTTGTTAATAATTGTTGGCGTACACTTTCTTGATCATCAAAGATATCGAGGATGTTTTCATTATCGACGATATGGCCAGCAAGATCAGGAGCGGAGATATAGGTAAATATATAATCGGTGTCGATTTCCCAAAACCAATCACCGACAGTATTTGCGAAATCTTTAAACCGCTGCTGGCTATAGGTGAGCTCTTGGGTTCTTGCCGCGACAAGCGACTGTAATCGTTCTCTGTAATCGATATCAATGATAGCCCGCTCTAATAAAGGTCGGAAGCGATCAAGTACACGTCGGCAATGTGGTGTGAATTGCCCTTTTTCAGAGTGGATAAAAATGAGTAAAGCATCACCTGTGCTTACTTTGACTCCTGTGAGCAATGCTGAATGGCAATATGCCATTTGCTCTGGCGAGCGTTGATAGAACTCTTCAACACGATCTGGCGCAAATAGGACAATACTTTCACCATTCATACAGCGAATGAATGTATTAGAGACATCCCAAACAGTTGATTGAAATACTGGGCTCGTTGATACTAGCTCTAGTAATGGCGATGATTCATCTTCTCTGGTTAATACAATCGCATTTTCAAAGCCAATGTACTTACGAAGAACAGATAGTAAGCTGTTGAATACTTGTCGTTTATTGTTAGCACCTGCCATTGCTGAAATACCAGCTAAAATAGCCGCGTTTTCATCACGAAGCTGTCTTTCCCTTTCATTACTACGTAACAAATCGAGCAATGTTTCTTGTAATTTTTCAGACTCAAAACGAGGCATTGGCTAATCCCTGTGAAATAATACGGCTGAAATCATCAGGTTTCCATGTGCATTTTCACCCCCCGTAAACTGACCTTGTTCACCAAACGTAAAGGCGCATACAAATGGAGCATCATACATCGCAGTGTTAATATAAGTAGCAACATCATTCATTTTATCTTGAACTCTTAACATGCAACCTGCGCAGTAAATAGCGATGCCACCTATGGGATCAAGCGCTTGGCTACTGCCTATTTCATTAGCAGATTCAATAACCCGACCAGCTCTACTGACAAGCCTTTCTTCAGTACCTTCCATAAAGTAAAGCTTTTCGCCTTCATTAATAGTGGCAAAGAATTCGATCCCACCTCGACTAGTCAACTTACACGGATGTGATAATTTAAAATAAGGTAAATCATGCAGCTTACCGACGATACGTCCCAGCGGGTTTAAGCTACTTTCTCGCATAATCCCCGAAGCCGTTAGCGGTTGCCCCAACCAACCAGAGTACACTTCACTTGCTGGACGGCCATTTAATTCAATAATCTCACGACCTTCAACTTTAGTGGCATAAGCATTTTTCCCTGTACTTGCATACCCAGAATGAAACGAGAAACTGATTTCACACGATGGGTAAAAAACACAGATCCCAACACCATCTTGGGTACTTTGTTCCTGATTGAACAACTTCCAATTGCCTTTTACGTAGTCATCTGCAGCACTACCACCAATAATAGGAACAGGAACGGTGAGCTCGTCTTCTATTCCTTTTAATACTTCTTCTTCTGCACCTGGAGTAGCATGAAGCAAAATTAATGCCGGAAGTTCTCCAAAGCGGTTACTATTTTCAATTGCTTGAAGAACGGCTTGTTTTGCCATGTCGTATGGTGATTGGTTTGAGGATACAATAGCGGTTCCATACGCTCCTCTATAATCACAAAGCGCCCACAGCGCAATCCCCTCGCCTTGTTTATAACCTTCGTCAGTCATCACACCTTGGCAAGATGTGCATGCCAAAATTTGACTATCAGGGTAAGCTTCTGCAAGTCTAGCTTGAATGGTGAGTTCGTCGTAATGTTCAGATAAGTACGCTAATACTAATTTAGGGTTCGCAATTTTCATATTGAGTTTGCGAATAGCGTCTGAAATTGCTTGTTCTGATGAATGAAAGGCTGAAAAGCTAGTGGCTACATCCATAATTTTAATTATTCTTAGCATTAATTTTTATTAATGATAGTCATTTTTTATCTAACAATCAGCCTTCTATCGTATTTTTAATTAAATAAGTGTTAAGAATTTTGTCACTTGGCCGTTATGGATGAAAACGATTGCTTAATCAGCGTAGTAAGGAATAAAAATGATACACAAGGTGTTTTTGGTCACTGGCGGTGCAAGAGGTATAGGGAAATCTATCTGTGATTTACTAAGCAGACACGATGCCGTCGTTTTTGCCTTGGATATTGATGAAGAGTCAGGATTTAAGTTAGTGGCAAATAATCCACTCATCCGTTTTCGTCAAGCAGATGTGACTAATCAGGCTGAGATCCAATGTGTTATTGATGAAATTCAGAGTCAATATGGACGGTTGGATGGCTTAGTGAATAATGCAGCAATTTCTAATCCCTATAATGCGCCATTAGCTGAGCTTAATTTGCACGATTGGAAACGTACGATTGAAATCAACCTGACAGCCCCTTTGATGATGACCCAAGCTGCTCTATCGCTACTTAACTTAACTCAAGGTGCCGTTGTGAACATAGCCTCTACCCGAGCAGTGCAAGCGGAAGCAAATACAGAAGCATACTCTGCGTCTAAAGGCGGCTTAGTTGCATTAACGAAAGCCTTGGCGGTCAGCTTAGGACCAAATGTACGTGTGAACTGCATATCTCCGGGGTGGATACATACCAATGAAGACGAAGTGCTACGCCCTATAGATCATAAGCAACATCTAACCGGCCAAGTTGGTCATACCGTCGACATCGCAAACATGGCGGAGTTCTTATTAAGCAGCAAAGCAAGCTTTATCACTGGTGAGAATTTTACTATCGACGGCGGTATGACAAAGAAAATGATTTATGCTGAATAAGCGCAATGCAAGGTAAGATAAGTTATGTTTTGGTCAAACAAATAGAGGCCTATTGATTAAACCTCTATTTGTTATCTAAACCAAAAATTACTCTTTGATTGTTAATTATTTTTCAACACTGAATAGTGCATTTATTTCTTTTTGGCCTTCTTTAATTTTTATAGCCCAATCCATTTTATCGTGCATGCACGCTGGCACCATAAATTCACCCTGCCAACCACTGTCGTTTTTTGTAAATATCACAGGCACAGATCCCATATACATACTGACACCTTCCACGATTGCTGTAGGTTTAACATTTGTGTTATCAATTTGTATGATAATGGCTGTATCAGCTTTTAACGCATCTGAAACAAATGAAATCGCAATGTTTTCGTCTGAGCTTTCAACCAAGCATCCAGTTGTTGATAAATGACATGTTAAAACTGTCTCGTTTTCTTGCTGAGTTTGGTTGTAGGTTATTGTTCTCCATACAAATGCTGTAATTAACACCACCATCAAGATGATTATTTGAGCAAGCCTGCCTTTAGTAAGTTTTTGTGCCGCCATATATTTGTACATCCCGTGTTACAGAGTTCAAAGTTTTCACATAAATGTTGCTTAACCGTAAACATAGTGTGGGCATCACACTGTTAATCATCTGTTATCTAACGTATTATGCGCAATGAAAATGCCACTTTTACAAAAAAATAGCAATTTGATTGTTAAGTTGTTCAAAAAAACAATATGACGTTAATTTAGCTACTGGGTGGTATTGCGACAACTTGTTGTTCGCACAAGGAAAGTAAAGAGTGTAGTTGAACAATAAATAGTGGAAGCATGCAACATGAGCCAAGTAAAGCAGCTTGAACAAAACTACAACTATACAGTCGTTCGTCAATTCACCTTAGTAACTATTCTTTGGGGTATTGTCGGTATGGGTGTTGGTGTATTAATTGCCGCCCAGCTAGTATGGCCGGCGCTAAATTTCGACCTACCTTGGTTGACATACAGCCGTTTGCGACCATTGCATACTAATGCAGTGATTTTCGCATTTGGTACTAGTGCGTTATTTGCTACGTCTTATTACGTAGTACAACGTACCTGTCAAGCAAGACTATTCGGTGGGAAATTAGCGGCGTTCACCTTCTGGGGTTGGCAAGCTATTATCCTGTCTGCGGCAATTTCATTGCCGATGGGCTGGACATCCGGTAAAGAATACGCAGAACTGGAATGGCCGATTGATATCGCTATTGCAGTTGTTTGGGTAGCCTATGCCATTGTCTTTTTCGGTACTATGATAAAACGTAAAACGTCACATATTTATGTGGCTAACTGGTTTTTCGGTGCCTTCATTCTCACGGTAGCGGTTCTACACATTGTTAATAGCCTTGCAGTACCTGTTTCCATGACTAAGTCTTACTCGGCTTATTCAGGTGCAGTCGATGCAATGGTTCAATGGTGGTATGGCCACAATGCGGTAGGTTTCCTACTGACAGCCGGTTTCCTAGGTATGATGTATTACTTCGTCCCTAAGCAAGCTGGTCGTCCGGTTTACTCGTACCGTCTATCTATCGTTCACTTCTGGGCATTAGTATCACTTTACATTTGGGCTGGCCCGCACCATCTTCATTACACAGCACTACCTGATTGGACTCAATCGTTAGGTATGGTGATGTCTTTGGTTCTATTCGCTCCTTCTTGGGGGGGAATGATCAACGGTATCATGACGCTGTCAGGTGCATGGCATAAACTACGTTACGACCCTATCCTACGTTTCCTTGTTGTTTCATTGTCTTTCTACGGTATGTCTACCTTCGAAGGCCCAATGATGGCAATTAAAACGGTTAACGCCTTATCGCACTACACGGACTGGACTATCGGTCACGTACACTCAGGTGCTTTAGGTTGGGTTGCAATGGTTTCTATTGGCGCCCTATACCACCTCATTCCAAAACTGTTCGGTCAAGAACGCATGTACTCAATTAAATTGATCAACGTGCACTTCTGGCTTGCAACGATCGGTACGGTACTTTACATCGTAGCTATGTGGATATCTGGTGTGATGCAAGGCCTAATGTGGCGTGCAGTGAACACCGACGGTACATTGACTTACAGCTTCGTTGAGTCGCTACAAGCGTCTTACCCATTCTACTTCGTTCGCTTCATTGGCGGCTTGATCTTCTTGTCTGGTATGTTCTTGCTTGCGTACAACGCATACAAAACAATCTCAGCACCGAAAGAAAGCCTGAAAGCCATTGAGCAACCAGCATAAGGAGTTCGACAGATGAGCAATCGTCATGAAATTGTAGAAAAAAATGTCGGCCTCCTAGCCATTCTTATCGTCATTGCGATCAGCTTTGGTGCGCTAGTAGAAATTACGCCGTTGTTATACCAAGACCAAACCACTGAACCAGTTGAAAACCTACGCCCTTATACGGCCTTGGAGATGGAAGGTCGTGACATTTACATCCGTGAAGGTTGTAACGTTTGTCATAGCCAAATGATTCGTCCATTCCGTTCTGAAACAGAGCGTTACGGTCATTACTCCGTTGCAGGTGAAAGTGTTTGGGAACACCCATTCTTATGGGGTTCAAAACGTACAGGGCCTGATTTGGCACGTGTAGGTGGTCGTTATTCTGATGACTGGCACCGTGTTCACCTTCGTGACCCTCGTGCTGTAGTTCCTGAGTCAAACATGCCTGGTTTCCCTTGGTTAGAAGAGAACGTACTGGACGGTAAGTTAACTTCTAAGAAACTTGCAATCTTTAAAGATAACTTTGGTGTGCCATACACTGATGAGCAAGTTGCTAATGCAAGTGAAGCGGTTAAAGGCAAGACTGAAATGGATGCACTTGTTGCTTACCTTCAGTCTCTTGGTCACGCGATGAAATAAGGAGCGTTCTATGGATATTGGAACTGTTCACAGTATTTGGACTGTCATTTTGTTTTCTAGCTTTATCGGCATTGTCGTATGGGCTTTCAGTAAACGTCAGAAAGCCCGTTTTGATGAAGCGGCTAATCTAGTGTTTGCTGATGAAGAGAAAGACGTGGCAACGCGCGATAAAGACAGGAGCTAGGAAGCATGACGACGTTTTGGAGTCTATGGATTAGTATCATCACTATCGCGACCTTTGTTGGTATTGCTGCCCTGCTTTATTGGTGTAGCCGAGACAAAATGGGTGTCGAAGAAGGTGAAGATATGGGGCACGAATACGATGGTATTCGTGAAATAAACAACCCACTGCCCAAGTGGTGGTCCTATATGTTTTGGGGCACACTGGTTTTTGGCGCAGTTTACTTAGTGCTATATCCTGGCCTAGGTAACTTTAAAGGCGTACTTGGTTGGACAAGTTCCGATCAGACTGTACGTTCAATGGCAGAGTCTCAAGCTTCTATGGAGCGCTCTCGTCAAGAGAAAACACTGGATCAGTACGCTAAAGAGTTAGGTGACGCACAAGCACGTTTTGGTGAAACATTCAAAGCACTGGCGTACGACAGTACAGGTAATACTTTACTGCCAATTACGCAAATTGCTAAAAACGATGAAGCAATTAAAGTCGGTCAACGTTTGTTCATTCAAAACTGTGCACAGTGCCATGGTTCTGATGCACGTGGCCAAGCGGGCTACCCTAACCTAACGGATGACGCTTGGTTATACGGTGGTGAGGCTGAAACTATCAAAACAACCATCATGAATGGTCGTATTGGTGTGATGCCTGCATGGATTGATTCACTAGGTGAAGACGGCGTAAAAAATGTGACAAGTTACGTGCTTTCAATGTCGGGCCGTAAAGTGAATGCTCAAGATGCCGCAGCAGGCAAACAACGCTTTGTTGTGTGTGCTGCTTGTCACGGAACGGATGGCAAAGGTAACCCTGCATTTGGTGCACCTGACCTAACGGATAACACTTGGCTATACGGTGGTTCTCGACGTGCCGTGGAAGCAACGATCACTCATGGTCGTCAAGGTGTAATGCCTGCATGGAAAGATGTACTTGGCGAAGAAAAAGTACAGCTTATCTCTGCTTACGTATGGAGCCTAAGCGAGTCAAATAGCAAATAATTTCCGCTATTCATCATCAGTTACAGTTAATCATAACGTTAACACTTTTAACTGAGACATAACCTATAGCCCCTGATACTCTCAGGGGCTCTTTCCAAGAAGTCTTCGAAGGTAATCAGCATGCAAAAACCATGGTATAAGCAGTTTTGGCCTTGGTTCCTTATGGCAATTCCTGCAACATCAATTATCTATAGCCTCAGCATTGTTTATGTCTTCTCACAAAACCAAGTTGATCTTGTTGCTGAAGATTATTACAAAAAAGGTAAAGCGATTAATCTTGACCTATCACGATTAAAAGTAGCCGATGCGCTTAAATTAAAAGCAAGTCTGCAAGTGGTCGATGACCAAATTACAGTTAATTTCGATAAAGGTGAACTAACGCAATTTCCTAACTTGCGTGTCACTTTCACCCACCGTACTCTTGCAAACAGAGACTTTACTCAAATGGTTAGTGCCGATCTAAAAGGCAGTTACCACTTCAACACATCAGCGCCAGTTCAAGGCCCTTGGTTCGTTGAGGTTGAACCATTTGAAGGCGACTGGATGTTGCAAGGCCCTGTAGCACTTCCAACATCCGACCCGATTTCGTTGTACGGGCAGATCAAGGAATGACAAAAGATTGTTACCACTGTGGTGACCCTGTTTTAACGGGTCACCAATTCCAAGTTGAAATCCTGGGCGAAACACGCGACATGTGTTGCCCTGGTTGTGAGGCAGTTGCACAGACTATCGTTGAAAGCGGCCTCACATCTTATTACGAATACCGCACCGCTCCTGCCGAAAAGGCTGATCTTGTACCGCAGCAACTCCAATCACTCCTTTTATACGATCATGAAGAAGTTCAGCAAGAGTTTGTCCGTAGTAATGAAAACAGCAAAGAAGTGACATTGTCACTTGAGGGCGTATCTTGCGCTGCTTGTGCCTGGTTGATTGAAAAGCAACTCATGCGCGAAGTCGGTATTATTTCTATACGCGTTAATACTACAACTCATCGCGCTTTACTTGCGTGGGATCCTGAACAAACTAAGCTCAGTCACCTTCTCTCTTGTATTCATAAATTGGGCTACAAAGCTGCGCCATTTGAGGCTGATGCCCAAGAGCAGCACTACCATGAAACCATGAAGCAATACCTCTATAAACTTGGTATTGCTGGTATTGCGACCATGCAGGTGATGATGCTGGCAGTAGCTCTGTATTTTGAAGTGTTTGGTGATTTAGACGCAGAGTTTAGAAATTATCTTCGCTGGGTAAGTTTGATTTTTGCAACTCCTGTCCTCTTATACTCTGCTCTACCTTTCTACTTAAACGCATGGCGAAACTTACGGGCATTGACTCTGGGGATGGATGTCCCCGTCTCTATCGCCTTGTTATTCGCGTATGTCGCAAGTATTTACGCGACAGTGACAGAAACAGGAGAAGTCTTTTTTGAATCGATCTCCATGTTTACTTTCTTCTTATTGCTTGGGCGGTTCCTTGAAATGCGCGCTCGTCGTCAAGCTGCGGCAGCCAGTGCTAACTTGCTAAAGCTTGTGCCTGCAATGGCAACATTAGAAGACGGTAGCCAAATCGCGGCCAAAACATTAAAAGTGAACGACATAGTGTCTGTTCTTCCTGGGGAAAGCTTACCCGCAGACGGTATTGTACTTTCTGGGGAAACCCACATCGATGAATCTATGCTGACTGGCGAACCCATGCCAGTTCCTCGTAATAAAGATGAACTCGTTTATGCGGGAACCATTAATGGTGATGGCAACATTAAAATTCGTGTCACACAGGATCGTCAGAATTCATTAATCTCGAACATTGTCCGCTTACAAGATGAAGCACAAATGTCGAAACCAAAAGTTGCCGTATTAGCCGATGTAGTCGCACGATACTTTGTGGCAATTATTTTGATCGTGGCTGCAGGTACTTGGTATTACTGGCATCAGCAAAAACCGGATGACGCTCTATGGATCACCCTTGCGGTCTTAGTTGCTACGTGCCCATGCGCCCTATCACTTGCTACGCCGACCGCGTTAACATGCTCGACATCTAGCCTTGGTCGATTAGGCATTCTACTACGTCGCGGCCATGTGCTGGAAACCCTATGTAAAGTTAACCAACTTGTTATTGATAAAACAGGGACGCTAACAGAAGGTAATGTTCGTCTTGTTGAAACGCGTTTGTTCAGTGATGTAGCAGAGCACGATGCGTTAGCGGTGGCGGCAGAACTTGAGCGCTTTGCTAATCACCCAATAGCGAATGCGTTTAAGCCCTACCGGAATAAACACACCTTGTTTAACAATGTAGAAAATACAATTGGGCAGGGTTTGCAAGGTGACATAGATCAGTGCACTTGGCGTATCGGTCAACTTAGTTTTGTGCTTCAAGATAACTCTAATGCTGAGCAGCTTACTAAAGAAATGGAAAATCAATTTCAAGTATGGCTATCGCGAGATACAGAGCTAGTCGCCGCATTTAAACTGGAAGACCCAATTAGAGAAGACAGTGCAGAGCTAATTGAACAATTTCACCGTGCTGGTATAAAAGTTACCATGCTTACAGGTGATAACTCGGTTAGTGCACAGGTTGTTGCCGATAAACTTGGTATCGACAAATTGGTTTCTGGTGTAACACCGGAAGGGAAACTTGATTACCTTCGTTGCCTTGATAAAAATGACGTTGCACTCATGATTGGCGATGGCGTGAACGACGCCCCTGTTCTGGCTGGAGCTCACCTTTCAGTCGCAATGGGCGGTGGTACTGATATCGCAAAATCATCAGCAGATATGGTGCTATTAGGCGATCAGCTGACTCGCATTCTTAATGCACGTAAATTGGCTTTGAAAACCAAAAAAATCATCCGTGAAAATTTAGCATGGGCACTAGGTTATAATTTAATTATTCTGCCATTAGCGGTCGCAGGGTTTGTTGCACCTTATATAGCAGTAGTGGGAATGTCGGCGAGTTCGATCATTGTTGTATCAAATTCTTTAAGGTTATTAAAATAAAATGGCTAGTCTTTACATTTTGATCCCTATTGCCATTGTATTGGTTTGCATTGCTGTTGGTGTCTTTTTATGGGCAGTTAAGTCGGAGCAATTTGAAGATCTTGAACGACAAGGCTTCGATATCTTGTTTGATGAGAGTGAAACAAAAGCAAAATCGACGCCAGATTCAAACTCAGAATCAGCACCTAAAAAGCCAGAGTAAGCCATGAGTATTGATTTTTATGCTGCGTTTGTCATTGGCCTAATGGGCGCTGGGCATTGCTTAGGAATGTGTGGTGGCGTTGCCGCGGCACTCACCATGGGAATGCCTAATCAACAGAAAAATAATAGGTGGCATTATTTATTAATGTACAACCTCGGCCGCCTACTCTCTTATACTATCGCTGGCGGTATCATTGGTGGCGCTTTTGCTGGTGTAGCAACATTGAGCGGCTCTTCTTACGCTTTGATTTCATTGCGTTTATTTGCTTCTGTCATGATGATAATACTCGCGCTTTACTTAGGGCAATGGTGGCAAGGTCTTGTAAAAATAGAAAAAGTTGGTCATATTCTTTGGAAGCGTATTGCCCCTAAAGCCAATACCTTTTTACCATTAAAATCACCGATGGCCGCATTACCTTTTGGGGTACTGTGGGGATGGTTACCTTGCGGGCTGGTTTACTCGACATTAAGCTGGGCGGCAGTATCCGGAAGCTTAGTTAGCGGCAGCCTGGTAATGCTTGCTTTTGGCTTAGGAACACTTCCTGCCATGCTCGTTGTGGGCGGGTTAGCCTCTCAACTAAAACAGCTACTCAGTAATTTATATTTCAAGCGTGCAAATGCTTTGTTGTTATTGGGTTATGGTATACATACTGGTTACATAGCAATCAATCAAATAATGTAGGTTTTTAATACTCGTCATATTGCTTCATAATATGTTAAAATATTGACCTACATCAAATTGGTTAGACAGGCTTATGATTTCAGACAAACTTACAACCAAACGTATCCAGTCAGGCGGGTGTGCAATCCACTGTCAGGATTGTAGTATTAGTCAGTTGTGTATCCCATTCACTTTGAATGAGTCTGAATTAGATCAGCTCGATCAAATTATCGAGCGAAAAAAACCAATCCAGAAAGGCCAAGAGCTTTTCAAAGCAGGCGATGAATTAAAATCGCTTTATGCTATTCGCTCCGGCACGATAAAAAGCTACACCATCACCGAACAGGGTGATGAGCAAATTACAGCTTTCCATCTTGCTGGTGACTTGGTTGGTTTTGACGCGATCAATGAAATGCTACACCCGAGCTTTGCTCAATCACTCGAAACATCTATGGTTTGTGAGATTCCTTTTGAAATCTTAGATGACCTTTCGGGTAAAATGCCAAAACTTCGTCAACAAATCATGCGCTTGATGAGTAACGAGATTAAAGGCGACCAAGAAATGATTCTACTGCTTTCTAAAAAGAATGCAGAAGAACGTTTAGCAGCATTCTTATACAATTTATCACTACGTTTCTCTCAGCGTGGCTTCTCACCTCGAGAATTCCGCCTAACTATGACACGCGGTGATATTGGTAACTACCTAGGTTTAACGGTTGAAACTATCAGTCGTCTATTAGGTCGCTTCCAAAAATCAGAAATGCTGAGTGTTAAAGGTAAGTACATTACGATTCTTGATCATGAAGAACTGGCACGATTAGCAGGTGTGAGCAAAAGCAACAGTCTGTAATAATCTATTCTTCAATGAAAACAAAAAGTGATACGTTTTTGATGCGTATCACTTTTTTTATATTTGCCCTCCGTATTTATCCCCTTTTTCCCCCACTTGCGTTACAGTTAGTTATACCTGTTTGAAATCTATATTAGGTATCTGTACTTTTTTCAGGTTAATGCAGTTGCCAACACAGTCGTGATGACAGTTTGTGTAAGGGGGCAGTTATGACACAGTACAAGAATATTTTGGTTGTTGCCGATCCGGCGCAAGACAATCAACCCGCACTTTCGCGAGCCGCGCACCTTGCTCAAGGTTCACCAGAAACTAAAATTACACTGTTTCTCGCGATCTACGATTTTTCTTATGAAATGACCTCAATGCTCTCGTCTGACGAACGGCAGGCTATGCGCAAAGGTGTGGTTCAACAACGAGAAGAATGGTTAAAAGATATTATTCGTCCTTTTACTGAAGACGGATTAAGTATCGAACTCTTAGTCGTTTGGCATAACCGCCCTTATGAAGCCGTGATTGCTGAAGTGTTTAGCAACCACCATGACATCGTGATTAAAGCCACGCATGAACATGACAAACTCGGTTCCGTTATCTTCACTCCAACAGATTGGCATTTACTACGAAAATGTCCATGCCCTGTTTTAATGGTGAAAGAACACAATTGGCCTGAGAATAGCGGCAAGATCATTGCGAGTGTAAATTTAGCCGCAGACAGTGAGACTCACGAAGCATTAAATGATTGCATCATTAACGAAGCAAAACGCTTTGCAGATACGCTTAATGCCGAAGTCATTATTGTTAATGCTTACCCATCAACACCAGTGAATATTACCATTGAGTTACCAGAGTTTGATCCAGCATCTTACACCGATGCTGTCCGTGGGCACCACCTAACCTCTATGAAAGCGTTACGCCAAAAACATGGTATATCTGAAGAGCAAACTTGCGTAGTGGAAGGTCTACCAGAAGATGTTATTCCACAAGTGGCCGAAGAGCTTGATGCCGAAATGGTCATTCTTGGCACAACAGGCCGAACAGGCTTATCTGCCATCTTTATTGGTAATACCGCAGAGCATACGATCGACAGCCTAAACTGTGATTTGTTAGCGCTAAAACCAGAAGGCTATATCAGCCCGTTAGCACCAAACATCGATTAACAGTTAGCTTGAAATAGCGTATTAGTTTTAGATACAAAAACGGAACCTTGATAGGTTCCGTTTTCACTTAAGTCTTAAACAATTTATTTAGCAACAGGTTGAACGGGCTGTACCGCGTTAGCATTTTCTTTCTTTGTTTCAGAGCTAATACCCGCCAAGGCTTTCACTGCCGTTGTAATAAAGAGTTCTTGGTTTTTTTCTTTACAGTATTTAGTGCTTAAACCGCGTCGGCTCCACTCACTCGCAATAGCAAAACGAGTATGGACAGAATCACGACCATGCACATATGTATCGCAAAGCTCTTGATTAGACATTTGCTGTGGTGAAGAATATACCGTGCTGCTTCGTAAGCCTAACTGCTGCGTCTGCTGTGATGAACATCCAACAAGCCCAAAGCTAAGTAAACCCGCTAATACGAATGTTCCCTTTTTTACCAAAGTCATAAATCCCTGCTTGCTTAAACGATGACTAATTGTGGCAGCTACGTTGAGGCTACCAAATAGATTAACTGCAAGTTTACAGTAAATAGCTATAAAAGTTAGCGGTTTAGTTCGATGTTTTGGGAACAGGCTCAAGGGGGAAAGAAAGGCTGATGCAGAATGAGGCACGTGTAAATAGGCGCGAATAGGGAAATTCTTTATCTAATTAACAAAAGGGCAACTATAGTCGCCCTTTCTCATCATGCTGAATAATTGTTGTGATTAAACGTTAGTCACATCAATAAACATAGACTCATCAATGTTCGTTGATGATACTTCAGCTTCAGTGAAAGCATACTCTGCACGTTCACCTTCACGATCTAGCGGCAAGTTAACAAAATCAAATAGATTCTTATCTGCTAATTGGCTTGGGCTAATGTTCTGAATTGATTTGAAAATACTATCAACACGGCCTGGTGTTTTCTTATCCCAATCAATCAACATTGCTTTAATATTCTGGCGCTGAAGGTTTTCTTGAGAACCACATAGGTTACATGGAATGATCGGGAACGCTTTATGTTCAGCGTATTTGATCAGATCCTTTTCACGGCAGTAAGTCAGTGGACGAATAACCACGTTACGACCATCATCTGAACGAAGTTTAGGAGGCATCGCCTTTAAACGAGAACCGTGGAACATGTTCAAGAACATAGTCTCAACGATATCATCAAGGTGGTGACCAAGTGCAATCTTCGTTGCCCCAATTTTCTCAGCAAACGAGTAAAGCGTACCGCGGCGTAGACGCGAACATAGACCACATGTTGTCTTGCCTTCTTCGATTTTCTCTTTAACCACTGAATACGTATCTTTATCTACGATGTAGTAAGGAATATTCAGGCTTTTGAAGTATTCTGGCAAAATATGATCAGGGAAACCCGGTTGCTTTTGATCAAGGTTAACAGCAACAACATCAAAATGAATCGGCGCTGCTTTTTTCAAGTTCAAAAGGATATCGAGCATCGCAAATGAATCTTTACCGCCACTGATACATGCCATCACAACATCATTTTCTTCAATCATGTTGTAATCGATAATTGCATTCCCAACATTTCTCCTTAAACGCTTTTGGAGTTTGTTGAATTCAAGTGTCTCTTTTCTATTATCATTCTGATTCATTGCGACTTCTCACACTGTCGAAGATATCGACTGTAGATTTCCTAGATGGATTCTTTGTAGGGCGTGGATTATACGGATTTTTCTGCGATGTTGAAACATCTGTATAGCGGGATCTAAAAAAGCTGCTTAATGCAGCTTTTTTAGTGTGTTTTGAGAGGCTATTTGAACAAGCTTAAAAAGAAGCGTTTGATGTAATCAACAATTTGGCTAAAGATACCACCTTCTTCTACTGTTTCGAGAGCAACAAGCGGTGCTTCACCGACACTATTGTCGTTCACTTGATAAATCACCTTACCGACAACAGTACCTTTACGAACAGGAGCAACAAGCTCATCATCTAATTCGACATGGGCTTTTAGCCATTTAACCTTATTGCGTGACGCGGTAACAAAAGTATCCTCGCCTACCCCAAGTTTAATTTCGTCTTTATCACCCATCCATATTTTTTCATTAAGAATGGACTCGCCTTGCTTGTGTGGTGACACCGTATCAAAGAAACGGAAACCATAGTTCAGTAGCTGTTTGCTTTCTGCTTCACGGCTTTTTGAACTACTTGCTCCCATCACGACCGAGATTAAACGCATATCATCTTGAGTGGCAGAGCTCGCCAAACTAAAACCAGCCCCACTGGTGTAACCTGTTTTCATCCCATCTACATTCAAGCTTCTATCACCCAGTAGACCATTACGGTTACGCTGCGTAATGTTGTTATAGTTAAAAGAACGCTCACTATAAAGAGAGTAAATGTCAGGTAAATCGTGAATTAATGCCTGACCTAATAACGCAATATCATAAGGCGTGCTGTACAGGTTATCAGCATCTAATCCATGTGGGTTGGAGAATGAAGAGTTGGTCATTTCTAATTTTTTGGCCCATGAGTTCATTAAACTCACAAAAGCCCCTTCCGACCCTGCAACATGCTCTGCAATGGCAACACTGGCATCGTTACCTGATTGCACTATCAAACCACGATATAAGTCCATCATGTTGACTTCAGTGCCAACCTCAATAAACATTTTTGATGAATCTGGGAAGTTTCGTGCCCATGCGTTACGGCTGATCACCACTAAATCGTCAGCATTAATATTACCTTGCTGCATCTCTTTACCGGCTACAAAACTGGTCATCAGCTTCGTTAAGCTGGCAGGGTTAAGTTTTTCATGCGCATTTTTTTCTACCAAGATTTTTCCTGTGTGGTAATCAATAAGCACATAGCCTTTTGAACCCAGTACTGGAGCATCAGGAATTACTGTTGGTGCCGCTGTTGCGTTAAGAGAAAAAGATAAAAGCATCGCTGCTGTCAGCGAACAAGCAGGCAGCGAGGATAAAACGCGTGGAATGGTATTCATCGTGCTACGTATTCCGTATAACCAAAAGATACATCCAGTATATATAAGCATTTCACGAATACATGCTTCTCTCATCAACAATTACGATTGAGGTTAAATTCTGACAATTTTTCACGATAATTTACATTACAAAGAGTGAGTTCTTGGCCATTTTGTTACACTAGCGACTCTTAATTACTGCTATAAAGCGTGATATTGCGATTAATCGTAAACACGTTACTATGCTAAAAGTGATTTTTAGTATCATCACGTTAAACCAATAGTTATTCATTTACGAAAAGCCTAAATAAAATCGATGCAAAAACATAAAGGCTATAGATTGAAACAAGTGGATACCCACATTAAAGTTCGCCATTCAACAGGCAAGATTACAGGGAAAGAATATGTCTAATTATCAACAGCTCGAAAAACACTTCAAGAAATTGTCTCGCTTTAATCACTTAGGTGCAATTTGTGGTTGGGATCAGGCCTCAATGATGCCTGAAGGTGGTAACGATGCTCGCTCAGCAGCAATGGCTGAACTGGCCGTTTATACCCACCAATTATTAACAGACCCAAAGCTACAAGCTCTCTTTACACAAGCTGAATCTGAAAGTCTTTCAACAGAGCAACAAGCCAGCCTACGTGAAATGAAAAACCGCTGGCAGCAAGCCACAGTACTGCCAGAAGATCTAGTTGAAGCACAGTCTAAAGCAGGATCTGTTTGTGAGCATGCTTGGCGAAATCAGCGTAAAGACAATAACTGGGCTGATTTCCAAACGAATCTTGAAAAAGTAGTTGAACTGTCTCGTCAAGAAGCTCAGATCCGATCTGAAGCTACTGGTTTAAGCCGCTATAACGCGCTAGTTGATTTGTACGAACCAGGCATGACGACAGATAAGCTTGATGTTATTTTTGCTGATGTGAAATCTTGGCTTCCTGACCTCATTCAACAAATACAGAAGAAACAACAATCGGAAAGTGTGCTAATGCCTCAAGGCCCTTTTGCTATTGATAAGCAAAAAGAACTGAGCGTTGAAATGATGAAGCTACTCGGTTTTGATTTTAATCATGGCCGCCTTGACGTCAGTGTCCACCCTTTCTGCGGTGGTATACCTACCGACGTTCGTATGACGACGCGTTACGACGAAGTAGATTTCACCTCCGCATTAATGGGGGTTATCCACGAAACAGGCCACGCACGTTACGAGCAAGGTCTGCCAAAAGAATGGGCTGAATTACCTGCGGGTGAAGCGCGTTCAATGGGGATTCATGAATCACAAAGTTTGTTGTTTGAAATGCAGTTATCACGCAGCTTAGAATTTATTAATTTGTTAGCACCAACGGCACAAGCATTGTTAAACCGTGAAGACGACCCAGCGTTTACGGCAGAAAACATCACTCTTTTTAATACACGAGTTAAACCAGCTTTTATTCGTGTCGACGCCGATGAAGTCACCTATCCTGCCCACATTATTCTTCGCTATGAAATCGAGCGAGATTTAATCGAAGGCAAGATTGAAGTGGCAGATATTCCATCACTCTGGAATCAAAAAATGACAGAGTACTTAGGTGTGAATACGGAAGGTAATTACACCGATGGCTGCATGCAAGATATTCACTGGACCGATGGCAGCTTTGGGTACTTTCCAAGTTATACATTAGGTGCAATGTACGCCGCGCAGTTCATGGCTACCATGCGCAAAGAAATGGATGTAGAACAGCTCATTAGTGACAATAACCTTACACCTATCTTTACTTGGCTTGAAGCAAACATCTGGTCAAAAGCATCCACACTCACAACCGATGAACTTGTAATTCGAGCAACAGGTAAATCGCTGAATCCGAGTTATTTTAAAGAACATTTAATAAGCCGCTATCTATAAAATCTAATAAGGGCAGCAATAGCTGCTCTTATTCCTATTTCACACCTATAAAACACTCACAGCCACAGACAATGCCAAGGTTACCATTGCAGGTATCCCATCTTGCCAGCGATCAAAGCGAAAATGGAAGAATAGCGCCCCGACCGAGGTTGCTCCTAATAAAGCCGCACCACTCCATAACACCAATGGGTTTTCTATTACGAATAATGAGCTAATAAGTAGAATCACGCCCGCTAACTCAATTAAACCAACCACAAACATGGCTGCTCTATTGAGGCCATACTTATGGAAAAAAGCGAGCTGTGTTTCAAAAATTATTTTCTGCCAGCCAAGTAATTTTACGGAACTCGCAAATGCAAAAAAAGCGATTAACAGCAGCACTAAGACATCTTTCATTGTTTCATTCTCCTCGTTGAATTAGGCTATTTAAACATTCCAAACGAGATGGAAGAATGCTATTTTTGTCATAGTTAACATTCTAAAATGGAATGATTTAGGTGGTGTTGTATGGACAAATATGAATGCATAACGCTATTTGCTCGAACGGCTCAACTGGGGAGTTTTACTGCGGCGGCAGATGAACAAAATCTAACTCAAAGTGCGGTGAGCAAAAAGATAGCTTGGTTAGAAAATCGTATTGGGTTTACCTTGTTTTATCGTAACAGCAGGAAAATATCGCTAACACCACAAGGCGCTGAGTATCTGATCTATTGCATTAAATTACTTGATGAAATGACGCATACTGAATCACGCTTGAAAGGTGAACTCACTCAAGTCAGTGGTGAACTCAAACTCTCGGTTCCCAGCGCTGCCGCAACAATATTACTGGCAGAACCGATTAGTCAGTTTATGACCATGCACCCTAACCTTGTCATCAATGTATCGGTAAATGATCGGCAGGTAGATTTAATCGAAAGCAGTGTAGATATTGCGATTCGTGCGTCGTACCTAGAAGACTCCGGCTATAAGGCGCGTTTGTTGTTTACCAATGAAGCGGTTTGTTTTGCTTCGCCACAGTATTTAGCAAATAAGCCCACGCCAAAGACAATTAACGATCTTAAACAACTTCAATGCTTAACCTATTCTTTTAGCTCCCCGTCCAACATATGGGGATTTAAAAATACAGACGGTACTTTTTCTAAAGTCGCAGTTAGAGAAAGCTTTAAAAGTGACAGTGCTGAGTTATTACTTGAAATGGCATTGCTAGGGCATGGTGTCGCGCTATTACCCTGTTGGATGGTTGAACAGTATCTCAGTAAAGCTCAGTTAACCTTAGTATTAACAGAATACGAGCCAATGAAACTTCCCATGTATGCCGTATTCAAAGCGAACGACTATCAACCTCAAAGGATAACGTCTTTCGTTAGTTTTCTTGCAAATTACTTTCAGGAACGTTTTTGACGTATGCTTCTTCGAGTTAGCTGTTTCAGTCACTGGAAACCAAAACGTAAAAAAGCCGCTAAAATTAGCGGCTCTTTTGATATTGCAGCGATGCACGTCTAGCGAGATTAATCGTTGACGTTAGCTGTGTTTTTTTAGCATATCAAGCGCAACCGCTTCAGCGATTTTGATGCCATCAATACCTGCAGACAAAATACCGCCCGCGTAACCTGCACCTTCACCACCTGGGTATAAGCCTAGTGTGTTAATGCTTTGGAAATCAGCGCCACGTTTAATTTGAACCGGTGATGATGTACGAGTTTCAACACCCGTTAGCATTGCATCTTTACTATCAAAACCGCGGATCTTCTTAGCAAACGCAGGAAGTGCTTCACGAATCGCATCGATAGCAAAATCAGGTAATGCATCACTTAGATCTGTCATTTTAACATTCGGTTTGTAAGATGGTTCAACCGCTTCAAAAGGCTTACCTTTACCAGCAGCTAAGAAATCACCAACCATTTGTGCTGGCGCGTCGTAGTTGCTTCCACCCATAACATAAGCATTACGTTCTAGCTTACGCTGAAGCTCAACACCTTGTAGCGGATCGTTATTAAAATCTTCAGGAGAAATACCAACAACAATCGCACTGTTCGCATTACGTTCGCTACGAGAGTACTGGCTCATACCATTGGTTACAACCGCATGCTCTTCCGACGTCGCGGCAACCACAACACCACCAGGGCACATACAGAAACTATATACAGAGCGACCGTTTTTGCAGTGATGCACAAGTTTGTAATCTGCAGCACCTAAAATTGGGTGACCCGCATTTTTACCAAAACGCGCTTGGTCAATCATCTCTTGTTTGTGTTCAACTCGGAAACCAATAGAGAAAGACTGTGCTTCCAAATGTACGCCTTTATCATGCAGCATTTGGAAAGTATCACGCGCACTATGGCCGATTGCAGCAACAACATGTTTACTGTTGATCACTTCGCCACCGTTAAGCGTTACACCTACAACCTGACGTTCGCCATTTACTTCTTCGATGTTGATTTCTTCAACACGCGTTTCGAAACGAATCTCGCCGCCAAGTTCAATGATCTTAGAGCGAATTTTCTCAACCATGGTCACTAATTTGTAAGTACCAATGTGCGGTTTGCTAACGTAAATAATTTCAGAAGGTGCGCCCGCAAGAACAAACTCTTGTTTAACTTTAAGACCAAGGAAACCTGGATCTTTTACTTGGCTATAGAGTTTGCCGTCAGAAAACGTACCCGCACCACCTTCACCAAATTGAACATTCGATTCAGTATTTAATTCACTGGTACGCCAAAAACGGAATGTATCTTTAGCGCGTTCATGTACTGATTTACCGCGTTCTAACAGAATTGGTTTAAAACCCATTTGAGCTAGAATTAGTGCTACAAATATGCCACAAGGGCCCATGCCGATCACAATCGGACGCTCCGTTAAATCACTCGGAGCACTGGCAACATATTTGTATTCAGTGTCTGGCGATTGGCGCACGTTTGGATCGTTGTCAAAGTTTGCTAGCAGTAACTCTTCATCAACATTTTTTAGCGTAATATCTAAAGTGTAAATTAAGGAGATTTGACTTTTCTTGCGTGCGTCATAACCACGTTTAAATACATGGATATCAACCAGTTGCTGTTCAGATATTGACAGTGCTTTTAAAACATAATCTTGTAATGCGTTTTCAGCGTGATCCAGCGGTAATTTCACTTGGTTGAGACGTATCATAATTTACCTGATATATGGACGAAAAAAATGAGCGCGTAGTTTACGTGATCTATCTAAAAAATGTAATAAACATTATTTGACGAATTAGCCACATAGTGTTGTTCATGCTCTGCATGACATCAACGATTATCCCCTATCCGGCCTATAAAGTAGCGTACGCCTCATAGTTAGGCTATTTATTAAGCACTCAAGCAACTCATAAGCGACCAAACTGTATTTACTGTGACGTTATCTGATGTGGCTTAAAAGTTAACGATATACCGTGTACTTCGACCGCCAGCATCTGTTTTCTGTAAACAACCCAGTTTAACTAACGCTGCAAGGTGACGAGTTGCAGTCGGACGGCTGACTTTAGCTACTTTGGTATACTGACTGGCATTAATGCCAATATCAAAATCGCCATCTAGCATTCGGTTCATGACCTTCATTTGCTCGGTAGTTAATTGCGTTTGATCTATGCGTCGCCAAAAATTTGTTTTTGCGACTGTTTGTTCTATCTCTGCCAGTACATCACAGAAAGTTTGATTCAAAGTTTCTAAGAACCACGTTAACCAGTCTGTAATATCTAAATCACCCTTTTGGGTAAGCTCTAATATCTCATAATAAGATTTGCGCCTAGCCAGTATACTGACAGACATAGCGTAAAAACGTACTGACTGTTGTTCTGCTTGTGCCAGTGCAAGGTCGGTTAACAATCGCGTGATACGGCCATTACCATCGTCCATTGGGTGAATGGTAACAAACCAAAGATGGGTGATCGCTGCTCGGATTAACGGGTCTAAAGTGACATTGTCACGCGACTGATTAAACCAAGTAATGAATTGTTCAAGTTCTTGTTCTAGCTGATGACGCTCTGGTGCTTCAAAATGAATCACAGGCCTATCGATACGACCAGAGACAACCTGCATGGGCGCATCACCGCGTAGCTTGCCCCCTTCGACTGGGTTAAACATGGTATAGCCTTCAGGGAACAATAAGCGATGCCAATCTAAGATCCGCTCTAGCGTTAATGCGGAATCAAGATTATTGACCGCATCGAGCATTATCTCAGCAAGACCATCACTTTGCTCAGATGTTGGGTAAGGCTTGTCTTCTGTCACGCCCAATTTATTGGCCAATGATGAACGAACAGAAAACGCATTTAATTTCTCACCTTCAATGGCACTCGAATGAATGATGTTCGCCAATAGCGTATCAAGCATGGCTTGTTGTTCATCTTCGCCTTTAGCTGACACCTTCCCCAGCAAAACCCCTTGGTTGAATCGGACATCGCGTAATAGCAAAGCTAACTGAGGCTCACGCCAAGTAAAGTTTGGCCATTGTTCTTGCTGCCATATCCACATACTTTCACCTCGATGATGCAATTAAATCCAACATTCAAATCACATTATGATTCAAATATTCACCACATTCAAATCAAAGTATGATTCAAATAATAACGTATTTGAATCATTACCTGGAAATACAAAAAAGGCAGAACATAAGTTCTGCCTTTCGGAAACAACCAGACTGGTTATTAACGCACAGCGTGAGTCTTAATAGCCCAACCCGCTTGCTGTGGATACAAACGGTTAATCAATGTTTTACGTTTTCTTTTCAGCAAGATATGGCAACCTTCCATAATCAAACCAAAGGCCATCGCAAAATACACATACCCTTTGTTTACATGAATAGCAAAGCCTTCAGCCATTAACAAACCACCAAGCAATACCAAGAATAATAATGCTAATGTTTTAAACCCAGGGTAACGGGTCACACAGTCGTTAATTTTCTCTGCACATAACACCATGACAACAGCAGACGCTAATATCGCGGCGATCATCAAAGGTACTTCATCTGTCATACCTACAGCGGTAATCACTGAATCCATCGAGAACACGGCGTCAACTGCGACTATCTGTAATAAGACTAATGCGATACCAGCGCGAACAGTGCTTGCTGTGTGGCTCTCATCTTGTGTTAACCACATCCACAACTCTTTTAAGCTTTTCGCTAGCAAGAATGCGCCACCTAAAATCATGATCAAGTCACGACCAGTAAAGGCGCTATTCATCACAGTAAATAATGGTGCGGTCAGTGACATAACCCAACTGATAGAGAACACTAAACCTATGCGCGCTAAAACGGCTAAAGCGATACCGAGGTTTCGCGCCAATTTACGCTGGTACGCAGGCAAACGTTCACATAAAACAGAGATAAACACTACATTATCAACGCCTAATACTACCTCTAGGGCAAATAGAGTCGCTAATATGATCAGTGATTCAGGTTGAAGGAAAAGTTCTAGCATGTTGCGTACTCCAAGAAGGTGGAGTAACTAAGGGGTGAGCGACTCGAGGGGTCGTCCATATATGTATTTAACCTTTTGTTAGAATGAGGCTGTATTTATCCATTTACTGATAAATTCAGCAATCTGATAAGTGTAACTATTTGTAACTGCTTAAATGCATAGCGACACACTACTAGCAACCTCTCGCTTTCACCAACTTCAAATTTTTTTGTAATCTGTTAAGTGCGTTTCATATTACACTGAGAAAGTTATCTATAATCATAAGGTAATATGCATTCTTTCAAGGGATTATCATGCCATACAAAGCACACGATTTAGATTATAAAGGTGAAAGCAGCGGCGTTCACAACTGGATGACTCAAGATGGCCACAGTTACTACTGGCACCCTGAGTGGCTACACATTGCTGAAGATCAAACGGGTTTACATGCCAAAGAACAGCTAGATGTTAACGCTGGTGAACATGGCACAAAAACGCAGGCTGTTACTGCGATTTTAAAACACCTAAACGATTGGGTTGTTGATAGCTTAGGTAAGCACCAAGAAATTGAAGATTTAGCGAAGATATCTGAAAACGAGCTAAAGAAATAATGACCCGTCCTGATATGGGTTGACACTTGATTGACTAAAACGCTCGATGTATTTCATCGGGCGTTTTGTATTTTAGAGCTGTGTGAGGCCTATATTCATTATAGATTTTTACTGATTCGGCGACCATTTTCTTTGCTTCATCTAAATCATTCGGCTTATTCAACAGATACTCCATCTTCAGTATTCCGTTGATCCTCTCTGCCAACGCATTCTGATAACAGTCATAGCCATCAGTCATTGAGCAAGATACATCATACTGTCGATGCAACTCTTGGTATTCAACAGAGCAGTACTGAACACCTCGATCTGAGTGATGAACAAGCTCACCTGTATTCTTCCGCTCTTTCAACGCGTTTAAAAAGGCCTGCTTGACCGTGCGAGCTTTCATATCATCACCTATGTGATAGCCCACGATTTTTCTTGAGTAAGCGTCCGTCACTAAACTGAGATAAGTACTACCACGTCGCGTTGCTAGATAAGTAATATCGGCAACCCATAATTGCTCTGGTCTTTCCGGTATTAAGCCTTCTTTGATTCGATTTGGATGGCAGTAAAAGCGATGATTACTGTTTGTGGTTCGATGATAAGCCCTTCGATTTTGCACTAATAATCGATTCATTCTCAACAGAGAGAATAAGCGGTCTCGCCCGATTTCAATATCGTTCTGAGCAAGTAAATACTTGATCTTACGAGTCCCTATACGAGGGTGCATCATCCTTTGATCCTTCACGAAACCGAGTACTGATTCATCTTTCTTTGTTTGATGAATTTCTGCAACACAGCGCTTGTAGAAGGCTTGTCGTGTAATACCTATGAAGTGACAAGCTTTAGTGACGGTCAACTTTCTGACCGTTTTTTCCTTAATAACTCGGCCTTGCGCTTCTTTGAGATTCGGACACCGAAATCTCGATCCATGACTTTTACTACCGCTTCAAAGAACTCAGCTTTGAGCTGAGTCTCTTCCAATTGCTGCTCGAGTTCTTTGATTCGTTGCTCTGGGGTTTGAGTTGAGGAAGGGTTTGACATAGTCGCTCCTAACGCTCTCGATTGTTCTATTCCTTTAGACCAATCTAGTTGACCATGTTTGCGAAGCCAAACTAAAACGGTAGAGCGACCTTGGATCCCATAACGCTCTTGAGCTTGCTTATAAGTCATTTCGCCTTTTTCAACTTGGCTTACGACTGCCAATTTAAAGGCAAGAGAATAATCTCGTTGAGTACGTCTACTTGTTGTTTTCATGACACTCTCCAATTTCATGTTGGAAATGTGTCAACCATATTTAGGACGGTACATAATAAAAAAAGAGAGCTTTCAAAGCTCTCTTTTTTCTATGTGTAATACCAATTTAAACTATTGAATCAATAGTTTACTTGCTGTATTTGCTTGCCGTTGTTTGAACTAGCTGAACAATCACTTTAACCGCTAATTCCATGCCTTCAATCGTAATAAACTCATGAATACCGTGGAAGTTATAACCGCCAGTGAAAATATTCGGGCAAGGTAGACCTTTAAATGACAAACGTGCGCCATCGGTGCCGCCGCGAATCGGTTTAATGTCAGGCTTAACATCACACGCAATCATTGCTTCTTTTGCGTATTCAATGATGTGTGGATGTGGCTCTACCATTTCACGCATGTTGTAGTAGCTATCTGTTAATTGCAGCTCTACGCGGCCTTTTGTTAAACGGCTGTTTAGCTCGTCCACCTTTTGCTGCATGAACGCTTTACGCTGCTTTAATCCTTCACGATCAAAGTCGCGAATAATGTAGCCTAATTCTGTTTTAGCAACTGCAGGTTCCATTGATTTCAAATGGTAAAAACCTTCGTACCCTTCTGTGCACTCTGGCGTTTCTTCTGCTGGCATCATTAACTGGAATTGCGCTGCGATATTCATCGCATTAACCATTTTGCCTTTTGCCGTACCTGGGTGAACGTTAACGCCATGGCAAATTACATCTGCCGAAGTTGCGTTAAAGTTCTCGTACTCTAGTTCACCAATTGGACCGCCATCAATAGTGTAAGCCCATTCAGCATTGAATTTTTCAACGTCAAAAAGGTTTGCGCCACGACCAATTTCTTCATCAGGTGTGAAACCAATGCAAATATCACCATGTGGAATACTTGGGTTCGCTTTCAGATGAGCAATCGCCGTAATGATTTCAGCAACGCCAGCTTTATTGTCCGCACCAAGAAGCGTAGTACCATCTGTTGTGATGATATTGTGACCATGTAACTTATTTAGGTCTGGGTACTGAAT
This sequence comes from Photobacterium sanguinicancri, assembly GCF_024346675.1. Classification (NCBI taxonomy): domain Bacteria; kingdom Pseudomonadati; phylum Pseudomonadota; class Gammaproteobacteria; order Vibrionales; family Vibrionaceae; genus Photobacterium; species Photobacterium sanguinicancri. The sequence continues at coordinate 1,898,802 of NZ_AP024850.1, forward strand.
AGGAGAAAGCACTTCATCGCCAATGCCTAAAGCGATATCGCCACCTTTGTAATCTTCAACGATCTGTGGCTTAACATCTTTACCAGATGCATCAGGTGCTGTATCCATGTGAGCAATAAAGCCAATTGCTGGCACTGGGAAATCAACATTTGATGGTAAGCGTGCCATTAAGTAACCGTGTTCGTCTAAGGTTACATCGCAAAGCTCTAGCTCTTCTAGTTCACGCTTTAATTGCTCAGCAAGCACTAGTTGGCAAGCCGTACTTGGGCAGTGCGCAACTGAAGGGTTAGATTGAGTTTCAAAGCTAACGTATCGTAAAAAACGCTCAATTAATTTATCCATGTCCCGCTCTTATGTTTCAATATGTATCAGAATTCGAAGTGACCATACTAAAACTTAAGTAAATATGAACATTGAGATGTGTCAGTTTTATATAAAAAAAACCTGCAAAAATTAAACACAGAGCACACTTTAAATAAAAAGTTCTTATTGATTAATGTGTTACACCATATTTGCGCGCATTAAAATTCGCATAAATATGCACCTTTTTAATATTTAGTCCGATATTAGAACGCTATTCCGGTTTTACTGACATTTTGAAGATGTAAAATTACATCATCAGTAGTGACTGTCGGATCGTTAAAAAATCGGAATAACTCATTAAGAGCCGCTTTTTGAATGAGTGGACTCACCGCCATCGAATCAACAATACTCGGCATAACATTACCCGTCTGGATCGCTTGCTGAAGATCTTGTTGTGACTTGACTGCACATTGGTTATAGCCTGTTAACTCGATGTCTTTTCGTGTGGGAATTGAGCCTTTTTTAAGATTAAAGTCATGTAGAAACTGCTTGCTTGATAATATACCCGCAACCTTCAACGCTTCTGTTTCAGAAAGCTGCGCACTATTAAAGAAGGCAAAGCTGTCAATGTTATAAAGAAAGCTCGCAGTCTTGGATGGCGTTGGATAACAAGAAATAGAATCAGGGAACTCCCCTGTTGTTGACATTAACTCACCGGCTACCCAATCACCTGAAATCTGGAACACGCTGTCACCGCGTAGCAATGACTGCGATGCTTGATCCCAGCGTTGCTCTATTAGCTTACCTCCAATAATATTGCTGATCTGACGAAACTTGCTAAGTGCCTCATAGGTTGATGGGCTACTTAGCGCGTCAGCATCGAGTTCAATAAACGCTTTTTGATAAAACGCCTGTCCACCGATACTAAAGGCTATGTTTTCAAATAACTGCCCTACCTGCCAAGGTTCGTTCCCTATGGCTAGTGGCATGACTCCTTTTTGTTTCAGTGCGTTAAATACCGTAATCAATTGTTCCCATGTTTGTGGCACTGTTTGTTGATATTCAGCGAGCTTATTGTGGTTAACCCACATCCAGTTTAAACGGTGAACGGTGACAGGTATCGCGTAATAGTCACCGTTGTATTGCTGAATAGAGCGAACAAATGGGTATAAAGTCTCTTCCCACTGCTGTTCTTTAGCCAGTGAAGTCAGCGGATGTAAAAAACCTAAGGTCGCCCATGCTTTGATCGCAGGGCCTTCTATCTGTGCTAACTCAGGTGGATTGCCAGCAATAGCACGGGCTTGGAGAATTGATTTTGCTGGCGTACCTCCACCTCCCCGTACTGGCACATCTACAACTTTAATCTGGTGCTTTGCTAACTCGGTTTTCACCAAATTTGCCGATTGCACTTCCCCAGTAGATGTCCACCAATGTAAAAAATGCAGCTCTTGTTGGCCTTGTGCAGATGCAGCTAATAATGAACTAGAATACAAGCCTGCGAGTAATATCAGCTTCTTCATATTTTTCTCGGTAATGCTATTTGCACTTCTAAGCCACATTCATGGTGATTACGAATACGTAAATCACCGCCCTGTGAACGCGCAATACTTCTTGAAATTGTTAACCCTAACCCCGACCCAGCCAGATCTTTACGACCAGCACGATAGTACGGCTCAAATGCTTTTTCTATTTGCTGCTGCGTTAAGCCATCACCATAATCACGAATAACAATCAGCACACTTTCTGGTGTTGATTCTGTATCAATATCAACGACTACGTGATCACCGTAACGCACCCCATTATCGATAATGTTTGTAATGCAGCGTTTAAGCGTAACTGGCTTAACAAGGTAATAAACTGATGACTGTGCTTGTATCTCCACTTGTATAATTTCGTGGTTATAGTCTTCAGCGCAGTCAAGCAACAACTGCTTAAGATCGACCTCTATTGGCATCTCGTGTGTATCAGTGTCTTTCATGCAACGTAATGCGCCATGTAACATGGTGTCCATTTCATTGAGTAACTTTTCGAAACGCAGTTTGGCATTCTCATCATCAAGCATTTCTGTTCTGAATTTCAAACACGCGAGTGGTGTTTTTAAATCATGTGAAATCGCACTGAATAACATGTCGCGATCGGCCATGTACGCTTGAATTCGACGGTTCATTTTATTAAAAGCATGAATTGCAGCTTGCGTTTCATTACTACCTTCTTCTTTTAGCTCGGTAATGTGAAATGTTGACCCCATTAAGGTTGCTGATTTTGCGAGTGCTTTTATTGGTCGAAACTCTCGTTGTAGCAATAATGTGGTACAAATCATCAGCAATACTGTCGTGATTGCTAAGAAAAGCAACTGGCGATGGTCAATGAACTGGGTTGTTAGTGCAGAAAAAGAAAGGGGGATCACTGACGCGATATAAAACCACTCTCCTTTTGCCATTTCGATTTGAACAACAACGATGGGTAAATCCAGCTCACTTAATGACAATCCATACTTGCTCCAAATAACAGGCAGCTCAGTGAGCTTTACGCCACTATTAAATAATTTGATGTCTTCTCGTCGAGTGATCGATACCTGAATGTTAGAATGATGCGGTAACGTTTCTTTTAAGGCTACTTCAGTGAAATCGCTGAGCCAAGGTGCAAACGTTAATGAGTCTAAGTTTTCAATATCTAGCAAGGTGTTATTGATGGAAATAAAGAATCGAGTCCCACCGGCTTCTCTGAGTTGATTTAGAATTAAGTGTCGATAATTAATGGGTAAAGATTGAAAGTAAGAAAAAGTATCAGTAATAGAGCTTGATAAACTGGTTAACGTATCCTTCGCGGTTTCTTCTTTATCTAATTTGCTGGCATAGAACCAAATAGCCCCTGCAACTAATTCTGCTACCGTAATAATAACCAGCAATGCGACACTAAATCGAAAGGTAATCGACTTAAAATAAGATGATTTCATTTTAAATTGTCTTATTTTCAATCAAATTAAACATCCTGAATATCGTCAACGGCAAACATATAACCTTTGTTACGTATGCTGACAATAATCGAACGTTCAATATCGTGAAGGTGTTTACGAAGGCGGCTCATTTGCACATCGATACCGCGCTCAAAAGGATCGGCATCTCGCCCCCACAAACACTGAGCAATATCATCACGGCTCAATAACTTATTGGGGTTTTGTAACATCATCAGCAATAAAGAGTAATCGGAGCCTGATAATTTGATGCTATCGCCAGCGATATGATTAAGCTGACGTTTTACTGTGTCAAAAGACCAATCAAGAAAGCGTATTTTACGATTAAGGGGAATATCAGAGGTAAATTGAGTACGGCGTAACAAAGCTTTAATTCTAGCTAGTAGCTCGCGAGGACTGAATGTTTTGGTTATGTAGTCATCTGCGCCAATCTCTAGCCCTGCAATCCGATCGATTTCATCTGTTACTGCGGTCAGCATAATTATAGGCACATGAGACGTTAGCCTAATTTTACCACATAGAGTGAGACCATCATCCCCTGGCAACATAATATCTAAAATGATGAGGTTCATTTCATGTTGATTTAACTGTTTCCACATTTCATCACCGTCCTCAGCGACAAATACACAGAAACCAGCACGAGTAAGATATTCGCTTAAAGCATCTCTAATTTCTTCATTGTCATCGACAACTAATATTGATTTGCTTTCCATTTACTTTCACGACCTCTCACTTTTATATAGAAACATTATATCGACTGCACTTATTGATAGCGAGATATACGCAGCACTGATTTGTAAGCGTTCTATTACAAACGGATAATGATATTTAACCTTCGCTCGAAAATATTTCGTTAATGTAGGTGCTGAATTAAACATATAAGGAATGTACCTATGTTCAGCGCTATTTTTGGTCTGTTACAACGGATTGGTCGGTCACTGATGTTACCTGTGGCCGTATTACCTATTGCGGGTTTATTGCTTGGTATAGGCTCTGCAAATTTCACTTGGTTGCCTGATTTAGTGTCAGAAATTATGGCCATGTCTGGTGATGCTGTATTCAGTAATTTGGCGCTAATTTTCGCGATTGGTGTAGCATTAGGATTAAGCGATAATGACGGTGTCGCCGCTTTGGCCGCAACCGTTGGTTTTGCTATATTGACGGCGACCATGGGCGTCATGGCGAAGCTTCACGGTATCGAAACTGCAATGGTCATTGGTATTCCAACCATTAACACAGGAGTATTTGGCGGTATCGCGATTGGGGCAATCGCATCTGTTATGTATAAGCGTTTCTACAATATTCGGTTACCTGAATACTTAGGTTTCTTTGCGGGAAAACGTTTCGTACCAATAGTAACCGGGCTCAGCGCTATTGGCCTTGGTATTGTCATGAGCTACGTATGGCCCCCAGTTGGTAATTTAATTAACGCATTTTCGCATTGGGCAGCCTACCAAAGCCCGACTCTTGCGTTTGGTATCTATGGCTTTGTTGAACGTTCTCTTATCCCATTTGGTCTTCACCACATTTGGAACGTCCCTTTCTTCTTTGAAGTTGGTGAATATGTAAACCCAGAAACTGGCGCCGTGATAAAAGGTGAAATCCAGCGCTACTTAGCAGGCGACCCAACAGCAGGAAACCTAGCGGGTGGCTATATGTATTCAATGTGGGCACTACCCGCTATTGGTTTGGCTATTTACAAATCAGCACGCAAAGAAAAACGTGCCTTGGTCGGTGGCATCATGGCATCCGCAGCACTGACTTCTTGGCTAACAGGTATCACAGAGCCTATGGAGTTCTCATTCCTGTTTGTTGCACCAGTTCTCTACGTGATCCATTGTATTTTCACAGGGTTAGGTTTCGCCCTTGTCAGTGCACTTGATATTCATCACAGCGTCACGTTTGCACATGGTGCTATCGACTTCCTACTCTATCTTCCACTGTCTAAAAATGCATGGCTATTTATTGTGATTGGGCCACTATGGGCCTTAATGTACTACACCGTTTTTAGCATCTTAATAAGAAAACTGAACCTAATGACGCCCGGGCGTGAAAGTGATAACACAGATATCAGCCAAGTTGCTGAAATAGGTACTGAACTGGCGGAGCAGTTAATTGAATCGTTAGGCGGCAAGGCAAACATCAAAAATGTCGATGCTTGCATTACGCGTTTACGCGTCACACTACATGACATTAAAAAAGCGGATATTGCTAATATTAAAAAGCTGGGGGCGCGTGAAGTATTAGTGATTGGTGATAACTTACAAGCCATCTTTGGTACGCAATCAGATAATATCAAAACAGAAATAAATGAGGTTTTACTAGCAAGCTAACACCGTTAATTAGCTAAACAGATAATATGCGCAGGAAAAACACTTAGAACCACGCATAGATTGCAGTTAGCTAAAAACTAAAAGGGCTTTCAATGAAAGCCCTTTGTGTATGCGCTTATTGTGCTGGAAGCCAAGGCGTGATTTTTGTAGGAACAGTAGGTAACGTTAGCTGTTCATTATCTTGTAGTTGACTCAGTTGAAGGACTAACTTGTTATCTTTGATGGTATAGGCATTGTCTTTATTGGTCACAATGCGTTTATTGGTAACATCAGCAAAGTGAACAACAACCCCTTCCACACTTGGCATGAACCAAGACGAGAACATGCCACCGAGATCCGACATCATGTTATTCATTTGTGGTACTAACTTTGCTATATCATCTTTACCAATAGTTTGATCAAACTGAGTATTGGCAATGACTTGCATCGACATATCGCATGTAATGCCATCATCAATCACAAACGTCACATCAGGATTTGCCTGACGAAGGTTTTTATCTACAGGAACAACAAGTTCATTACTGGCTGGGATCACCAATTCTTCATAATGTTCTTCTTTTTGCATCCAGCCTTTTTTAACGTCACAGACATTGCCTGTCGCTTGATTGACCAAGTACAACGCGATACGAACGTCGTCGTGACCTTCTTTGATATTTTGTTTAAGCTTGCCGTGTAATGCACTGTAGCGTAATTCTATATTTTGCGCAGTTGCGGCTTGAGAAATGAATAGCGTTGATGCGCACATGCCCGCTAATAGCCAATGGCTTACCTTCATCCTTTTACTTGGCTCCATAATATAATTCAGCTCACACAATACCACTCTTACAACGGGTTACTGCGTTTTCCACATAAAAGCGTGATTAGTACCGTGTTATATCCCTTGGATTCAGAGACTAAGCCCACTGTTATCGTGCGTAACAGCTCTCAATAACATATACAATCAGCCTCTGCCCAAGACAGACAACAATAGATATAAAAAAAGCCTCATTAATATAATGAGGCTTCTAATTTATTTGGGGTGTCTTTAAGCGTTAAACACATCACCTTTCGTGCTTGGTGGCGTGGATTCGTCATCGTTGGCGTCATCTTTTTTCGCCACTGATGTTACTTGCAAAGTAATACCAAACAAGTTGCGATAAATAATCCCTTTCACATTAAAGAAGAAAGGAATCGTCCATAATAAGCCAAGGCCAGCTGTCGCGAATGAAATCATAAACATTATCATCACAACGAGGTAAATCGCAGTAATTGGCATTAACTTACGAACCGTGGCCATCAGTGAATATTGAATGGCTTTTAGTGGTGTTGTTCGTTTTTCACAGACTAAGATAATCGCCATGCCAAATGCCATCGACATGAATAAACCAATCAACGGGAAAAGCGTACTACCAATGCCTTGAATCGACGATGTAAGCAACATTGTAATGATCGAAACCAGCGCGAATGGAAACCCCTTCACTAAATGACTAGGCTTAGATGGCAAACCAACCGCATGGTTAAGTGCCATTAAACTCACCCCTACATATAAGGGAGCACTTAGAACATCGGCCCAAAAGTTTGACATGTAACCAGCTTGAATGATCTCTGCTGTCATTTCTTGTCCATTCGTAAATGTATCAAAGAAAACGGCAGGACTACCAAGCTGCACTTGTAGGCCCAGCATTAGCAGAGCAATTTGTGCTAAAAACAATCCGATGATTGCGGGTAAAAACGTCAAAAAGTGACGCGCTGTTATTTTCCATGCTTCTTGGAGCACGCTCACTGCTTGTAAATCAGCCTCCCCTTTTAAGGCTTTGTCTATCGAGCCACCAAGGTGGAAGTTTTTCTTTAATTTATCACTCATAACAGATCACATCTTTCATCAGGGAGCATTATTGTACGCACCCAAAGCGCCTAAAGCACCCAAAGGCCATAAAAAGTTGATTAACTACGTTTGTATTGTTCGATTATTAACCGATAATAACAAGGTTGACGGTTTATGTAACCTGTATTCATTTGTTGTACAAACTGAGTGATAGATAGTGATAATTAGCCATCTTGAAGGTGTAAATATCTGTTACTTATCAGTCACTTTTAAATGGAAACATTTTTCTCATAAATTAACGAAAAAAACGCTTTAAATTGCTGGACTAGGGGTCTATCATGCGCACCCTGAATTTTAGCCTAAATATTAGGGACTTCCCCATAAGTTCCAAGGTGGAGATAACGTAAAATTGAACGCTGCACACACTTCAAAGAAACCCGTGATTCAACTAAAGAATCTATGTAAGAGTTTCGACGGCAAACAAATCATCGCGGACTTAGACCTGAACGTAAACGATGGTGAATTCCTTACCATTCTTGGCCCTTCAGGCTGTGGTAAAACCACGGTACTTCGTTTAATTGCTGGATTTGAGAATGCTGACAATGGTCAGATCATTCTTGCTGATAGTGATGTAACCGCGCTTCCAGCCGAACAACGCCATGTAAATACAGTATTCCAAAGTTATGCGCTTTTCCCACACATGACGGTGTTTGAAAATGTTGCGTTCGGTTTACGTATGCAAAAAGTGGCCGAGAGCGAGATAGAACCAAGAGTGATGGAAGCATTACGTATGGTTCAACTCGACAAGTTTGCACCGCGTAAGCCTCATCAGCTTTCTGGTGGACAACAACAGCGTGTTGCTATCGCCCGTGCAGTCGTGAATAAACCTAAAGTACTTTTGCTTGATGAATCTTTATCAGCACTTGATTACAAACTGCGTAAGCAGATGCAAATTGAATTAAAACAACTTCAACGTAAGTTGGGCATCACATTCATTTTTGTTACCCATGATCAAGAAGAAGCTCTATCAATGTCAGACCGTATTATCGTTATGCGTGATGGTCACATTGAACAAGATGGTTCACCACGTGAAATTTACGAAGAACCGAAAAACTTATTTGTTGCCCGCTTTATTGGTGAAATCAACGTTTTCGATGCCACTGTAATTGAACGTCTTGATGAAAAACGCATTCGAGCAAACGTTGAAGGCCGTGATTCACTCGTTCATTGTGAACTTGATGTTCAATCAGGCGACAAAGTAAAAGTACTGCTTCGCCCTGAAGATATTCGTATCGAAGAGCTGAACAACGGTGACAAAGCCAACGGCATTATTGGTTATGTACGTGAGCGTACTTATAAAGGTATGACACTTGATTCTGTGCTTGAACTTGAATCTGGTAAGTCAGTTATGGTTAGCGAATTCTTCAACGAAGATGATCCTGATGTAGATCACTCACTGGATCAGAAAGTCGCTATTACCTGGGTTGAAAGCTGGGAAGTGGTGTTGGCTGATGAACAAGAAGCTTAATCTCCAAAATATCATCATTACAGTCATCGTTTCATGGCTGTTATTGTTTGTTTTCATCCCGAACTTGATGATTATCGGCACCAGTTTTCTAACTCGTGACGAAGCAAACCTGATCGAGATGACGTTCACGCTGGATAACTATATCCGCTTGTTCGATCCACTTTACGCAAAAGTAATGTGGCATTCGTTCTACATGGCAATCATTGCAACACTGCTGTGCTTGCTTATTGGTTACCCGTTTGCTTATGTGATCGCGAAGATGCCTGAAAAATGGCGTCCATTCATGTTGTTTTTGGTGATTGTACCGTTTTGGACAAACTCGCTAATTCGTACTTACGGTTTGAAGATCATGCTGGGTACCCGTGGGGTATTTAACAACACCCTACTCTACCTCGATATTATTGATAAACCACTGCGTATTATGTACACCGAGTATGCCGTAATGGTTGGCCTAGTATACATTCTGCTGCCTTTCATGGTGTTACCGCTTTACTCTGCGATAGAGAAGCTAGACAACACTTATATTGAAGCAGCACGCGACTTAGGCGCGAGTAAGCTACAAACGTTCATTAGAGTGATTATTCCACTAACCATGCCGGGTGTGATTGCAGGTTGTTTACTTGTCTTACTACCAGCATTAGGCATGTTCTATGTGTCTGACTTGCTTGGTGGCGCGAAAAACTTACTGATTGGTAATGTTATCAAAAGTCAGGTTCTTAACGCACGTGACTGGCCGTTTGGCTCAGCCACAAGTATTGCATTAACTACTGCCATGGCAATTATGCTTTATGCCTACTACCGTGCAGGCAAACTGCTGAACCGTAAAGTGGAGCTGGAATAATGGGACGTTCTGTTAAATTCAGTTTTATGACCTTGGTATACGCATTTTTGTATATGCCAATCATCATCCTGATTGTTAACTCATTTAATGCCAGCAAATTTGGTATGAAATGGGGGGGCTTTACCACTAAATGGTATGAGCAACTAGTCACTAATGACAGCCTAATGCAGGCAGCTTGGCACTCAATCAACATCGCGGTGTTCTCAGCAACAGCCGCAGCATTAATTGGTAGCTTAACGGCAGTCGCTCTTTATCGTTACCAGTTCCGTGGCAAAAAGTTTGTTAACGGCATGCTGTTTATCGTAATGATGTCACCAGACATAGTCATGGCAATCTCATTACTTGCGCTATTTTTGCTGTTAGGTGCAGAACTAGGGTTCCTAACCTTGTTACTAGCCCATATTACATTCTGTCTACCCTTCGTTGTGGTAACAGTATATAGCCGCTTAAATGGTTTTGATGTGAAGATGCTAGAAGCAGCACGTGATTTAGGTGCAAGCGAATGGGTAATTTTGAGCAAGATTATTCTACCGCTAGCAAAACCAGCAATCGCTGGTGGTTGGTTACTGAGCTTCACCCTATCACTTGATGACGTTATTGTGAGTTCATTTGTGACAGGGCCAACTTACGAAATTTTACCATTGAAGATTTACTCTATGGTTAAAGTAGGTATTTCACCTGAAGTTAACGCACTAGCAACCGTGATGTTAATTGTTTCTCTTATACTCGTAGTCTGTTCGCAGCTACTGGCAAGAGAGAAAGTAAAGTAATTCGTCTATTCTAAGGCAACCGCTTTAAATTTGGCATTCGCCAAGAAAATGCAAGTGGCTTCATAATTCGTTATGAGCCACTTGTTTTTTATTAACACCTCATTGAGGTTTTGGAGTTGATACAAACATGAAAAAATTGTCCGCTTTTCTAGCCGGCACTGCGTGTGCTGCTGCTTTGTTCTCTAACACGGCAACAGCTGCAGATAAGGAACTTGTCTTTATGAACTGGGGGCCGTACATTTCTACTGAGCTCCGCGAGCAGTTCACAAAAGAAACAGGCATTAAAGTGATTTATTCGACTTACGAGTCGAATGAGACAATGTACGCTAAATTACGTGCCCATCCACAAGGTTACGATTTAGTTGTACCATCAACTTACTTCGTTGCAAAAATGCGCGACGAAGGCATGCTACAGAAGATCGATAAATCGAAGTTATCTAACTTCCAAGAACTCGATAAAAACTACTTAGATAAACCTTTTGATCCAAACAACGACTACTCTATTCCGCACGTTATCGCGATGACTGGTTTAGCGGTAAACACAGATATGTACGATCCAGAAGATTTTGATAGCTGGGCAGATCTGTGGAATCCAGAACTAAAAGGTCAACTAATGCTGATGGATGATACGCGTGAAGTATTCCACATCGCATTACGTAAGCTTGGCTATTCAGGTAACACTACCGATCCTAAACAAATCGACGAAGCGAAAAAAGAGCTAGAAAAACTAATGCCAAACGTATTGGTTTTCAACTCGGATAACCCAGCAGCACCTTACCTTGCTGGTGAAGTTGGTTTGGGTATGCTTTGGAACGGTTCTGCGGCAGCAGCACAAAAAGAAGGTTTACCAATCAAGTTAATCTGGCCAAAAGAAGGCGGTATCTTCTGGGTTGATAGCCTAGCAATTGCGAAAAACGCGAAAAACGTTGAAGCAGCGCATAAGATGATCGACTTCCTACTACGTCCAGATGTAGCAGCTAAAATCTCAGAAGAAACGGGTTACTTAACCGCGGTAGAGAAATCTAACGCTAAATATAAAAATGATCCTACCCTATTCCCACCTCAAGCAGATCTTGACCGTGGTGAGTGGCAGGATTCTGTTGGCGATATGAACATTCGCTACGAAAACTACTTCTTAGAGCTTAAAGCGGGTCAATAAGCCGCCTTAGCGCTCCAGCAACAAAAGGCTTCCAAATATGGAAGCCTTTTTTGTATCTATTACATTTATATCATACTGTTTTATGTGATTAATCACCTTTTTATCATTACCCTCTGCTATAATTCGCCCGCTTTTCCCTTATCACGTTATTACGTATTTTATCTACACTAAGGAGAGACGGTTTCGCCGTCCGAGAACACCTAAAACTATATAAGTTGGAGTTATATCAATGAAAAAATGGTCTTCCCTCGTCGCAGGTGGCGTATGTGCTATGGCTATGATGGCAAACACTGCTGTTGCTGCTGACGAAGAGCTTTACTTCTATAATTGGTCTGAATACATTCCAAGTGAAGTACTTGAGCAATTCACCAAAGAAACTGGTATCAAAGTTATTTATTCGACTTATGAGTCGAATGAAACTATGTATGCCAAATTAAAAACTCATGGTGAAGGCTATGACCTAGTCGTTCCTTCAACTTATTACGTATCTAAGATGCGTGAAGAAGGCATGCTACAAAAAATCGATCGCAGTAAACTGCCTCACTTTAAAGACTTAGATCCTAACTTCCTGAACAAACCTTTCGATCCAAGTAACGACTACTCTATTCCCTACATTTGGGGTGCGACCGGTATCGGTGTGAACTCTGAAATGATGGATAAAGCTGAAATAAAAGGTTGGGCTGATTTCTGGGATTCTAAGTGGGAAGGCCAGCTAATGATGATGGATGACGCACGTGAGTTTTTCCACATCGCGCTACGCAAGCTTGGTTACTCTGCCAACACACAAGATCCAGCAGAAATTAAAGCGGCTTACGAAGAATTGAAAAAGCTAATGCCAAACGTATTAGTTTTCAACTCTGACTACCCTGCTAACCCTTACATGGCGGGTGAAACATCGTTAGGTATGCTTTGGAACGGTTCTGCTTACATGGCACGCCAAGAAGGTGCTGAGATTGACATTGTATGGCCAAAAGAAGGCGCAATCTTCTGGATGGATAGCCTAGCAATTCCAGAAAAAGCGAAACATACAGAAGCGGCTCATAAGATGATCGACTTCTTACTTCGCCCAGAAAATGCCGCAAAAGTAGCGCTTGAGATTGGCTACCCGACACCCGTTGCGACAGCAAAAGGCAAGCTTCCAGCAGACTTTGTTAATGACCCAAGCATCTACCCACCTCAAGAAGTGATGGACGCTGGTGAATGGCAAAACAGCGTTGGTTCAGCAAATACGCTTTACGAAGAATACTACCAAAAGCTAAAAGCAGGTCAGTAATTTAACGTATTGTTGAATATATAAAAAACAGCCGAATAGCTTGTTTTTTTGCACAGAGGTCCCTCATTTCTAATGAGGGACTTTTTTAAATTACCACCATTAGCGATTCAAACAAGAACCTGATACTAATTCTGGTTAAATAGCATCTGACTTAGCCAAATCCATTGTAAAGTCACCTATCGCTTTATTCGTAATTACTCATATCATCTGAAGATATTGCTATTACGGGCTTTAACAGCACTCTGGCGATATTCACCAATACCTCGAACAACACATATAATCCGATTCTATTTTACTTACAGGCCATGATTTCAAGTTCAACCCACTGTAAAGTAAGATAACCACTTCGCGATAGAGAATAATCATAATGCAGCGTCCAACCCCGATAGAGGTTCTAAAATCAGTCTTTGGTTACGATAGTTTCCGTCATCAACAACAAACCATTATCGAGACCTTGGTTGAGGGTGGTGATGTACTGACCTTGATGCCAACAGGCGGAGGAAAATCGCTCTGTTATCAGATCCCTGCTATTGTTCGTCCTGGGGTTGGCGTAGTGGTTTCACCTTTGATTGCCTTGATGAAAGATCAGGTAGATGCGCTGCACCAAGTTGGCGTTGCTGCGGCATACTTGAATTCTACGTTGACCAGTTATGAGCAACGTGAAATTGAAGACTTAATCAGACGTGAAGAGATACAACTTTTGTATATTGCACCAGAACGTTTGATGATGGAGTCTACCCTATCCTTGTTGTCTCAGTGCCAAATTTCACTATTTGCCATCGATGAAGCACACTGTGTAAGCCAATGGGGACACGATTTTAGGCCTGAGTATCAGCAGCTTTCTGTCTTGCATCAACGTTTCCCAAATGTACCGAGAATCGCTCTAACCGCCACGGCCGATCAGCGTACCAAACAAGAAATTATCAGTCAGTTAGGCTTGGATGCAGCGCAAGTCTTTGTGCACAGCTTTGATCGACCGAACATCCGCTATCACGTAAATGAACCCACTAATGCCAAAAATGATTTGTGGTCGTTCATCTCAGCACATCACGCCAACGACGCTGGTGTGGTGTATTGTTTGTCGCGAAAAAAAGTGGAAGAAACTGCACAGTGGTTAGTGAGTAAAGGACGAGTCGCTCTCGCATATCACGCAGGTATGCCAGTTGAATTACGTAATGAACACCAACAACGTTTCTTGCGAGAACAAGGCATTATTATCGTTGCGACAGTGGCCTTTGGTATGGGAATAGACAAACCTGACGTACGGTTTGTTGCTCATCTTAGCCTGCCTAAAAGCATGGAATCCTACTATCAAGAAACAGGGCGTGCAGGTCGAGATGGCGATCCCGCTAACGCATGGATGGCTTACGGCATGCAAGATATGGTTATGCAGCGCCAAATGGTAGAAAACTCTGAAGGAAACGACGCCTACAAGCAGGTACAGATTCAAAAGCTCAATGCATTGTTAGGTTATTGTGAGCTAGTCACTTGTCGCCGTCAGACCATTCTGGCGTATTTTGATGAGGCGTTATCTACACCTTGTGGGAACTGCGATAACTGCCTAACACCCCCTAAAACATGGGATGGGACGCAAGCTGCACGAAAAGCACTTTCGACGGTTTATCGTTGCGACCAACGTTTTGGTGTGACGTATCTCGTCAATGTATTACTGGGTAAAAGTGATGAACGGATGGTTCGATTTGGTCATGATAAAGTCTCCACATTTGGTATCGGCACGGAGCTTAATGCCAATCAATGGAAGGGGGTTTTCCGCCAATTGATAGCTGGCAATTTTTTGCGCGTAGAAGGAGACTACAACAGTTTGAAATTGACACCACAGTGCCGCCCTATTCTCAAAGGAGAACAGAACGTAAAACTGCGCGAGCTACGTAATAGCAAGCCAAAGAGAGAGTCAAAATCGAGCCAAACTATCGACCTCTCTGCCGCGGATACCGCGCAGTTTGAAGCACTTAAAGACGTTCGTTCAAGCCTAGCAAGAGCGCAGAATGTTCCTGCTTATATTATTTGCCATGACGCCAGCTTAAAAGCCATCGCAAAAAATCGCCCACAGACACTAGAGCAGCTGAGTCAAATCTCTGGCTTTGGTGAAAGTAAAATCAGTAAATATGGTGAGCAGTTACTGGCAATAGTAAACTCAAATTCGCTTAGCTAACATTCTGATAAAAAGCGTGGTGCCATTCAATCTTCAAGAAGCTCAGCCACAAATTTAGGCACTAACTCAGAAGCAGGCCCATAGCGTTTTTCAGCAAACTCGCTTTCAACATCGCTTGGCTCTAGGTTTAATTCAACTGTGTGTGCTCCATGCATTGCCGCTTCGTGAACAAAGCCTGCGGCAGGATAAACAGCCCCAGAGGTACCAATCGAGATAAACAAATCAGCTTCGAGTAGTGCCTCGTGGATAGCGCCCATACCAATTGGCATCTCACCAAACCAAACCACATTTGGACGCATAGGCGCAGGAATTTGGCAACAGTGGCAGTGATCATCCAAAGTGATGTTCCCTGTCCATTCGATAGACTGCCCTGTTTGACTACACTGCGCTTTTAACAGCTCACCATGCATGTGAATAATGTTTTTACTTCCTGCGGCTTCGTGCAAGTTATCAATGTTCTGGGTGACAATAGTCACCTTACCATCAAGCTTAGCTTCAAGTTCCGCTAATGCGAGATGGGCTGCATTTGGTGAAACCGTTCCACCTTCTAACTGCTGACGTCGTAAATTATAAAAGTTTTGAACCATTACAGGGTCACGTTTATACCCTTCTGGCGTGGCAACATCTTCTATACGGTGGCTCTCCCATAGGCCATCTTGGTCGCGGAAAGTTCGGATTCCACTCTCAGCTGAAATTCCAGCACCTGTTAGTACAACGATATTTTGATAGGGAAAAAGCATACAGATATCCTTACTCAGCCATGTATTACTTAGTTATACCACTCTTTCAGTGGGGGTATAACCAATTCGTATTAGACAATAGTCTAACAAATCAGGGAGTTGTGATATATCGCGGTAAATAGATTAAATTAAGACGAATAATATAAAGTTATAGTGCACTAGCTGTGTTCTATCCTAAGGGTAAGAGTGATTTATCACCAGATGTACGACCATGACATCAAAGTGGTAAATCACAGAATTATGGATTTACTGAATGTAATCAAACAAGATGTTATTCAATAGAAACCAGTTTATATGGGTTATCGACCTCACCAAGCTCAACAGGACCGACACCTTTGCAGTAAGTTCTTAGTTGGTCCTTCGGCGACCATGACGCTTCAAACTGAGCAACAAAACAATCCTTTACCGTATCACCATCACCATACTTATAATCCGACTTTACATACGGCGTAATTTTATAGAGCTCATTAACCTCAGCCTTATCACCAGGCGTTGAGTCCTTACACGTTGTATCTAGTACCGTAGTGGTAAGCATATCGATACGTGACACGCTTTCGCCTAACATAATTGGGGAATAGCCACTCGTTAAACTAAACTCATAGCGAGAGTTTTCTGAGCACTTTTCATTTGTTTTACTAACGAGCACTGAATCAGCCGTGCGTTCACTCCACGTTTGAGAGAAAGTCACACGCCCTTCTTTAGTCGTTTCTTCTTTTACATATTCACCATTCTCGTACACCATGACTAGCTTTTCGATAGCACCATCCCACGCAGTACGCTGAAGTGTGATTATAGCGTTACCCTTTGGCTGATAGTCCGCCATATCGATAAGATTTGGATGCGGTTTGGGTGCTGGTTGAACCAAATTCCCTTTGCTATCGATAACGGTTTTACCATTCACTTTAATATCACCATGAACATCAAGTGACGCTGCTGTTGCACCTGCTGAAAGTGAGGTTGTAATGGCAAGAGCTAAAAATGACAACATAGACCTTTTCATTTAAAAATCCTTATTTAATGACGAGATTGCCTTTAACGGTTAAATCTTTATTAATTACAAGGGTATTATTATTACTTGGCAGAGTAACCGTGACAGTTTGATTGGCGTCTACAACGCCTTTGGAAAGTACTTCTTGATTAAACTCATCAACCGAGGAAATAGCCATATCGCCAGTTGTGGGTTTAGGTGGCGTGTTATCGCCATCGCTATCCGATGAACCATTACAAGCCGCCAGAAATACAGTCAACGTACATATCGAAAGTATCCTGAACTTTTTCAATTGCGCCTCCTGACTTATATATCAGGCTTTATTTTATCGCCGCTCACATTCACAATTCTCATAAACAACAATCATTTGCGAGTCAAATCTCGCTTTTACCGTACGCCAATGACAGCAATCTCATTTTACTTTTGATAGTTTTATATATGAGTTATTAACACCCCAAAGCAACACTTGGTTTCTATAGGCATAAAAAAACGCCGCGATATGAATCGCGGCGTTTTATGTACTGAGTAGCAATTACGAGGTTTTCGAGCTTGGCTTGCCTTTCGCTTCCGCTTCGGCTTTTTCATCATAACCCGGTTGGTTTTCAGGAAGATCTTTTACTTCTTCATACCAAAGGTCATGGTGCTCTTTCGCCCAAGTCTCATCAACTTCACCGGTGATCATGCCATCAAGTGCCGCTTCCATACCGAATAGACCGATATAAATGTGGAACACAAAGCCACAAATCAAGATAAGTGCCGAGAACATGTGCACAAGGTTCGACAGCTCCATATCACGGCGTGTTTGGTCAAAGATTGGGAAATCCAGAACAAAACCACTGATAGCCGCAACAATACCAAAGCAAATAAGCAGCCAGTAAATCGCCTTTTCACCACCGTTCGAGAAACCCGCTGATGGGTGCGTACCTTTATGCTTACCAACCATGCCGCCCATTTTCATGAACCAGCGTACATCAACCATGTTGAAGATACTTTTACGCCACCACTTCACAAGCACTGCAACTAACAATAGGAAGAAAATAGGCCCCATGTAGTTGTGGTATTGCTTAGCTGCATAAATAATCCAGCCCCATAGCTCAGACGGTAAAATGGGCTTCAAGAAGTGTTTACCATAAACCAAGGTTAAGCCACTGAACGCAAGCGTAAGGAAAGTGAATGCCATACTCCAGTGCAGTGCACGGTCAATACGGCTCCAACGTTTAATCTTACGTCCTGTTTTTGGCTTACTCAGTTTTAGCGGGCCAACAACAACATAGGCAAGTGTCACCATTGCTAAGCTACCAAAAATAGCTAATGCACCCAGTGGAGACATCCACTTTTCTTTTAACACGTACCATGTTTGTCCCGGCACACTGATCAATACACCATGCTCTGGTGATTTTGATGTGGTGTAACCTTCTTGACCATCCTTGACCATGCGCCAATAGTCAGCGCCAGCGAAACCTACCGCTTCTTTTTGAACCGAAGACTCGCCCAAGCGCTCATTATCCGTACTCGTATTCGCTCCTTCACTAGCAAACGCTGACAAGGTAAACATCAGCATGAATGCGGTTGCTAGCAAAGTGAACCAATGTTGGATTCGCTTAGTCATTAAAACTCCTGACTGTTTCGATAACAGTTGAAAGCGCGCGTTTTTATTCGTTTCTATCAGAGATATTGCCCTGCTATAAAAACGCGCTCAGTTTGTTACTGATTCATGGGCACACTATTACTATTTTGTGTACCCAATAAACCATTATGCTTTACGAGCTTTGCCCGCATCGTATGCTAGATCGTCAACATTCACGTTGCTTGCCCAACCTGCTTCTTTTGCACCACGCGCAACAACGCGCTCGCGGTAAACATCAGAAATCTTAGCTGCGTCACCTGCAAGTAATGCTTTAGTTGAACAAAGCGAAGCACACATAGGTAGCTTGCCTTCAGCAATACGGTTTGCACCGTACTTTTGACGTTCCTCTTCAGAACCAGGCTCAACACCAGGGCCACCCGCACAGAAGGTACATTTGTCCATTTTGCCACGCTCAGCAAACGCATCCTGTTTAGGGAATTGTGGCGCACCAAACGGACAAGCAAATAGACAGTAACCACAACCGATACAAAGATCTTTGTCGTGACGTACGATGCCATCTTCTGTTTGCTCGAAACAATCAGCAGGACAAACCGCCATACAAGGCGCATCGCTACAGTGCATACATGCTACTGAGATTGATGTTTCACCCACCTCACCATCGTTAAGCGTTACAACGCGACGACGTTGAATGCCCCACTCTAGTGCATCATCATTTTCGTTTTTACATGCAGTAACACAGCCGTTGCACTCAATACAACGCTTAGAGTCACAAAGAAATTTCATACGTGCCATTTGATGACTCCTTACGCTTTAGAGATCTTACATAGAGTTACTTTTGTTTCCTGCATTTGAGTAACAGGATCGTAACCGTATGTGGTTGCAATGTTTGCAGATTCGCCCGAAACATACGGTGCTGTACCTGCTGGGTAGTTGCCACGTAAGTCTTCACCTTGGAACTTACCGCCAAAGTGGAACGGAATGAACGCTAAACCAGGTTTAACACGACGAGTAACCATCGCTTTAACGTGGATACGGCCTTTCTCTGCACCTTCAACCCAAACCATCTCACCGTCACGGAAACCAAGGTCGTTAGCATCTTTCGGGTTCACCTCAACAAACATCTCTTGTTGAAGCTCTGCAAGCCATGGGTTTGAACGCGTTTCGTCACCACCACCTTCGTATTCAACCAAACGACCAGAAGTCAGAATAATTGGGTACTCTTTCGAGACATCGTTGTCCTGAATCGACTTATAAAGCGTTGGCAGACGGAACATTGCTTCGCTGTCATCCCATGTTGGGTAATCAGCAACAAGATCACGACGCGGTGTATATAGTGGTTCACGGTGAAGTGGCACTGCATCTGGGAATGTCCAAACAACAGCACGCGCTTTTGCGTTACCGTAAGGGATACAACCATGCTTGATCGCTACGCGTTGAATACCACCAGAAACATCAGTTTTCCAGTTTTTTCCTTCAGCTGCCGCTTTCTCGTCAGCGGTTAATTCATCCCACCAACCAAGTTGCTTTAGAAGCTTAGCGCTAAACTCAGGGAAGCCACCTTCAAGTTCACAGCCTAAAGAGTAGCTATCATCAGCAAGTAGACTTTCACCGTTACGCTCAACACCAAAGCGTGCACGGAAGTTACCGCCACCCTGTGCAACTGTTTTAGACGTATCGTAAAGAATGTGAGTACCTGGGTGTTTCATCTCAGGCGTACCCCAACAAGGCCAAGGTAGACCGTATGTTTCACCGTCAGCTACGCCACCTTCACCTTCAAGCGTTGTTTTATGGAAGGTATGCCAGTTTTGCTGGTGTGCTTTCAAACGCTCAGGGCTTTGGCCTGTGTAACCAATTGTCCACATACCTTTATTGTATTCACGGGTAATGTCTTCAATTACAGGTTGGTTATTTTCAACTTTAATGTGCTTGAACAGTTGATCAGATAGACCCAATTTCTGAGAAAGTAGGTACATGATCTCGTGGTCAGGTTTAGATTCAAATAATGGATCGATAACCTGATCACGCCACTGGATAGAACGGTTTGTTGCCGTTACTGAACCTGTAGTTTCAAACTGTGTCGTAGCTGGAAGTAAGTAAACGTCATCTGTACGGCCGTTCATTACAGCAGCAACACCTGGGTACGGATCGACGATAACCATCATATCCAGTTTACCCATTGCAGTGCGCATTTCTGGACCACGTGTTTGTGAGTTCACTGCGTGACCCCAGTAGAACATGGCACGGATGTTATCGTTCTGCTCGATGTTATCTTTGTTTTCAAGTACACCATCGATCCAACGCGATACAGGAATACCTGCGCTGTTCATTGGTTTCTTGCCACGGTAATCCGCTTGGTCGAAACGACCTTTTAGCCACTCGTAGTCAACATCCCAAACGCCAGCCCAGTGTTTCCACGCACCTTCAGACAGGCCGTAGTAACCAGGAAGGTTGTCAGAAAGCACGCCAAAGTCAGTTGCACCTTGTACGTTATCGTGACCACGGAAAATGTTTGCACCGCCGCCTGCTTTACCCATGTTGCCTAAAGCAAGTTCAAGGATACAGTAAGCACGAGTGTTGTTATTACCTGTAGTATGTTGCGTACCACCCATACACCAAACAACACAACCCGGACGATTTTCAGACAGTGTTTTCGCAGTGCGGTAAACTTCAGCTTCAGGCACGCCAGTTACGCGCTCAACTTCAGCTGGTGTCCATTTCGCCACTTCTTGGCGAACATCATCCATGCCGTAAACACGTTGACGGATAAATTCTTTATCTTCCCAACCGTTTTTGAAGATGTGGAATAGCACACCCCAAATGAAGGCGACGTCAGAACCTGGACGTAGTGACACGTATTCATCTGCTTTAGCAGCAGTACGAGTACGACGTGGATCGGCTACGACGATCTTACAGCTGTTCTTCTCTTTCGCGATCAGAATATGCTGCATCGCAACTGGGTGAGCTTCTGCTGCATTTGAACCAATGAACAGAATCGACTTACAGTTGTGCATGTCGTTCAGTGAGTTGGTCATCGCACCGTAGCCCCAAGTGTTAGCTACACCTGCAACCGTGGTTGAGTGACAGATACGCGCTTGGTGGTCGACGTTGTTAGTACCCCATAGCGAAACCATTTTACGGAACAAGTATGCTTGCTCGTTGTTGTGTTTCGCAGAGCCTAGCCAGTAAACAGAATCTGGGCCTGACTCTTCACGGATTTTAAGTACTTTTTTACTTACTTCGTCCAGTGCTTGTTCCCAGCTAAGTTTGGTCCACTTACCGTTAACCAACTTCATTGGGTATTTTAAGCGACGCTCACCATGACCATGCTCACGCAGCGCAGCACCTTTCGCACAGTGTCCACCGGCATTAAAAGGATGGTCAAAAGCGGGTTCTTGGCCAGTCCAGACACCTTCTTGTACTTCAGCGTAAATACCACAGCCCACAGAACAGTGTGAACAAATAGTACGTTTAATTTCCGCAGGCGCAGAGCGATCAACTTCTTTCGCTTCTGCTTTTTTCATCATGCCTGGAGCAAACATGCTTGCACCCGCAACACCACCAGCCGCAGCTAGTGAGGTATTACGAAGGAAAGTACGACGAGATACACCTAATTGGTTTTCGTCCTTGCTCACGTTATCGGAACGTTTTGTCAGTTTCATTTATAGCTCCGCTTACAAGGTTTCGTAGTAGTCGCGAATGTGTTGCGTTTCGCGATAGCCGTTAGTTTTAGTTTCTTTTGCTTCAGGCTTTTCTACCGTCGCATTTGCAACAGTTGCAGTTCCTGCAACCACCGCACCAGCAGCCACGCTTAGACCAATGTTTTTCAACAATTGGCGGCGGCCTTCATTAGGTTTATTTTGCTCACTCATGGAAGCTTGCTCCTTTATCGTTTTACCCGATTTATCGGGCATCGATAGTTTGTTATAGCTATGGTTACGACCGTTAAGTTAAAAAGCGTGAAACAGAGCTAAGCCCTGCTTCAAGAACTTAAACAAATCGTGTCTTTTCTACAGTCAAAAATTGCAAAGCCAGTTCGCCAATAGCAGTGTAAAAAACAGCGCTGTCAGCTGACTTCAAATCGGCACAAAAACGTTCAAACCAAGTCGCGATATGACGGTTAAAGAACGTTTTTTGCAGATGGTCATCACCCCCTTCCACCAGCATTGCCATTACTTCTAGTAGGGCTGCAATGTGATCTTCAGGTTCTTTTACATTTTCTTCGCGTTGAAACCCAAGTTGAGCTAAATCACGACGAAGATGCGCAAGCGGCATTTCCATCAAAGATCCAGTTAAGTACCAAGAACCAAAAGGTACGATCTCGCCACGACCGATACCAATGAACAGATCTTGATATTCTTCCTGAACACTAATCGGGGTTGTTTTTTCAGCCGCCAGTTTCACTAGAGGCCAAGTTGCTGCCATACCTGAAATATGAGGTTGAGGCGTCGCAACGTCTAAGCTAGAAAGCCAGTTAAGAATATTGTCATCCGGCGCTTTACGCAGAAGGTGCGCAAGCATGGAGTAAATATCTACACGTAGGGTCGTTTCTTCGTTTTGCATTACTTGCTGTTCCATTTGTTTACACCTACACCTTTAGCTGACTTTCAGGATCGCTTTCCATTTGAGAGAAAATGTCGCGAACACGACAATCTTCACACATAGATAAACGACGAATTGCTTCACCTTGAAATTGTGAGTGACCTTGTAACTTTTCAGTTAACATTTTCACCATAGAAGCAGGTGCAAAGGCTTTACCACAACTGGTACAACAGGCAGCTTCTTCTTCATGAACAACTTGTGCTTCAGTACGAGCTTGTGCATCCCAATTAAAACCAGGTTTCATTGAAATGACTTTCTCAGGACACGCCTTTTCACACATGCCACATTGAATACAATCTTGTTCTATGAATAAAAGTCCAGGGCGTTCACCTACAGCATGTAATGCACGTGTTGGACAAACTGCCACACAACTCATACACAAAGTACAATCATCTGTTTGGCAATCTACTGAGCCGTAAGGTGCATTCGCAGGCAATTCAGAATGTTCAGGTTTTGCAGGTGAAACATCAGCAAGTAACGTTAACGCAGCAAATAACTTGTCGCGCTTATTTCCTTCAAAACGTGCTTGTACATCAGTAACCAGTGCAGCCTCGTAAGCATTGAATGATTCCACCTGAGCAAAATCAAACAAAGTAATACGATCTGCTTCAAAACCTAGTTCGGTTAAGAAAGCTTGAGCAATAGCAAGTTCATCAGACAAAACACGATCAATCGTTGCTGGAATGTAATCTGTATTCGTAGCAAGTAGGACTTGATGCGCACCGTATGCCAATGCACTAAACCAAGTATCTACCCCTACAGTTGCAAGCTCTTCAAGTGCTACCGGAATAACAGTTGACGGGAACAGAGCTAATGTACGAATAACAGATGCTTCATCACGATTACCGTAAAACAGAATCGTAGGCGCTGAGCCCCCTTCTGTTTGATAACGATCTAAAAGGCGATACACAAAATGTTGAGTGTTATCAGGATCTGGCAATGCGTAACTAATCGCTTCAGTCGGACATGCTGTTGCACATGTACCAACACCTTGGCAAAGGTATGGATTAATTTCGATAGCATGACCAGTACTGGTTAATGCTCCAGCAGGACAAGCATCAACACAACGATCACAACCGCTAACACCACGCGACGAGTGTGCACAAAGGTCTGGGTTCAAACGAAAGTATTTAGGCTTATCAAATGTCCCTATCATTGCAGGCAATTCTTCAACCAAATCTGCAACAACAGCACCTTTTGCCGTGGCATAATAACCCGGCGCAGGAATTTCAATCTTAACAATGCCTTCAGCCGTCATATCTAAAACAATATCGAAACAATCACGGCCAGTAGCCACTTTTGCTAGATTTACGTTTGTCTCAGAGATAGTACCGTCTACACGACATCTCACATCAAATGCACCAAGGTAACCCTTAACAGATACCTCTTTACTGAAATACAAGTTTGCTACTTTTTCAGCCTGTGCAGACTTTTCAGTCGCCAGTAGGGTTACTGAATTAAGTGTAGAAAATTGTTCAGCCAGTGCGGTAATTGTTAGCTGCTCACCAATGATCAATAAGTTCCCGCGGCTTTCATAAGAAACCGTAGGAGGGATCAGATTCGCTAATTCAACCGTACCTGTAATGGCAGAGAATCGAGCGGCTGCATTTTGATCATTGCTTGCTAGTGCTTCTAGTGTACTTTTTAACATTCTTATTCCTGTGTACTCGTCACCGTTTGTCGATGTCGATTAAAGGTCAGATTTAAAATTCATGAACCTTTGTGCTTCTATAGAGCAATAACCGAACCAACTTTTAACGGAATAAAATGACCTATAAGGAACTAAAGTCGGAAAGGGATACCTTGGTTTACAACGAGTGCGACATATTGTCTCTCGCTATGCACTTGAGTGCGCCAAAATGTCCCGCTAATTTTTAAGGGTATTTTTCCCTTTTTGTCCCACTATTGATTTTTTGCTTTATAACCAACTCTTTTAAACTGATTACTAAGCTTTTTTATGAGACTCGACTTCGTTGAGCTGACTTGTTATTTCTTCATTAAGTGAACAATTTGCTGTGGCATCCGTTGTCTCCGCTTCAAGTAAACCATTCGATTCACCATCAGCCGCAAGATCAGTAGGGACAGATGCCTCAACATCTTCTTCACTTAGCGCTTTATCATCTGGTACAACAGCCAATTCATCGCGACTTAATGCCTCATGAGCATCTGTCGCCTCTGTTTCTGCTAGTTCTTCTACTTTCTCTGCAACATTGTTAATCCAGCCACGTAGCTGTTTAACAACCGACGTATCAAGTTTAGGTATATTTGAGAAATCTTCCGTATGATCATCCATATCACTGATATAGTTGAATTCATCAGAGTGAAAAAGCTTACTAAGTGCAGCTTTCTTTACCGAACGCTCAACGCCTTCTTTCAAAAATGCAGCAGCACCTGAATCAAAACTCACGCCAGCAACATCGGTTAATGAAGGCAGCGCATCATGTTTATCTTCATCACCAGCATCGAGATTGGGTAATGCAGTACCACCAGCTTCAACGGTATCCACCGGTTCATTACAACAATCTGCATCATGATCAGCTAAGGCACTTTGTTCTGTTGTCGCGGATAACTGAGAAGCTTGTAACTCGGGTAACGAATCCGCAGTCAAGCTATCTACTTGATTAGACGTTTCATTTTCTTTTTTTACCGCAAGCTTACGGCTAGCCCAACGCTGAAAAATATTACTTGCCACTTGAACGACCTTTACCTTTTCTGTTCTTACACTTCTTACGGCCGCCTTCGATCAACTCACCATGTCGACCTATAAATGCTTCCATCCATGCCTGAACCGGTAACGGCGTCGTGATATGAAGTACCTGATAATCCCCATCCATATAACTACTGGCGACTGATTGAGCCGCGGTTATATGGACAGGCTTCAATTGCTCGTTTTCTTCTTCACAAACAATGAATAAGTGCGGATCGCGTGAACTTAAGTTAAAGCGATAATCAGAACGTTCATCGCGAAAGAGTTCAAGTGGTAACACATGGCTTTCAGCGGCACGTTGTTCTTCATGCAGCTCAACGTCTTCTATCGACCACGACAGTGTTGACCAGCGTCCAACCTGCTTTTCTTCTGATACTAATCGAAAGCCAATAGGCCAAATCGATTCATTCTTATAGAGATCAGGCACGCTTACTCCTTTATTCTTGAATACATAACTTACACAATAGTCGTGAATGAAAATGAGCAGCATTTCAATTGAATATGCGCCATGCTATTAGCTGCACACAATCGAAAACACGCTATTTCACCATGTACAAAGCAATTATCAGACCAACTTATACACTTACTAAAAATAAGGAATATGATCATTCCATTATAAGATTGGAACAATCCTTGCAAAAGACATAAAGAAGACGAAAACAGAGACTTCAGAGATAGCTAACTCACGGTTTTGAGATTATCTCGTTACATTGAATGAGAAGAATTATCGATATAGATCAAGAAGTAATCATTCTCTTTCAATACATTCAACGCATAATTACTAAGCCTCTCTCAACATTAAGAGAATAGTCGGCATAAATAAACTTGCCGCACTAATGCTAAGACAAAACCGTATAAGCACTTAGCTTCACAGTGCAGCGAGACAGCTCGCAATAAATCAAAGACACTATTTAGACAGACAACCATAGCTACAGGACATTTATGAATCCACTGCCAAAAATTATTAAAACCAACGCCTCAGTGAAGCAAACCATGACTGTCGATATCATGGACGAATACGGCGATATGATGACCAAAGAAATCGCCTGTGAGCACCCATTAACGGTTTACCTTAATTGGGTTGAAGTCGTGACTTTGATGACATTAGGTGAACGCCCATCCGCGCTTGTGCTCGGTTATCTTAAAAACCAAGGTCTCATTGCAGATTTAGAGAGTATCGAATCCGTTATTATCGATTGGGACACCAACTCAGCGGCGGTAATTACTAAAGAAGACACAGGCAACTTAGCGAAAAAGCTAGAGAAGAAAACAGTCACCTCTGGCTGTGGTCAAGGCACCATGTTCGGTAACGTTATGAAGAAGTTGGAAGGTGTTACCCTCCCCCAGCCTCAACTTCCCCAATCTCAGCTATATGGTTTGCTTGAATCGCTTACTCATCATAATGAAACCTATAAAGCCGCAGGTGCCGTTCATGGCTGCGCCGTTTGTAAAGGGACCGAAATTGTCTCTTTTGTCGAAGATGTAGGTCGTCACAATGCGGTTGATACCTTAGCGGGTGAGCTATGGCTTGCAGGCCAGACGGGCGAAGATAAAATCTTCTATACCACAGGCCGCCTGACGTCAGAGATGGTAATAAAAGTGGCGCAAATGGGGATCCCTATTTTGCTTTCACGCTCTGGGGCAACACAGATGGGCTATGAGCTTGCCCAAAAGCTTGGTATCACTATGATTGCCCGTGCCAAAGGCCATCGCTTCCAAGTGTATAACGGCATGCAGAATCTGATTCTAGATATTAAAGGCAATCTCGACGAACAAGCCAAAAGCTTTAAGTTAAAAGATTCTAAACGTGATAGCGATAAAGGGAATGATAAGAACGGTGATAACCAATGAGTACCGACTTCCCAGAGTTCATGAACGCCAAGCAAGTGGCTGAATACCTTGATTTAAACGAAAAGAAAGTTTACGCGTTAGCTAATGAAGGTTTGCTGCCTTGTACCAAAATTACCGGTAAATGGCTTTTCCCCAAGGCAATGTTAGATAAGTGGCTACTTGAATCCTGCAATAACGGTGTTCAGAACGACCGCTTGTTAATTGCAGGCTCTGACGATCCGCTACTGCAAATGATTGTCGGAAAGATGGCCAACCAACTCGGCAGTACTGCGCTTGTGGGTTACACCTCGACAGGAACTCGACAAGGGCTAGCGATGCTCAGTAAAGGTCATGTTGATATGTGCGCCATCCACTGGGGCAATGCGGAAGAATCAGGGTTACGTCATCCTGCGTTATTGCAACAATACCCAGGGCATAAGAATTGGGTGTTAATCCATGCCTTTGAACGCCAGCAAGGTTTAGTGGTGAATCCAGAAGTCGCGCAGCAATTTGGGGATCGTGAGTTAAAGCCACAAGATCTACTCGCTTCTCGTTGGCGATGGGCGCTTCGCCAAGAAGGTGCAGGCAGTATGCGAGCTTTAGAGGAGTGGCTTCATAACCATGCGTTTAATCTCAGTATGCTTACCAAGGTAGATACCTGTAATTCCGAGCGTGAACTGGCGTCGGCGATTGCGCGAGGTCAAGCTGATGTGGGTTGTGCGAGCCAAAGTACCGCTGGCGAATTTGGTTTAGGCTTTATCCCGCTTTGCCGAGAAGCATTTGAACTTGTAATTCCTAAAAATATTTACTTCCGTACTCTGCAACAGCAGTTATTGCAGCAACTTGAAGAAATGGAAATTCAAGTGCGAGGTGAGCAACTTGGAGGGTATAACTTCCAACGTACGGGCAAACAAATGTGGAGTGCGAACTAACGTTATTCGCTCCGTCTAATACCTCGCACACTGACAACAAATCATAATTTACCTTATGGCTAAAATGGGTAGTAAATGACTGGGCAATATACGTCTCATGATTTTGCTACTCACTCTAACCCTTTACTGTGTTTTTACTCAATATTTACCCCCCAGCGCTTACTATTTGCATTCAGCCTATTTCACACTTCTAGATGATGAATGCAATCATGTCTTTAAAACCATCAATTAATTCAACTCGCATAAACGCCCCTAAACCATCGAGAGTCAACAGACTCACCAGCCTAAAAATCAGCACAGTAAAAAAAGTAATGGCTCAGAAGTCGACACCTCTCGCCTTCTCCTGTGTCATCATCACTGCATCAATCGTCATCTTCCCTCAAGAAAGCCTGTACCAATTTTTACTGACGACGAAGCAATGGCAATCCCATACCCAGTCATTCCTTGAGACTCGCCAGCCACCTACTCGCCATGAGCAACAAGACACTCAGAAAATAAATCAAAAAAGCACTCAACAAGATAAACTCACCAAACTGCACAATGAGCCAACCCGTTATCATATCAACACAGCAAGTCAGATGGTTTTCTTACCCAATAAGCAATACCAAAAAGTCACTGTGGTGAGCTATAGCAGCAATAATCAAAAGCCGAATGAATTTGAATACATGGAAACAGGCACTTGGTCTGTTAGCGGTCAGTATATTGAAGCAAACCCCAGTAATATTAGTGACAACAGCCTAAACAACGACATAGTAAATTTGCTACAGCGTAACAACTTACTTGAAATCAAAACGAAGCAAACCTACCACATGAGCGTGAGTCTTCTTAAAAAGCCAATATTGAAAAACCTGTCATTCATGCCACGTGCGTTTTATTAAATCATAGTAATGTTATACATTCTGACTATCTATGTAACCACGACATCTAATTAACATTACCAATCTATTTTTTATGGCGAGTTATGTGACAGGAATAACTCAATCTATATATTCTTTATCTTTTTATTACCTTACCACCAAACAATCACAGTAAAATTATGCACTTACAAAACAAGAGAGGATTTATAACCTCTCCATTGAAGGCATTTTATGAAAAACAACTTACGCCACTCTATCGCTCTATCAAGCCTACTACTTCTATCTGGCTGTACTCTTGCCCCCGTTGATGAGCGAGTTAAAAGCGATGCTGTCGAATTTGCGGATAACCATCTTACACCTAAAGATGGATACAGCGTGCCCTTACAACAAATGAACGTTGTGACACAAGCTCGGCCCATTCACGAAAATAATCTAGATAACTTCTATATTGGTCGCAAATATCATAATGTTAGCAATGCAGCGCTTGGCTTTGACATTGCTGGCGTCGTTCTTGGTTCATTGAACCCTTTGGAGTTTGGAGCATTTGCTGCCTTAAACATGATGAACCGCACGAGTATTCATGGGCTTTACAGAAACAACATTATGGTAGTCGTTGAACCAGTTGTTGATGGTGATGTTAAAGCCGCTTTAAAGAGAGCTAAAGATCGAAGTATCGAAATCATTCGCAACGCTTACTCATCAATTGATGTAGATTCAAAAGTATACCTTGCGAGTGACCTTGGTCATATTAACCCTTATGATCAATCACTAATCGCACTTTTTGACAAAAAAGAAAAAAATAAAGCGGTTTACTGCTCTAACCCCGATGCTTATCGAGTTATCGAAGAAACGCAAAAATACAGTTATGATGACTTAGGCTGTTATGCGTCAGTGTTTGGTGAAGGCGATATGTTCCTTAATAATACTGAAAATACATTATTCCCAATCGGTAACTTTATTACGATGTTCTCTTCGTTACCGTCCATTACGCCTTTCGAAAAGCTTACTTCAACATCAGAATACGACTGGGTTTATCAACCTAGTTTTAGTTTCTTACCTGAAACACACACAAGAAACATTGCGATCAATAATAAAATTCAAATAGTCGATCACTACAATAATGGTCGTTTAAATGAAAATCCAAGCGTAACTATGTTGAAATCTGGTAAACGAACTTACTTCAATAAAAAAGCACAAGAAGTTGCCATATAATAAAATTAAATAAAAACCAGTAATGATAATTGCTGGTTTATCTAATTAAAATACTTAACTTAAAATTGAAAAACCAACCGCAGCATAAGCCATCAACTTTATCGTGATTAACCAAGCTTGGCTCCACTCGTAATTCAATTTTAGCCTCTCAACCAGCTTGCCAATGATTAAGATGAAAGCAACATACAATACAAACATAGTGCCAAAATCCGCGAGGCTTTCGCTACTGGTATACCGCTCGCTACGCCACGGTATTAACCTATGCTCTAGAATGAAATGCGTATAATCCAGCTCATAAAAAAACTTAACGCAACAAAGAAAAGCAACTGTAGCAACCACTTTGAACATTTGATGAAAGCCTCTAATCCAGGCTACGGATCCATTTGTCTTCATAAATACACTCAAATGCAAATGCCATAGCTAATTGCTTAGCTATGGCTTAATTTCATCTTAGGGATTTATTAGCTTTTACCGTGAAAAGCAAAACGAGTCATTTCTTTCCCTTCAGGTGTTACCGCTTTGTACTTCACTGATTTTGAATGATTCATTGAAAGTGGTACAAATACGCGTCCTTTCTCGTTCGTTTTGAATTCATTCTTACTTTGCGGCACGTTTGTTGCTGATACAACAGCGTCTGCTACAGGCTTTCCATTATCTGTCACTGTTACCCACGCTCCATTTTGTGAGTCAACTACCTTCAATCCAGCGAAAGACATAGAGGAGAAAGCAATAAGCATTGATGCGAGTACGACATTAGACTTTTTCATAATTGAAATCCTATTAGTTATTATCTTAGAACAGGGCTTTGAAGCTGTACGTTCGTTTCCTCTGAACATGAATCTAATATAGCAACTAGAAGGTAAACGCTCGGTAAACTAAGGTAAAGATAATTAAACTTCCTGCAAAATAGATACCTTAACCAAAATGACCAACCCAAAAGCCAATTAATATTAAACAAGAAAAGTAATATGGCGTAATTAACTGGCATTTTATTTGCCTGAAGAAAAAATAAAATGACCTCACAAAGACTGTAAGATCATTTATTATTTCAAATACGAACTCATCGCACCAAGTGTTATTTTACTTCTAGTGAGTTCATTAATTTATCTTCATCTGTCTTCACTTCGATTGAATTATTGTTTCGCACGTACTTTTCAATTAGCTCATTAATAAACACAAAGAACACAGGCACAAAGAATACAGCCAGTACCGTACCACTGATCATTCCCCCCAAGACCCCTGTTCCAATCGAGTTCTGGATCTCCGAACTTGCGCCTGACGCAATAACGAGTGGAATAATACCGCAAGTAAATGCTAATGAGGTCATCAAGATAGGACGTAAACGCATCTTCGAGGCCTCAATTGTCGCTTCCAGCAATCCTTTTCCTAAGCCTCTTTGTATCTGAGCAAACTCGATGATCAGAATCGCATTCTTGGCCGACAGACCTATGATGGTAACCAAACCCACTTTGAAAAATACATCATTTGGCATATTGGCAACCATCACAGCAGCAATCGAGCCAAGAATACCAAGCGGCACAACCAGAATAACCGCTAACGGTGTCGACCAGCTCTCGTATAACGCTGACAGCACAAGGAAAATGACCAACATAGAAAAGGCTAGCAACATGGTTGTTTGCGATTCCGCTTGTTGCTCTTGGCGCGATAAGCCTGTCCATTCTATTGTGCTGCCTTTAGGTAAACTTGCCACAATCTTCTCAAGCTCAGCCATTGCCACGCCACTTGAAATGCCTTCTGCGGGTGCAACCGACACAGAGACAGACGCGATACCATTAAAGCGGGTTAATTGTAGCGGCGTACTTTTCCAGACAGGTTCTATAAACTCGGACAAATACACCATACCACCGCGATCATTGCGAATAGAGAGCTTCAATATATCTTCTAAACGCATACGGGATTCGGCATTCGCTTGAATAATCACTTGCTGTAAGCGGCCTTTATTCGGGAAATCATTTACATAGTTTGAACCTAACGCTGTAGAAATCGTTTCACTGATTGAAGTAAAAGACACACCAAGTGCTTGTGCTTTTTTACGGTCTATCTTGAGTTTTATACCACTCGTTTCAGGTAAGGATTCAAAGAACACACTTGCAAAAGCACTATTCTCACGAGCTTTTTGTAAGAATTGACTTTGTACTTGTTGGAACTTGTCATAGCCTGAGTTTGAACGATCCATTAGCTGAAACGAAATGTTCGAAGATGTACCTAAACCATCAATGGCCGTTGGCAACAAGCTAAACACTAAACCTTCGTTAAGATCTTGTAGATGCGTTGATAGCGCCTCCACTTCTTGCTGTGTACTTGTTCCATTGCGTTCTTTCCAATCTTTTAGGGTCGTGATCGTAAACGCAGAGCCTGCACCTGAACCACTAAAGCTAAACCCAAGGATCGACATATTCGCATCAACCCCTTCACGAGACTCAACAAAACTCTCAACCTTCTCAACCACTTTCATCGTGCGTTCTTGTGTCGCATCTGACGGTAGCTGAATAGACGTTAAGAAGTAGCCTTGATCTTCTTCGGGCAAAAAGGTGCTTGGGATTTTACCAAACGCGTAGACAGCAACAGCCACGAACACTAAATAAAACACCATCATTCGCCCAGTGCGAACCACCAGCTTTGCAACCCAGCCTTGGTAACGATTAGTGAACCGCTCGAAAGCTTTATTAAACCAGCCAAAGAAGCCGCCTTTATGCGTATGGGCTTCGTTATGGGGTTTTAATATCGTGGCGCATAATGCAGGTGTCAGCGTTAATGCCAAGAAAGCCGAGAAAAGAATCGATACCGACATTGCCAATGAAAATTGCTGGAAAATAAGCCCCACCGTACCCGTAGCAAACGCCATTGGAATAAAGACCGCAGAAAGTACGGCCGTAATACCAATCAAGGCACCGTATATATCTTTCATCGCCATTTGTGTGGCTTTCTTGGCCGATACACCCGTTTCCGTAATAACACGCTCAACATTTTCGACCACCACAATGGCATCATCTACAATGATACCAATGGCCAGTACCATACCAAACATCGAAAATACATTGATGGAAAAACCGAACATCAGCATTACCGTAAAAGTGCCTAATAGCGCAATGGGGGCAACGATGGCAGGAATAATGGTGTAACGGATATTCTGTAAAAAGAGATACATGACAAAAAACACCAGCACCATAGCCTCGAACAAGGTCATCACAACCTTTGTAATCGACACTTTTGCAAACGGTGCTGCATCCGACGTAATACTGTAATCCATACCTTCAGGCATAGACTGCTTTAATTCATCTAAGCGCGCGCGGATACCGTTCGATGCAGCAATGGCATTGGCGCCCGGCGATAACTTCACTGATGCACTCGTTGAGGGCTTACCATTCTCACGGTTTGAGTATTGATAATTTTGAGAACCTAGCTCAACACTTGCGACATCCCCCAGTAAAACAGAGCCGCCATTACTTTTTGAACGCAGCACAATGTTGCGAAAGGCTTCAGGAGTTTCTAATTGCCCTTGAGCCATTAAAGGTACAACGGTTTTTTGACCAAGGCTGATTGGCGCATCACCCACCTTACCCGGTGATATTTGCACGTTCTGTTCTTGAATCGCTTTGGTTACATCACTAACAGTTAAGTTGAACGCATTGAGTTTTAGCGGATCGATCCAAATACGCATGGCAAACTCGGCACCAAACATTTGAATACGGCCAACACCAGGAACACGTTTTAGCTCCTCGGTGATATTTCGGATCATATAATCGCTAAGTTCGGCTTCAGTGAACGCACCATTCGGCGAAATCAAGCCAACATACATCAAAGTGCTTGATGATGACGACTCGACTTGAATACCCGTTTGACGAACAGAAAGCGGTAAGCGCGGTTCAATGGCTTTTAGCTTATTCTGAATTTCAACTTGTGCCATTTCGGGATTAGTACCGTTATTAAAGGTCGCTGTAATTTCGGCACTACCGTTCGAATCCGATGACGACTTAAAATACATTAAGCCTTTAACACCAGAGATCTCACGTTCGATTAAAGACACTACCGTATCATTAAGGGTTTGAGGGCTTGCGCCTGGATACGAGAGGTACAAGCTAACACTTGGCGGAGCAACACTCGGAAAACGCTCCACGGCAAGCTTAGGAATGGCGATCACACCAGACAGGATGATCAGTATTGCTATCACCCAAGCAAAAATGGGGCGATTAATAAAAAATTGAGACAAAATGGAATTCCTTACAATCTTGCGTCTTTACGCCGCTTGAGCATCTGACTGCCACTGAGAAGCATTGATCTGTGCGCCCTGCATGACATTCTCATGTCCCTCAATGATCACAGCATCACCACTTTTAATACCCTCTGACACAACATACTGATGGTCTCTGATACCCGCTAAGGTAACAGTGCGTTTCTCTGCTTGATTTGTTGAGGTAATAACAACGACATACGCATCACCATTACTTGCTCGTTGAATCGCTTGTTGTGGCAGCAAGAAGGCGTTTAATGAACGACGGGGAACCTCAGTGCGTACATACATGCCAGGAAGAAGCGTTTGCTGCTGGTTGTCTGCAAGAATACGAACGATTAAATCACCGGTATTCACATCAACACTGATACCAGAGAAAACAATTTTTCCCATAATATCGTCAGCACCATCGTTAGAGAGCATGATGTTCACCCCCAAGCCTTTTTGATTGGTCGCATCACCTTTCGCGACCAACTTACGCAGTGTCGGCAATTTAGAGGCGGGTTGGCGCACATCGATATACACCTTATCGATCTGTTTGATGATCGCTAACGCCTGAGCGTCGCCTTTGTTGACTAACGTCCCTTCAGTAACAAGCGCTTGCTCAATAATGCCGGAGATAGGTGCGCGAATCGTCGCGTACTTAAAGTTAAGTTTGCTTTGCTCTAACGTCGCTGCATTTTGCATAACATTGGCAGCCGCTTTTTTATAATTAAATTCTGCTTCTTCAAATGCTTGCTTACTGACTGAGCTCGTTTTATCCAATGCTTGCAAACGGCTGTATTTTCGCTGTGTTTGCTCAAGGTTTACTTTAGCCTGTGCCAGAGAGGCTTCTTTTTCATTGATATCAATAACAAAAGGTTCTTTATTAATTTGAAATAATGCTTGGTTATTGGCTGTCATTTCCCCTTGTTTAAATAAACGCTCGGTAATAATACCGCTCACTTGTGGCCGAATTTCCGCTGTACGAAAAGCCACAACACGCCCTTGCAGTTCATCAAATAAAGTGACGGCTTGTCGCTCTGCTTTCATCACCGCAACATTGGCAATTAAAGGCGGCTCTCCTTCGGCGGCTTCTGTCTTTGCTGTAAAAATATTTCCCTTGCACCCAACCAGCAAAGTACTGATCAGCATGGTGGCAATCAGCAAGCGCGATTTTTGTCTATCTACAGTCATTACTGCTCTTCTCACGATAAGGCGCTATCTCACCCATTGGAGATAACCCATCAAATAAAAAAGAACCATAACGTCGACGCAGTAAAGAGAAGGTAAAAGATCAGCAAAACAGGCGTACAATGAAAGTGTTATCAATCAGAAAGAGAAAACAGATCAGACGGTAAAGCACCATTTACTCGACTTTTACTCTCGCTAATGTAACTTTCACCGTAAGCTCTGATTTCAGATAATAAGTGCAGCCAAGACAAGTACCGCTACATGGCTTATCACTACGACTTATCCGCAACACGATATGAAGGTAACGATGACTCGAGTTCTATTAATCGAAGATGACCGTGATTTAGCTGAGACACTGCTTCAGCTTATGGAATTTGAAAACATAGTGCCAGACTATGCGAGTAACGGTGCCGCAGGGTTAAACCTTGCACAGACCAATCGCTATGATGTGCTGATTATCGATATTGGTTTACCTAAAATGGATGGACTAACCTTGTGTAAACACCTTCGCCAAGAAGGCTGCCAAACGCCAATTTTATTTTTAACGGCCCGAAGCAGTATTGACGACAAGCTAGAAGGCTTTGCTTCGGGTGGCGATGACTATTTACCCAAACCCTTCGATAACCGCGAATTATTGGCGCGAATCATGGTGTTGTCTGGCCGTCGAAGTAATCAAAGCCCTGTCATTAAAGTGGATGATTTGGAGCTGGATAATAATGCGCATCAAGTGATGAGAGGCGATCACACCATCAAGTTAACGCCTGCGTCCTTTACTATTCTTGAAGTATTAATGCGTGCAAGCCCAAACGTTGTGAGTCGCGAAGATCTAGAAAGCGCACTATGGGGTGACGATGCCCCCAACAGTAATACGTTAAAGGCACACATTTACTACTTACGTAAATCACTTGAACAAGCGCCTGGTATCAAGCTATTGCATACTGTTGCGGGCAAAGGTTGGGTGGTTAAAACAGAGCAATAAAGCCGGCGCCTACAACTCATGAATTAGCACTCTTTATCATCTAAATTTATTTTTAAAGGCAATAATGACTTAGGAAAAGAAGCCGTAGTCACTCCTCGGGCAATAAATAGATAGCAGCGGTTGCTCGGGTAACCGTTATTAACTTTATTCTCATCTAAAACAACAAAGATTGATGGCATATCAGCAGAACCATTATCAACAACGGTAAAACCATCGGTATTCATTGCAGCGGCAATATTTTTCGCATTGAGTGACATCACACCTTGGCGCACATAAATACCCGTATTGGGAATTTCGGTATCATACATAGAGTTTTCGATACCCGCTGTCATTGCTTTTGACATCACGATACCATCAGCCGCATAAAATGCGCCTTTAAAGCCATTTAACGCAGCTATTCTCGCGTCGCGTTGTACGTTTAAAAAACGCGGAGCAGCGGTAACCGCTAAAATACCAAGGATAACAATCACAACAACCAGCTCTATAAGCGTGAAACCTTTATTTCTCAAAAGAGCATCCCCTATTAGCTATTTATACCAAAATAGCATGTCAAAATGATTGCATCATTGCTTTTAAAGGTTTTCATTTGAAATATAACAAGTTAACGCAGTCATTCAGTCATATTGACTTAGTGGCATGTATTCCTATTAGGACTTTCCTCAAGTGGCCGTATGAAAATCAATCAAAGCTTATTACGTATAGTTTTCGTATCCATTGGTAGTGCACTACTGCTGGTTATTCTTTGCTACTCGCTTCTGGCTCAGAGCTTCTACTTTTGGGGGCTAGATAACTCACTGGCCGTTAACTCAATTCATGTTTCAAATTTAGTGGATCAGCAAGGAATTGAGATTGTAGAAAACAAGGTTGATGTTATTGATGCGGAAATTTTCCGAGGTTATGACGCTTTACCCGAAGATATCAAAAATAAGTTCACAGTTGATCAACTTAAAATGGACGAACACTATAACTTTGAAGTGAAAGACAATTGGTATGACTTCCCTCGGGTTATGTATTTCATTCACCCTGCACAAACTCAAACAGGGCTAACCTATTACATCGTCAATACATTCGATGACACCTTCTTACAACCTGAAGTTGAAAAAATCGAAGAAGGGTTACCATCAATTACCATGGTTTCAGGTGTCATCATTACTCTATTCATCTTTGTCGGGTTACTATTGCTTCGCTATATCGCTCGGCCTATCAGCAAGCTTCATCAATGGGCACAGCAGTTAACATTAAAAACCCTCGCGGATCCTGTACCTGCTTTTGGTTTCCGTGAACTCGATGATTTGGCCGAGAAGATTCATACCAACCTACAAAACATTGAAAAAACCTTAAGTCGAGAATCGCAGTTTCTTCAACATGCGAGCCATGAACTAAGAACACCGATTGCCGTGATTTTAAGTAACGCTTCTTTAATGGATCATATGTGGCACGATGCACCACCAGCCTGCCAAAAACCGCTAGACCGTATTAACCGCGCAGGGCTAACCATGAGTCACCTTACTGAAACCCTACTCTGGTTAACACGAAATAAAGACTATCAACCAACAATTGAAACCTTCAATGTCAGCCAATTAACAGAAGAGTTAGTAGAAGAGCACCAATACTTGTTGGGGGGCAAAGATGTAACAGTAGAATTAGCGCTATCGCCTGTCACTCAAGCACTTCCTAAAGTGATGATACGCATCATTATCGCTAACTTGATCCGCAATGCCATGCAACATACCGACAGCGGCCATATTTTAATAAAACTTGAGCAAGGAAGCCTAACCATAGTCAATTGGGGTGAACTACTTAAAGGCGAAAAGAGTGATGGTTTTGGTTTAGGGATTAAATTGGTAAAACAGATTTGTACTAACCAAGGCTGGCACTACCAACAAGATGTGGTCAATGATGCCTGTACCGTTAAAGTATTGTTCAACAAAGTGAATCAAAAAATTTAAACAATCGCCACGCACATCAAGTGAATTGCGTTGAGTGAAAATACTCACCAACGCACTTGGGTTCCGAGCGGCTAGAAA
Source organism: Photobacterium sanguinicancri (assembly GCF_024346675.1). NCBI lineage: Bacteria > Pseudomonadati > Pseudomonadota > Gammaproteobacteria > Vibrionales > Vibrionaceae > Photobacterium > Photobacterium sanguinicancri. The sequence goes on from NZ_AP024850.1 coordinate 1,937,844, forward strand.
GCCACTATAGATTTCTAGCCGCTAGATAGTAAGCGCTTTTAAATGGCGCTAATCATAAATTCATATGGCTCTTTATCATTAACTAAAGAGATAGAGATTAAAAAACAAAAAAGCGCCCATACTAAGAATAATAGAGAGTAAGACATTGCCTGTTTTCCACACCAATAGCGCCGTAATTATCGCAGCAAGTAGGTAAGGATTAGTTACACTCACAGACAATTCACCGTCCGGAAGAAAAATAATAGGCGCCCAAATCGCGGTTAAAATTGCAGGGCTGGAATAGCTCAGCAACCTTAAAGCATGGTTATTTAGCTTTAATGGTACTCGCGGCTCAAGGAAAACGTAACGGCTAAAAAACACGATGGCTGTCATTGCCAGTATCGATAGCATTATCATTCCTGCTCTCCTCCTGATTTCGTCTCAAGATGCTTCTTAGGCGAATTTCTATCCAGTAATGTCTCGCACATATAGCCTGTCACCATGCCGAATATCGATGCGATCATCAAAGCTGCATCAATCTGCATGAGTGTCAAAAGCACAGATACAACTAAAGAAACACCGACAGAAGCTAAAAGAGGTATCGATTTTATTTGCGGAATAACCAAAGCAATAAAAGTCGCGGCAACCGCAAACTCCAAGCCCACCTCATTCAAAGAAGGAAACTGACTACCCGCAACGATGCCAACAAAACTCGCTAGGTTCCATATCAGGTAAAACGAGCCACCAGCCCCAGCGGCGAACCAAGGGTTAAACGCTTTATTAGATTGCCCACCACACACAGCAAATAACTCATCGGTAAGCCAAAAACCCAGGATTAAGCGCCATCGCGTTGGAAGGTTACTAATTTTCCCTCGCATAGACACGCTGTACAAAAAGTGGCGAGAAGTAATAAAAAAAGTCGTGACCAACATAGTGCCAATACCGACACCGGCTTTAAACATCCCTGCTGCCACTAACTGCGCTGAGCCTGCAAATAGTACCGCAGACATCGCCTGAGCTTCTATACCGGATAATCCCGCATCAATAGCGTAAGACCCAGCTAAAATACCCCAAGGAATCACCGCAATACTCAACGGAAGCACCGCTATTACACCTTGCCAGAACGGTGATTTTCTCTCACTTGATTGCTTGTTTTTTGGGGTGTTGTTTCGGATGTTATTTTGAACCACGGCTTCACCTTATTGTTTCACCAGAGTAACTACTTCCTTCAATCTAGTTTTTTAAGGTTATTAGCGATTGTACAAACTTGCTCACCGCTTTTTTATGTACTGACCCGGAGTATACCCGTTGGCTTTTTTGAAGTGACGATGGAAATGACTTTGATCGTGAAAGCCGCATTCCTGCGCTGTATCTGAAATACTATAACCCAATTTTAGTAGTTTTCTGGCTAATCGCAGCCGCGACTGGATTTGATATGCATGTGGAGGGAGGCCAAACTCTTTTTGAAAAGATCGCACTAAATGGTAAGGGCTAATCGCAGCCAGTTTAGCGAGTTCATCTAATGAAACATCCGCTTGCGGATAATCATCCAAAAACTCTTTTACCAGTAACAACTGCTTCTGCGCTTTGGTCTCTAAATTTGGATTGAGTCTTGATTTAGCGTGCTTTCCCATCAGTTTAACTAAGGTGTCGTAAATCAGTGTCTCTCTTAATAGTCGATTCTCTGAATTTTCTAACGTATTGAAAACAAGGCGAAGTTGATTCGCTAATTCAGGATCGGAAATAACGGCATTAGGGAAATATGGTGCGCCATAGCTAGGTAAATAAAGGTCTTTCGTTAACTGCTCGAGTTGCTTAGGTAACGGATACATAGCACGGTAAGCCCAGCCACCTTCTGTCGCAGAATGGCCACTATGCACTTCATCGGCATTGACTAAAATAATGGTATCTTGTGGAGCAACGTGGTGTCCTCCTGTACGATAAAACCGCTGAGCACCTGTTTCAATCACTCCTATGGTATAGCCCTCATGGCTATGACGAGAGAAGTTCTGCTTTTCGTATTCGGCATCAAGAATTTCAAGACCACCAAGCTCATCGGTAATCTTATAGTCAGCTCTTTCTTTACTGGTTTTCTTGCTAGCCATTCAGTCTCGATTATTTTTCTAAGTTCAACGCAATGTTTCACTTTCAGTCTAGCGTACACCTCACAGATATTTTTGTACAAAATTGCGCTTTACAACCAAATACCTAACCAAACAAGCACCTATTCAAGCAAGTAACTTTATTCCCCCCTTAATACTAAAAGAATAAGCTCTTATCCCGAGACGAATAAGAGCTAAAATCCTACTATTTCACTTTTTGACCTGAGCGCTGCTGTTCTTTCATCGCTCGCTTTTCCTTCTTCCGCTGCTCGATTAATTGCACAGTGTCACCGCCAACGTGCGTTTCGCCACGTGCGATAGACAGCTGCACTTGTTTTTCTCGCTCACGAAAGCGCGCTTTTTGTTCGTTGCTGTGTTTATCAACACACTTAGGACAACTCACCCCTTTTTCAAAATGTTCTGACGCTTGTTCATCACTGGTGATCGGTAAACGACAAGCATTGCATACATCATAATCACTTCTTTCTAGCTGATGATTAACAGCCACGCGCCCATCAAAGACGTAACAATCACCTTCCCACATACTTTCATCTTGTGGCACTTCTTCAAGATATTTAAGAATGCCGCCTTCAAGATGATAGACTTCCTCGAAGCCTTGCTCTTTCATATAGGCAGTTGATTTTTCACAACGAATACCGCCAGTACAAAACATAGCGACTTTCTTATGCTTGGCTGGGTCTAAGTTCTCTGCGACATATTGTGGAAATTCGCGGAATGTTTCAGTATTTGGGTTCACCGCATTTTTGAATGTGCCAATATCCACTTCGTAATCATTACGCGTATCAACCAGTAGCACTTCAGGATCAGAAATCAGATCGTTCCAATCGCTTGGCTTAACGTATGTACCCACAACGTTAAGAGGATCAATCCCCTCTACGCCCATGGTCACAATTTCTTTCTTCAGTTTTACTTTAGTGCGATTAAAGGGCTGTTCTTTACTGAACGACTCTTTGTAAACAACATCGGCAAGACGAGTATCTTGCTTGAACCATTGCAACAAGGCATCGATTGATGCTCGCTTGCCTGCAACCGTACCATTGATGCCTTCGCTCGCCAGTAGCAAAGTTCCGCGAATGTTATTCGCTTTAAGAAGATCAGTGAGTGGCTGGCGAATGGCTTCGTAGTCATTAAGCGTGACAAATTTATAAAGCGCACATACAACATATTGAGACATAGTTTTTCCTTCTGCGAGCTGGAACGTAAATCCAGTGCGGGTCTTTTACAGACTTATTAAAATCACACGAAGTATAACGAAGCATAGCGAGGACAAAAACCAACCAAAAACAGGGCTATATAGCATTACAAATTGCAAGGGTTAGTAATCTAAAGATAAGTAATAAACACTGAGTCAGTATATTAACAACCATAACTTTAGCACTAAACTAACATGGGTCAGGCTATGTTATTTAGTAAAGAATAACTCTACCGAAGCAACACACACCTGACCCAAATTGTTCCAAACCAACAGTTAATTCAGTTAACCGCCTACATTAAAATCACCAAGGCGAGAGTCAAATAAATTATCATTTGATGCTGCCTCCGCTGACTCTATTTGTGAAACATTAATCTGACTACCATCTTCCGTAGGTTGAAGTACTTTCAAGCCATTAATACCTTGAGTATACAAGAGGGAGAAGTTACGAGTTTCATCGTACCACTGCCAAATAAGGTTATTGTTATTCGTCGTGCGTGAACAATCTGCAATCGACAATTGCTCCTGCTGAGTTGATAAACACTTATTAATGTCTTTAGCATACACATACTTTTTATTATTCGGCGTATAATAGAAAAGCTGGCGTGTATCTTCTTTTTTACAATCGGAAAGCGAAACGAAATTATCCGGTTTTACCGTCAAGCATTGTGATTGACGGTCTGATCCTTTTAAGGACGATAATGTTACAGGTTGAGCACCAGAGAATATTGAACTATTCCAATCAACAGTAAATTGAGTAGATTTACTATATTGATGTAATCTGAACTTTTTATCATATGGATTGTAACCAGCTTGTGAACCATGGTAATAAAGCCGTCCAGCAGCCCAATAGCTATACCCGAGGACATTCATCCCTGTCACAGTGGCCTTTATGTTCAGCGTTGATAGCCCAGTTTTATAATATGGGCTGGCATATGTTGAAGAGAAAACGGGCACAAAACCATTTGAATATGGTGTTCCTTCCAATTTACTTAAATCAAGAGGATCATCGTATGAGCTACTCGCGTAATTCCAGCACCAGTTTTCTGTATTCTTCAACAGGTTACAATACCCCTTGTAATCAGTAATATGAGAACCGTAACGTTTATTACGATAAGTGATATTAAATGACTGAGTTCCATTACTTACATCAAACCCCATGTAGTCACCATTTTCGTAAGTCACCGTCTCTGATGTTTTCACACCTACAGACTTAATAGGTACCTTAGGGATACTAATGCCTATATTAATATCGACAGTTGAGGTTTTACTGAACTTAGAAAGGTTCTTATCGGTATTTTTCGGCACAAAGTCATAGAGCTCAATATCACTATCTTGTAAAGAGGTACTGATTGAAACTTGGTCGAGATAATCAGGGTAAGAGTAATAACGCGACTGATGCGCGGCGTAACCATCCTGAGTCCAACTCCGAGGCCACTCACCTGTCGCATGAAAGTTAACACCTGGACTCTTCACTAAGCTCACCCTCACGAACTTCTTATTGTCAGGGGAAATTTGGCCAAATTGGTGAAAGAATGGATAACGTGAAAAAAAATCCAGCTTATATTCAAATACTGCTTTCTGACTACCATTGAAACGCTCTGTATTTGAAAAAGGGATTTCTTCTCTCACATATTTCGTTGTTACCATGTTTTGTTGTGAGCTATTACCGCTCATATTTACAGAGCGCGCGTACCTGCGATGCGAAGCTGTGTTGGAAGAAGTATGGCTTTGTAGCGGTTTATCGATTTCAGAGAGAAGCTTATCCGGTTTTATCTCATCAAATAAGCTAATTACACTTTCAGTTTGACTATAAGGGTTTTTGATAAGTACATAAGGATGTTCAAAGCCAACACCAATCAAGTGAGCAGTTTTCTCTTTTCTTTTTTGTACATCCACAGTGGAAGAGTTGATAAAAATATATTGGTCACAACCGATCGGAATAGGTTTCTCATCTTGGTTTGAAAGATCAACAAAGCACCTTTCATCGTATGAGATTGCACCAGTGAGAATTGACTGAATTTCTTCATTACTCATATTTAGTGCAAATGAGTTCGAAGCAAACAGCAAGCTAAAAGAGCCTAACGCCATTACAGTTTTCATTTTGGTTTCCATAATAAATAATATTTAATATGATGCATCAGTTGAACATCACAATTTTATTAGTATCACAGTTATAAATTTATCTTTATAAAAGTTTTTATTGATGTGCAACAAATCAAATACCAAACGTTTGCTATTTTAATACAGATGACTTATACCAATTGTCCTTTGCTGTTCAAGCACAATTATTTTGTATTAGTAACTTTAAAGTAAAATATCTTATCTACTTTTAATCCACTTTATTTAACCCGAAATCACTATGATGTTTTCACCCAATGATAAGATACTTTATAAATCACAGATTACATTATTACTATACGGTACAACTTTAGTGATTTTATAATCATATCATCCCTCTTTAAATATTTATAAATGCCGACCTTTAAAATAACTATTTCCCTGAAGGTAAATATCCACTTCATCATTCCTATTAACTTAGCGCTATTTCTGTAACGACGGACTGCTCCGTTTTGAGCCTGTCAGCTAGAATTATGGAATGCGATCATCCTTTTTACTGACATTAGCTCTAAGGTTAATCTTGATACAGCAATCTCAACAACAGCCAACAAAGCCCGTAGACCAACTCACATTCATCCAAAGTATCTTTGACACCTTGGTGCAGCACTATGGTGATTATATTTGGTGGCCGAACGATAATCCGTACGAAATCATGCTAGGTTCTATCTTGGTGCAAAATACGAACTGGAAGAATGCCGATAAAGCGCTGAGCAATCTAGCTGAGAATAAATTCCCGCAACATATCGCAGCCATGTCATTAGAGGAATTAGCACAAAGCATTCGACCCAGTGGTTACTACAATCAAAAAGCCATTAAGCTAAAATCGATGACGGCTTGGTTTAAGGGTTACCAATACGATATCAACAAAGTGCGCGCACAAGATAAAGTAACTCTGCGCAAAGAGTTATTAAGCGTGAAAGGGATTGGTGGCGAAACTGCAGACGTTATTTTAGTGTATGCGATTGGTAAGCCATCTTTTGTTATTGATGCTTATACGCGTCGTATCTTTGAGAGAAATGGCCTTACTGTTCCCAAAAGCTATGAACGATTTCACGATTTAATGGAGCAAGCTATTCCTCTTGATACGGCTCGCTATGCTTTGTACCACGGCTTGATGGTCGACCATGGACAAGCCTTTTGTAACCCCAAACCTAAGTGCCAGCACTGCCCTCTTAGATTGACCTGTGTAACTGGGCAATCGCATTTAGCCGATACGCCTAAACCAATATTTCTTGATCAAAAGAAATAGACTCAACCTTACTTTATTCCAAATAAAAAAGGCTTCCCTACAGAAGCCTTTTGCTATCATTTTAAAAAACCGCCAATTATACCCACTGAAAAGAAAGCCATCTTAATGAGCGGGCAATCAACAACAACCGAATAAATGCTATCTATATTTATTCTTTGAGCACTGTGGGCTACTCACCGTCCCGATAACGTTTTTCAGCTTCATCTTGCGGTTCAAATTCATCGCAGATGATAGGTGTCACTTCATCGGTACTGAATTTGATCATCGCAGGAATAGAGTAATTCGGCACATTATCGTAGCTAAATACCGAATAGTATTTTGGAATATTAGCATTGCCGAATCGATCAAAGGTGTAACTGTCTTTACCTGCATACAACTTCACGCCATCAAACGGTGAGCGTGGCGGATGGAAACTATTGCGTACCACATACGCGCCAACAAAATCATTATGTTCTGGATTATCCCACGTCAACTTCACTGCACCATCTTGCAATTGTGCTTCAAGGTTTTGTGGCGATTCCAACGCCTGATAACGACGCTCAATATAGTCAATCACCAGCTGTGGGCGGTGCTCATCTTCCAAGCCATACCAATCAACTATGGCTTCTTTTTGACGCGAGGCCGATGTCGCACGGATGATCAGCGTGACATGCTTACCTTCGGCATGGAGTTGCTCTAGGTATTGCCGTGCCGAGCTATCAAACATGAAGCGCTGGCGAGGTGACTTCGCTAAATCCTCACTACTCACTTCATAACCAATAAACTCAATTTTTTCTCTGTGCTTCACACTGTAGTAATCAAGGCTATCGAGTTCGGCCATTTCAACCGTAAAGCGCATATGTTGATCTAGCCCTACTAGCGAGCCACTTTCGATTTCAAAGTAAGCTTGGGTAATCGCAATATCGACACTGTTACTGATGCACGATAACGAAAACCCGACCTGACCAAATACCGTTTCACCTTGATAATCAAATCCTGAACGTAGTTCAGCAGGATAATGTGCTTCACTCTCTATGGTATGACAGTCGGTTGCCGATAGCGCGACTTGATACGGTTTGCGTGTATAGATTAAATCTAGGTTTGGTCGGTAATGGATCCCACCGCCAAAGCGTCCGTAGCCAATATCAAACTGCATCATCTGCGAGTCATTACACAGAGGTAAACTGTCGGGCCCTTGCAAACGCAATAACAAGCGCCCTTTTTCTAGTTGCTCTTCCACCAGCCTTTTCTCAAGCGCACTAAATCGCCATGTTTTCCAGATCCCTTGTGTCAGTTGATCTGAATCGATGGCATCGCCTAAAGTTTGAATCGCCGTCGCTGATTGAATCTGTGCAAAATCGGTAATATCGCTAATATCTTCTGGGTTAAGGATAGATACCGACCACTCTCCATAGTTTTCTATTTTGGCGCCAACACGGTTCATCGGATACAAAGAGAACACCGCATCTTTAATGATCGCATCATCGGGTAATCGATCGATATTGAAATCTATCACCCCATAGCAAGCACCTTTGGTTTTGTTCACGCCAATAAAGAGCGAGTTATTACCAAAATGTTCTCGGTTCTGACTTGCAGTTAGTTCACCGACATAGCCAATCTGTTCAGGATTTGGAAATAAGGTGAAAGCAAATTCATCTTTTTCTAAGCAGGTTTTGATTTTCACTTCAGGAGCAAACGGTGACTTAATGCGATTAAGTCGGTTCACTTTGCGCAGGTTGTAGAAATAACGATGACCCGATTTTAATTGCTTATCGATATAACTAAGCTGCGAAGTTATCGCGATAAGGTTTTCTCGAGTACATTGATACTTAGGCGATTCACTGCGGTAAATCTGGTAGTAACACCCGTCCTGATCACTTTGAACTTCATCTGTTTGGTTGCCTTTGCTGGCATCACACCTAACATCACTATTGCCATCATCCCATGTAAGCTCCACCTGATTAGCGAGTACTTCTTTGGTGGTGAAGTTTTCCGGCCGTTTGGGTGCTAAATCAGAGTAATTGATCGCAGTGCCTAACGCATAAAGCAGTGCGGGGATATTCTCATCCACACTTTGCGACATATTGATCAGATAATCAGGGATATTGCGACTACCCACTTCGACTACCGAAGACAAAATACCGCGATCGTAGTAATACTCACGGCCACTACCGTGGATCAAATTGGCGGGTGGCTTACCACGATGAATACCGTACTGGCGCTTCGTCACTTTGTAGATTTCATTCGCCATATTGGCGCACATGATATTCAGATCTGTGCCTTCAATTTCGGCTTCATGGTTAAACTTATGCGCAGGGAAAAAGACATTTCCTTGGGAATGGTAATCTAAGGCAATCTGAATATTACTGTGGCTTTCAACAAACCCTTTAATAGCTGAAGTCTCTGGTTCAGAAAATGCAGCTTGGCCACCGTAAATATTAGATTGAGTATTAGTTGAGCGCTTAAAGTTGATACCAAAGTTTCGATTCAAATCGACCCCAAAAGTACCGTCTCCATTGTCTCGTCGATTTTTACGCCAGAATGAAAAATGCTGGCGTGAATATTCAAAACCGTCGGGATTTAAACACGGCACCATATAAAGAGTATTGCGAGTTAGAGCTTCAACCACATCTGGGTTACTTGGATAGTTATCTAACAAGTACTGTACAAAGTTAACCGCCAGTTCAATCCCAATCCACTCTCGCGCGTGAATGGTCCCCGTGTATAACAGTGCTGGTTTAAGATCCGCGTAGGCGACATCTTGCGATACTGTCACCATCATGATCGGCCGCCCTTCATGGGTTTCACCGATGCTTTCTAAGCGGATCAAATTCGGGTGCTTTTCCATTGCTTGGGCGAGAAAGTCTATTGTGTCTTGATACGACAAATATTGCTTTTTCATCATTTATCCCTAGTTGAGAAGCTCACACTCACGCCACTGGCAGAGGATAGCATCCAGCTTTTTCTGCTTTAAATTTCGGAATGTCATGAGCTGTTCTGGCTGATCGTTCAAAATACGTAAGGTGCCATCAACACCTAAGGTATCAACTATCTCGGTGGCTAAACCGTGACCTATCCCTTTTACCGACATGAAAAAATTAACTAATTGTTGTGATTCAATGACAACGGACTTTTGAGCATCAGTAAGATCTTGGAGCTCGGTAACACCTTGAACGTCACCCTCGCCATTCATCAATTTGGCAAGGTCTTCAATTCCGGTATCTAAATCATTTTCAGAACTCAATTCAGATAGCAAAGATTCGAATGAATCAGACTCATCCATTGGGTTATTTGGAGTTTGCTCGCGCGCTGAGCCAAAGTATGAATCTTTGAGTTTCCCCTTATTCAGGTCTTGGAAGTTCCATGCCTCACTTGGCCACTCTTCAGCATCTTCATGATAGGTATTTAACAGCGAATAATGTTCATCAGCGGGTGCGTATTCACCTGTATCGGTCGATTCACTGGCATGACCAAATTGAATATGGCGCATAGTACGCAGTAATGATGAATCCACTTTGCCTAACTCTTCCCAGTTACGATCTGCAAAATAAGGCTGAGTAAATTGCGCGGGGGCGAGTTGCCACATTAAGTATTGTCCAATCCAGTCTCGAATATAAGGGAAAGCGGCAAAGGCCGTGGCACATTCTAAAATGGTGTACTCATCTTTAGTGCTGACGGCGATATCACACGCCCAGTATTCAGCTTGCGCCGCTTTCGATACTCGTACCGCTAAATCGAGAACTTCACGGGGTACATCTTGATAATCCATACTGCCACCTTGGCTAGTATTGGTTAACCATTCCCCTTCAGGTGGTCGACGCCAGAAAGCACAAACAGGCTGGTGGCCCACTAACATCACGCGGATGTCGGCTTTCATTGGGACAAAGTCTTGGATATAGGCAGGAAAGTAGCGACGCTCTGAGAACAAACGTATCGCTTCGTCGACGCTATCGACTTTATGGACAAAATACCCGCCATAATTTGAAGGACCATAAGAGCGTTTTACAATCTTAGGGTACTCAGCGTCACGCAAGTATGCCAAGGCTTCATCAGGCTGATAGAAAATATGTGTTTTGGGGATCGGCAGTTGATACTTTTCACAAAAGTGGGTCACATTTTCTTTCGATTTATTGCTGAATTGGCTATCTAGCGACGGAATAAATTTTACATTCGGTAAAGCCCTCGCAATATCACGGAAGGTTTCATACGCAGTCGCAGGGATATTACCTATCAGAACATCAATCTTCTTCTGCTTCACTTCGTTGATAAAACGCTGCTTATCGTTACCCCAATGATAAATCACTTGTTCGATTTTATCTGGCCACCCTTGAAAATTAGAGCGATCAAAAAAACGTAAGACATGATCTAAATAAAGCATTCCAATTTTTGGCAATTGTGGTTTCAATAAACTCATAGCGCTTTGTCCTTAATAGTAGCGGCCGCAGTTCCAGTCAAATCAGCATTGAATATATCGTTCACAGCCGATGGCATATCGATAGGCTGCTCTATCTCTAAACCCACCTCACTGGATACACAGGGTAAATCGATACGGTGACGAATCGTTCGGTCGATCAAATCGCAAAGGTAATCTATTTTGGTGTTATTGAAATCGAGCCCTAAACGCTCTTGATCCGGGGTGGCGAAAGCTGGGATACCATTGACTTCGAGCACCACATATTCTTGATGTTCGATATCGTAAATAATGTCGACACCAGCCACTTCTAGCCCTGTGATCTTCGCGGCTTTTAACGCGAGATCGATCACCTCTTGCGTAGGTTCACGCTGAATCACACTGCCACCACTGGTAATATTGGTTTTCCAACTTCCTTTTGCCGCCTGGCGTCCGTAGCAAGCTACGTATTTCCCGTCAACAATGTCGATTCTGTAATCGGTGTAATCGTTTTCAATCACACGCTCAATATAGAACTGTGGCAAATTTTGCATCGTGATATACGGCAGCAATAAATCAAGATCACGCTCACTTTCGAGTTTAATAATGCCGTTACCACCCCAGCCATTCACTGGCTTACAAATCGCTTTTCCTTGCCAAAACCGAAGGTGTTCCTTCACTTGTTGGATATTATGTTTATTACAGACGATATGGTCGGCTGTCGGAATAGCGTGGGTCTTGAGAAGATGCGCGGTGCGGAATTTATCTTCTGTCAGCTCAAATGCCGCATAATTATTAATGGTTGGAATCATACTGCTCAGCGTTTGGTATAGGTACATTTGAAAAGGTCCCTGCTGTCCCGCGTTGTACGAGAAAAACAGATCCAAATCCTCCATTACCTGACCTTTGCAAAAAATACTGCCGTTATGTGCAGTAGCGTCGTTTAAATCCAACCCTGTAATGACTTCGACATTCCTCTCATTCAGCTTTGCGACGATTTTTCGCTCAATTTCTGTCCCACCTGAATTTTGATACATCCATAAACCGACACGATGAGTGGCCATAACATTTTCCTTAAATCACTCGACTTCAAAAGTATACGAAAAGAGAATTTGAATATTCCAAAATAGATATTAATATAGTTGCACATCATAATGTTGCATCAACTTTATAACAGTGACCTAGGTGGAAGTTCTCATCGACTAATCGCCCGTTGAACGCAATTACACTAAGAAGGAATCAAGCTGTGACGCGTATCGATTTTACGGATTTAAAAACCTTGGTAAGCATCAACTCATGGACCCAAAACAAGGCGGGGGTTGATGCCAATGGCGAGTTAATGCGAGGGTGGCTTGAAGCGCTCGGGATGACGATGACAACGTACCCTCGTGAACATATTGGTAATCACTTGCTATTCACTAGTCCATTTGTAGCGAATAAACCTCGGCTATTATTACTCGGTCACATGGATACCGTTTTTCCGCCTAATACGTTTGAAGGATTTACCGAAGATGCTGAATGGGTATATGGACCAGGTACCTGTGATATGAAAGGCGGCAATTTTGTTGCGTTAACAGCGCTGCGCAATATCTTTAAGAAAAATGGATGCATCACCAATATTGATTTTCTCTTGGTTAGCGACGAGGAAACAGGGAGCGATGACAGCAAAGCGATCACCCTTAGCATTGCAAGCCAATACGATGCATGCCTAGATTTTGAGGCGGCTGGTGAAGATCACGAAGTAGTTAATGGCAGAAAAGGCGTCGCCACTTATTGTATTGAACTCACAGGTGTCGCCGCCCATGCTGGCAACCACTATGCGGTAGGGAAAAATGCCAACCTTGCCGCCGCTCGCTTAGTGATTGTTCTTACCGAACTCACTCACCTTGCCAAAGGAACCACAGTCAATGTCGGATTAATGGAAGGAGGAACAAGCACCAACACCATTTCACCTTTTGCTAAATTGATGGTTGAAGCCCGATTCACTCACTTAGATGAACAAGATCGCATTCTTCGTGCTATTCCTGCCTTAATTTCGCTCCATGGTGTTGAAGGTGTTTCTGAAAAACTGACTGGCGGGTTACAGCGTAACGTAATGAATCCAACACCTGCGCAGCAAAGTCTTATTGATATTCTATCAAGCATCATTGGCTATCCGCTAAAAACGGAACAACGTGGCGGCGTCAGCGATGCCAATGTCACCGCAGGTGAAGGTGTCCCTACCCTTGATGGCTTTGGCCCGTTTGGCGATGGCGATCATACTGAGTTTGAGCGAGCGTCTAAGAAGAGTTTTGCTCGACGTATTAATGAGGTAACAGCAATCCTTCATCATTACAGCCGTAGCCATCATCCCGATTGCTAACCACTTTTAACGAAAGTGGGCGTTTGCGAATGAGTAGAGATTTGGCCTCTGCTTATTTGGGGGATCAAGCCGCTGATTTAAATTGACGTAAAAGCCACGTTTATCACCGCGGCTTTTACGTCATGCACTGCTACCATACAACTACATTTTCTGTGTTACATACCATGCAGCCGATGCAACAAATTTAATTTTTACGATTTGCTTTTAAGCATTCAGGCATTGAGTGACCAGAAAGCACTAACAAGCCAGCAAAAATACCTAAGTTCTTAATGAAGTTTTGCATCTCGTGCGCCCCCTCTAAACCGGGGTAATTCCAGAAATCATGCAATGACACATTAATCACAAGCACTAATCCAGCCAGTAATAGTGCAACTATCCACGTAAATCGGTTAGCAATTAATAAAACGGCAGCGCCAATTTGAAAGACACCAGCAAGCCCTAATAGTACAGGAACAAAAGGCATGTCATGCTTTTCCATTAATTGGATATGCATATCCCACGACACAAATTTCATGATGCCTGGAATTAAAAAATACAATGCCAAAAGTACACGGCCAGCAGTCAACAATAGAGTGTTCATGCTATTTATCCTTAATCACTCTGATACAAATCATCGAATTACAGTGCAACGCCATTAACTGATAGTTTTACATCGATATTGCCTTTCACTGCATTTGAATACGGACAAACTTGATGTGCTGTTTTTACTAATTGCTGCGCTTGTTGTTCTTCTAAATCGAGTACGACAGCAAGCGCGACTGTTAATGCAAAGCCACCCGCATTATTTGGCCCTATACCTACTTCAGCCGTCACTGGGGCTTGCGTTAATTTGATTTTCATTTCTCGTGCTACATGAATAATCGCATTTGAAAAACACGCAGAATAACCAGCAGCAAACAATTGTTCGGGGTTAGTTGCTTCACCTGTTCCGCCCATTTCTTTCGGGTAGCTGAGAGCGAGATCTAGCATGTTGTCGTCTGTAGTTACTTGGCCATTACGTCCTGCTGATGCCGTTGCTTTCGTTGTGTACAGTGTCGTCATGATGATGTCCTTTAAATTATATACGATAATAAGTAGATTGAATTGCTAGCAATTATATTGCGCGCAATTCATTTGCAGCAAGTATAAGTCGATCAAAAGGTAAAACACAAGTATATTGTGCACAATCTATTTTCAGTATGGGGTTTGAGATGGCGAATTTAACTGATAAACATAGCCTAAATGAAGTGGAATCAACTCAATTATTACTTAAAAATCAAGTATGTTTCTCTCTTTATAGCGCATCAAATGCAATGATCCGAGCCTATCGTCCATTACTAAATGAACTTGATCTCACTTATTCTCAATACCTAACAATGATGGTTATTTGGGAAAAAAGTGGCATTAACGTAAAAGATCTTGGCCATGATCTTCATCTGGACTCAGGAACTCTTACGCCTTTACTTAAGCGATTAGAAACAAAAGGCTTCATTACAAGAAAGCGCAGCAGTGAAGATGAACGTATTCGTTTGGTTTTCTTAACCAACCAAGGCGCAGAGCTAAAAAATAAAGCGCTTTCTGTACCTAATAGTATGTTCTGTAAAAGCAAACTTGAAATTGAAGAACTGCAACAACTCAAAGCTAGTTGTGACAAGTTACTAGCAAACTTACAAAACTAATCCTCTAAGCACACTATCTATTTTTATGTATAGTGTGCCTCCCCTTCCTTAACCTGGTCGACATTAACGCAATGTTTTGATTGACCAAAAGATTTATAGGAAGTTGCCATCTTATCTATATGAAGCGTGTGTAAAAGATAAAAAAGCCACCTGTGCCTAGCAGGTGGCTTTTCCGCTTTCTCTGGAGCATGACACCACATCATTACAAGAAAGTATTTCCTCTTCACAAGTTGTTTGTGAAGCATGTCTTAAAGCGTGATGCCTATGACGACAATATGCAACATCACACCCAACGTAAGTAAATTATATAGTTCACAATTAAACCAGTTCGTGTTGTGCATCACAAAATATCAAACCTAAACTTAAGTTTCAGCCATGTAACAAAAATAGAACAAAGACTCTATTTCATTTAATTGTGAGCCGTAGCTACAAACGAACGAATACTAAATAGGAATATTGATCAAGGGCTAATTTTTCAGTCTTTCCCTTTGAATTCAAATGCTGCTAGTTGCACACTAACTTAAGTTGTCTGACCAGTTTTAAGAAGTTAAAAGGAAGAAAAATGGATATTTCTGTTACTCACGATTACCAAATTGATTTGGACTCAATACTTCGTTTTTTTAGCGAAGAAGATCTTATTACTGATAAGTATGCTCAACTTTCAGCGAAGAACGTCAAAGTTATTGCCATTAAAGAGACCGAAGATGGTTTTAGCGTCGCTACACAGCGTGATGTTCCTGCAAACGTCCCGGCGGTTTTAAAAAGCATTCTTGGTAGCTTTAATACGATTCATCAAAGCGAAACTTGGCATTGGCAAGGCGATGAATCTTTGATTTGCAAGATGACCGTTGAGATTGTTGGCGTACCAGCAAAAATCACTGGCTCTATGTTATTTAGTGAGCCGGCAAAAAAAGCAGGTGGTGATGTAGCGACACGCAACCAAGTAACCGTTTCTGTGACGAGTGCAATGCCATTGATTGGCAGTACTTTAGTGAAGTTTATTAGCGAAGACATTAAGCAGCAGATGCAAAGTGAATACGAGTTTCTACTAAGCTCAGCGCCTGAACTAGCAAACTAAGTTGACTGGCATTTGTAATAAACCGCGTTTAACAAACGCCGTCAAGACAAGGAATAACCATGAAAACCCGTGATCGGATTCTCGCTGTTAGTCTCGACTTATTCAATCGAAAAGGCGTGGCCAATGTAAGCACACTCATCATCGCTACCGAAATGGGAATAAGTCCTGGTAATCTCTATTATCATTTTCGTGGTAAAGACGAGATTATATCAACGCTGGTAGAGGAACTTCACAATTCGCTCAATCGTATTAGCCACGAGTACAAAGATCATGTGACTGATTTTGATGATTATTGGCCATTCTTGCACACCATTATGGCGCTATTTACTCATTATCGATTCCTGTTTCGTAACCTTGATAACCTCAACAGCCAAAGCCCACAGATAAAACGTAAAATACGCACTCTGGTGCTTAAATTACGTACTTTAAGCAGTGACATGCTCGCGCATTTAGCCGATCTAGGCATGTTAGATTGCGACGCATCAAATCAGCCTTTAATTGCTGATAACTTACTACTTGTGAGCTTAAACTGGCTAAATTATCAAACGCTGCTTCACGATAAATTAAGTGAAGATGAATTGATTCGTGCGGGTGTGTTACGTCTGATTTCGATGGTAGAACCCTACCTATCAGAAAATGCAAAATCGCCCTTTTATACTCACCAAGATCTCGTTGATGAGTTAGTGCAATAACACCTACAACAAATCTTACTCTCGAAAAATAAACGCTGTTATTGCACCAATAACGGCGTTTACCTTTAACCCATCTTGAATCATTCATGTATTAGCTAATACCCTCGCCTTATTTATGAATACATGCAGTACCAAGTAAAAGGCAATCCGATATAGCAGCAATAACTCTGTTATTTATTAGTAAACAGGTCTGAAAAATAAGTGGCAACAGGCCGAGTATGGGCTTTTTGCTTTATCAATAAATCAAACGCAATCCCTCTTGTCGATAATGCAAATTGAGGCATAAACGTCGTCAATGCCCCAGTATTCACCCTATCTTCAATCTGACATTTAGGTACAAACGCCCACCCAAGATCTTGTTCTACAAACTGAATTAAATCATTCATTGAACTGAGCAACATCACATCGTTTGAAACGATCGCTTCTATTTTTAGCATCGGGTTATCAAACATGCTTTCACAGACTAGTTGCCTTGTCGCAATCAGTGTTTCGTTATCAACCTCGTCCATATCCGCTAATTCAGAATCTGGCGAACAAACACAAACTGTATCAGCAATAACGAACTGATAAAAATCGGCATCGGTATCAACACCCGCACCTTGTGCTCTTATTAACACATCAAGAGAATCATTCACAAAGAGCATGTCCATTTGCTTTCTAGTGCCGCGCTGAAAATTAAACTTTGTATTTGGAAACTGGCGAATAGTTTTCGCAACTTGCTCTTCAACAAGTTGTATCGGTACTAATTCACCTAAGCCAATAGTAAATGATTCTTCCACATCATCATTAACAGCTGCTATCACATCTTCAAGGCGAGTCGCTTGCCTTAAGAGTGTTTGCGCATGAATCAATAGTCGCTCACCCGCAGAGGTTAAGGTCGGTCGTTTCGTTGAACGGTCAAATAAAGCAAAACCAAGGTCATCTTCCATATTGGAGATACACATACTTACGCCACTAACACTTCTACCGAGAGCCTTCGCCGCGGCACTAAATGAACCATGCTCTACAGCAGCAACAAAAATTGTAAGGTGCTCTATATTAACCATGACCTCTCACTCATTAACGCAATCTTCATGCGTTAAGTGTAAAGCATTATGATTTAGCTTGTTTGAAATAATATTATTACTGTCTTATAAATCAGGAGTATGGCTAATTCAGCAACTTTATAACTTATGAAAGGGAGAATGTTGTTATAGCTTAAGGAAGACGTTCAGAGGGGGTTAATCACCATCCTTGGTTTAAAGGCTAATCAGTTTTTTTTGAGGTGTCGATAGGGTTTAATTCTGTTTCTAATTGCTGAGATATATTAGAAGCCATCGTCTTTGCTTTATTTATCAGCGATACAAGATTTTTTACCATCTCAAGCAATTCTTTAGGGCCAAGAACCACTAAGCCTACAACTACAATCATGATTAACTCAAACATACCAAAATCAAACATATGCGCCTCCTAAGGCTTGGGTAATGGGTTTTGAGCGACAGTTGGTTCGTCCTCTGATATCGCTTTCTTAAAACCTTTAACAGATGTACCAACATCGCTACCTAATGTTCTCAGTCGCTTTGTACCAAAAACCAAGCCTACAATGACTGCGATAATGGCAAGTTGCCATACAGAAATACCACCCATAATCATCACCTCAATTTAGTAAATATGTAAAGTTGTGCTGGGCAACTAAGCCCAGCATATATAACAAGTTAGAATTTATAACCCACAGTAATTGTGCCTTGCGTTTCTTCAATATGACGATCTTTCACCTTGCCATTTTGAACTCTGCCATCGACATAGACACCCACTGGTGTATTTAATCGAGCACCGACGGCAGCATGAACACCTGCCGCTGTATGGTTTTTACCATCAGCCTTATCTAGCTTGATATCATCAAAATTCGCACTAACACCAAGCGCCGCATAGGGTTTAATATCAAAGTTACCAACCTCAAAGGCGTAGCCTAGTTCCGCCTCTGCAAACAAAGAACTTTTATTAAATTTCTCTTTTTCGCCGGATAACTCACTGTGACCTCGCCCGACAGTACCACCAGCATTTAACGAAAATATACGGTTAAAGTCATAGCCATATTCTATCTTGGCACTTTCACTGTCTGATAATTTAGTGGATTGCTTGGCACTTGAATCAAGCGATAATTTACCGCCTTGATAACCAGCACCCAAACGATGGCCTGCATAATCATCAGCAAGTACAGCATTAGATAAAAATAAAGTTGATAGTGCAATTAATGTGAATTTTTTCATATTATTCTCTTTTAATATCAATAATCCTTCATTTATATTGATATGGAGAGCATCCAAACTCTCCAGAGTATTAAATCGAAATTAAGCTTGGCGCTTTAGTGGATGCGTTGAACAACGTGGACCACCACCAAAGGCTGAGGCATCTGCATAGGGTAATTTCACACACTCCACGCCACGTTTTTCTAATTCATTAATAATGCGTATATGTTCTGCACCAATAACAGTTTTGTTTGGAGCTAAGTTAATGCCATTACAACCCATCGCCTTCGCTTCTTTATATGTTGCGTTAACGAATTCCCAATCTTTCATAAATTCAGGAAAACCATCGCACCCACCAACAACACCATCGAGGTGACATACGGCTAATCCCGAACGAGGTGTCATGAAGATACAATCTAAGTGAATAAACTTATTTGAAATCTCTATGGTATGAATGCGATAACCTTTCGGCTCAAAGTGCTGACGAATCCACTCGATCCCTGCATAGCTTGATGCAATACCAGCATGCCCAATTAAAATATCTTTACCGAGTACGAATACGTCGCCACCTTCGATATATGGTTGAGCATCATCTTTCAGATCCGCAGTTGGAGATGGCTGAGGCATCGAAATATGCGTCTGTCCAGTTTCCTTCACATGCGCTGTTACACCTTCGAATAAATGCGGATGCGTTTTGCGACGCCCACGGGTACGGCAGTACGTATTAATAACCTGATCATCGATAGAAAGCGTGTTATCACGTTCGAACATCGCGGAATAACCTGGCACACCAAACTGAGCATCGGCAGCTGTCGCAATTTCAGGGCGAACAACCTTCACACCATGTTGCTTCATAATTTCAGCTAAAGCATGTTGCTGGTCGCGAGAAGATGCATACCATTCAGGAGCTACTTCTTCAAATGTCTTGCCTGCAGACTCACGAAGACTTTTTTTCACTTCTTCAGAGATACCTTGATACGATTCCAGTACCCAATCTAGTTCAGGGTATGCAAAGCCTTCTGTACGACCAACAATCACCGCTTCAAGTTTGTCCCACTCGTTATATACACCGTTACCTTTAGCGTCTTTCATAACTGGTGTTTTCATTGATGATGCTAATGCTGAAGGTACCATTGCTGCCGCTGTTCCTACTGCCGCCGCTGCACCTGCAACCTTGAAGAAATTACGTCTATTCATTGATTTGTTCATATCTACATCCCGTCTTAATGGCTAGCTGTTTCGTTGTCTTGGGATGTATTATCAAGAAGAAGGGCTGAAATGTTTAATTGATTACTTTCAGGTTTATTGAAAGAAGAAACTCAAATCTGCGGAGCAACAAGAATAAGTGCACATGCCTCTATTTACTTCAATCGCTATACTCTATTTTCAATAATAATAACGAAAACATATATAACCGTTATATGTCTGCTCGCCTTAAAGAAGCTAATTTGCATCTCAATTATTGTGCTTGGCTTTAATGCATAACTTAATATCTGACATTACGAAAAGTTAGCGTGGCATTCTCTCTCTTAAATGACTTGAAACGGCAACGTGATCCCTCGCCCACATAACGATTAAACCACTTTCTTTGGTGGCATAGACAAACAAATTTAGATACAAAGGTATAGAAATGCACCTTATTGCAAATGCAATCACAGGCACCTAAAAATATGTTGTACCTTTTGCAGCTTTAAAAGGAATTTATGATGACTGCAACCAAAAATATTGAAAAAACGATTATCTCAACGAGTTACATCTCTAAATTAGCTGCGCATACTTCTACATTCATGGCTGCGCGCAGTAAAGATCGCACTTTTCTGCCTGCAACAGGGGCGCATTGGTGGCTCGTTTCTCTCTCCAATCCTATTTCGGTCGAAAAGTTTTTATCTCATATTTTTTCTATTGGATTCTATGGTGATATTGATGTACGCGGCAACGAGATTGAATTACAAACAAAGTACCAAGCAGAAGCCGCAATGATCAACGCATATTGTTCACCAGAAGCCTTCCCGATTACGATTACTGATTTAGCGGCTGAAGCTATTTATGTGGCAAATGACAACCATGCCCTACTCTGCAACCAACGCTACAATGGCGCACTAAGTTATGGGGGCGAGCGCTTAGTGCACATGCAATTTAGTGTTACCCCTTCAAGCTGGGCGATGCTTAATGTGCTTTCTCAGGTAATTAGCATTCACGCTATTGTTCATTTTGCCCCTAACGGATACATGGTATTAAAAGCCTCAAAAGATGAGGAACAAAGAATCATTCATCACCTTGAATCTTACTTATAGCTCTATATAACTTTACTTAATCATTAATAAAAAACCTCGAACTATAAAAGTATCGAGGTTTCTTATTTAAACTTTAGCGTATAACCAGGCTAGCCACTTATCTACCTGCTTAGCTTCCTTAATAGTTAACCCTGCAGACTTTAATTGAAGTAGCCATTGTTGTAGTGAATACCAATCATCTTTTTCTGACACGCGATGATGCCCATAGGTTCGAGATTCAGAACAAAAGCCCAAGGAGAATTGTATACTCGATTGCGTATTAACCAGCGTATTAATCGGTAAGGCCGCGCCAAAATCGATAATCGTGATTGCCTTCGACTGTTTATCGAGTAATACATTCGAAGGTTTAATATCGCCATGAACCCAGCCTTGCTGATGGATAAGAGTTATCGCCCGCACTAGTTGTGGCACCAAGTCTAAAAAGAGAGAAACTTGATGCTGCTCCAAGCTAAGTAAAGAGTCACCTGCGACATACTCAAGAACTAATAACTGCTCATCGACTAACCGCTCGATCGGCTGGCGAAAATAATGCGAGTGGCATTGCTGTAAACAACGCCATTCACGTTCTAGTTGATCATCTTCACCTTGCTTGATCACCACTGGCTGCATGAAATTGGCTTGCCGATCGTGCGCAAGCCATACCTTATCCGAGAGTGTATCAATGACGTCAAAACGTTCTGTCAGCGGGTGCGTTACTCGTGCAGGGCATGAGTGTGAGTCATGAAATGCGACCTTCATATTTCTACCTTAGTCATGCAGCTACAGATTGGATGAAAGATGAAAGTTATTCAGCAAACGCTTATTCAACACACTATTACTGCTGTCCAGTGCGTATTCAAACACTATGCTTTGATCTTCTAAACCATAATGAAGTTTGCGTATTCTTCTGTCCGCCGTCGCGCTTGAACTACCATCAAAAAGCAATCTAAACAGAGCCCATTGCCCGGTATAAGACTTAGTCGCGATGCGGTTTTCACCACTGTAGAAATTTGCCGACATATAATCGTTTGCACCAATCGATGGCCATATCACCTTGCTCCACAAACGAGGGCCATGGCGATAGGTAAAGATATTTTCATTCTCTCGCACATTAAATTGTGTGGAGGAGGTGCTCATTGAACTGGCTCTAAACTTCAACTTAACCGCAAGCTGCTGACCTGTAGGACCAAAGAAAATAGTACTGATTTTCTTCGCTTGGTTAAGTTGATTTAATGTTGCTTGCTGTATTGGCAACTTACGGCCATCAACCTCTGCTAATTTTAAGGTGTTATTATCCCAATATACAAAGGGCTGTAACTGCTTAGTAATAAAGGTATCTAGACGCCCTTGCGGTTTGAACATAGTAGCAAAATCATCAATTGCGACTTCACCTCGTCCTTGCAGTGCAAATGGAAAACGTCCTTCAACGGCTTCGCGATAAAAATGATAGACCTGCCCTTGCCATTGCTGGTTAAGGTAGCCAACGCCACCTTCAATCACGCCCTTCCACGCTTGCTTATCAAGGCTTTTGATCCAGTCTGCAACTTGCCCCGGTGCTTTGCTTGATTGGCGTCGGAAGTTAACTAACGCATCTTGGCTACCTGCCGCATGGGCTTGTGCATTCGCATACAGCACACGCTGTGGTTCACTGCTGGTTAACGCTGAATCAAAATAAGTATTTAAGTTATCCAGCTCAGTCATTAGCTCATCGATTGGTGCACTCTTGCTTTTCCCTTGAATAGCCATGAAAGAGGCATAACGACTAAAAGCTTCGTTAACTACAAATGATGGTTGTAAACGGACTAAGTCATCACCCGCAACGCGATTGATTTTGTCGAGCTTTCTTAGCTGCTTACCGACCTTTTTCAGACCAAGCTGGTTTGCCGCTTTTGCGTTTCCTCTGGTATCAGCATCATTTTTAGCCGCCAGCGTGGTGTTCACAATCACTGCATCTAACACATCAATTAATGGACTGTTGGCTGGCTCTCGGGCAATTTTAATAGCGCTAGCAAGGTCATACACACTGGTGAAGTCTTTCACTTCAATGTTCTTCACTAACTCTTTCCACTGATAGACATAATCCGCGTAGTACAGCCTTTGGATTTTCTTACTAAGCTCAGATAGCTCAGCAACAGACGCGCCAGACATATCCCCTTGGATACTTTTGAATTCATCATATTGCTTTTTCAACAGAGCCGACTTAACGGTTAGATCTATTTTACTGTGCCCTTGGCGAGTGAATAACTCAGGCAATAAATAACCGTGGAAGTCTTCTCTAAATTGAAATAAATCATCAAATTTATCACCCAACTGACGTCGAATATCCACACGATTTCGGTATTCAGGCATCGATTTTACACGCGCATAAATCAAGCGTTCAGGCGATAACCCTTCTAAGTTTTGAACTGCAACCGATACCAACTCATCATTGGATTTCAGCATGTTTTGATAATCACTATTGAATAAATCAACCATCAACTTACTCAGATTGTTGATGTTACTCGCTGAAATATCACCTTGATCGTTGAGTGTATCGACCAGGTAATTAATCATTTCATTCTGATCTAGGCGTTGCTTATCAAACAACATTTGATAATAACGCAACAATTCAAAGACCTTACTTGGATTACCTAAGTTAACGTACACATACAGTTCGCTACTTAACACCTCTTCAAGTTGAGGCAGCAAAAAGATCTGCAGTTGCTTTTGGTAGCTTTGATAAATATCTTCAGCAGTTTGAGTTTGGTTAAAGCTGACTTTATCGTACCAAGCTAAGGGCTGTTCGCCTTCTTGTGCCACCAATCGTAATTCATTCAGAACTGGCGTAATTTCTTCTAAGCCAGTAAAGCCATCGCGCAGACGATCAATATCATTACGGTATAAGCTCAGTTTAGTAATCGCCTTTTCTCGAAACGCTTCATCGTAGCTCCAGTTATCACGCAACTGCAGGCCAAAGAATACAATCCCAGACACGACGCACATCACCATTAACGATCGCAACGCTAAATAGCTATAGTGACGACGTTCATTAACACCAACCAGCGTGGCTTCAGGTAATATGACATTGCTAAAAATACGGTTGGCAAAAAGACTCTTTCGACCTTGTTGCTGGTGCTTGATACCTTCGGCATTGAAAGCGGCTTTATCAGCCACAAGCTGGGTTAACAGATCAAAACTCACCTCTTTTTGACTCGTGGTGAGCATATACATACCACGTAACCATACCGATTGACGTACTCGGTTTTCACGGCCAAGATGAGTGAGCAGCTCATTCGCTCGCTCAAAGAACACACGTAACTGATAAGGAAGTGTGATGATCGATTTGGACTCTTCTTCTCGCGATTCTCGCAATAGCTGAAACTGCTGCTGAGCTAAATTGGTCAAGATAGCATCACACTCTTTTTTGAGGTCACGCGGGTCAAAACGATTATTTTCGTTAAGCTGCAGCGTGACACCAAATGGATTCTCAACATCGCAACCCGAGTAGTTCGTAAAGAAATCGACAAAATCAGCAATCGAATCCGACTTAGTAAAGACGGTGTACACTGGCAGTGATAATCCAGTATGTTCACCTAGTGCCAAAATGGATTCCTGCAAGTTTGAGCTTAATGTAACGCGTGTTTTCTTATCGCCCTGCAATAAACGATCGCAGCCAATCGCCGTAATAATGCCGTTTACCGCTTGGCGTGGACGATATTTCAATAGTTGCTGAGCAAATACACGCCATAGACGATCATCTATCCCTGAGTCATCGAATAAACGGTGGCCGACTTCAACCACAACAAGACTATCGTTACTCCAGAAACGTAAATACTGATCGGTATCACTGTCATCTAACGTACGGTGCAATACGGGTTCTAAGTTGTTTTGCTGTAATAAGCTGCTTTTCGCATCTTTTTCACCACCAATAAGCACATACCATGGAAGTTCATACATGTTATGTAACTTATTAGCCCGCAGGCCTTTTAGTTGCTTAATGGCCTCGATGAACATTTGGTTAATGGTTTTCACATCTTGCTTGAACAAGATTTCCACTTCATGCTCTTGCTTCGCTTCTTTTGATTGATCGCGATACCAATAACACGCGAAACTACTCAGCACACATAATATACCCCCGCCCCACATCATTGCGGTACGTAGGGGAAACGCATCGTCGGTAGCGATTGGCATCCAGTAGACAACTGCCAGTGTGCCCAACAAGAAGGCAAGAGTTATAGCCAGCCATGGCTTATTCAGGTTTACTTTATTCATTATTGTTACTAACTCTGTTTGCTGCGACGAATAACGGCATTCAAGCCAAATCGTGCATTTAACTCATTCTTCAATTGCTTGGCTTTGGTTAGATCTGCCTGTTTAGGCACCACCAGCTCAACCATGTTGTCCATTTCACGAATTTGCACGCTGTAGCCAGTACCTTGCATATCTTGAGCAAGTCGTTTGGCATTAGCCTCTATTGAGAATGTCGCCAACAATACTTCCCACTGTGCAGGCTTTGCCTCTGGTGTTGGAGCAGCTTTTTTCTCTGCGACTGGCTCAATAAGACCGATATCTTCAGCAGTACTGACATACACCAAATCTTCATCTTGAGAGGAGTTAGAAAAGCCATCCATTTCTAGTGTGTTGAACGCCGTGATAGTGGACTGACTTCGGCTGTCATACCAAAACTCAGAAAATATATAAGAGCCCACCACAACCAGCGTTGTAAGCATCATCAACTTAGGGGCGCTTAAAAACTGCCAAGGAGTTTTCTTTACGGGTAACTCTGGCGTAACAGGCACATGCATACCTGACTCTTCGCGAAAATGGCGGATCGTCAGGTATAACTCAGACTTTAACTCGTTGATCTTCCTGCGTTCGGCGTGACGATACTTGCCAAGGAAACCCAGCATCATCAACACATACTGCAGCTCTAGAAAATCAACAAGCTTAGATGGTTGACGGCGCGCCTGATCAAGCAGTTGAAAAAAAACTTCACCACCATTGCGCTGATTAAATACCTTGCTTAGTACAGAGTGATTTTCCCAACGGATTTGCTCTCCCCACGAGGTATATTGGATCATTTCATCAAAAGCGGCACACAGCACAAAGCAACCCTTTTCGATCACACTCGGGTGATAATCTAAAAACAACCCCCGTCGTTTAAAATCATCAATTGCATCCAGTAGTTGTTGGCGGAAAGCGTCAATATCAAGCGGTGACGACATTCTCGGTAAGCTCACCAATAGCCCCAACAACTCACTACATGCATTAAGCAATGGGTTTTCATAGATAGCTAAATTATCGATTACCTTCTCAGTGCCTGATAAATCCAGCGCCTGAGTTTTAATTGGTTCAGCTATGTTTTGCTTAAACTCAGTGCGGCGTATCGAAATTGTTTCTTGTTCATTAAATAACGAAGTCATAGCGATACCATCAACGAATTACGTAAAATTCAATATCAACATCACCAATACGGCTGTCGACGTGTAACGCAATTGGCTCGTCTTTTTGCACCAATTCATGCCATAGCTCAGAACGTGTATCTAACTCAAAATATGCGGCATCCGTGCGCAGTTTTAGCTCGGAAGGTGCTATAGGTAAGGTGCGTAATGGCACACCAGATAATGAATTTCGTACCAAATCAGCAATCGTACTATTCCCCGCCAGTTTCACGGCTAACGGAAATTGTTCACTTAATTGCACTGACCCCAACGGGGATGACACAACAAGAATAAAGCGGCCTGAGTTATATAAACCACGATCTTGCACCAGCGTTCGCAATAAGCGACGTTTCAAGAATAAGTTTGAATCCCAAGTTAACGTGGTGACATTATCAAGTTGAACTTCACGCAATAGCACACGCATATCAACAAATAAGCTAGAGAATAAAGCGTACAACTTGCCATTATTCCAACCAGGGTATTCTTGTGGCATCTTGCCATTTAGCCCCTGCATTTCCCCCGCTATTTGCAGACATTGGTGATACACCTCTTGCGGTGAGGTAGTACCAACATCAAGCCAATACTTCACCATCGGGAGCCAACGCCCTAACGACTGCAGCCATAAATAATCGCGCATCAGCGCCTGATGGCTCTTACTTGCCGATTCAACTTGCAAACGTTGGGAAATCGTTCGTGCGCGATACTGCATCTGCGCATATAACTCACTAACCCCTTCTTTCAGGTAGTTAGACACAGTGAAGTACAGTGATGCTGGAATAAACGCTTGGTTTAATTCAATTTCACCATCAGACTTATGTTCAGATACATGCGCAATCGGGATTAATGTGTAATCTTGTAGATCTTCACCTTCAAGCTTTAATACAATATTCAACTCTGCCAGTTCTAGTTGCAACGCATCACTATTGCCTCTGCTGGTATCAAACACATTGTGATCCGCGCGATGGTAGCGACGGTTTCGGTCACTTTTTTCACCTACGTTAACCACACCAGAGCGGTAGATTGGCATTGCAAGGTAAACCATTTTATCTATGGTGCCTGCGGGAACATCCAGCGCTAAGCCATTACGGATATCAAACGGTGTGCCATCAGGAAAAATACCTCTCGCGTTCTTAATACCGACTTTACCTATGTTCGTCATAGAGTGATCAAGGTTAAAATCAGCCAAACCATAACGCGATGGGTTCATCAGCCCGCAATAGTCTTTTGCAAAGCCTTCTAAATAGCGTTCTTGTTGTTGAAAGTGCTGAGGACTTAAAAACATCCCTTCAGACCAAACGACTTTATTCTTATCCATTATTTGTCCTCTAGATCCGTAACACTGACATTAATACCGTCGATCATTACGTTTACTTCGATTTTTGAATCAGGCTCGATAGCCATAATCACTTTATTTTTTGCTTCTCGGTAATTCGCGAATGCCGCTATCACTCCCACATATTTCACTTCACTCATTTGCGGAATTTCCACCGTCAATTTACCGCTTGGTAAAACACTACCTAGTTGACGCTTCGATAATAAATCGGCTTTGAGTGCACCCTGATCGTCGTTGTAAATGTCCAAAAAATTGGCTTGCTTAAACGCTTCACTATCTGCCAATTGATAAATTCTGACTTCAAGCGGCGATGCAAGACCGTCAATATTTGGGTTAATATTATTTGCAGCGGTGATATGCGCGATCACTAACGCGGGACTGTCATCTTTCCAAAACATCCAGCTACTGCAACCATTCAGCATTAACAATGCAGAGACGAGAAATAAAATGCGCTTCATTTACTTATCTCCAAATGTTTGTTTGATGCGTAAGCTTTCAGCAAAGTAAGCTTTGAACTTCATCTGCCACTCGTTGTTCTCTTTCTGACGCGCATAATAGCGTTGATACATGGCCCAATAATCAGGTTTTCGCCCCCAAAAACTGCTTGGTGCTAAGTCAGTGAATAAACCTTCTAATGACTCTGGTGACACTTCCGTTAATAAACGATCTAGAGCCATTTCAGCCGCTTGCATCATCATCTCTTGTTGCTTCGCTTGAAATGACAAAAGCTGCTGAGGGTCAAGAACCGCAGATGCACTTGCAGTTGTAGCGGCTGACTGATGCTCTTGCACCCCACCACGCTGCGATTCTCGTCGCGGCTCTCGTTGTATGGCGACCACTTGGTTTATGTTGTCATCACCGAATGGGTCATCATCAAAACCATCATCTTGAAACACATTCGCTGTTTGAGACTGCTTATCTAAAACAACTTCAGGTTCTCTTGCTAAAAAAGGGTCTTCAATCACACTGTCTTGCGATTCCGCCGTAAACGACAGGACGGGGTCAAACCTATCTGGCTCAGGAGTAACCACTTCTAAATGCGTTTTGACCGAGGGTAATTCGCTGCCAAAAGGGTCGTCTTCCCAACCGTTCAAAATAGGCTCGGCAGCAGATTGTAATTGCTTCGCTTTGGCCGTTTCAGGAATGAAACAAGAAATCATCAGCCTATACTTACCTAAATTCAGTACATCACCGTCGCTTAAGGTCGATTGGTTATTACGACCCAGTGGCTCATGGCTACCATTAATAAATAAGCCATTGGTACTGACATCCATAATTTGATAACCACGACTGCTGCGGCTAATTAGTGCATGCGTTCCTGAGATTTCACGAGAAGCATCTGAGAGCTGCATGGTCGTGCCAAATGCACGGCCTATGCTGCCTCCTTCATCAGGAAAATTATGCGCCCATGCAGTAATGGGCTCCCCGTCTGGAGAACTGATAATTCTTAGTGATAACGGCATGCTACCCCTCCTTACACTGCTTAACAGCTTGGTTGAACTCTTTAATAAAACGAGGATACTGCTTCGTGAATTTCTTCGAGAAGTAGACCCCTAATGGTTTGTCATTCACTTTTGTTGTTGTGATGGCTCGGTGACTCACGCCCAACTTTTTTATCGCCTCTTCCATTACAAAGTCGTTGGCAAGAACAGCACCCACTTCACCCGAAAGAAGTAACTCTAATAACGCAGTAGGACGACGCGGTTTTTTTTCAACGCGATAGCCCTGAGCTTGCAGCCAAAACCATTTATTCGACCCAAACAGCGCTGTCACCATCACTTCTTTTTTAAACATGGGATTTTTGGTATCAATCGAATCTGACAAGCTGAACCAGCTCCATGTCTGCTGCATCACGGGTGATGAATAATCAGCGTATTTGTCACGAATGCCATTTTTAGATGCTAAGAAAAAGCCATGTTGTTCACCGACTTCAATCAAGATTTGTGCACGATCCCAATCCGTCATGGTGATTTGATAGGGCTGCTTAAGCACCTTCATTACACACTTAAGATGAGTAATCCCCGGCCCTTTCATCTCACCACGTTCTTGGTATTGATATGGCCGCCACTCTTGTGTTGCGAGTAATAAACGTTCAGGGCGTGCTTCTGCATTCGCAAAACTTGATGCTATTACACTCGCTAAAATAACAACGGTTTTCGCTATTTTTGGCATCATCATTAACGCTCCTTCACAGGCTTACCATCCATACGAATAACCGTACCGTTAACGCCATAGACATCACTGGCCATTTCCATCAAAACAAAGGGGACTTTCTGCTTAATTCGCTGTGCTTGTTGAAAGCTAATCGCGATATCAGGCGGTGAGATCACACCAACAGGAAGATCGCCAACGTCAACTTGATCATTAATAACCTGAAGGCCATAAATAGCCGCTTGATGCGCATTGTTCACAAAGCTCACGCCAAATGACATCAAGGCACTATCTTGGCTTTGGTTCACCACATCTGGCACAGCGGAGATCAGTGCTAGTTTTTGTGAATAACGGTTAATTTCATCCACCCGCGACAACAAGCTTGAGCTGCCCGTTAACCAAAGTAATGAATGATCTAACTGAGGATCGTTTTCTTTTAAATCCGCAATGGCTCTTCCCATCGCAAGGTCTAGCTTTAGGTCTGCCATGCTCTCGTCAACGGCAACTGGCACAATCTTGATACCAGCCTGTTCAGCCACCGCTTTTAGAGGAAGAAATTGAGTCAAGTACGCGCTTCGATTGGTGTTTGCATACAAAATACCTATGTTTTTTAAGCTGGGGTTGAATCGCTTCATGAAGCTTAAAATGACATCAGCAGGCAGATTCAAAGAGGTAAAAGCAAAGTTATCACCTGAGCCACTGTATTTATCGATTAAGCCAAGTTGCACGGGATCTTTCGCATTAACAGAAATAACCGGCAACTTACCGCCAGCATAAAGATTACGAACCTCTACCGTCGCTTTCGACCCTAAGGTATAAATGAGGTTTACCTTTTTCTCTGCTTGTTTTAATAAAGCAGCTAACGCAATTGGATTAGACGGTAACTGTTTTACTATCCACTGCGTTTGTGGCAATTCACGGCTATAAACACTTAATAGTGTTTTTAGTGCGACGTCATAAGATGTCGCTTTGCGTGAAACAATCACCAAGACTTTGGGTAACGCTTGCGTTGGTGAAAACGTAACGCTTTCACCAACAACATCAGCTTGCCAATGGCTTGATGGCGCAGGTTGAAGATCTTTCCCTAACCAATTAGGCCAATCCCCTAACTCAGCCGATGTAGAAGCCGAGGCTGTCGATACCAGAAACGCCGACATGATTGAAAAACCAATCACCGCAGACCACAGTATTCTCGAACCTATGCGGGTCACCATAGTGAATAACTTCGCTGTCAAATCTGTTGTATTCGCTAAACAATTCATTCGTGTGCTCCTTGACGTTGTTGACGATCAAAAAGCATGAAGATGACAGACGCGATAACAAAGAAGGCCGCAATCGTTAGCAGTGCTTCTTCAACATCGAGCCAAAACAGTAATTGACCCACAATAATGGCACCAGAAACATGACCAAGTCGCTCAAGAAAACGGTATGTTACGGCAACCGAAGAGTCAGACTCCTGTTTTGCCGTGTTATTAACGACATGCGTAACCACTGGCGCATTAATTAGGCCATGAGATCCACCCATGAAGAGCATGGCTAACGTAGTTAATAAGACAATTAGCCAGTCCTGATCTTGGCTAAACGCTACCGCCAATACCACGAGTGATACACCAGCCAGTAGATTACCGAGGCTAAGTGCCAGTTTGCTACAGCCATGTTTGTCTACCCATGGACCAACCTTGTAACTCACCAACAATACGATGGCAGCATACGTCATTAGCACCTGACCAATGCTTTCCTTGCTAACGCCCTTTTCAGCAAGCATTAACGGAACCGCAAATGAAACGATGCCTGTTAATGCCGCTTTGGTAGGAATACCCACTAAAACCATGGTGCGAATAAAAGCAGGGACTTTGATTAAGCGCCACGAGTCAGCAGCCATGGCTTTAATGTTGCTAAGCAAAGTGCCAGATTCAACGGCTTGACCGTGTGCAGCTCGATAAATAGATCCAGGCATAGATGGTAAGATCAGGCTAAACACACACATCACGGTGCCGATGGCAGCAGAAATCGTAAATATGCCAATATCGCCAAAGTAGCTAACCAATAAGGCCCCGATCGCCGCACCCGAAATAAAGCCAGCATTGAAACAAAATACAATAATGCCCGCGGCTTGGGTTTTATTACTCTTGTCGCTAAAGCGTAAGATGTACCCTTGCACCGAAATGAAGATCAATGATTGGCCAACACCAGAAATAAAGCGTGCAGCAATTATCTTGCTCATTTCCCCAGATTCACTAAAGCCAAGCAAGGCACATCCCAAAGTTGAAAGCAAAATACCAAAGAATAAGACTTGGCGAATATCAAAGGTTTCAATTAATCGTGCGGCAGGCAATAACGTCAGTGCAAAACCAAGGAAATACAAAGCAAAAAACAACGAAGAAGCACTTGCCCCCAAACCATTCGCTTCCGCAACCGATGTTAAAAATTGTGGCAAAATTGGCGCCATCAAAGCTTCCATCAACACGGCACCAAGAAATAGCGGTTTTAAACGTTCCAATACTTGATCTTTCGGTGACTGATTCAGTTCGCCACTCAGCAAACGGATAAAGGCGAAACAAACTAAACCACAAGCAAAAAACAAAATAGCGAAGTTTTTTAATACTTGTGCGAGTTGCCCTATCACCATTTCAGCCTGATAAGATAAACGTACTTCCCCTTCACCCGATGTGCTTAACGCGTACTCTAATCCACCATTGCTCACCATCATTTGGCCCATAGCGTTTTCATCAACGCTTGTTGCCACCAATTGGGCACTCTTGTAAACCGAAATACTGGCAAGTTCTGGATTTGCACGACGGAAATGATCCAGCATGCTATCAACCCCCGTGATCATGTCACGGCCAATGTCGTATTCCAGTACAGGGGATAGACGGTAGCTAACAATATCGGCAAGAGATATCGCCTTACTATGAAGACCATCGCGGTATAAGCTACCCACCAGCATCATTACGCAGACTGTCATGGCAAAAAACACCACAGTAAAGCTGGTCAAGTACACCGCTCGTTTACGACTGCGTAATACACTACCGATAAAGACAAGCAATAAAATCAAAATTAGCCACATCATAGGTTGAAAGGTACTGGTGACCTTCTCTTCAACCTTTTGCTGACTTAAATACACTTTCAAAGTGCCGATTTGCGAAAATTTATTATTCAATGCAATGGTTATCGAACTCTCTTCATCGCTTTGAGTTCCGGTTCGATACAACTCCTTGCTCCCCGCAAACAGCGTTAACCCTGTTACTGATGGATCCGATTTTACAATTGGCTGCAAGACTAAATTTAGCCCTGCAATCTCAGACAGCGGTACACCCGACTTTAGTACTTGTTCGATACCCAGTCGGGTTGCTTGCGTTTGCGCAAAGACGGCATCCGATGATAATTGACGGTAGCTTTTCAGCGCTTGCGCATACCCTACAACCAACACCAGCAATAGTGACATTGTCACTATTGCTGTGCCGAAAGTAAGTCGTAGGTTAGATTTAACTGTTTCCACTAAGACACCTAAGCACTTTCTAAACTGGCGAACTCATCGTTTAGGCAATGCGATAATGCCCCCGGACGCGTATTGTTTAGGTATACCAAGCGGTTAAATACCAGCGATTGGATCAGATCATGATAGGTCATGCCCTCACCTTGAATATCATGACAAACAATACTGAGTTTGTTGCCTTCAGGACGCTTCAAATCAGGTTTAGGATTAGTTTCAAGTACATATAGCTGACCTTGATTATCCATGCGTAAATCAACACGAACCAAAGTATGTAGACCAAGCTGCTTGAAGATTTTGATCCCCAAATCGGCCAATTGCTTACGCAGCTCAGGATCTTCAACTTTCAATAAACGGTCATCAGTGATCGGTTTAACATCCATCGATGTAAAGATTGGTTCATCTTCAAGTAGTACACGTTCAGTGATTGAAAATGCCAACGGCTCTTCGCGTTTACTTAGTTCATCATTTTTGAACACAACAGGCCCAGCAACGGCAACCACAAACTCACGACCAGAAAGGAAAGGTTCGATCATCACCGTATTATTTGTCGCAGCTTGCACGTGCTCGATCTTATGTTTTAACTGTTCGCGATCAAAAACAGGGTATACATGGACAGAGGCGCGACCAGAAACAGGCTTCACCACAAATGTCGAACCGAACTCTGCTTCCATACTGTCTAACTTCTGTTGGTTAGCAATAGACTGAATATCTTCCCCAAGCGCGACAGTAATAAACGGTGCCGTTGGAATACCGGCGGCATTAATTTCATGCTTAAACAGGTGTTTATTATCTAAAACACCCGCTGTCATCGGTGAATGACCGACATAAGGAACACCCAGCATTTCCAACATCGATGGTAAGTGGCACATCGAGTCAAAGCCTTGTAAACCACCACTATTGGTCACCACTAGATCAATATTCAGTTCTTTTAATCGTCGGGGTAAATCAATATTTTCTGGCAATACACAAACGTGCTTAAAACCTGATTCACATAGTGCATCTGCAATATCACAGGCGACAGGTTGGTATGTTTTGGTAGAGCGCGGGCTCAAATTTTCATAAATGAAATTCTCAGGCTGAGATTTTTCACCACCATGAACGACAGCAATGCTTAAAAACTCACGAATCCACTTTTGCTGACTACGGCTAAATACACTCATTTAAAACTCAATATCTCAATCTAAAACGTAGTGGCTAATCAATGTTATTAGCCACTCTTAACAATCAAATAAGGGTTAACTTATCGACAATGGTTAGCCAACCCGCAGGTTCACGCATTAACTTATCAGCACGGTAATGTTCCCCGCCGACTTTTAATTTATGCCCTTTGATGTTGACAATTACGCGTTCTTTTTCGATTTTTGCTGCTTGTGCAAACAGCTCACGTACCATGTTTAACGCAGGTGTTTCGTCGTTATATTCGAATGGCAACTCTTCTTCGCCAAACATATTTGCTAGGCCATAGTCGATATTCATTTCGTGGAATGCACGGTAGTGAAGAATTTTTGCAACTTTATCAATCGCAGGAGCTAACTTGCTTAAACGGTATGCCAGTGATTGACCGTGAATAAAGCCCGCCGCTGCGGTAGCGGCACCGGTAATCACGTTTCCTGGAATACAGTCGGTAGCTAAAGCGGCGGTTTGAGATTCAAGCTTCAACTTTTTACAGTCGATGATCAGTTCACAAAGCTTATATTCTAACGTTAACCCTTTGCCTTTAAATTGGCTCAGTGACTCGTTTAGACGCACCAGATGGGCAATCGTTTTTGCGTCTGAACGACCATGACGCGCAGCCCCTAACGCATTCACATGCGTCACACCAGATAGAACACCGCCTGAAAATGATACGGCCGCCCCGCCAATTTTCTTCGCGCAGCGTTTCTTGAAGTACGCTGCCGTTTTGGTGTTTTGGTACGAGTTAGCATCCATTGGTGACAATATTGGGTTAGCTTCCAACTTTTTCGCATCACGCTTACCAGACCACTCATAGATCTCGGAAAGAATGTCGTAGCCCAGTTTTACAGTGCCAATAATGTCACCCGCACTACCAAACTCGATCCCACTCCCTGTGGTATATAGACCTTCACCTTTAGCAGCGCCAACGATGTCTTTCGTTGCACTCGCCCAATCCCCTGCAAAACCAAGGATATCACCGCGCATGTCATTAACGACTTCACCATAAATTTTGGCTTCATCGATCGCTTTTTGCTTAGTAAAACCTTGTTGCTTGGGTAGTTTTTTCTGGCGAGCAGTCACCTTGGCACCGCTTTTCTGATCTAGCGGTGTATATGTGCCCTGCGTACCGACACTTGCGATGCCAGCATTACTTAAAATATGATTTCTATTTCTAGCGTCTTCTAGATCGTAACTTTTCTTTCGACCAAACATAATTCAACTCACAATTTATTCGTTGATAAAAACTTAAGTTCATCCGGGACTGATTCAGTATTCCCCGCTACCAATCAGTCCCATTTTTAATATGTCATTAGGATGAAATAACCCTTAAGTGATATAGCTGGGTTTATTTAATCACTAGTGATTAAAGGACCAATCTACCAATTCTTTGGTTTCATCAAGGTAAGCATCAAAACAAGTAATATGTGCAGTCACATCAACCGCAGTTGCTTGCATAACGAAACTCATTTGCTGAATTTTATCGACGTAATGCTTAACTTCGTGATAACTCATCGCTACATCATTACGTGCTTTTTTAATTTTCATGCTTTCTTGAAATTCATCATGATGAAGCCCATCAATATTGAATGTATTTTCAATTAAGCGCTCTAAAACCACCTGACGGTTATCGAGTAAAACAGCCGCTTGTTTTAACTTCGCCAAATTCCGCTGTAGCTTTAGTCCAAGATCTGAAATATCTTTAGCATGCCATTTCGCAATTTTTCTTAGTGCTTCTGTCTCACCAAGGCTTTCACTTAAACTATCTAAGTTTGCGGCATCATATTTTTGACGTTTACGCGCTTTTCTCGCGCTGCCCATCGCTTTAGCCGCAGCTTCAATCCCTTTAAAAGTATACTTAACCGCGATCTCGCCACCAGGAATGAGCGTGAACGGTAACTTTATGTATTTAATTGGATTTTTCTTTTGAACACGTACTAAATCTACAATTTTACGGCGGGCTTTATACAATCGACCACTTGTGGCAGATTCATAAGCGTGGGCTGAATTATCCAGATAATCCCCACCACCATACGTACCTCTCTTATGGCGTTCATGACTAATAAAGCTATCTGAATCCGACATTTTAGGTGATGCAAAAGCCTGTAACTTTTGAGCTGCTACTCGGCTAAAGCTGGCAGAAAACTTTTGCTTCGTTTCTTGAATAATCGCTTTCTGCTCGACTTTATCAATGACATGCTTATCTATCAGGCCGTTTAATTCTGTAAATTTATCGCTGCCTAGTGCAAGGTCGATAATAGGATCGGCTTTACCCGCTTTTAACTGCTTTCCAATATCTAATTCAGGCATAATTAATATACTCCTTTATGTTTCACACTAAAAAACACTATTCAATAAAGATACTTACAACACTATTTTCAATAGCGACTTCAACGTTTTCCACATTCAAACCTTCACTCAAACGAACAATGCATTGTGTCGCAAGTTCAGGCATTAAAGTGCGGTTAATTATCTGCTCAATAGCTCGAGCACCCGTTTCAGGAGAATGGTTCTGGGCGATCAAGTGCTCTATTAGCGCTTCGCTGTAAGAAAAATTAGCGCCGTAATGGCTACGAACACGTTTTTCAATTCGGCCTAGTGATAAACGGGCGATTTTTGTCATCTCGTCATGGTTTAACGGGAAGTAAGGTACAACCGTCGTTCGACCAATGAATGCAGGCTTGAAGAAATTCTGCAAAGCCGGGGAAATGGCTTGCGTTAATTCAGGGATGTTCGGACGTTCGATTTCACACGCATCAACAACGGCGCTATCAGCAGCATTCGACGTCATAATAATGATGGTGTTTCTAAAGTCGATTTCACGCCCTTCACTGTCTGAAATCGTGCCTTTATCAAAGATCTGATAGAAAAGATCGTGCACCCCAGGGTGAGCTTTCTCCATTTCATCCAGCAGCAGTACCGAGTAAGGGTTTTTACGTACGGCTTCTGTTAGTACACCGCCTTTGCCAAAACCAACATAGCCAGCAGGCGATCCCAATAGCATCGAGATTTTGTGCTCTTCTTTAAACTCTGTCATGTTGATGGTTGTGATGTTTTTCTCGCCACCATATAACAAGTCAGTTAGCGCAAGTGCTGTTTCTGTTTTACCCACACCGCTCGGGCCACACATAAGGAAGACACCAATAGGTTTACGTGGATCTGTCAAACCCGCACGCGACATACGGATCGCTTTTGAAATCTCTTCTATCGGTGCTTTTTGGCCAATCACACGCTGACCAATTTCTGACTCGATATTCAGCAAACGCTCAACTTCGTCTTTCACCATGTTTCCAACAGGGATCCCGGTCCATAGCGCAATCACTTCCGCAATTGTTTGCTTGTCTACTTGTGGGATCACAAGCGGTGCCTCACCCTGCAGCAGGCTCAATTCAGCCATCAAGGTTGCTAATTTTTTCTGCTCTTGGCTGTTAGCAACCTCCTCGCCTGCACTGAAGCGTTCAGAAATAATGCCTTGTAGCTCTACAATCTGATTCACGAGGTCTTTTTCAGTATTCCAGCATGACTCAAGTTCTGAGTATTCAGCCTCAAGCACTTCAATTGTCGCCTGTATCGCCTCAAGCTTGTCAGTACCATTTGCTAGCATCGCATGTTCATGAGCACAGGACGTTTGCTCGCTTTTCGCATAGCGAATTTGTTCGGCAAGGTTATCTAACTTTTGTGGCAATGCGCTTTGGCTCAGGCCAATACGCGAACACGCAGTATCGAGTAAGCTGATCGCTTTATCAGGTAATTGGCGTTCGGGTAGAAAGCGAACCGATAGCTTTACTGCCGCTTCTAGCGCTTCTTCTAAAATGGTGACTTTATGGTGCTTTTGCAGGCCTTTTGAAACACCACGCAACATTTGAATGGCATCTTTTTCATTAGGCTCATTAATAGCAACCAGTTGGAATCGACGCGTCAATGCGGCATCTGTTTCAAAATACTGTTTGTACTCGGCCCAAGTAGTCGCAGCAATGGTTCTGAACTCACCACGAGCCAGTGCTGGTTTTAATATGTTTGCAGCATCGTTTTGGCCCGCTGTACCACCTGCACCAATTAAGGTGTGCGCTTCGTCAATAAAGACAATAATTGGACGCGGTGATTGCTTCACTTCTGCCAATACATCTTTTAGGCGATTTTCAAATTCACCTTTTATGCTTGCCCCTGCTTGAAGCAACGATAGATCAAGCGTACGTAACTCAACATCAATCAATGATGGTGGAACGTTACCGTCGATAATTTGTTGCGCTAATCCTTCAACAATTGCGGTTTTGCCGACACCAGGGTCACCCACTAAAATTGGGCTATTTTGACGACGGCGACATAGAATATCGATTGATTTACGGATTTCGGGGTTACGGCCAGAAATAGGGTCCAGCTTTCCAGAGCGGGCTGCTTCCGTTAAGTTATGAGTATACTTATCTAGCGCCGCAGTACTTACTTCCCCACCAAAGCTTTGCTCTGTTTGGTGATCTATTTGAGCGCTTGCTGATACCGCTGTTTTTGCTGCATGCTGTTTCAATGATTCCATCGAAACAGTATTCAGCCATGCAGCAAGTTCGCCGTTATAGCCGCCCAAATCAATGCGCTGCTTCAATACCATCAGCACATGGTAACCATTAACACTTACATTACTGTGGTTCAGCGATGCTAATAACCAACAGTCTTTTAATAACTCAACCAAAGATGGCGACAATGATGGTGCACTGTCGTTTCCACGAGAAAGGCTGTTAAAATAGCGTGTTAACCCTTGGATGATCTGTTCATTATCAATATTGCTTTGTTGAACGAGTGCTTTCCAGCCACTATCAGCATCGCTCATCAACTGATAAAACCAATGCTCAGACTCAATGCTAAAATGTGTCCTTGCCATACAATCACCCGCCGCCATTTCAAGCGCACTTTTCAGTGGTGGGGTTAATCGTTTGACCAAACTTTGTAATTCAACGTTGATCATGCTGTGTTCCTGTTATGTTTGAGTGGCATTACCACGTAATGTTGTTTTAATTGTTTAGGTGCAAGCCATGTCGATTGAGCCAAGCGAATATCCGTACCTTCTTTGCTGGAAAGCTGTAATCCAGGAAGGAAACGCCCACACACTTTCATCATCAGCTTCAATTTAATATCCGATCCCATGTAGTGGCGGACAAAACCATCGATCGCATCAACCAAATGTTCGTCGTTTCTTATCTGCGTAAACTCTTTGCTGTTAGGTAACACTGTTACGACCAACTGCTGGAAAGCTGTCACGGCACTTTTACCAACTAAGGCGTCAAAACCTAATTGGTTATTTT
This sequence comes from Photobacterium sanguinicancri, assembly GCF_024346675.1. NCBI lineage: Bacteria > Pseudomonadati > Pseudomonadota > Gammaproteobacteria > Vibrionales > Vibrionaceae > Photobacterium > Photobacterium sanguinicancri. Next base: position 1,978,035 of record NZ_AP024850.1, read on the forward strand.
GTCCGGACTTCCCTAACTTAGTAATGCAGCAAGGCAGTAATGGCTGGTGCTCGACCTCGCCGTAACAGACCTCGAACTCATACTCGAAATAATCGGTGAGCAGTTCGCCTAAGGTGTCTAAGCACGACAACTTGAGTCCCATAACACCGCTGTATTGCACTAAATGACGGCTAGATAACGTTGAATTGTTGCCTAAATCACCACTTAAATTGGCCAACATTTGGCTTAAAGCGACGTCATGGCGATTCCAACTAAAGTGTTCTTCTTCAGCCTGTAGTGCCAAGTTGTGCTTTATTTCAGTCTGGCTATGAAGACGGTAATGACGGTTACTAAAACCATCGAAGAAATCGATTAACGCACTGTTTCCTTGCTCGAACTCTTCTTTCAACGCCTCAATATAGATATGACGCGGCATCACGCCTTGACTGCCTGATAGTGACGGTAAATCACAGGTCAGTAGCCACTGATTTGCCCCTTCAAGCTCAACATCAACAATGTCCGATTGCTGATAAGCGGGTAACGTACAAGATGAAAAGCGAACAGATGGACGCTGCCCCAATTGTGCCGCTTGGTGTTTGATCAGCTGAACAGCCTGAGATAACCCAAATGAGTAAGGCGTTTCTCGCAACAAAGTCAGAGCAGATTTTTGCATCCTGACCTCCTTGGAAATACACGGTGCTCCCCTTCTCTACCGTCAAGCAAAATCACCACTTGTGTGAAGCTGTTGAAGCCAGCAAAGTACGCAAAGAACTGATCAAGCAGCTGTGATAGCAGCTCAACGCCGCCACCAAGTGCTTTACCGTTTAGGGTGATATAAATACGCGTCCCACTGGCAAAACAGCTTTTGCCTGAAATACGGATTGGGGCAACGACTTGCTCTTGTGCAAGCTTTACAATGGCTTCAACATACGCAGAGTTTTGAGAACTCTCATTGTGGTTGTATAAATTCAGCATGGCTTTAAGCGCAGCAACAGGCTCATCAGCACCAAAAATGGCTTGATAATTGAAGTGCAAATGCGCCAATAATGGCCATGCATCTTGCTCTGTCGCTTTAATACGCACTTGGGGTTTTGGTCTTCTTAGCAGCGAAATATCAGCAGGTAATGAAATCGAATCATGACAATGAATATCACTGCTCACAGACAATTGATTCGATAAATCACCGTTGGAACACGTGGCATTAATCAGCAAGGTATGTGCGCTTCCATTCGCGCTAATATGCTCAAGATCGGCAACACGTAGGTAACTATCTAACTGACGATCTTCAGCGTTCCACGCTTGCTTAAGTTGCCAGCGTAAGCCTATCTCTGCACCTCGAAATTTTTCACCATACAAAGAAGGCACGGTTTTCACTTGTTGCTCGGTCACGTCTAACACGCTATCCACCGAGAATACTTGGAGTTGATCTTGCCCACCCACATCCAAAATAATGGGATATTGGCCTTGGCTAAAATCAACTTTCATCGGATCGGCCGTTAACGATTGCAAGTTAATGATTGGCGCACAAAACAAGTGGAAGTTTTCTAGTCCTAGACTACGTGCCAGCTCAATCGGCATGTCATCCATGAAAATCACAATCTTCATGGTGCTTTGCTTTACCGCTGACAATGCACCCGCCATATTCACTTTCATTGCATGGAAGCGTTCAGAGAACATGAAGAACTCCGTAAGCAATTTAAATCCACCAAAGCTACGAACGCTATATGGCAAGACATAATCACTAGCGTCAAAACCCACTGGTGACAACGCATCCACCCCAAGCTCAATAAAAGTGTCATCCAATCTGATACACACTTGGTTGGTACCGGCGAACAGGTAATCATAAAGACGCAACACCGATGCCGTTTCACCGCGCAAGAAAATAGGTAGCACGTCTAACGCTAAATCGGAGAAGAGTAACGTGGGATCCGTTGTTTCTAGCTCCAGCTCCAACATAGCTTTCGCTTGCTTAACACTTTTCGGCTTAGCAATATCAAAAGGCGCAATAGATACCTGTGCTGATTTAAGTGCAATTGGATATAAATCCACATCTTGGCACGTTCTATAAATAGCAGTATCAGAGTCGCTCTCTGCAATACCTAAATGTGTGCCTTTAGGTAATGTGTATCGCGCTGCAACTTCCTCATGGGGCTGCATTTTTACTAAGCTGTACGACGGAATTGGGCGCGTAAAATGAGGAAAGAGCAGCTGCAATAGGCTGTCGGTTAACTGTGGGTAGTTATCATCCAAACGCTGTTGGAGCTTGGCATTCATAAATGCAAAGCTTTCAATCAAACGGGTCACTTGAGGATCGTCAATCCCATCACCATTTATGCCTAACGTTTTCGCGACACCAGGGTGGCGGCGTGCGAAATCACCAGCATCTTTGCGAATGAAGGCTAACTCTTGTTCGAAATAATTAAGTAATGACTCAGACAAGGTTGGTCTTCCTTACATCTAAACTGCTGGTGGTAAAATCTAAACTCGAGTCAAAAACAACAACATCTTCACCAAAATCTGTGGTGACTGAGCCTTCAATTCGGAACTTAAGCTTATTGGTATCGATAGAGGCTTCATCTAGCTCGATATCAACATGTTTTAAACGAGGCTCGAACACTTGAATTAAGTGCTTAATTTCATGCAGCACAACAGTACTGTTTGCTCGATTTTGTGCGCGCATCGCGGTGGCCATCCCAAAGGTCGCAATAGAATCACGACTCTGTATTAGTAATGATTCTGCCCCCCAAATGGGTGCCCGTGACGAGAGTAACGATGACAGGTTTTCAATAATGGCATCACGCACACTGTCGACATCGTTATGCCACTCTCCTTTCATTTTGGCTAATAGGCTCATTCTGCGACCTCACCGAGCTTACGTGCTGACACATCGGTAAGCAGGACAATATGAGTATCTAACATTTCATACTGATACTGAGGCTGGAGGTGGATCTGACAACGGTACTTAGTGGAATCAAAACTGTCTTGCGTGAATGTCACGCTGGCTTGCTTTAATGGGTATCGAGCCATAATGGACTCATCGCCATAGTCAACACCGCTAATATAATTCTGAAGCCACTGCTCTAAATCGCGCTCACAAGTTGCAGCACTGTCAAAACTACCAATACGATCGCGGATTTGAGCTTTGATGTAATGCGCAAAACGACAGGCCATCAGGTTGGTTTGCAGCATGCCATTTACACGACTGGCTTCATCTGTTGGCTGCCACACAGATTGATTGCTAAAGAAGCCATTTTGATCGCTTAAATAAACACTAGAGATCGGCACAAGACCTTGCTCCGACCAGAAACTATCGTGCTCGCTGTAAATATTGATCCGCGCATCTATCGATAGCCGATCACGATTCAACATTGGGTCCTTTGATGACGACTGGCCAGTGGCTGGAGCATTCCCTGATACAGAAGCTGGCGCATTAATAATTGCGCCATAACTGCCTGATTCTTCATACGCACGTAAAAAACCAAACCAGCTAATGCGATCAAACTCTCGGATAACATTTGCAGCTAACAAATAGGCGGCATTACCCCACAGAACTGAACTATCGTTAGCTAATTCGGTAAAGACGAAACCCGCTTTGTAAGCTTGATAAGGTGAACGTAAACGGTATTCAGGTAATACAATATTTAGAAAACGACTTGAGCCACGCTGGCGTAATAATTGCCAACTCTGGAAATCTAAGCTGGTCAAAATACGTTTTATTCTCGCTTGATCGTGGACCAAGCGTGCGGGTTCATCACCGAAGAAGTATTGATCCAAACCAAGCGCTATTGGGCATAGCGAGCGTTCGCCCAGATCCGCCAGTAATTGCAATGTATATAAATCATCAAATGTTGCTTCTTCGTCCAAATCGAACTGAACAAGACGATCCGCAACCAGTAGCCCAAATGGCTGCCCACCAGCGGTATCAAGTTCTTTTGAATAGACTTTTTTATAAAGCGCACTATGCGAAAGATCAAAGGACTGATTTAGATCAGCCGATAACTCAGGCCAACTCACATCAATGAGTTTGATTTTAACTCGACGAGTAGAAACAGGTAGAAACGTCAGGTTTTGTACATTGGTCCAGCTTGCTTCAAGTTGTTTGAATGCAGGATCTTGAATAACGGCCGAAAGCTGATCACTTAATAGTCCATCTAGCTGACAAATTACTTTGCTCAGTAGTGCTTTAAACCCTGAAATATTTTGCTGTTTGGCATTGTCTAACAGCATTCGCCAAAGCCCTACATCTTGTAAGATGCTGGCGGATGATGTTGGAGTTGATGTTGTCATAAAAACCTCAAACCGAGGGAAGAAACCTCCCCTCGGAAATATTCGTTAGCCTGGAATGTTAGCTACCATGCGTAGTGATGATGTTAACTCTTCCATTTGTAACCAAGGGCGTAGGTATGCTACTGCAGAGTAACAACCTGGACGGCCGGCTTGCTCTTCAACGCTAACCTTAGCTTCAACAAGTGGGTGTGTTGATTTTGCTTCGTTACCAATCGCATTAGGGTTCACATACTGGTGAATCCAATCGCTTAGCTCTTTCTCGATGTTGGCAGGATCAAGGTTTGAACCAACGCGGTCACGACCCATTACTTTTAAGTACTGCGCGATACGGCTACTTGCCATTGTGTATGGCAGGCGAGCAGAAATTGCAGCATTAGCCGTTGCATCTGGATCTGTATACGTTTTTGGTTTATGCGTTGTTTGGGCACCCATAAACACGGCATAGTTGGTGTTTTTGTAGTGAACAAGAGGTAGGAAGCCAAGATCACTCAGCTCTTTTTCACGCTCATCAGTTAGGTTAACTTCTGACGGACATTGCTGAACAAGATCGCCAGCTGGCGTGTAGTAAGTAAAGTTAGATAGGTTTTCTACTTTACCGCCGTTATCTGTACCACGGATAGCCGTACACCAACCAAATTGAGTATAAGCTTGAGTCAGTAGCAGGCCGTATTCGTATGCTGCGTTGCTCCATACGAAATCATCTTGTGATTCAGGTACAGCATTGCCGTTTACATCCTGAGAAAGCTCTTCAAATTCAAAAGAACTTACTTTTACAGTTGCTTGGCCATAAGGAAGACGCGCAATTGTTTTTGGTAGCGTAAGAGCAACGTAACGTGAATCATCGCTTGCACGGAACGCATTCCAGCTTGCGTATGCTGGCGAATCAAAACCAGCAGCAACAGGCTTACCTTCAGAGAATGTTTCGAAAGAATCGAAATCAAACATGCTTGCGTTGGCAGCGGCAACAAATGGAGAATGCGACGCGGCAGCCACTTCACCCATGTAGCGAAGTAGCGCAACATCTTCGTCGCCGTAACCAAACTCGTAATCGCCAATTAGCGCACCGTAAGGTTGGCCACCCGCTGTACCGAATTCTTCTTGGTAAACCATAGTGAAGAAGCGGCTACGATCGATTGCTGGCGCATCTTCAAACTGCTCTAGTAGCTCATCTTTTGTGTAATCAGCTAGCTTGATTTTTAGATCAGGGCCAAGTTCGCTATTCTTAACGAGTTTTTGAAGACCTAACCAAGTCCCTTCCAGTTTCTGGAAATCTGGGTTTTTCATTACCGTAGAAAGCTGTTCAGAGATCTTCACGTCAAGCGCTGCGATCGCTTTCTCGATAGTCAGTGTAAGGTTTTTATCCCAAGTCACTGTACCTTCAAGTACTTGAGACGTTAGCACAGACAACAGTTCTTTTGTCGTATCTGCTGGTGTTTGTGTCGTTGCTGAAATAGCACGATCAAGGAAGTTTAGTTCACCTTCAGCCGCTTCTGCTTGTGGTGCTGCTTGTTGTTCAGTCGTCATTATTCTTCCTCCCCACCTTTAACACCTAGTTCTTCTGCTAGGTGTTGAATCGCATCTGTGCTTTGCAGTACTTCTTTTAGCAAGCGCTCTAAATCGCGAGAACGATCAGCTTTGCTTAGCAGTACTTTTAGTTGATTACGTGTTTCAACTAACTGCTTAAGAGGATCAATTTGCTCAACCAGGTTTTCTGGGTGGAAATCTTTCATTGATTGCAGTGAAATATTTACTTCAAATTGGCTATCATCGTTCGCCAATTTGTTATCTACTTTGTAAGACAGACTTGGGTTAATTTGGCCCATCACTGTGTCGAAGTTGTCTTTATCAACACCAGTAAACTCACGTTCTTCTAGGTCTACTTTTTCACTTTCTGGCTTGTGACCAGAAAAATCACCAATAACACCAACAACAAAAGGCAGTTCTTTTGTTTCTGTTGCGCCATTAGTTTCTACATCGTAAGTAATGCTTACGCGGTTTTTGCTTACACGCTTATGTTGCGAGTTGAGAGCCATACTTCCCTACCTATAAATATTCAAAAATAATCAATGGGTTTAATGCGCTACATTGCTGTAGCGCATTAAGGACGATTATTTAGCGCCAGACAGAAGTTTGCCTTGCGGTACATGGTAAGAAACTAGACCGCCGTCAACCATCTTACCGCCGTCAGCTTCATGCTTATGCTTCTGATCAAGCTGAATGTAAGAAAGTGAAATGCTTTCAAATGGTTGAGAACCATCACTACCACTTACGTTGTAAGAAACTAGACGTGCTTTTTTCAGACCAACTTGGAAGTAAATCTCAGCACCAGAACCATCGCGTGCAGGCTTAGTAAATACGATATCGATGTCTTTACCTTCTGCGCCAGGGCTGAATAGGAAAGACAATAGATCTTCAGATGCGCCATCAACTTCTTTCGTGATGTTTACTTCGCTCATCGCAACCATGCCTGAATCAGCATTGTTACCGTTACCGATGTCCATCGCTACTTGACGCACTGCGCCCCAGCTGTATGAATTTAGAGCGAACCAACCGTCTTTTGGTAAACCTTCAACCGTTGCGCCGCCCTCAACCTTTACACCTTCTACGCGCATATAGATGCTCGCCATAATATTTCCTCTCTTCTTTTATGTTTAAATACAGGTCGATTACCACAGCGAGTCGCTGTTGGACGTTACTTCCTGTTCCTTTTGTTGTTCTTTTTCCGGCTCTTCCTGCACAACAGGCGAACTTGGCTCAACAGGTACTGGCGTAACTGCCGTCATCACTGTGGCCGAAGGTTGAACCTTTTGTCGTTCAGGTAAATGTGTTTGGCCGTCTTCGTCCAAACCAGATAAATTGAATACGCGATTAATCGTGTCTTGTTGATCGGAAAGCAGCTCACTCATCAGCTCAGGCAGAGATAGATATCCCCACCGAATCGCTTTCTCTAACAAGTATGAAACTGGGCTATGTGGCTCTGTTTTTTTGAAAAACTCAGCAAGTTCACGCATTTGATAAAATGCTTGATCACGGTTTTGTACTTGAGCATTTGCAACCGTAGTAAATGACACTGGTGTGACAGTCTGAGCCGATGCAACAACAGCAACTGAGTCAGAGTTTACAATCGTCATCGCAGTGTCTGCCCCATCGTTATTATTCGGCATGGTTGCTTCTTCAACTTGCGTTGCTTCATTCACAGGTGCAGTTTGCGCGTCTGATTCAGGCTTGATCGCCGAAATATACTCAACCACATGAAGTAACTTACCCAATAGCCCCAATACAAATTGGAAACTAGGTGCCGGCAGTAAAAACTCTTGGCAATGCTTTTTAACAACCGCTTCTATACCTGCTAGGTTTGTACGCAAAGACGCCAAATTATTGACCAATGTCGAAACTTGACTACGATTACTCATCGCAATGCTTTGGTAAGTTTGTCTGACCTCTGCAAGGTTGCCTTTGCGTTCTTCACTTAAATAACGTGAGTAATCTAAATCACTAATTAATGGCAACATGAGTAGTGGCGAATAAAGTAACGAGCTATCTTCCGACTCACCGACTAATTGAACAAACGCCTTTAACTTAAATTCGGCTATTTCTTTTTGCTTAGCAAAGTCATCCGATGCCTTAATCTTCCCATCCGGTAAAATTGGATGAAGGACAGGCCAATGATCCTCTACCAAGAATTTAAACCAAGAACTAAAGTGACTAGCTGTATTTATGCTAGGATCGATAATGATTTGTGCAGTAAGCATCCATGAGGCTAACTCAACGTCTCGCGAAGATGTTTTAAAAACGTCAAAGAGACTATCTGACAGGACTGACCAATTTTGTAAGTTGCTTTCTTGTAATGCATCAACCTCAGTTGGATCTGGTGTTTGAATCAGCTGACGTTGAGATGTTTGTGCGAGGTTAAACTCATTCCTTAAAGGTCTGAATACTTGTCTTTCAGATTTAAGGTAAGTACCACAAAATTGCTCATCGCTGATAGCTTGAGATAGGTTTTCAATCTTATCTTCAGTAAAGCGCACAGTATCCCTTTATTATTAATTGTTATTGGAATTCTTCATTTGAATAACCACCACCTACAAACAGCCTGAAAGGATGCCGTAATCTAGCAAGGGAGTGATTATTAAGCTGGTTTTAATAACAAAATTAAAAATAGTGTTTGTTTCGATTTTCACGATATCTTGTTTTCAAAAAGATAGAAACATAATTTTACTGGTACAATCAGGGTATAAATGGATGAATTATTCCACATAAAAATAAAATCTCACAAAAAACAATTATATTACAATGACTTAAATGATGAAATGAGATGTGTAATATAAAGTAAATGTGATAAATAACATAACGAGCATGTAAAATACTTATTTATAACTTTATATATATGGTTAATTAGCTGTATTTTTACGCACCATTCAATATATACAACCAAGCACATATTTACTTCGGTTATAACATTAATTAATCTATTTGGCTTAATTTTATAAATTACAATCAGGTACCAAACCTCTTTCTAATACACCAACTTAAATTGACTTTTATGCAGTCAATTTTCAGCATCAGCTCAATTCCATTGAAACACTTTATATTTAATATTAGTATTCTTAATACATAAAACTCTGACAACGAAATCAACTGAGATTGTTGTCTTAACTTTGATTAACTATATCTAGCCCTTTTATTCAACTCGATGAATAATATTTAATTTAGAATAAAAGCTCTAATATTGTGGAGCTGAGATCTTGAAATGACATCTGTAGAATATAATGACAAACAACGCCCTGTACTTGCCAAGCTCGATGACAAAGGCTCTTATATAGTTACAAAAATTAAAGTCTTTGAGCAAATTTCAGGGCCATCAACATATAATGCAACTCTACTTTCTTCCGACCTTATCTCTGATAAGTCATTGGGTAAAGTTCTCGATATTTGTTATTCACCAGGCACGGAAGGTATTCGTAAAGAAGCCAAGCGTTTCTATTCGATTATAGCTTCTATTGAAAATGTTAAATTTGACCTTAATAAGCAGCTATATACTTACAAAATAGAAGGGATTGATCCTTTGTCTATTCTTGCATATCGGACGTCTAGTCAGGTCTTCCAAGATATGACAACCAAGCAAATCATTGAAAAAGTATTATCTGATTCAGGTTTAAAGACGCATTTTAAACTTTCAATGCGAAGTGCAGGAATCAAACACCGCTATTGTAGTCAATTTAATGAAACTGACAGCGCATTCTTACAGCGTATGATGGCGAGCGAAGGCTGGCATCATCATGTTGACCATAGTAATAAAAAGCCAAGTGTTGTTATTGCTGATAGCAATCAGGATTTCAAAACAGTGGAAGGCACCAGCATTGCTTATATCGCAAAAGCTAAAGATAAACGTAATGCGATTAGCCAGTGGTGTTTCAAAAACGTACTAGGAACGAGCAAGCTCTCTCTCGCTGATTTCAATCATGAGTTGGCAGAAATTATTGATAGTGGTGATCGCTTATCAAGCAGTAAATCAAAAATGAATGCACTCGCCTGCCATTTCTTTGGCCAAGGTAATGCCGATAAATCAACGATACGCGACAGTGCTAAAAAACAAATGGAGCACCTAGATAGCCAAAAAATGCTGATTAGCGCTGCTTGTTCCAATACCGTTATCAATTGTGGTCAACGCTTCAAACTTACTGATCATACAGAGTCGGATTTCAATCAAGAGTATGTTATCACCCAAGCCATACACGTTATTGAAGCCAATGAAGGTGGGCACAACACTGAATATAGCAATGAATTTCAGTGTGTCCCTGCAAATATCACTTGGCGACCAACGTTTCTAGCTAAACCGTCGATCTACAGTATTCAAAGCGCAGTGGTAACGGGGCCAAGTAACGAAGAGACAAATCAAGACAACCTCGGACGTATCAAGGTGCACTTTCATTGGGATAAACATGGTCAAACCAATGAAAAAAGTTCTTGTTGGGTTCCTGTCGCCCAAGCTACGGCAAGCAATGGTTTTGGTATGCAATTTATTCCACGCGTTGGCGATGAAGTCTTAGTCAGTTTTATTGATGGAGATCCTGATAGACCAGTTGTCAGCGGATCTATTTATACCAAGAAAAACAAACCACCTTATAGCACCCCAACACAATCAGGCATAAAAACGCGCACGACCCCAAATGGTAATAACAGCACAGCAAACGAACTGAGATTTGAAGATAAAAAAGACAAAGAAGAAGTCTTCCTTCAGGCTGAAAAAGACCTAACGATTAATGTCAAAAAAGACAAAAAACAAACTATTGCTGGCTTGATGACGCTCGATGTCACTAAAACCGTGAGCATGAAAAGTAAAGAAGCCATGTCACTCGAAAGTGAGGACGCCTTTTCAAGCAAAGCAGCGAAAGACATCAGTTTAGAGTCGGATGCCAGCGTTACAACCAAAGCGGGCAAAAATGCTGAAGTTAGTGCTAGCTCAAAAGTGTCGATAGACGGCCAAACGATCGAGCTTAAAGGTAAAACTAAAATTAAACTCAGTGTTGGTGCTAACGCTATTGAAATCAGTGCAAGTGGTATCAAAATATCTGGCACACAAGTGACTATTGATGCCAAAGGTAATGCAAATATTCAAGGCACCATGGTAAAAGTAGAAGGTAAAGCCAAAGCGGATCTGAAAGGTGCACTCGTAGGGATTAACGGCAGTGCAATGACCCAAGTAAAAGCCGGTGGCATGGTTCAAATTCAAGGCGCAATCGCGAAGGTAAACTGATGCAGTATTTAAAAATCCCCCACCACAGCGCTAATGATATTTTGAGCCTATACGAGCCAAGTGATGAATTACTGGAAATAGCAGAGCAACACAGCCAACCAGCCGCGCTGATTAATGCCACATTGGAAGCTGAACTATTCTCGGATACGGCCATTTTCATTGCACATGCCCTGCCCGTGCGTGAGGCTATTTGGTGGGCATGTTGCTGTACCAGCCTTCTTAACGACTGGACTGAAGATGAATTTAATGCCATTAGAGCGGCAAAAGCATGGGTTCATACACCAGACGAAACGGCTCGTCGCTTTGCTGAACAAATGGCAATCAAAGCTGATTTACAAACTGGGGCTGGTTGGGTCGCACAGGCTGCATTTTGGAGTGGAGGCAGCATGACTAGCCCTAGCGATCCCGTTGTACCCCCTCCCGCTAATTTGTACTCACATGCTGTTGCTGGAGCCATTAATTTAGCAGCAGCACTGCCTGATGGCGAAAATGCGCACGAACGATACGAAATGTTTTTCAACATTGGACTGGATATTGCTCAAGGCGGTAACGGTCAAATAAGCTCTCATACTTAAATATAGGTTTTAGGTTTTAGGTTTTAGGTTTTAAGTCCATTATTTAAGCCTAGTGTTTAGCACTTACATATAGAGGTAACGCTTTATGCTTCCAGCAGCAAGAGCAACCGACATGCACGTATGCCCGATGCAAACACCTGCGTTGGTACCTATTCCACATGTTGGCGGCCCGCTTTTACCGCTTCCAACAACAGTACTTATCGGTAATATGCCTGCAGCGACGTTGGGGCAAATATGTATTTGTGTTGGCCCACCCGACAGCGTAGTAAAAGGCAGTGCCACGGTGCTGATTAACAATAAGCCCGCAGCACGTATGGGCGACACAACGGCACATGGCGGTACTATTATTATGGGTATGCCAACAGTATTAGTTGGCGGGTAATATTACGTTGGAATGACATTAAAAAAGCCTCACTGACTATATCAATGAGGCTTTTTAGTGGATCTTTTTTCATCCCATGAGTGCCTGCTTATATGGCAACTCGTGAGCGTGTTGTGTTAACTGCTAACTAGTTAATTGCTAACTCAGCTTGATGCTCTTCATCTTCAGCAGACATCATACGCGTCAACATTGGTGAAGCCAGCGCCATAACAACTGCAACTGCAAGCGTTACAAGGCCAATATTTTGGAAGACCTCGGTATACAATGGCAGGGTTTGTAGCGGATCTGTCACGTTTTCAGGTGCAGCACTAAAGGTTGCTACATAGCCACCAATAATGAACGAAGCGGCTTGTGTCAGGAACCAAGCGCCCATAGTAAAGCCCATTAAACGTTGCGGAACTAAGCTCGCGACCATCGCAAGACCAAGACCACTGATTAATAGCTCACCCAAGCTTTGGAATAAGTAAACTAGTACCATCCAACCAACAGAGACCATACCCGTTTGGTCTGCAAACCATAGGCCCGCAGCAGCAACAGACAAGAAGCCAAATGCACACATAAACATACCCACTGTGAATTTACCCGGCATAGATAAATCACGGCCGCGGCTTCCATAATAAGTATATAGGTAAGCAAGAATTGGGCTACACAATACAACCCAGAATGGGTTCAATGCTTGCAGGCTCACGGGGTTAATATTGAAACCAAAGAACTCAGTACGCACGTTATAAATAGCGAAGAAGTTCAGCGACGTAGGCATTTGCGCATAAAGAACGTAGAACACGATCGCTTGTAGCATCAGTACAAATGCAACAATCATTTTCTTACGCGCCGCACCTGTCACTTTGAACGTCTCTTTCATGAAGATGCTAACAACACCAACACCAATAAGACCTAACACTAGGTTCGCCATGAAAATATTTTGCAGTAACCATGCACAAATGAGGATTGAAACAAGCGTGCCTCCTGCAACTATGCCTAGGTACTTAACATTCATCGGTGCTGAGTCAGCATCAGAGCCAATACCATCAACAGTTCGACGCAATACTACATAACTAAGTAAACTAGCAAGCAAACCAAAACCACAAATAACAAATGCCGTTGCATAACCATAGCTCGCTGCAATCACTGGACTTAAAGACAGCGATACTAAAGAACCAATGTTAATGGACATATAGTAAAGAGTGAACGCGCCATCTAAACGGCTATCGCCCTCGTCATAACACTTAGCAAGCAGGCTTGATGGGTTCGCTTTGAATAAACCATTACCTACCGCAATTGCACCAAGAGCGTAATAAATAAATGTAGGTTCAAGAATAGAGAACCCCATTAAGAAATAACCCGCAGCAAGGACTATGGCACCAAACACCATAGTACGTTTTGTACCTAATATATGGTCGCCAACGTACCCACCAACAGACACCAAACCATATACAAGCGCGGCAAATGCACCAAAAGTAACGAAAGAGTCTTGCTGTGTGAAACCTAACTGCTCAACAAAATAAACAGCAAGAATGCCCTGTAAACCGTAGTAACCAAAGCGCTCCCACAGTTCGATAAAAAATATCATCTTAAATGGCTTTGGTTGGTTAAAAATACTAACTTTATTAGACATTATAGCCTTAACCTCTAGTCTTGTATGATTTGAGCGGGCATTAGACCTGCATATCGAAAGTAATAAAGTGATTTGTGTTAATGTTTCAAATTGTTACTAGTGATCATGATCACATCCATACAAATAAGATTGCATAATGAAAAAATAGTTGCTGATATTTTTGTAAGATAAAAAAGGCAATCAAATCAATGTAATGAAAAACATAAGTTTAGCTTATGTCAAATGACTAGATAATACTCACTCGTGGTTCAGACTCTTATTCGAATAAACGAATTCGCTTACAATTATTCGTATGTTCACAAGTACAGTACTTTATGCTGTATCACACATAGCCTTGCGATATAGTGAGATCATAAAATCATGCATAAAGTAGTAAGGATACATATGCAAGCAAGAGGAATAAAACGTAGAGAACAGCTCAAAGCTGCAACCCGCGAATTACTTATTGAAATGGACATCTCAGCTATCACTTTTGCCGATATTGCGTTGCGAGCCAATGTACCAAAAAGCTCTGCATACCATTTTTACGCCAATATTGATGACATATATGCGGAAGTGGCGGCTAGCTATGGCACTGAACTACTCAATATACTATCCGTGTTACCTGACTATGATGATGTGGAACACTGGCAAGATATTGTCGACATTCTTATCGATAGATCTATTGTATTTTATGAATGTGAAACCGCGGCAAGGCAATTGATCATATCCGGTAAGACATCAGCGGCAATCAAACAGAAAGATCGCAATAATGATCTAATTCTATCCGAAAAAATTTATCATATTCTTGATAGCTTCTTCGAGTTACCACAAATAAATAACCGTTCAGATATCTTTCATATCTGGGTTGAAATTGTTGATGTAATTTTCACTTTATCTCAAATGAAGTATGGCTTTATCACTACCAGTATGGCCAATGAAGCAAAGCGTGCATCTAAGGCATATTTAGGAACTTACCTAACAGCAAGCCTAGTAAAAAAACCAAAAGTAATACCAAGTATCGTACTAAGTTAAGCTTAGTACTCAGCACGCATGCTAATATAAACAGCTAATAAAGCCCCTAATGGCTAGGGGCTTTATTTTAAGGCTAGAGGTATATGTTTAGAGCTGAATTACCCAGCAACATCAGTTTAAACACATTCTTTATTTTTTTCTTCCACTGCCATCACTTCCAGATGCTCATCACAAAGATAGTAACGGCAAGGCCCACTCCCCATGTCATGCAAACAGACTTTTTTAGGCTTATTTTTTTTAGATCTATACAGTGCGTTATCTGCTGAAGAAATAACACTATCAAGCTCTCCTATCACCGCCGAAAAGCCCACACTCACGGTGTAAGTGGATTTTTTACCATTAAAGTGTACTTCTGATTGGCTCAAAGCTAACCGTAAATCTTGAAGTTGTACATCCGCAACTAGATGTGAGCTAGCAGCAAACAGGATAGAGAATTCATCGCCACCATACCGAGCAATAATTGCCTGATCTGGCATGATTTCTTTAAGCTTTTCTGCAACAGACAAAATCACTTGGTCACCAAATAAATGACCTAATCCATCATTAATCATTTTAAAGTCATCAATATCTAGCATCGCTAAATAATAACCAGCATGTTTTTTACTTATTACTTGCTGAATATGTGTACGAAGATAATTCTTGTTCATCAAATTCGTCATCTGATCTTTATCTTTAATTCGCTGCCTTAATAACACATGATTTAATGCCCCTTGCGCATAAACACGGTAAATATTAACAAACCACGGTAATACAGCAGGCGTCCCCAGTAAGTAAGCAATACCTTGCAGCTGATCATTATTAATAAGAGGTATTCGAAAAACAGCACGCGTTGGTGATATATGTCGCGCAATAAGGTCATCTCGGTTCACAGTCGAGATCCGCATGCTTTGCCGTTTATCATGAGGAATAAATTGTTCAACTTCCTCTTGCGAAAATATATACCTTTTACGAACATCGATATATTCACGAAGATCTTCGTTATACGTAAACAATACAACATTTTCACAAGGAACCAGATCTTTAATCACGGTGTTAAGTTTTTTATCAAGGGCTACTAGCCCATCAACCTCGGTCAGTTGTCTTCCATTAATGTGAACTCGTTTCGAGATTAAATTAACAAGTACCATGATCCCGATAACACAGAATAATGTAATACTTACTGCACCTAAATTAAAAGCTTTAGAGGTAATATCTTGGGTAAGCGTACCCGATAATAAAATCCAACCAAACGTATTCTGTGCGTCATATACACTAAACTTCCAGCGCATTTTGTACATGTACCCATCAATAGCACCTTGCGTTTTACCTTGCTTTATCTGACTAACCAACTCCGGTGAGACACTGACAGATGGCGTGCTAATACGTGATTGATCAGGATGCATAATAACCTGGCGACTATGCATATCAACGACATAAACATAGCCATTTTCCATTGTTTTCAGTAAGGCTAGTTGCTTATATAGCTCAGTAACGTCGGTTTCCAACAAAATATAGGCAAGTTGCTGATTTGCCATCTTGATCACTTTAACAACCGTAACACTCCATTTATCTGTTGTTCGGCTCATATAAATAGGTGATATATAGCTTTCACCTATTTTGGTATCAGGGCTATACCATGGGCGACTTTCCATTTTTTTTGCAATATTATGCGCTTCAATGCCTCGTGTGGCGTAATAACTACCTTGTGTATAAATCCCAACCTCTGAGAGGTTTGTTTGATTAACAATAAGAGCATCACCCATCGCAATATAATCATCAATTGCGACATCACGTACTAAAATTTGTCCCAATAAATACAGGTGGTTTTCAACTGAATTAAAGTGAATTCTAAGGTATTCATTTGCCACAGAGACATTGTCTTCAGCTTCTTGGTAAGCAGCTGCACGACTCACTTTCAGGTCTGAATACCCGACATATGACAACGATAGGAATACGACAACAATCAATGGAATAATTGTTTGTATTAAATGCTTCGGTTTTATATCCATCAATAAGAGCTCTTGGTAGTTATAGTAATCACCGGTTTTAAAGGGTAAATATACTTATCAACCCAATTGTATATCAACCTACCGTGCAACATATTGTTGTATATCAGCTTTGTTGACACAGAGCACATTAAAGCTTGCTAATCGTATCTGGCTTGGGTAATGCTGTTCACTAGAAAGAAATGAGCGCTGTATTGATTATGTGGGCGTATCTACAACTCACGGAATTAAAACTGAAACGCCCAATCGAGTAGATTGGGCGTTTAAATCGGTAAAGCGACTAGTGATAGTCCCGCAATGCTAGACAACCATGCGAACAACTACGCAAACAACGCTTAATACAACCACAGATATTTCATTAATTAATAGCAAACATCGCCATGAACTCATTCACCGGCGTTGACTCTAACTTGGCTTGGTCACTGCATAATTCAAAAATAGATTGGCTGGTTACTGCAGGAAAACGGGTCTGCAAATTACGGACAAACTTACGCTCTAATACAGGTATCCCTTCTTGACGGCGACGGCGATGCCCTATTGGGTATTCAACGGCGACTTTCTCGGTCGAACTGCCATCCGTGAAGAACACTTGTATTGCATTAGCGATAGAACGTTTATCGTCTTCAAGGTATTCTGCGCTGTAACGCTTATCTTCCTGTACTTGCATTTTTTCACGCAGCATATCAATACGGGGATCACCGCGATGAAAATCATCTTCATAATGCTCGGCCATTAAATCACCATGAATCAATGGCACCGCAATCATGTATTGTAAACAGTGGTCGCGATCAGCTGGATTGGCCAAATCACCCACTTTAGAAATAATGCGAATAGCAGATTGATGCGTGGTAATTTCAATCCGCTCAATATCATCAAGGCGATCTTTCACTTGTTGATGTAGCGTCACCGCGCACTCAACCGCCGTTTGCGCATGAAACTCGGCTGGGAATGAAATTTTAAACAGCACATTTTCCATCACGTAGCTATCAAACGGCTGATTAACTTTAAACTGCTCGCCTTTAAACTGAACATCGTAAAAGCCCCACTGCGGCGCTGTTAATACCGATGGTAACCCCATCTCGCCTTTCATGGTGATCATGGCAAGTCGGACTGCGCGAGAAGTCGCATCACCCGCAGCCCAAGATTTGCGTGACCCCGCATTAGGTGCATGGCGATAGGTGCGAAGTGAACAACCATCAACCCATGCTTGGGAAACGGCATCAATAATTTGGTCACGGCTACCACCGAGCATTTTCGTGATGACCGCTGTGGAAGCAACACGTACTAATAACACATGATCCAGCCCCACGCGGTTATAGCTATTCTCTAATGCCAGCACTCCTTGAATTTCATGGGCTTTGATCATGGCTGTTAATACCTCGCGCATAGTGAGCGGTGCTTTCCCCTCTGCAACAGCAACTCGACTCAAGTAATCCGCTGTCGCAAGAATCCCCCCAAGGTTATCTGAAGGGTGTCCCCACTCTGCGGCTAACCAAGTATCGTTATAATCCAGCCAGCGAATAATACAGCCGATATTAAATGCCGCCATCACAGGATCAAGTTCATGCGATGTGCCAGGAACACGTGCACCATGCCGAACAGTTGTACCCGGCACAATCGGACCTAAATGTTTGGTACATTCAGGAAAGCGCAACGCTAATAAGCCGCAGCCTAGAGTATCCATCAAGCAGTTTCGTGCCGTGTTATAGGCTTCTGTTGAATGAATATCACTATTAGCGACATAGTCTGCGATCTTTACCAACAATGCATCGGGGGCGGGACGTTCATTAATATCTACGTTCATGCTCATGTTTTATCCTTTCTAATCCTTTAGTTTTATCTGCTGTGATCTTATCTATTGAATTTACACACCGCACTTTAGTCTCGCTCTTCAATGGGCAACCAATCTTGATGCTCTGGCCCTTCATAATCTGCACTTGGGCGAATAATTCGGTTATGCGCGCGTTGTTCAAAGATATGCGCAGCCCAACCCGTTACTCGACTCATGACAAAGATAGGCGTGAATAACTTAGTAGGAATACCCATGAAATGGTAAGCAGAAGCATGGAAAAAATCGGCATTGGCGAACAAACCTTTCTCACGCTTTAATACTTCTTCAACACGCACAGAAATATCGAACAATTGTGGATCCTTCGCATTCTTCGCTAGCTTGCGCGACCATTCTTTGATTAGCGCATTTCGAGGATCAGATTCTCGGTAAATAGCATGGCCAAAACCCATGATTTTATCTTTACCATCCAGCATAAACATGATGCCTTGCTCTGCATCATCGGGGGTGCGCCATTGTTGGATCATCGCCATTGCGGCTTCATTTGCCCCACCGTGCAGCGGCCCTCGTAACGTGCCAATTGCAGCCGTCACACAAGAATGAAGGTCTGACAATGTTGATGCACAAACGCGTCCAGCAAAAGTAGATGCGTTAAACTCATGCTCTGCATATAAAACAAGCGAACAATGCATCACTTGTTTATGCATTGCAGACGGTTTTTTACCCGTCAGCATTTCAAGGAAATAGCCACCAATACAAGGTTCTTTACTCAATGCCGTGTCGATGCGTACACCGTCATGGCTAAAGCGATACCAGTAACAAATAATGGCGGGTAGCATCGCTAGTAAGGTGTCTGTTTTATCTTGCTGTTGGTTAAAGTCAGTTTCTTGATCCAAATTACCTAACATAGAGCAACCCGTGCGCATTACATCCATAGGGTGTGCAGTGGCAGGTATAGCTTCTAACACTAGCTTGAGAGCATCAGGTAACCCACGCTTGGCAATTAGAGTCTGCTTGTAATCATCCAGCTCTTGCTGATTAGGCAGTTTTCCTTTCAACAATAAATAGGCAACTTCTTCAAATTCAGCATTGTGTGCCAGATCAGTGATATCGTAACCGCGGTATGTCAGCCCAGTTCCCGTTTTACCCACTGTACATAATGATGTTGATCCCGCACTTTGACCGCGCAGTCCTGCACCACCAACGTGACTATTATCCTTTTCTATATCAGCTACGGCGAGTATTGGCATAGCAAACTCCTTTTGTCGATTACGTTATGAATACTTAAATTTCACTGCACAAATGAAATGAAATGAAATTAGAGAACGAGTTAATGACTTACTTTCTGCCCTTATTTCTAGGCTATTTTTTTGTGAATAACTTATCGAGTGTTTCTTCATATTGGTGGTAACCCAAGAATTGATAGAGCGCTTCTCGGGTTTGCATGGCATCAACAACCTGCCGCTGATGGCCGTCATTTTTGAGATGCTGATAGACATTAAGCGCGGCTTGATTCATGGCTCGAAAAGCACTAAGCGGGTATAGCACCATATCAACACCACACTCTGCTAACTCTTCACCTGAGAATAATGGCGTTTGCCCAAATTCGGTTATGTTCGCTAAAATAGGCACATCAACTGCTGATGAAAACTGTTTATATTGCTCTAACGTGTTTATCGCTTCGGGGAAAATCATGTCTGCCCCCGCATCAATACAAGCAATGGCTCGTTCGATTGCCGCATCTATGCCTTCAACCGCAAGTGCATCTGTGCGCGCCATGACAACAAAATCGCTATCACTTTTTGCATCAACACAGGCTTTAATGCGATCAACCATTTCTTGTTGGCTAACAATGGCTTTATTAGGACGATGACCACACCGTTTCTGCGCTACTTGGTCTTCAATATGTACCGCTGCTGCACCCGCTTTTTCAATTTCTCGAATAGTACGCGCAATATTAAATGCCCCACCAAAACCAGTGTCTATATCGACTAATAGTGGCAACGAAGAGGCTGCCGTCACCCTGCGAACATCTTCAAGCACATCATTCAAGGTGGTGATCCCTAAGTCAGGCAAACCGTATGACGCATTTGCAATACCGCCCCCTGATAAATAGATCGCTTGATGCCCTACTTGCTCTGCCATCATTGCGCAATACGGATTTATTGCCCCTACTATTTGGAGCGGATGGTTTGTCGCTACCGCGTGTCGAAATCGCTTTCCGGGTGTCATGATGCTCTCTCCTTGTCATCACTTAAGTGAAAGTCTGTCTCTAAACCTGTGATTAGTCTTACTCACAGGCATTAAATTTATTCTTCTATCAGCAGCTGTTGCTCTATCAATTGGCGGCTTCGCATAATGTGGCGGCGCATTAACATTTCGGCTAGTTCACCATCGCGTTCTTTTATTGCAGCGAGGATCTGAGCATGTTCACTCAAGGCTTGGCTTGGGCGAGAATGCGCTCGTGGAGATTGATAACGATACATACGCAGTAAATGATAGAGCTCATCACACAGCAGACTTATCAGTTTGGAATTTCTACTGGCTTTGATGATCCGATAATGAAAATCAAAATCCCCTTGCTGATGGAAATAAGAAGCGCCTTCAACCTTTTCGATATGTTGATGATGGGTCGTTAATAAGCGCTGTAATCCTTCAATTTCTTCGTCAGAAATATGAATGCAAGCAAGTCGTGCTGCCATTCCTTCTAAGGCTTCACGCACTGCATAAATTTCAATGAGCTTCTCTTGGCTCAGTTCGACAACTCGTGCGCCAACATGCGGCACTCGCTCAATGAGCCTTAGCGCTTCAACCCGCATCAAAGCCTCACGCAATGGCCCTCGGCTTACACCAAAAGTATTAGCAAGATCGGATTCTGCAATTTTACTGCCTGCGGGATATTCACCATTAACAATGCATTCAATCAACCGTTCTGTCAGATCCTCTGACTTAGTCAACTCTTTCACCGTAACCACTACTGCTATCCTTTTTACTAAAAGCTAATCAACACAGCCTCTCGACAAAGATTGTCGACAATCAGCCCGCCTAAAAACAAAAATAGTCAGATATCGCATAAAATACAAATAAATTGTAAACAAAATGTTAATTTCATGTTTTTTATTGTTGGTTCGATGCTAAAAAGCACCTAACCATTTTTACTTATCTCGGTTAGTAAAAGGAAAATAAAAAACGCCGAACCACATATGTGTTTCGGCGTTTGATTCAATAAATAAAGCGTTCTACTTTATGATACTAGATCACGATCGAAATTGAGTTTATTGTCGATTCTTCGTGCTATATCAATACTCTCGCTGCATTATCGCTTCCATACCAAACTGCTTATTACTTAATGTCAGCGTATTATCCGCCCCTAATTTATACTGGCTTTCATGCTGACCATCTTCATAAAGTAGGACGATATTGTTGTCTTCAAGATAGTAGATACCACGGTGTTCTTTCATCTTCCCGTCAGTGCCTTTAACCTCTACCGAGAATAAGAAATCAGGGCGTAACAGAATAGATAAACCAGTAATATGTTCATCTACATCACTTCCCGATATACGAGAGGCATGCCACTGTCCAGGGAGGTTCTCTGGTGCCAATTTAGTGAATCGTGCACCATCGAGTACAAACTGATTGTAGCTAAGCATGTACGAGTGCAATTGTTCGGGTTGGTCACTCGACCGAAATATTATGTTTGTTTCATCAACATCGTATTGACCTTTCCACTGATCAACCGAGCCGTCGGCCCGCAGTAAACGCACAACAAAGTCATAGTTAGACGTAAACTTAATATTCATCGCTGTATAGCTTTCACCTTCGCTTTCTATACCTTCATCGTTAGTACTAAACCAATACCAATCACCAAGTAATAATGGATAATCAAACTCTGTTAGCTTTTCAGCAGCAACTTGGAAACTCCAAGTACTGATGAACAATGCAAAAGTGACGAGTAATGTTTTCATAGCACGACCTCACAAAACGAACGCTTATATAAAACCCTAGTCCTGATTGTTAGATCGAACACAAACTTTCGAGATAAATCACATTTTAGTTAGCGTTATCTCATCGCTGATACAAATTTATTGCATAGCACCTGCATAAAAAAACGGCCCTGATATTGCTATCAGGGCCGTTTCATTGTCTTTTTCAGATAACGTTAGCTTTGCGTATTGGTTAAATCCACAGTGATGGCCACTGCTTCATCTAAGTACGCATCGGGCGCTTCATAATCTTTTGGCACATCGTCCAGTGAAGCAAAAGGTTTTTTACCTACCGCCTTCTGGCGTTTATTCAAACGAGCTAAACGATCATGGTCATCTTTGTCTTGTTCTGCAATTCGCGTTTTTTCATTCAGCGAGATTGTCTTAATATCTTTCTCAGCTTGATACTTCGAAATATCATCAAGAATGAAACCAAATTCCATATCTTTCTGAATACGACCTTCATGCTTAGTAGATAACGACGGTAATACCGAAGAGAAGTTATCAACTTTCTGGTAACCCGCAGGTTTAATGCTATCCCAAGGTAATGCGTTATCTTCGACACTCTCACCTGTATCTGCAGGATCGATCGCCGTTGGGAAACTAATATCAGGAACAACACCTAGATTTTGCGTACTACCACCGTTGATACGGTAGAATTTCTGAATCGTGTATTGAACATGGCCAAGTGGCTTATCGAACAAATCATAAATATGGTTTAATGAACGATGCTGTTGCACTGTACCTTTACCAAATGATTGTTCACCCAATACCACTGCTCTACCGTAATCTTGCATAGCCGCTGCAAAGATTTCAGATGCCGATGCACTGTAACGATTCACTAATACCGTTAATGGGCCATCAAAATAAACGCGATCATCAGAATCACCGTTCACTTTCACGCGACCATAACTATCACGAACCTGTACAACAGGGCCCCCATTAATAAACAAACCCGTTAATGCTGTAGCCTCTGTTAGCGCACCACCACCATTGTTTCGTAAATCAATGACAACACCGTCGACTTGCTGATCATTCAGTGACGCAAGCTCTTTTTTAGTATCTTCAGACAAGCCAACGTAGAAACTTGGTACTTCAATCACACCAATTTTCTTACCGCCTTCAACTTTAACTTCTGATTTTACCGCTCGGTCTTCTAAACGAATTTTGTCACGCGTAATAGTGACATCGTAACTTTTGGCATTTTTGCTTTCAGGTAAGATCTCCAGAATAACCTTACTACCTTTCGGTCCTTTGATTAACTGAACAACATCATCAAGACGCCAGCCGATAATATCGACAATATCTTTACCTTCCTGACCAACACCAATAATGCGGTCGCCAGCAGTTAACTGTTTAGATGAAGATGCAGGACCACCAGCAACCAGTGAACGAATCACAGTATAATCATCGACAACTTGTAATACCGCACCAATACCTTCTAGAGAAAGGTTCATTTCCGATTGGAATTGTTCAGCATTACGTGGCGATAGATAACTGGTGTGCGGATCCACTTCACGGGCAAAAGCATTCATGTAGATCTGGAACACATCTTCGCTATGCGATTGTGTTAGACGTTTAAGAGCGTTGTTATAACGCTTCCCTAATGTCTCTTTGATCTCTTTCCACTCTTTACCTGCGAGTTTTAGATTCAATGCATCATATTTAACACGCTTACGCCAAATTTCGTTCAGCTCATTACGGTCTTTTGCCCATGCTAATTCAGAGCGATCAATTGTAATGCTTTCATCGGCATCAAATTTGATTTCTCTATCAAGCAAAGACAACGCGTATTGGTAGCGATCGAATCGACGTTGAAGTGTTGTATTAAAAATATTGAAAGCAGCTGATGAATCACCCGATTTGAGCTGATCATCAAATTGATCTTCCCACTTATCAAAAGACTGAATGTCAGATTGCGTTAGGAAACTGCGATTGAAGTCCAACATTTTGACGTAACGGTCAAACATGCTAGCTGAGAATTGATCATCAAGTGCAAATTGCTTGTAGTGTGAACGTGTAAAACGCGATGCAATACGCTTACTAGCTGTCGCATGTTGTTTTTCAGCAGTTAACTGCGGCAAGTCACTTAATGAGTATTTAGCCTCTAGGGCTTGCGCTGATGCTGCCAGCATCATGCCGGCAGCGATCAGTGAGAAACGGAATCGACATTTCATACGTCGAGCATTCTCCTTTACGAACGCAGGTGCTCCGCTTTAACAGCCATAGTTAGACCATTACTCAAACGTACACGCACATCGTCCTTATTGATTTCAACGATAGTTGCCGGCATGTTGCCGGTACCCATGTTCACATTTACATCTTTGCCAACTTTAACTTCGTCAGCGTTTAGAGCACGGGTTGTTTCAACAGGCTTTTTATCTAGCTTAGTCGTTTTTTGCTTAGTGTTCTTTGGTTTAGCTGAATTTGTGCGATTTTTTTTCGCTTTAGCTTCACCTTCTTTAGCAACAGCGGCTTTCGCAACTGCTTGCTCTTTACGACGAGCACGTACTTTTGCTTTGCTTTCTTCTAGCGCTTTTTGTGCATGGTCAATATGCTCTTGCTCTAGCTCACCGCATGCGTTGCCATCTAGGTCTACGCGGTTTGCGCCAGCTTTGGCACCATGAAGGTAACGCCATGAAGAAGTGTATTGACGTAAAGCTGTACGTAATAATGTTTTGCTTACTTTAGGGTCGTCGCTTAGACGCGCAGCTAGATCTTGAAAGATACCAATCTTAAGTGGTTTAGCTTCACCTTCAACAGAGAAACATTTCGGGAAACGCTCAGCAATGTACGCAATAACTTCTTTACTGTTCGTTAACTTTTCAGAGTTTTCCATGGATTTTCCTGACTTAAAGCGAGACCATCTCGCTGTTAGTGCTTTGTTCAAAAAGAAATAGTTTGCGCTATTATAGTTACCTAGCGTTGAAAAACCACCGAAAGCATGAAATTAGAGGTGTTTTTGTAGCGCATTAATGAAAGAAACAAGACCCTCTTCATCAAATTGGTCAAATCTTGACAAGATAGGGCTGTCGATATCAAGCACGCCGTACAATTCGCCACCAATTCGGAACGGGATCACAATTTCAGAATTACTCGCAGCATCGCACGCAATGTGCCCTTCAAACTGATGAACATCATCAATGCGTTGAACTGTGTCTTCTGAAAGAGCAGTACCACACACCCCTCGCCCTACCGGAATACGTACACAAGCCACTTTTCCTTGAAATGGACCTAATACTAACTGCTCGCCTTTTAACAAATAAAAGCCAACCCAGTTAATATCCTCTAACTCCATGTTGAGTAACGCACTAATATTAGAGAGGTTAGCAATGACATCTGGCTCATCTTCTATGATAGCGACAGCTTGTTTTGTTAAACGATTATAAAACGCGAGTTTATTTTCCATGGCTTACTCCTTCTTTAGCCGCTAGAATGTGAATCTTGTTAATAATAGGAATCATTATCACCGTGAAAGATTCTGTAAATCAAATGATTAACTGGTCTTGGCTATTAAAGCAAGCAAAACGTCATCGACCACGATTAATTGCCGCTAACCTTATCGCTATCGTTGCAACCTTGGTTAGTGTTCCTATTCCACTATTAATGCCATTAATGGTGGATGAAGTATTACTTAATAAACCAGCCAATGGCATTGCCTTCTTAAACGCCTTTTTACCTGAATCTCTTCAAGAGGCTGGCGCTTATATTATCCTTGTACTTGTCATGATCGTTATCATGCGCATTATTAGCCAAGTCTTGAACATCCTACAAAGCCGCCAATTTACCTTGGTAGCTAAAGACGTAACTTACCTACTCCGTCAACGCTTGATCGATAAATTAGGCCGTATCAGTATGCGGCAGTACGAAGAACGCGGCAGCGGCGGTATTACATCGCACTTAATTACTGATATTGAAACCATTGATAAATTTGTTGGCGATACACTCAGCCGATTCTTAGTGAGTTTACTAACGCTTATTGGTACCGCGAGTATTTTGCTTTGGTTAAATTGGCAGTTAGGCTTATTCATCTTATTGGTGAACCCGATTGTTGTTTACGCTTCGCGTCTAATGGGTAGCCGTGTTAAGAACCTTAAAAAACAAGAAAACCAAGCATTTGAAAAATTCCAGCAACGCTTAGTAGAAACTCTTGATGGTCTGTATCAGCTGCGAGCCGCTAATCGTGAGAAAGAATTTTTAACGCAGTTAAAATCAAGTGCCGATGAGATTCGCCACAATGCAGACAAATACGCATGGCAATCAGAAGCAGCTGGACGTGTTTCATTCCTATTGTTCTTAGTCGGATTCGAATTATTCCGTGCCGCAGCCATGTTAATGGTGATATTCAGTGATTTAACGATTGGACAGATGTTCGCTGTTTTTGGTTACCTTTGGTTTATGTTAAGTCCGGTCCAAGAGTTACTCGGGATTCAATTTGCTTGGTATAGCGCTTCGGCTGCTATGCACCGCCTCAATGGCTTGATGACATTGGAAGAAGAAGTCCGCCCTGTAGCGACCGTTAACCCGTTCACCCCAAACCAAGCTTTATCGATAGATGTGCGTGATGTCCATTTTTCTTATGATGACGATAAAGAAGTCTTACGTGGCCTAAACTTAACGATTCCAGCCGGAAAACGCGTCGCATTAGTTGGAGCATCAGGTGGTGGTAAATCAACCCTTATCCAGCTGCTATTAGGTATCTACCAAAAAGACTCTGGCGACCTATTGATCAACGGTGAGCGCATTGAAGATGTCAGCTATGAGGCATTGCGTGAAAAAATGGCGGTCGTTTTACAACAGCCCGTTCTATTTAATGACACACTGAGGCATAATCTGACATTAGGTGCTGAATATAGCGATAGTGACCTATGGCAGGCGCTTGAAATTGCACAGTTAACGGACGTAACTAAACGGCTTACGCATGGTTTAGATACTGAGATTGGTCGCCAAGGTATTCGCCTTTCAGGTGGGCAACGTCAACGTCTTGCGATTGCAAGAATGGTTCTGGCAAACCCTGATTTTGTGATTTTAGATGAAGCAACATCAGCCTTAGATACCGCGACAGAAGCTGCTTTACATACGGCACTTAATCAATTTTTGCGAGATAGAACGACATTAATTGTGGCGCACCGTTTATCTGCCGTTAAGCAAGCAGATATAATCTATGTACTTGAAGACGGAAAACTCAGCCAAGCTGGTACACATGATGAACTGGTTCGAAAAGAGGGCCTATATCAAACCTTGTATGGTTCGATACAGTCATCCAATCACGAGCAGAGTGAAGATAATCAACCGCTCACTATAGCCAGCGTCAACGTAAAATAATATAGTGTTCTTTTAAACCGCTGCTTATGCAGCGGTTATTCCATTCTGGATAAGAAAAATTTCAGAAAGACTTAAAGGATTAACCAACCCATGTCGACGGCTCGCCTGTGTCCAGGCTGTGACTTGCCAGTGATGCCTAACGTCGCCCTTCGTGGTCAGAGTGCTTACTGCCCTCGCTGTAAAACACGTTTATATAGAGGTGGCTTTACCCGATTTACGGGGGAGTTTGCTATTGCATTAGCCTGTTTAATTCTTTTTATTCCGGCACATATTTACCCCATGATCACTATCCGATTATTTGGGCAGATGATCCCAGCAACATTACCTGCAGGGACTATCACATTAGCACCTGAATTTCCGGCTGTTGCCTTTTTGATTTTATTTTGTAGCACCATAGCCCCTCTTTTAGTGACCTTGGCAGTTATGACTGCACAAGTAAGCTTAAAAATTCAGCACTTTCGGCTATTCAAATCTTCAATGTGGATCATCCAACATCTAAAACACTGGGCTATGTATGAAGTGTTTCTTGTCAGCCTTGGAATTTCTTGCTTTAAAGTTCAAGACTATGCTGACATTTATATTGGCCCGGGGTTGATTAGCCTTGTCATCCTTCAAATATTGATGCTGCTACTGCTTACACGGATCAGCCCAACTCGCTATTGGGAAGCATGGCAACCTGAAACAACTCATAATCCTGATGAGCTAGTGCATCACTGCCATTCTTGCCACCTCAGTCAAGGAACGAACAGCCATTGCACACGTTGCCATAGCCCATTGCATGCACGCCTACCCCATTCGATTCAAAAAACATGGGCGTATTTAATTTCAGCGACTATTTTTATTTTCCCAGCGAACTTATTCGCTATTTCGATCTTTTTAAATAATGGTAAACGTGCCGAAGACACCATTTTTTCAGGTGTTGCTCACTTGATTAAAACGGGTATGCCCGGCATCGCAGCCATTATTTTTATCGCTAGTATTGTTGTGCCAGTCGCCAAAATAGTGGGACTGGCCTACATATTGTTGTGTATTCAGTTTAAACGTCGTATTCACCACCGCTTTCGTATGCGCCTTTTTAGGATCATTCAGTGGATTGGTAAATGGTCAATGATGGATTTATTCGTAATTTCCATCATGGTGGCCTTGATTGACCGAGGACAAATACTCGATTTCACACCAGGCCCGGGCGCTGTTTCATTCGGGATTGTGGTTGTGCTAACTATGTTTGCAGCAGAAAGTTTAGATTCGCGCTTAATATGGGATAACTATGAACAACGGAAATAACAATCAACCAGAACCAGTAGATATTCACCGCGATAGGTCGGTATCTCCCCTTTGGTTACTTCCTATTTTAGCCTTTGCCCTTGCTGGATGGCTGGTCTTTAAAGCCGTAAATGATGCAGGTCAGCGGATTCAAATTCATTTTAATGATGCGGCAGGTCTAATTGCAGGGCGCACAACAATTCGCTATCAAGGACTTGAAGTCGGCATAGTACGCGATGTAACGCTATCTGATGATCTCGAAAGTATTTATGTTGAAGCCGATATCTATCCAGAAGCCGTTCAAACACTCAATACTGGTACACGCTTTTGGCTAGTAAAACCGAAAGCATCTATTACTGGTATTTCAGGTTTAGATGCTTTGGTATCAGGTAACTATATCGCGCTACAACCGGGTGAAGGTGAAGCAACGCAAAGCTTTACCGCTCTCGATGGCCAACCGTCTGACACCCCAATTGGTGCAGGGCTGTCTATTCAGCTGCGAGCTCCTGACTTAGGCTCAATCAGTATTGGTTCCCAAGTATTCTATAAGAAGATCCCTGTTGGTGAAGTGTACAACTACACCTTAAGTAACAATAATAAACGTGTCCTTGTTGATGTGTTAATTCAGCCGCAATATGCCGATTTAGTTACCAATAAAAGCCGCTTTTGGAATGTCAGCGGTATGAGTGCCAACATCAACTTCAATGGCGTTGATGTTCAGTTTGAAAGCTTATCTGCCATGATCGCTGGTGCTATCGCTTTTGATTCACCCGATGAAGGTCGAGCTATTGAAGATAACCATTTATTCCGCTTATACCCTGACCTGAATACCGCAGGCCGTGGCATCGCGATTAAAGTTGAACTACCAGA
Source organism: Photobacterium sanguinicancri (assembly GCF_024346675.1). Lineage (NCBI taxonomy): Bacteria > Pseudomonadati > Pseudomonadota > Gammaproteobacteria > Vibrionales > Vibrionaceae > Photobacterium > Photobacterium sanguinicancri. The sequence continues at coordinate 2,007,859 of NZ_AP024850.1, forward strand.
AAACAGTAACATCAGCGCAAGCGGTGCTCCGATTGTTTATCGCGGCCTTCAAATTGGCCAAATTTCAGATGTTCGCCTTGATGAAGCACGCAGCAAAATCATCGCACACGCAGCAATTGAACCTAGCATGAGCGACTTACTGAACAGCGGTTCAAGCCTACTACTTGAAGAAGCTGAATTATCGCTCACTGGTGTCAAAAACATTGGTAACTTGGTACGCGGTAACTTCCTTACCCTTATTCCAGGTGAAGGCGAACCAAGTCGGTTATTTAAAGCAATCACCAAAGATGAGCTGCAAGAGAAACAACATGGTGTAGCCACTTTCGATTTATATGCTGATAGTAGTTTTGGCATCAAGCGTGGTACGAAAATTCTGCACCGTGGTATTGCCGTGGGCCGTGTAACCCATGTAAAACTAGAAAAAGACAAAGTGCGCTTTAGCGTTATTGTTAATACTGAATATACATCGCTTATTGGTTCAGCCAGTCGCTTCTATATAGATGGTGGCATTAAAGCGAATCTAAGCAGCAAAGGGTTAGATGTTAGCTTGCCACCGGCAGAACAGTTGATCAGCAACGGCATTAGTTTCACCAGTGGCGGCAGTAAGAAAATCGCGAAAAATTACACTTTATATAGCAGTGAACGCCTAGCAACACTAGCAGCAGAGACAGCAAAAGGTTTTGCTCGCTTCACCTTAGTAGCAAACGAACTACCACCAGTTTCTGAAGGTAGCCCTGTACTCTACCGCAACCTACAAGTCGGTGAAGTTACAAGCTACGCATTAACTGCATCTGGCGTAACCTTATCGTTAAACATTGAAAATAAATACCGCCATTTAGTTACCCAAAATACGGTTTTCTGGAATCGTTCTGGCGTTGAGGTTGAGGCAGGTTTAAGTGGCGTAAAAATTACCGCCTCCCCTGTCGCAACATTAATTAAAGGCGGCGTCGCCTTTGATGATATTGATGGTGTTAGTAACAAACAAAATGGTCGCTTTAAGCTTTATTCTAGCTTAAAGGATGCTCGTAATTTCGGACAAGAAATCCAACTAACGGCAAGCGATGCTCGTGCACTTGCTGTAGGCACTGAAATCCGTTACCAAGGCATTGCCATTGGTAAAATTACGACTATTACGCCTAATTTCGACAAAGGGAATGTGAACATTAGCGCTCGCCTTTTCCCTCAGTTTGCCGACGTTATCGCCCGAGCGGGCAGCTACTTCTGGATTGTGAAGCCGAAACTGAGCCTGACTGAAACTAAAAACTTGGACAGCTTATTAAGCTCTTATATTTCAGTGGACCCTGGAAAAGGTATTAAACAGCAGACCTTTAACCTTGGCAGTGCTGAGTTATTAAACTCAGGGCTTACCGTGGTATTGGAAAGCGAGAAGCGTAATTCAATAAGCGAAGGGACACCGCTGCTTTACCGCGATATCCAAGTTGGCCAAGTTGTAAAAGTTAGCCTTGGTGATTTAGCCGATCGCGTAATGATTGAAGCACAAATAGAACAGAAATATCGCCATCTTGTTCGTAAAGATAGCGTGTTCTGGAATGTCTCTGGGTTTGATGTATCGATTGGCATTACTGGCGCAACCGTCAATAGCGGTACCGTCGATAGTTTGATCCGTGGTGGCATTGCCTTTGCGACACCAGAAGCTCACCCACTAGCACCTATTGCTAAAGCGGACTCACACTTCCTACTTCATAAACAGGCGAAGTCTGAGTGGAAAGATTGGCGCACTGCGATCCCGCGCGATTAACGACATTCGCAAAAGTTAACTAATGATCTACTAAAAGGAGCATTTCGATGCTCCTTTTTTATTCCCTTAAACCTATTTACCTCATACTGCCTATTGCCATAGATGCTTAACGCTGTGATTTGATATACACTCTCGCCCATCAATGCCTGTTATCGAGATACTCCCTTGCATTCAAAAATCTATATCCCTGAAGACTTCATCGAACTTATTCGTCAAACCATGCCAGAAAACCTGAATATGGATGATTTTCTCGCCTGCTGTAAGACCCCACTTCGACGTAGTATTCGTATTAATACCTTAAAGATCAGTGTGGAAGACTTCCTAGCCCGTGTTGCGGACAAAGATTGGACATTAACCCCTGTACCTTGGTGTGATACTGGATTTTGGATTGAACGAGAAGATGAAAACACCGTCTCGCTTGGCAATACAGCAGAACACCTTGCTGGGCTTTTTTATATTCAAGAAGCCAGCTCAATGATGCCTGTTACTGCACTTCTTAAAAACAACGATCAATTAGATTGCGTGTTGGATATGGCATCAGCACCGGGTTCTAAAACCACTCAGATTGCTTGCGCGATGCAAAACAAAGGGGCATTAGTCGCCAATGAGCTAGCAGCAAGCCGTATCAAAGTGTTGCACTCTAACTTACAACGTTGTGGTGTGTATAACGCATCATTGACGCACTTTGATGGTTGTGTCTTTGGCGGGTGGGCACCTGAAGCATTTGACTCTATTTTACTGGATGCGCCTTGTTCAGGTGAAGGGGCTATTCGTAAAGATGAAGATGCAATGGCGAACTGGTCATTAGCATCTATCGACAGTATTGCTGAAGTACAGCGCAACTTGATTGTGAGTGCATTTCAAGCCCTTAAACCGGGCGGTGTGATGGTGTATTCAACCTGCACACTCAACCAAACTGAAAATCAGCAGGTATGTCACTTCTTGAAAGAGACCTTTGGTGATGCCGTACAGTTTGAACCATTGGATGACTTATTCGACGGGGCAGCACAATCGACAACAGAAGAAGGCTTCTTGCATGTCTACCCCCAGATTTTTGATAGCGAAGGCTTCTTTGTTGCCCGCATTCGAAAACTGACTTCGGTAGAGTCTCCTGAAGTCAAAAAACGTATGGGTAAATTCCCCTTCTCGATCTTGGCTGAAAAAGACAAACAAGATATTGCAGCAAGCCTGAAAGCAACGCTGGATATTACCCTACCGCACGAAAGCGATGTCTGGGTTCGCGACAAAGAACTGTGGTTATTCCCACAAAACTTAAAACCACTACTCACTGAAATTCGTTTTCAGCGTATGGGCATTAAGTTGGCAGAACAACATAAAAAAGGCTATCGCTGGCAACACGAAGCGATCATGGCCCTAGCATCAGGTCAAGAAAGCGTATCGGTTGATCTAACGGCGGAACAAGCTAAAGAGTGGTTTATGGGCCGAGACATTCGCCCAGAGGACCTTTCAGGTAAAGGGGAAGTCATCGTAAACTACCGAGATTACCCAATTGGCATTGGCAAATGGGTCGGCAACCGCATCAAAAATGGTTTGCCACGAGAAATGGTTCGAGACACCAATTTATTCGATATCTAATCGACTGTATTTAGGTTGATTCCAATTCTCATTGCTAAAACTGGTAAATTGTACTGCGTGAACTAACATTGATAGTGTAATTGATCTCCATTTACTAACCAGTTAGCGCAAGGCTCTCACGAGAGCCATTCCCCTAAGCCCGAGACAGGAGTCGTTTCGGGCTATTTTTTGCCTGTTACCCACCAACAGTCACCTTTGCAGTTCAGTTTTGAACAATAACTGCCAAGATATTTGAATACTCGTTCGGTTTTTTTGAACAAGTTGACCAAGCTTTTGAGCTGTTTCTTCTCACACAAGAAATCTATATTAATGCCTACGCAAAAAAGCATTTAATGTAGGAAAAAATAATGGCTAACGTTCTAGTTCTTAAATCAAGCATCCTTGGTGGCTATTCACAGTCAAACGCATTAATCGATCATTTATTAACAAGCTGGGAAGGTAAAACACAATCAATTATTGAGCGTGATTTAGCTGCAAACCCAGTACCAATGTTAGATGCAGATGTCGCGAATGCACTTCGTGGTGGTGACAATCTAAGCGAGAAACAGCAAGCTGCACTAGCAATGTCAGATCAGTTAATTGAAGAGCTACAGATCAGCGATACCATTATCATTGCTGCACCTATGTATAACTTCACTATTCCGACTCAACTTAAAAACTGGTTCGATTTAATTGCACGTGCTGGTATTACCTTCTCGTACACAGAGCAAGGCCCTGTAGGCTTACTTAAAGATAAAAAAGTGATTGTTGTGACAACACGCGGCGGCATTCACAAAGGCGCAGCATCTGACACGCTTGTACCTTACTTGCAGAATATTCTTGGCTTTGTTGGTCTAGACAATGTTGAGTTTGTTTACGGTGAAGCGCTTGCGATGGGTGATGAACTAGCGTCACAATCAATCACCGACGCAAAAAGCACTCTAGCCCAGCTAAGCGCTTAATCATAGATTCAGATCGATAATACGATCCTATGGTAAAAACAAAAAACGAGGCCAAAAGCCTCGTTTTTTATGATTGCATAAGAAATGAATTCTTTGCTTAAGTCTGTGTATGACTTATTTTTTCTTTTCCATCATCGCTTTTAAATCAGCGAATGGGTTAAACGTTGCCGCTTCATGGTCGTTTTCACCCGCTTTGACTACACTGCCTGACTGCTGATCATGCTCTGTGTATTTTTCATGCTCATGGTCATGACAAAACAAGCAAAGCAGTTCCCAGTTACTACCGTCGGCTGGGTTGTTGGTGTGGTCATGGTCAGCATGGTGAACGGTTAATTCACGAAGATTTGAATACACAAACTCGCGTGAACAACGGCCGCATACCCAAGGGTATAGTTTTAATGCTTTCTCTCGGTAGCCTTGCTCTTGACGTGCATATGCAGCACTAGTGCCGTTATAATCTGATGACATAAGTAACCCTGATAATCTGTAAATCCAACACTGCGAATTTACCGCAATTCACTACTAGATTAATAGTATTTCGCACATAAAATGTGGTCTTATACGCCATCGAACATGACAGCCAACTATTAACTCGCCTTTTTAGTGACACCGTCACTCTTTTTGAGCGAATCATTCATAAATTGTGATATCAATTTGATCGCTTCTTTAGCTTCATTCAACTGGTAAAACAACGGGTACACATGTGGCACACCTTTAACTATATTCAGTGTCACGTCGCCTCCCGCTTCTCCCATTTTTTCTGCTAAACGGATCGCATCATCCATCAGTAGTTCTTCTGTTCCTGCAGTAACAAAACACGGTGGCAATCCATTTAGCTCAGCATAAAATGGTGAGATATCTGGATCGCAAGGGTTGTTATTACCTAAGTAATTATTCCGCATTAACAATAAACTGCTTAGATCAAAAAATGGGTCATCTTTGCTTTTCACAAAGGCCGACTCTCCCGTTACTGCCATATCAGTGACTGGCGATAGCAACACAATGCCAGCAGGCATGCGCATTTTCATATCACGTAAACGTAAGAGCGTCGCAAGCGCGAGATTGCCCCCAGCAGAATCCCCTGCAAAAAGAATGTTCTGCGGCAGGTAACCTTTCACAAGTAGTGCTTGATATACGGCATAGCACTCATCTAAAGCCGCTGGGTACGGTTTTTCAGGTGCAAGGCTGTAATTAATCATCAAACCACGAGATTTGGTTTGTTGGGCTAATCGCCCCACAAAGGCGTTGTGAATGTTTGGGCTATAAAAGCAGAAACCACCGCCGTGAAAATATAATATGATCTTGTTACCACTACTTTTGGGCATGTCGACCCAATCGCAACCAACATTTGCAAATTTAGTGGGTGTTACGTCAAGGCCTTTTGGAGTCGAGATTAACGCTCCAAAATTATCAATATTTAAGATCAGCTCGCGCATTTCTAATGTTGAATTACAGCGAGCAAGTCGCTGTCGCATTACACGATAAAGTAACTTATTGAATGCACGATTACGCCAACTATCCATAACCACCACCTTAGTTCAGTATCAGTTGGCTCCTAAAAAGGAACAACCTTGATATAAACGTAGAAGCTCACAGCTTAGTTGGTCAATGACATCTACGAGACTCGTGACAAAAATAATACATTTTCATGTCATAAGTACGTTACATGACCCGCTTTTTCTTTGTATACCGTGGCACTTTTATGTTTGATAAATGCAAAAAAGAGGCACATGCATGGCTCACGTGCCTCTGAACCCTAACGTCGCTGAAACGCTAGGAAAAGACTACAGCTTCAAGGCTGGCATTCTCCGCTGTAGTCTTAAACTGGCAATTATTGTACTTCAGCCAGTTTTTCGACAGCTTCTGTTAGCTTGTCGATTTTATCATCCATACGCTCTAGTTTTTCACGGTCGACACCACTTAGACGGTAGAATAAATCATTCATGCCCGCTTCCACTTCGTCAGTCGCTTTTTCTGCATTTTTACCAATGCACTCTTTTGTTTCAATCTCAACTTCTTTGCCGCGCTCTACAAGCTCGTCAAAAACAGTTGTTGTTTTTTCGTTGATTTGTTGTGCTTCTTCAAGGGTGCGGCTGTATAAACCTAGGCCTGCAAGCCAAATGTTACGTGCAACACCTTCACCATTTTCTACGACATTTTTTGCCGCTTTCACTACTGTTTTATCGATCATTTTGCTATCCCCCTGCGTCAAGCGCTGGTTCTATGATTAATCAATACCAAAGCAAGCTGCCACTGCTTTAGAGTTAGAACTTATACTGGTTTTGCTGCTTCTTTCTGAGCTTCAACAGGTTTAGCTGTTGGTTTCTCAGGTGTTGCTTGAACCACTGGACGTGCTGCAATTACTGGTTTCACTTCCGTCACAGGTTTAACTGTTTCTTTTGGTGCTTCAGCAGGTTTAGTTTCTAGTGCTTTAGGCTCAGCGGCTTTCGCTGGCTTACGGCGTGCAACACTTGGCTTACGCGTAGTAGCCTTAGCTGCGGGCTTTTTTGCTTCCACTTTTTTAGCCGGCGCTTTTTTCGCGGCTTCCTGCTGACGAACAAGTAACTTCTCAATGGTGTCTGTTAGTTGATCAATTTTGTCATCAACTTGGTCTAGACGTTCATTATCTAAACCCACCAACTTTTGAACCACTTGATGTACACGTTCTTCAATAGCCACGGTTGTTTGGCTACGTGCTGTATGTACGCGCTCTTTCGTGGTTGATTCAACTTCACGACCGCGCTCAATTAGCTCATCAAAAAGGCTCATGCCTTTGCTAGAAATTTGATTAACTTCTTCAGCACTTTTTGCATAAGCGCCTAATCCAGCTAGCCAAATGTTATAGACCATGGCGTCACGCATTGGGCTATTCGCCACCTTGTTTGATTCGCCTGATGTACGTTTAAAGATGCCCATGAGTGTGCTCTCCTTACATGAATTACAACTGTTGTCAGCCAGTTGTTTCCCTGACTGCTTAACTACAGAATACGAATTTCAATTAGAGTGTTCTTACTAAATAAGAAATTTATTGTGGGCAAGATCAAATATTTAGGAGATTGCGATTTTTAGCGTGATATAGGGAGGAAAAGTGTATTTGCTTATAACTAATAAAACAAAAAGCAGCATGCTGATAAGACTAAGCATGCTGCTGATATAAGAGCCAGAGAGCATCGCCGTTAGTATTAGAAATCAGGCGTCAGGAGTTGATCTAAGCGCTGTACAATATTTTGCTCTATAGATGAAGAAAATAAACTCGCAGCAAAACCTAAACGTAGCTCTATCGTTATTTTTCCGTCTTCTGCTAACATAAAACCACGGGCTGATGAGTGGCGAATTTCTAACTTCTCATTATTCCACCCCCAACGAATACCATATTCCTGCGCTAATTCTTCCGCGATGCTCTCAGATAAAGCGGCAATATGGTCAAACTGGTGGTCATGTTCTCGTTCAATAAAAATTGTCACAGTTGCTTCCATTCAGTCGTGTAACTACCAATAGTCTAACTAATTAAATACTTACTCAAACGGTATATTCGCTGGTAAGGCGATATACTCTACAAATTAGTTTAACTCTTTTCTGTGTTACAGGTCGGATCTCTTTAAATTTCTATTACGAAAAACACCTTTGGCTATTGAACTTACCCACAACGCCCCACCCGCAGCAATTACCGCTCCTTTCATTGCTCTGTGGTAGGGGCTTTTTTCTGAAGGCGACAAAAAACTACCAGCCAATATCCCTAGTCCAGCTATTTTTATAAAACGATTTTTTTCACCAACCACTAAATAACCGCCAAATGCGACAACCATCAGCCGTTGGAATTGCGTACACTCCACGGGTAAACCATGGGCTTGCCGAACAAACTGCTCACAATTCTGTGTAAAGATGTTATAGGGCGTACCAACGAACTTTTTAGCATGTAAGAATGCCAGCTTTGGGTTATTACTTGTGATTGAACTCACAATAACCTCACGTCCCTCTGCAAACTCATCGATTGTATCAAATTGAACTTGCCGACGTTTTTTAGAGTTATGTATTACTCCGCCTCTACCATCTGACATTCCATAATGCCAATATGATGTACAACGAATTTTTAAAACAGTTCCGATGGGATACGCTCTAGATTCCATGATTTGCCTTTAAACTCACTATCACGTAAAAAGTTTAGCTGTAAATTTCCAGTTTCACCTCAGAACACCGTTTTGTCTCAATTTTAGGATTTTAATAAATCACAAATTTATTAAACAGCAGCATAAAATTTTATTGTTAATACTTTAAGTAACAAATAAAGAAATGCGTTTAATTTGTATGAGTTTATTGGCGGTATATGATGTTAATAAAGCAAATGCAACAAGCAACGATGACACTTGTATTAGCAATTTTTGTGTTAAACGGTTGCCAATCTGTCCCTAAAGAGCCTGATCAGGCAGCAATAAAAGCAGAACAAGATTTACTGGCTTTAAACCGTGTATTTAAGCCTGTTGGTAAACTGACAGAATGTAAAATTTCCCACCATCAATTTGATGGTAGCTACATTGCAACGGGTAAAGTACCGCATTATCTTTATAACTCCCCTGTACATAATCACATTGCCCCGGTGCTTGCTGATGAAGCCACACGCCATCAATATGATATGTGGGATACACTTGCCGCCAATATGGAAATGCCCATCCCTAATAATCGCCGCATTCGTTACTACCGAAAATGGTTTATTACTAAACCTGAGCATATTGATACAGTAACAACGCGAGCCCAGCCTTTTTTATTTTATATTTATGAACAAGTTGAGGCTCGTGATTTGCCAATGGAGCTGGTACTCCTCCCTTTTATCGAAAGTTCTTTTGATCAGTTCGCCTATTCAAGCCAAGGGGCTTCAGGACTATGGCAGATTACCCGCGCAACAGGTAAAACCTTCGGCTTGAAGTATTGGCAGGGGTACGATGGTCGACGCGATATTATTGCATCGACTGATGCCGCACTTGATCTACTTGAATATCTTCACAAAAAATTTAAAGGAAACTGGCTACACGCTATCGCAGCATACAATACCGGTGAAGGACGTGTACGAAATGCCATTAAGAAGAATAGAGCAGCGGGGAAACCGACAGACTTCTGGTCTTTACAATTACCCAAAGAGACCCGTTTATACGTGCCAAAACTATTAGCGATGTCTTCTATTATTCAGCATAAAAATCATTACGGTTTACAGCTTAATTCCATTAAGCCTCAGCCAGTGGTGAGCGAAGTAATTATTAACAAACGGGTAAAGTTAAAGACTATCGCTAAAGATGCGAAGATCAGCAGCAAAGAGCTATATGCCTTAAACCCTGGTTATACTGGTGGCTATACAGTCAAAGGACGTGACAACAAGTTACTGCTGCCAAGGGATGCACTTACCTCCTTTTATAATCGTGAAAATGTGCGATATACAAAATACCGCTTTCATATTCATCAAATTAAGCCTGGTGATTCTTTGAATGAGATTGCACAACTCAACAACACTACCGTTTCTTTGCTAAGACAACTCAACGATCTGACTGGATCCTTTATCACTGCCGGACAGCAACTGATTATCCCCCCACGATAGTTTAAACAGGGTTATTAATCTTCCCCAAAAATATAAAACCCAATAAAAAATCTCATACTGATACTTAAATGGGTATGAGATTTTTCAGTTGTCACAAACAGTAGATGTTTATTGTTTAGGAGCTTGTTACTTAGATATCAACTATTGCGAACTGTTGCTGGTTGCGGCCATTTTGGAGTAGGCAATCTTATCAAAATAGGTACTGATCTCTGTCAATGAGATTCGATCGTCACTGTAAGCTTGTGCTGTTGCTTCCATTTGATGAAGTAGCTGTACATCTACTTCATTATGGGAAAGCGACAAACCAATCAATATCCCTGCCATTAAACAAGCTGGTGCGATAAGGCTGCGCACTCCAACTAATGTACACAAACCAAATGCTGACATAATGGTTGCAACATAAACACTCCAGCTGCTTTCTACAAAAAAAGCCATATAAATTGCTAACCCTTGCAGCAATGCACCTAATATCAGAAACAATAACTTCATTATTTATGCCCTTCCTTGTGGCCAATAAAACAAGTATAGCCACAAAAAATTACAGCTTTACTAAAAATACCTATTAAAAAATGTCCTAATTATCAATTAGGTGTCTATGATTAAAGTAGAACTATAAACAATAATGGAGAATAACCATGCACCATGACGAACTGATAGACCCTACCGATCTTGGCATTATTGAGAAAGTCGCCTTTGTTGCTTCTGCTTTTCTTATCGCAGGATTATTTATAATGTAACTTTTGTTGCATTCATTTCTCGTATCAGCACAAAAACTGCTACTTAAAATGACAATGACAAAACAGCGCCTTCAATCAACACCGATAAAAAAAGCATGGCTTCTACCATGCTTTTTTATTTAGTTCGCTGCTTAATCCTAAATCAAGCCAGTATCGCGACTAGACTTGCGACTCTATTAAGTTTTCATCCATCACATCAGGACCATTTAAGGCTTTCATTGGTAGGTACACCGAAAATGTTGTCCCAACACCTAGCTTCGATTCCACGATTATCTCTCCACCACTTTGGCTCACAATACCCTGGCTTACCGATAGGCCTAGCCCTGTTCCACTGCGTCGGGTGGTATAGAAAGGGTCAAAAATACGATCAAGGTTCTCTTCCGCAATTCCGCAACCGTGATCCGTAATATGAACCACTGCGCCAATCGCTTGTTGATTATCATCTAACCAATCTTCCGTAGCGACTCGAAGTAAACCTTTGTCATCCATAGCATGAACGCCATTCATCTGTAAATTGACCAAGACTTGCAGCAGTTGATGTCGATTAACCTCGACACTGCAACGTGCATTTAGCTCTTTCTCAATGAAGATGTCCTGTTTTTTCGTCCCTGTTCGCACCAAGGTTAAGCTTTCTTCAACCAATGGATTGAGGTGGTGCCATGTAACTTCATCTTGCACCCCACCTTGGCGACTGTATTGCAGCAAGCTACGGGTGATATTTCGAATTCGATCGATTTGCTCGTGAATAGCTTCGAGTTCTTCTTTAACGCGTTCAGCATCGTCTTCAAGCTCAAATTGTAATAACTCTACATTGCCTAAAATAACAGCAGTCGGGTTATTAATTTCATGCGCAATACCCGCGGTTAATTCACCCAGCGCAGCCAGTTTTTCACTACTGACAAGTCTGCTACGTGCCTGATTAAGCAATTTGATATGTTGCTCTAGCTCTTCTGTTTTTTCATGTAGGCTTTTCGTACGTTTTGCGACTTTGTCTTCAAGTTCAACAGAAGCTTGCTTGATCTCTTCATTACGGTTTTCAAGCTGATCCAGCATAGAATCAAACTGCTTGCCAAGTATTTGCAACTCATGATCTTGACTCAAATCTAAATCACCAATACGGCGCTCTAGACCCAGTTGAACCGCTTTTGCTACTTGGTGAATCTTTTCTATCGGCTGAAACAGATCCTTCGCTCCGCGATACACAACAAACCCTGACAGTAGGAGCACAATGGTAATACCGACCCCTAATTCAACAATATTTGTAAGGTAGACTTTAAGCATTGGCCACTCTAGGTAGCCCGTATAAAGCATGCCAATAATATTATTATTGTGATCGTGCAGTGGCTCATAAGCAGACACATACCAATCGTCATAAACATAAGCACGGTTAAACCAGTTTTGCCCCTGCTCTAATACGGTTTGCTTCACTTCATCAGAGACTCGAGTGCCAATAGCCCGACCATTTAAGCTTTCGCTGTCTAACGGTACATTAGTACTGACACGAATATCATCCAAGAATAAAGTCACAGTCCCGATACTGCCGTCAGGTAGTGTATTAGAGGCATAGACAAGGTCTCGAATGCGATCCACCAGCAAAGTGCTGTTATTGAGTAGCATTCCGCCATCAACAATCCATTGCAACTGACCTTGTGCATTGAATATTGGAAATAAACTGCGGCTGACTAAACCACGCGTTTCAACGCCATTCTCATTCAACAATGGGATATGGGCGTATACAGGTAAATCGCGATTCAATCTTTCCAAAGCCGAGCGGTCGAGTACTTGAAAGAATGTTTGCTCTTCTCCCTTAAGTAGCAAGCCGCGGTTGAATTTTGAAAACTCACCCAATGCAGAAGCGGGATGAAGTACCACAAAATCCAACCCATAAGAGGCGGACTGTTGATTTACCCAATCACTTAAATTGGCTTCATCGGTACGAAGACGATGTTGAAAATCGTATGATGAAGCTAAAGACACCAGCTGCATCCGTTGTTCACGCTGTAACAACTCCATGCTGTGGTGCGCAACCGCCAAGTCCGCCCGCACATTTTTAAGGGCATTTTGCCAGGTATACATCACGGTCCAATACATAGTGAGCGCAATAAGCGCCAACAATGTAATGATTATCGGCACTGACGTTAGTACCAATAACCGATAGCGCACCATAGTGCGGAATCGACGTACCCACATGACAATAAACTGTTTTATATTCATTCGATTATTCCGAGTGGTCGCTCATTAAAGTACGCCTTCATCAGCCCAATCTTTGAATTTTCGCTCTAGCGTTTTACGGGCAACGCCTAGTTGTCTAGCCGCTGCTGATTTATTACCACTATGAGAGTCAACTACCTGTAAAATATGTGCTTTTTCGACATCTTTAAGCGTCCAGTCAGTCGGATAACAAAACTGTTCAACGTCGTTTTCATCATGACAGCGGCATGGTCGGTTTGATCCAACTTCTGCATCTGCACCTACAGCCTGCATTTGATTGGGCTGCACCATTCTAGGCAACGGAATCGCATCGCCTTGTAGTTCGCGCCAATACTCCGCTGGTGGTTTCCCTAGTAAGATACAACGTTCCATCATATTACGGAGTTCACGAATATTACCCGGCCAATCATAGCTTTGCATGGCTTGGATATCTTCATGTGTCCAATTCATGGCTTGCATACCCAGCTCTTTCGCCAACACTTGTGTAAAATGATGTGCAAGCGTTGGGATGTCATCCAACCTATCTCGTAATGCTGGTAGCTCAACGGTCAGTACATTTAGACGATAATATAAATCACGACGAAAACGCCCTTCTTCAACTTCTTGCTTCAAGTTACGGTTGGTTGCCGCCACAATTCGCACATCAATTTGCACTTCACGTTCTGCCCCTACAGGGCGAATGGCTTTCTGTTCTAATGCGCGTAATAACGACGATTGCATTGAAAGTGGCATTTCCCCAATTTCATCGAGGAACAAGGTGCCGTTATTGGCGACGCGGAACAAACCTTCACGACCTTTTTTGGCGCCAGTAAACGCACCTGACACATGTCCGAACAATTCACTTTCAAGTAAGTCAGGCGCTATTGCTCCACAGTTAAGCGGTACAAATGGCCCTGTTCGCTTACTCAATTGATGAAGCGCTCGTGCCACTAACTCTTTACCTGTTCCAGACTCCCCCTCTACCAATACTGCGGCAAGGGAAGGTGCAACTTGCGCTATTACGTTTTTCATTTTCTGTGTCGTTTCTGCATCACCAATAATATCGACAGGGTGAATGCGCTCTACATCGCGCTGCAAGGCAAAGTTCTGGCGTTCGACTAATCGGTGCTCGATGCATCGACTTACAGACTGCATCATTTGTTCAAGATTAAAAGGCTTTAGAATAAAGTCAGATGCGCCCGCCCGAAGGGCTTTAATGGCAGTATCAAGATCAGCGTAACCTGTCATGAAGATAACATCGCTACGGCGCGTAGAAGGGTCAAACGCTTCATGCCATTCAATACCAGAACGACCTGGTAGATTGATATCAACAATCAATAAATCAAAATGGCATCGCTTACGTAATGTTTCTGCTTCTTCTATACTCCCCGCAACGTCAACTTGGGCAAATTTTTTGCTGAGTGCTTTTTTTAAGATGGCGCGCATGCCGGGTTCATCATCAACAACTAACACGGAAACGGCAGTCCAAAGTGACGTGGACGGAAAATCTGACATAATTTCTTTATTCGAGTAATTTTGGGGTGAGACATTTTGTCTCACCAACTCATGCTTTGTCAAAAAACTTTCTGAAACCATTTCACATTCAACATTTTAAATATAATTATCTTGTTTTAAATCATTGGTTTAATTATATTTTGCACATTAGTATAATGCGAGATCGTTAAGTTGGCATTGCTATTGCTTATAGTGCGCCATAGGGCGAGGTTATTTAGATAGCAACGCTAAGCATTCAATCAATGACATACTTGTCAGGAAGACCTATGAAACTATTACAAACAACACTTGTTATTCTTTCTCTTACCACTGCAGCTGCTGTTCATGCTGCCGACGAGATGAAGATCCGTCTTGCTACAACAACCAGTACTTACCACTCTGGCTTGCTTGACTATCTTCTTCCTGAATTCAAGAAAGACACAGGTTACACCGTTGAAGTATTAGCGGCAGGTACAGGTAAATCACTGCGTATGGGCCAAAACGGTGACGTTGATCTTGTGATGACGCATGCGCCAAAAGCTGAAGCTAAGTTTGTTGACGAAGGCTACGGTGTGCTTCCACGTAAATTAATGTATAACGATTTTGTTGTTGTTGGTCCAAATAACGATCCAGCAAAAATCGAAGGCATGAAAGACGTTACCAAAGCTCTGAAAAACATTGTGAGCTACAACGCAACATTTGTTTCTCGTGGTGATGATTCCGGCACGCACAAAAAAGAACTAAACTTGTGGAAACAAACACAAATCGAACCAAACTTTGGTGGCTATAAGTCGGTTGGCCAAGGCATGGGTCCAACGCTAAACATGGCTTCTGAGCTACAAGCGTACACAATGACAGACCGCGGTACTTGGCTGGCTTACCAAAACAAACTTGACCTATCAATTATGGTGCAAGGTGATAAGCGCTTATTCAACCCTTATCAAGTAATTCTGGTTAACCCAAGCCGCTACCCAGACATTAACTACCAAGGTGCGAAAACATTCAGTGATTGGCTTGTGAATCCAAAAGCACAAGCAATGATCAATGGTTATCAACGTCATGGAGAGCAACTATTCGTTGCTGATGCTATCACTAAATAATGAATCTTTGGTTAACAACCCAAGAAGCTGTGCAACTGCTCCTCAGTGGTGATACTGCCCTGTGGAGCATTGTTGGCGTTTCTTTCTCAGTTTCTTTACTGGCAATAGCAACAGTGCTATTGCCATCTTTACTTATTGGCTTTGCTTTGGCGTATGGGAAATTTCCCGGACGTTGGGTCATTTTGTCTCTCGTTAACACTTTCCAATCGATACCAACCGTTGTTATCGGTTTATTGCTGTACATGCTGCTGTCTCGGGCTGGGCCGTTAGGTGACTGGAAGTTATTGTTTACTCAAGAAGCGATGATCTTGGGGCAAATCTTTATTTGTTTTCCCATTTTAGTCTCAATGATGCATGCCGCCTTTCAAAACAGTGACAAACGCGCATGGGAAACTGCCCTTACACTTGGGGCGAGTCTGCCAAAAGCTTTTTTAAGTTTGATGTGGGAAAGTCGCTTCCCACTATTGGCCGCGATAATCGCAGCATTTAGCCGTATAATTACAGAAGTGGGTTGTTCAATGATGGTGGGTGGGAACATTCTTAATGCGACCCGTAATATCCCAACGGCCATTGCACTAGAGAGTTCAAAAGGCGCATTTGCGCAAGGTGTCGCGCTAGGGATTGTGTTACTCCTATTAGCTCTAGGGCTAAACTTCTTTTTATCTGTTGCCCGTGGCAAAGCTCACTTGCGCACAAATTAAGTTGAGGAGCTGGTAATGTCTCAAATTTCAATTCAAGCACACGACCTGTCAATGCGTTACAAAGATCGTCTGCTTTTTCACGTCCCTCAACTTAACATTGGCCCTCAAGAAGCCATTTATTTAAGTGGTGATAACGGCGTGGGTAAAACTACTCTACTAAAGATTTTGTCGGGGCTACAAAAGCCAACCACTGGCCACGTCAATCTACAAAACCAATCTTGGACTTCGCGACTATTTAAAAGTCAGCGCAGCGGCGGTGTGATTTACATGCATCAAACCCCCTACATGTTTGATGGTAGTGTGTTTGATAACGTATGCTACGGTTTAAAATATCGGTTCAGTGATCGTCACTCGCAACGCAGTGAAGTCATCAATGCGTTACGCTTAGTCGGGCTTGAAACATTGGCTAATGAACATATTTCTGTATTATCAGGTGGTGAACGCCAACGCGTTGCCATGGCACGCGCTTGGGTATTAAAACCTAGCGTATTGCTGATGGATGAGTCCAGCGCCAGCCTTGATGCAGAATCCACTGAGCGCCAAGTGTTATTAGCTGAAGATTTATTAGAGCGTGGTGCTAGCCTTGTTATTACAAGCCACCAACAAAACGCACTGACTAAGCTCTGCCGTCGACACTGGACAATCTCACATAATAAATTAGTCGAACGAGCCGATTTACAACTCGTCAATGAGGACAAAAATCACTATGCCTTTGCCTGAAAAGACAAGCTGGGTAATTTTGGCTGGCGGACAAGCCAGCCGTATGGGGGGCAACGATAAAGGATTAGTCTCTCTTAATAACCGCACAATGATAGAGCATGTTATTGACATTCTCGCCGCACAAACACAACACATCACCATCAATGCCAACCGTAATCATGATAAATACCAAGCGTTTGGGACAGTATTTGGTGATCAAATAAAAGACTACCCCGGCCCCTTAGGCGGTATGCATGCCGCTCTGCATACACTCGACAATGAATGGATCGGTTTTGTACCTTGCGATTGCCCGCAACTGCCTTCAGACCTTGTTGAACGTATGTCTCAAGCCTGTGATGCCTCTACCGATATTGCTGTCGCTCATGATGGTGAACATATCCAACCTGTCGTTACCCTACTCCATCGTCGCATTCTCCCTAAGCTGGAAGCCTTTCTGGCCAATGGCGACAGGAAAATCATTTTACTGTACCGCCAATGCAATATGATAACTGTCGATTTTAGCGACCAGCCTAACGCGTTTGTAAATCTTAATACGCCAGAAGAACTCCAACAATTTGGGAAACAACATGAGTCAAATTAGCGCTTCTTTACCTTTACTGGGCTTTGCGGCCTTTAGTGGAACAGGCAAAACGACGTTATTAGAAGCTATGCTGCCAAAACTGGTTGAGCGTGGCATTCGTATTGCCGTGATTAAACATGCTCACCATAACTTCGATATCGATCAAGAAGGTAAAGACAGCTACCGTTTACGCAAAGCTGGTGCTTCTCAGATGTTGATTTCTTCGCGCTACCGCCGAGCCTTAGTCACTGAAACGCCAGAAGAAGAAGCTAACCTTCCTCACCTCATTTCCCAATTAGATCAAACCGCACTGGATTTGATTTTGGTTGAAGGATTTAAAAAACTCGACTTCCCAAAAATTGAATTGCACCGTGAAGAAGTCGGCAAACCTTGGCTACACCCTGACGACAGCAATATTATCGCCGTTGCCGCTAACATCCCTGCAAACACACATCTACCGCAAATGGACATCAACAATCTCGATCAGATCACTGATTTTGTTGTCAATTTTGCTCAAGGCACGTTAGAAAAACCGAGCCTAGATTGCAGTGATGTAAACAATAGCGACATGTTATCGGTTGACGAAGGTCGTGCTAAGATTTTAGATCAAATCGTAACGTTGCCTCGTGAAGTCGCTGTATCGCTTGAAAATGCGCTGGGACAGATTGTCGCACAAGATATTTTATCACCAGTAAATGTTCCACAGCACACGAATTCAGCAATGGATGGCTATGCGATTCGAGGATCTGACTGCGAGCTAGAATCTTTCACTGTTGTCGGTCAAGTGATGGCTGGCCATTGCTATGACAAGCCACTTGAAGCAGGCCAAGCTGTTCGTATTATGACTGGCGCACCCGTGCCCCAAGGTGCTGACACCGTAATTATGCGTGAACAGGCAGAACAAACAGACGACCTTGTGCGCTTTGATACCACTCAATTTGGCATTAAAAAAGGACAAAACGTACGTCAAGCAGGAGAAGACCTCGCATTAGGCCAAGTCGCCATCGCTGCTGGCAGTGTAATTACAGCTCCAGAGGTCGGTATGATTGCCTCTTTGGGCCTTAATAACGTCACCATCACGCAACCACTAAAAGTTGCTATATTCTCAACAGGCGATGAAGTACAGCAACCCGGTGAGACACAAAAAGAAAACTGTATTTACGATTCTAACCGCTTCACCCTGCAAGCAATGCTTTCTAAAATTGGCTGTAAGGTGATTGACTTCGGTATCATTGAAGACAACGAAACATCACTTCAAACCACGCTGAATGCGGCGAGCGAACAAGCTGATATGATTTTATCATCTGGTGGTGTTTCTGTAGGCGATGCGGACTACATCAAAACTGTGCTTGATGCTTTAGGTCAAATAAACTTCTGGCGTATCAACATGCGTCCTGGCCGCCCACTCGCGTTCGGTCAAATTAAAGACACACCATTTTTCGGATTACCGGGTAACCCTGTCGCTGTCATCGTCGCTTTCTTACAGTTTGTAGAGCCAGCACTACGCAAGATGCAAGGTTGTAATTGGCAACCAACTTGCTACACAGCGATTGCCACAGAAAAACTGCGTTCACGCCCTGGCCGTACTGAATATACTCGTGGAATTTACCAACTCGATGCCAATGGACGACTCACGGTACAATCAACAGGACAACAAGGCTCGGGGATTTTACGCTCAATGAGTGAAGCGAATTGTTTGATAGAAATTTTGCCGGAACAGCCAAATGCGGAAGTTGGTGACAAGGTCAGAGTGATCCCATTAACGGGTCGAATTTAATACTGATGAAAGCGGTAATAGAAAATACCAACTAGGGATGAGACGATCTTTTTAGCCTTAACTGGAATAATGTACCTATTACTCTGACTAATATTTTTGCGCTCAACAAGTAACGATAGCTACTTGTTGAGCGCTTTTTTATTTGTAGCTTCCTTGCTACTTTATTTTTCCTTTGGCTTCTACACGTCTAGAAGATGGTTATCTGTTATCTGTCTTATTTTATTTGTTAGAACAGAGCATAACCTAGCCAATTCTATTTAAGTGTCTGTTTTCGGTATGGTGATATAATACATAATTATTCCACTCGTTGCACTTAATAAATCTAACTTAACTTTATAAATTAGTTTAAGTTATTTATCCGCTCTATTTGCCATCAAAATCTGCATTTGCGGACAAAATACAACCAACACCTATTGTAACCCTGTTGCATTTGTGAAACACGTGCCTCATAGGTACCAATGTGACAATAATTATCAATAGCACTCAGAACAAAAACGCTCAATATTAATACAACTATTATCTTTCCCTAAATGAAACTAATGTCTCTAATTAGATAACCTAGCTCTATTCAATATAAAAACTAATACCAAGCCTAATAATCAGTACTTTGAGACAATAAAGACACACATAATATAGGGATAATTAGCTGTTATGTACAATAAAGTGAATAAGCATATGCATATTCATTCAAATTAAAGCCTTGTTTTCTAGACAGCCGTTATGGCAGCAAGTGGCTAGACCATTACTGAGAAAAAACTCATGTACAATAGGCGACAGTTAGATGAACGAAGGTATTCATAAGTTAAACATGTTTTTAAATTCGTACTTTTCAGAGCAAAATGGTGAGTTTTCTTTCTCACGCCAACAAGCAAGTCACTTCGCTAAACGTGTAGCCGGTGATTTCAACCCAATTCATGATGAAGATAATAAGCGCTTTTGTGTGCCTGGTGATCTTCTCTTCTCTGTGGTACTTGCTAAAGCAGGACTTAGCCAAAAAATGCGTTTTGAGTTTGCGGGCATGATTAATGACGGCATTGCGCTAAACATTGATTCAAAATCTGATGCTGACCAATCGATGGTTGATAACAACGGAAAAGAATACCTTCACATTACACGCGGCGGTGATACAACACACAGCCAAGCGTTGATTGAGCAAGTGACAAAAAGCTATGTTCAGTTCTCTGGTATGAACTTCCCGCACATCATGGTTCCTTTAATGGAATCAAAGCAAATAATGATTAACCCAGCACGTCCGTTAGTGATCTATGAAAGCATGGAACTCGACTTTACTCGCTTAGATCTAACCTGCCCTACCGTCGAATTGACTGAATCTGAAATTGATGTCGAAGGAAAACGTGGTAGCGTTACTTTAAACTTCTGTTTCAAAGAAAATGGTGAAGTGGTTGGTACGGGTCGTAAACGCATGGTAATGAGTGGCTTGAAGCCTTATTGCCAAGATGACATCGATGATCTTGTTAATCGCTTTAATGGCCGTAAAGATCATTTCAATGCCATTGCAGCTTAACTATTTGAATCTCTGATCATTCAACAGATACCCAAATTAATGATAGAAAGCCTGATCGTTAGTGATAACCATCAGGCTTTTTGGTCTAATTCGCTGTAAAACCTTAGCTAAAGTAAAGTCTAGCTCTTAAACCTGGGGTATTATCTCGGAATATAACCTCTCCGCCATGTCGCTTCATTACGGCATCAACCAAGCTTAATCCAAGCCCATAGCCTGCTTGTGTTCGGCTTTTGTCACCTCTATACATAGGTTCACAAACGCGTGACTTATCCAAATCAGAAATACCTTCACCATTATCAATCACCACCACTCCAAATGGGTCGGTAACAACGGTTATTATTCCCTTTTCAGGCGTGTATTTAATGGCGTTTTCAATCAAATTAATTGTGGCACGAAACAGTAAATTTGGCTCACCATCAAGCTGATAAGGCGTATCTTGGCGAATAGTGAGTTGTTGTAGTTTTTCTTCGGCTAACGGTCGTAGAAAATCAACGGCGTCTTGTGCAACTGCGGCTAAATCAACAGGCTGCTTGCTGACAAGTTGCTTACCGCTATTGAGATTAGCAATTTCTAACATGCCATTAAACATCCCCAGTAATAGCTCAAGATCATCGTGACAAGCTTCTAACTCTTTTTTTATCTGAGGGTTATTGGCATCATCTAACAAACTTTCTATTCGTAATTTCATTCGTGACATAGGTGTACGTAGATCATGGGCAATGCCAACAGTCAGCGCCTTTAGAGAGCTTTCCTTTTTCTCTATTTGTTCAATCATAAAATTGAGATGGATAGATAACAGATCAAACTCATCATCATTTCGACTAACAGCCAACTTGACACTTTTCTCTCCACATAACACACGGTTCATGGCGAAGTTTACTCGCTGTAATTTTTGAATAATATTAACTGCGAACCATACTGCGCCAGCAATCATCACAATAACAGGCAGTGCGACGCCCGATATCATCATTGGCGCCAGATCATCACGATACTGTTGTAGCAAGTCTTGGTTTATTTCAATGCGTAAAACAGTATGATCATCTAACAATAAGCTACTACCTGATTTCAGTTCAGAAAGCTCAAAATATGGTTGATTCCCAGTTAGTGCCGCAGGGTAACTCAAACTAACCGTTTGGGTGCTAACAGGTTGAATATGGTAGGTGAATGGACTAGATATACTTTGCTTTTCAGCAATAAGCGTACGGGTGGCGTCAATCTTACCCTGTGTCGCTAACGCAGCAAAAACCTCAGTCTCTTGTGATAGTTCACGATCAAGTTGTTTACGGTGAAAGGCGTCTGAACTTAAGTAAACTTGATGAACAAATACTGTGTAAATCACACCAATGCACGCTAAAAAATACAGTAATAGTTTGAATGTTGAGGAACGAGACAGTAGCTCACGGTTGTCGAAGAACATATCCTGCTCCTCGGATGGTATGGATTAAACTCTCACTATTTTCAACTTCTAATTTTTTATGCAAATTAGCAATGTGAACATCTATCACATTGGTCTTTGGATCGAAATGATAGCTCCATACCGCCTCAAAAAGATGCATTCGTGAAACTACTTGCTCTGCATGCTCCAGTAAATATTGTAATAAAAGGAATTCTTTTTGCTGCAGAGGTATTAAAAAGCCGCTTCGCCATACGCGGTGCGATCTAAGATCCAGTTTTAAATCAGCATACTCATATTTAGTCACCTCCCTTTTGTCAGAAGATGCCCGCCTGATAAGTAACTGCACGCGCACTAATAACTCAGCCAATGCAAACGGTTTTATTAAATAGTCATCACTTCCTGCATTTAAGCCCGCGACACGATCTTCAATCGAATCCATCGCACTCAAAATAAGTACTGGTGTATTATTTTCAGTTGCGCGTAACGCAGCAAGTACTTTCATTCCATCCATTAGCGGTAACATGCGATCTAGGATAATAAGTTGATAGTCACAACTGGTTGCCATCACTAAACCTTGATGACCATCACTGGCTTCATCGACGACAAACTGCTGCTCACGTAACCCTTTGGCCACAAACTCTCTTGTTGTAGAGTCGTCTTCAATAATCAGTATTTTCATACCTATAACCCTATATGCCCTTTAAATTCCATTTCCCAAAAAAGAACATAGCTCAACTACACTACACACGTCTGTAACGAGCAAATTCACCAGTAAAGGGAGTAAAACTTATTGCTTTAACACAAAGTGCCATAATACAAAAAAGCGGCTTACTGAACAGCAAACCGCAAGTGGTTTAGGGGGATAAACCACTTATTTTTTATTCGCTTACAATTGTTTCATTTCTGTCGCTATCATTTCAGCTTGTGGCCCAAGAACCACTTGCACGTTCTTCTCACCCACATTTACGATACCTTTCGCGCCTAGGGCCTTCACTTTGGCATCATTCACTTTACTTCGATCGAGCACCGTTAAGCGCAAGCGTGTAATACATGCGTCAATATCGGTCAGGTTTGCTTTACCACCAAGAGCGACTAAATAAGCTTGAGCTAGCTCACTAGGCTGTACATTAGATTCCAATGCACCTTCGTTATCGGTTTCATCTTCTCGACCTGGCGTTTTCAGATCAAACTTTTTAATCGCAAACGTGAATGTCACGAAATACAGCACCGAAAAAGCTAACCCGACTGGTATTAATTTCCACGCGTTGAGTGCAGCTGGTGCATTAAAGTTCAAAATATAATCAATCAAACCCGCTGAAAAACTAAAGACTAAATGCACGTCCAATAGGTAAGCAATAACCAAGCTTATTCCCATAAAGATGGCATGCACCACATACAAGGCTGGTGCCAAGAACATAAATAGAAATTCAAGTGGCTCGGTGATCCCGGTTAAAAACGCAGTAAATGCAACACTGGCTAGCATGCCTGCAACACGGGCTTTATTTTCAGGCTTAGCACAGTAGTAAAATGCAGCAGCAGCAGCGGGTAAACCAAACATCATAATTGGGAAGAAGCCTGCTAGCATTAATCCAGCCTGTGGGTCTTCTGCCCAAAAACGCGATATTTCACCTGTTACACCGTTATATTCGCCAAACACAAACCACACCATAGTATTTAATATATGATGCAAACCAAAAGGGATCAGTAATCGGTTAGCAAAGCCATAGGTGAACGTACCTGCGACACCACTCCCGAGCATCCACTCTCCCAATATATTAATTGCGCTCTGAATAGGAGGCCAAATAAGGCTAAATGAAATCGCTAAACCTAAGGAAACAAGACCTGTAATGATGGGAACAAAACGTTTACCAGCGAAGAAGCCTAAAAAGTCTGGTAATTTGATCATGTAAAAACGGTTATACAAATGCCCCGCCGTAATACCTACGATGATCCCACCAGCGACGCTAGGATCAATATCTGCATTCATCGAACCCAATGCAGCCAGCATCACTAGATGCCCAACAACAGCGGCAATAGCCGCAGCTGCCGAGCCATCTTTTGATAAACCGGCCGCAACACCCATAGCAAAAAGTAAGGCAATATTATCGAAAATAGCTTGGCCACCTTGAGCCATGAATGCCACATCAAGTAAATCGGGTTGACCAAATCGCAATAGCAAGCCTGCGACAGGTAGGACTGCGATAGGCAACATCAATGCCTTACCGAGTTTTTGAAAGTAGCCAAGTATATTCATATTCCACTCCATAAAATAACGCTATCTATTGCGATATACTTTACTTAAGTGGCGTTAAAGCGAACCTTTTCAGAAGATTAAGAATACTTAACGTTTAGTTTAGCTATAGAAACAACACCCCCACTATCAGCCTAGTGGAGGGTATTATTTTCATCTGTTATCTATTTTTAGCGCTATTATTTAATCGTGGGAGTTGAAGATATAGTCGCACTCAAAGCTATCGAGTTAAACGTTGGCAAATTTGTTCGCATAAATAATGTGAATGAAGATTACGCGCTGTCAATTGACTATCTTGTTTACCGCTTTCTACAACAGAGGCCCAATGTTCGTGCATTGCATGAAAGCCTTTCGTGGCAAGCATAGGCGTCCAGTCAGGACTCTGCACTCTAGATTCAACGCCTCCCTCCCACTGTTTACCCGTAACGAATGAATCAAACTGGAACGTTTGGTTACGATAATTGGCAGTAACAATTTCTTGGGTACAACCGTGAAGGCGGTGCATAGAGGCATGATACATCGTTTGTTTGTTCTGCCATTGCACATCTAATCTCGCCAATTGGTCACCATCAAATTGACGTATAATATGCAAATCTTCGGCTTTTACCATCGCGTTGATATTCACGCTGTCTAGCGGGTGGATGTAGTCATCAAAGACAAAGGTGCGAACATCACCGGTAAGATTGTGGCGATGTTTTTCCCACCGCAACGATAATAAGGGTTGCTCTGTTTCGTTGCCAATCTGGTAATTCGGCATACTTTTATTAAACAGTGGAATGTAACGGCGATTAAACCCCATAAATAAAGGCAAAGATTTTATTTCTGCTAATTCATGTAAAGCTTCACAATCGGCATAATTGTCTGACAGTGGCTTATCAACAAAAACAGGTAGGCCTTGCGATAAAAAGAAATGTGCTATCTCAAAGTGAGAAAACGTTGCACTGTGGATCATCACTGCATCAATGCCAAAAGTGAGTAGCTGGCGGTAATCAGTACATATTTCACTCACACGGTACTTTGCTGCTAGTTGCGCAACTCTTTCTGCATTACGCGTACAAAATACTAATTCAATATCAGAAAGTTGTGTTAATACGGGTAAATGTGCTTTTTCTGCAATATCACCTAACCCTATGACTCCGATCTTCATCTACTTTCCTTTCAAATGCACATTGATTATAGGTACAAATGATAACATCGTTCTCACGATGCAACAGAAAATGGCGCAATATAAGCTCACAAATTAAATGACGTATTTTTTACACTGACTAACTTCACTTTTGCTATAGTTGCTCTCTTTTTTGTACAACACAAGCAAACATCATGTTACGCACCCAACTACAACGTAAAATACCTGGCTACAAGGTGCTTGGTTTATTCACTTTGATACTGCTAGCACTATTAGCATTATTTCCCTCGCCTTCTTTAGTTGCTCCAGCAAATGACAGTACAGGTTTTATTTTTACTCTGCTTTCAAGTTCGGCAGGTAATCCATGGTTTATTATCACAGTCGCCATGTTATGCCTTCTGCCATTAGCTTATAAAAAAGATAAAAAAACCTGCCTAACCTTATGGTGTCAATTTGCCTTAATTTTAGTGTTAAGCTTTGCGGCCAAATCCATCATGAAGCACATTACAGAAGTGCCTCGTCCTTATACGCATGAACTTGCCGCGCTTAAGTTGGTTGACTCAGCCCCTGCGTTTTATCAATTATCAGCAGATCAAAAAGAGCTTGTTATAGAGCAGGCAAAAGAAAATGTCAGTGAATGGCGCATCCGCCACTGGGAAGGCGAAACCAACTACTCACTCCCTTCTGGTCACACTATTTTTGTTGCTGTATGCATTGTATTCTGGGGAGGTTTTTTACTTCGCAATAGGGGCTACTTACCCATTACTTTGCTATTTACTTGGGGGTTAGGTGTCGCTATGAGTCGAATCTGGCTTGGTATGCACTGGCCTACAGACCTAATTGCCTCGACTTTCTGCGCAGGGTTACTCTACCTTTTTATACCCGAACCGATAAAAAATGGCTCGCAAGGGTAAGACGGAATACAAAAATGCCAACCGAATCGGTTGGCATTTTTATTATTTACGCCGTTGCAATTAAAACGAAATGGCAATGCTGTACACAGCAAATCAGCATGGTTTTAGTCGTAAAGCGACGCTTCACCTTCTGGGCGTGTTTTAAAACGGCGGTGAAGCCACATGTATTGTTCAGGTGCTTCCAAGATAATACGCTCTACCGCTTTATTCATATAAACGGCCGCAGCTTCAGGATCACCGTGTGGAAATTCCGTCAATGGCTCCATAATTTTAGCAATATACTGCCCTGAGTCGGTATCACGTATCATCGCAAACGGCACCACAGCACAATCAGACGCATCCACTAATAAACTGGTACCCGTTGTTGTGCATGCTTTTTCTACCGCAAAGAAGGGAGCAAAAGCAGAACGGCGTAAACCATAATCATGATCAGGTGCATACCAAACACGAGCTGTACCACGTAGCTCTCTCAGCATTCCTTTTACATCTTTACGATCAATTAACGAACGATTTGAACGAGAACGGCCTTGGTACTGAAAATAATCAAAACAAGGGCTATTATTAGGACGATAAACACCACTGCCTGACATTTTCATCCCCATAGCACGCGCTCCGAGCTCAAGGTTCATTGAATGTACAGCAACAACCAGTACGCCTTTGCCCTGCTTTTCTAGCTCTTCTAGAATCTCAAGCCCTTCATAAGTCACATGCCGTTCAACCCGAATATCTGGCCAAAACCAAGCCATGCCTGTTTCAAATAAAGCCAAACCCGTGTTATCAATATTTTTCTTTACCATCGCATCTCTTTCTTCGTCATCCATATCAGGAAAACAAAGTTCAAGATTGCGCTTGATGGTTTTAGCGCGTTTCTTTACAAATTTCAGAGCTAAACGTCCGATCCCTTGCCCCATGCGAAACTGAATGAAATAAGGTAACCAACTAATCAGGTACATCACACCGATCAAAAATAGCGTCGGCCAATAACGCGGATGCAGCAACGCTTTTGTAAAGCTTGGCGGGGTAAACTTGCTCATATTGTATAAACAGTCCCTTAATTTCGTGATCGCAAGATGAGATCGTTCAGGTAATAGATCTGATATTTTATGGTTTGACGCTAGCTATAGCAAGAAAGCATCCCATAGACGTCGTTTAGCGGTGGCGTTTTAACCGCTTGATCTCACTAAATGAAATACGCAGACAAAGAAAAGCCACCATTACGGTGGCTGGAGGTATTACAATTTCGATACTACCGCACTAGCGCTTATCCCCCTAAGCCCGTGCTACCTCAATCGCCTACCTCTAAATAAGGAAAATTTGAACAAGAAAACTGTTTGTGGATAGAACTTTCAACTACAAAGGTTAATGCATAACTGTTGCCAACTTTTATAGTGCTTTATATTCAGCTAGTTAGTAAAAGACAAACGTTCCATAGCATCCAGAGTGTAAAAAAAGCTGACAATAGATCCAGCTAAATCAATTGATGTATATTTTATGATAAGCTCGAAAAATCAAGGACTAATCAAATGGACATTTCGCTGACATGAGTATTAGCAAAACAAAATCAAGTTTTTACCGCCGTCTTTACGTTGCCCATCTCATTGATACAGGCGTTTCAAGCGTGCCAGCTATTATTGAATTTAGTGGTATGCCTCGTCGTACCGCACAAGACACTATCAAAAACCTTGCCGAGCTCGACATTATTTGTGAGTTTGAGCAAACTCAAGGTGAGCGTAATCATAGCGGCCATTATGTCATTAGAGACTGGGGGGCAATTAATCAAACTTGGCTAAAACAACATATCGCAGAGATCAGAGGCTTGTTGGATTATCCATAATCGAAAATATGTCACACCGAATGCCATTCACGCTGCAACATGAATGCTAATACCGTAATAAATAGGAAAAAATGTCCTATCATAATCTTCAGAGCACGATGACAACACAATATCAGCGTATGGATTGGTTGTAAAATACACTAAGACCCCGATTCTTCTTGCAATTCAGGTAAAAAATGCTGTCAGCCTAGGTGTAATGCGGCTTTGTTATGGTAGTATTCTGGCTAAATTGTTCATAGTGAATCGATTTTTCACTGCAAAGAGTAGACGAATATGGCTTTTGATTTTTCTAAAATGACTGTTGACCTATCGGCAATGCCGACAACTCTCGATATGGGACACGCTTGGTTAGGTGGTTTAGTGTTAGTAATGCTAGTGCTTTACATCGCTAAAAAAGGCAAACCTGTTGAAGTTGAAAAAATTGTTGAGAAACAAGTCGAAGTAGAAAAAATCGTCGAGGTTGAAAAACCTGTCGAAAAAATCGTTGAAGTAGAGAAGATTGTTGAAATCCCTGTCGAGAAAATCGTCGAAGTGGAAAAAATCGTCGAAAAGATTGTTGAAGTTGAACCTAAGCTGAAAACATCAACACCCGACGCTGCCCTTCAACTGCTATCTTTGCTACAACAGGAAGCGCGTTTTATCGATTTTATGCAAGAAGACCTAAAAGGTTTTGCTGACGCTGATATCGGTGCCGCAGCTCGTGTTATTCACGAAGGCGGTCAGAAAGTGCTAAACGAATACTTTAGTTTTGCGCCTGTGCGTTCTGAAGAAGAAGAAACTCGCGTAACACTACCAGCAGGCTTTAATGCCTCTGAAGTTCGCCTAACGGGCAATGTCGTTGGCGAAGCACCATTTACTGGAACACTGATCCATCGTGGTTGGAAAGTAACTGATATCAATCTGCCAAAAATGGCAGAAGGTCATGATGCTCAGATTATTGCCGCCGCTGAGGTAGAACTGTAATGCAAGAAACACAAGAACACCGTTATAGCGTTGGTATCGACTTAGGTACAACTCACTGCGTATTGTCGTATGTTGACCTTCAAGATGAAGATGCCAGCGTTAAAGTAATGCCTATCGCCCAGCTAACGACGCCGGGTCACGTTGAAGAAAAAGATCAACTGCCATCATTCATGTATCAAGCACATGAATCCGAGCTAGCACAGGGCGACACAGCGTTGCCTTGGAACACGCAGCCAAAGGCAATTGTTGGTGCAATGGCACGTAACTTAGGCAGTAAAACACCAATTCGTCTTATCGCGAGTGCTAAAAGTTGGTTATGTCATGGTGGTGTGAACCGCCGCGACGCATTTCTTCCGCTAAATAGCCCAGAAGAAGTGATCAAGGCTTCACCACTCGAAGCGACGCGTTGTTATTTAGAACACCTCGTTGATGCTTGGAACCATAATCATCCTGAAACACCATTATGCGATCAAGATGTTACGGTTACCGTTCCTGCCTCTTTTGACCCAGCAGCTCGCGAGTTAACGGCTGAAGCAGCCCGTCATGTTGGCTTTAAGCACCTTACCCTGCTTGAAGAACCACAAGCTGCGGTTTACAGCTGGATCAAAAACAATGAAGATTCTTGGCGTGACCAAGTCTCTGTTGGCGACATCGTACTTGTTGTTGATATCGGTGGTGGTACTACCGACCTTTCTTTAGTCGCTGTGACTGAAGAAGAAGGTAACTTAACCCTTAATCGTGTTGCTGTTGGCGATCACATCCTTTTGGGTGGCGACAACATGGATTTAGCCCTTGCCTACCGCTTAAAAATGAAGCTGGCGCAAGAAGGTAAACAACTACAACCTTGGCAGATCCAAGCTATCACGCATGCATGTCGCGATGCGAAAGAAGCACTGCTAAGTGATGCTGAATTACAAGCGGTTCCAATCGTTGTACCTAGCCGTGGTTCAAAACTACTGGGTGGCACGCTTCAAACCGAACTAACCCAAGAAGAAGTTCAACAAACACTGGTTGAGGGTTTCTTCCCTCGCACTGGCATTGAAGAGCATCCGGTACAAACGGCACGTGGCGCATTAACGCAAATGGGTCTGCCATATGCACAAGATGCAGCGGTAAGCCGTCATGTTGCTAGCTTCTTAAGCCGTCAAGCTTCTGCTGTAGACGAGCTGTTTGAGAAGTTTGAACAAATTCATGAAGATTTCATCCGCCCTACCGCTATTTTGTTTAACGGTGGTGTACTGAAGTCTGAGCTTATCTCTGATCGCTTACTGGCTATTATCAATAGCTGGTTAACAACAGCAGGTTCAGAAGAAGCTAAATTACTTGAAGGTTTAGATCTCGATCTTGCTGTTGCAAGTGGTGCGTCTTACTACGGTTCTGTACGCAAAGGTAAAGGCGTTCGTATCCGTGGTGGTATCGCAAGCAGCTACTATGTCGGTATCGAAAGCGCGATGCCAGCCATCCCAGGTATGGAGCCACCATTAGAAGCATTGTGTGTGGCACCGTTTGGGATGGAAGAAGGCACTCATGCTGATGTTCCTAGCCAAGAGTTTGGTCTAGTGATTGGCCAACCGGTGCAGTTCCAATTCTTTGGTTCTACAGTTCGCCGCGACGACGCTGCAGGTACGCATCTTGATTGGTGGCAACCAGAAGAAATGGAAGAGCTACCTACTATTCAGGTAACCCTACCTGTTTCTGAAGGCCGCACAGCAGGTGAAGTTGTCCCTGTTCGTCTTGCATCTCGCGTGACGGAATTAGGTACTCTTTGCTTAGAAGCTATTCCTAGCGATGGCGGCCAGAAGTGGCAAGTTGAATTCGATGTTCGTGAAAAATAATCATCGATAATATTAAAACGGCGCATCCTCGATGCGCCGTTTGTTTTAGTATCGGACATTACCTTATTTATTAAACTGGTACCCCGCAAACACTGTACAAACAATTTAAACAATAAAAATTGCGGCTACCACTTCGCTACCAATCAGCATTCACCATTGGTATAACTATCTGGAGTGATAAATGGCTTCCCCACGCTTTCTTGTCGGTATTGATTTAGGTACAACACACACCGTTGTTGCTTATACCGAAATTACCGACAACCTTGAAAATAGCCCTACGCATATTTTCAACATCGATCAACTCATCGCCCCTGGTGAAGTTGCACGTAAACCGCTACTCCCCTCTTTTCGTTACCACCCTGCTGCCAGTGAAATTAATGAATCTGAATTAATCCTGCCATGGCAGCCAGCATTGGTCGACGGTGACATTCCGCTGGTGATTGTTGGTGAGTATGCAAGAGAGCTTGGGGCAAAAGTTGAAGGTCGACAAGTCGTTAGTGCAAAAAGTTGGTTATCTCACCCGAATGTCGATCGTAATGAAGCCATCCTACCTTGGTCATCAGGCCAAGGCGTTGAAAAAGTATCACCAGTAATTGCCAGTGCGAGTTACTTGAATCATGTTCGCCAAGCATGGAACTACCACAACCAAGATTGTAAGCTTGAACACCAAGAAGTGGTTATCACGGTGCCCGCCTCTTTTGACGAAGCCGCACGCGCATTAACACTTGAAGCCGCCAAACTAGCAGGCTTGCCTAACGTTTTACTGCTTGAAGAACCACAAGCGGTTTGTTACGACTGGTATGCACAAAATAAAGACAACGCAGACACCTTACTTAAAGATATTCCATTACTTATGGTGTGCGATGTTGGTGGCGGTACAACCGATTTAAGTTTAATAAAAGTGAGCTCAAATGAAGGTAAACTTCAGCTTGATCGTATAGGTGTAGGTGATCACCTAATGTTGGGTGGCGATAACCTTGACCTTGCTCTTGCTCATCAAGCAGAGCTTCGCCTTCATGGTAGTGATAAAAAGTTAACGGCGGCTGGGTTATCTAAACTGATCCAACAAACACGTAAAGTAAAAGAGCAACTACTGTCTGGCAATGCGCCAGACACTGCAAAAGTGACTTTACTGGGAAGTGGTTCACGTTTGATTGGTGGTGCAAAAAGCGTTGAACTAACAAAGGAAGAAGTACATACCATTGCGCTGGATGGCTTCTTCCCATTAACAGAATTTTCAGACCAACCCAATCAACGTCAAGCAGCTGTTGTCGAGTTTGGCCTGCCCTACGCAGCTGATCCAGCTATCAGTAAACACCTTGCACAATTTATTGAGTTGCACGACGAAGTTTGTCGCGATGCACTAAACCAAAAAGGTGAAACTGCTCTAAGCGATGTCCCACCAATTCCAACAGCTGTCCTGCTTAATGGTGGGGTATTCAACAGCCCACTTTTGAGCACAAGAACGCTCGATATCTTCAAGAAATGGAAGGGTGACAGCGTCACGCAACTCGTTAATCCACACCCTGATTTATCAGTAGCTTATGGTGCAGTCGCTTATGCAAAAGCACGCCATGGCGCACAACTTAAAATCGGTGGTGGTTCTGCCCGTTCTTACTTTTTAACCATCGAAGATAAGAAATCAGCCAAACAAGGTTTGTGTCTATTACCAAAAGGAACTGATGAAGGAAGTGATATTCACCTAGAAGATCGCTATTTTGCATTAACCCTTGGCGAACCAGTACGCTTTAACTTAGTGTCATCAACCGATGATACACATACAGAAGTTGGTCAAATTGTCGATATTGATACCGACAGTTTTGTTAACTTACCGCCATTTATCGCCACATTAGACAGCGACACAGATCGCTCATCACTTGCTGCTAACCAAAAAGAACGGGAGGTCGTCACCCTCGCCTGTCAACTTACCGAAGTTGGTACATTGCAGGTGGAGTGTGTATCGGCTACCGATAAATCAAAGCGTTGGAAGGTTGAATTTACCGTTCGTAAAGATCTGGCCAAATTAAGCCGCAACAAAGATAAAGACGCGACTCAGGCTGAATCCATTCTCCCTTCGCGCATAGACGATGCAATAGCTACGATAAAGTTAGTCTACGGCGGAAGTGCTAAAGTTACAGACAACAAAACGCTCAAAACTCTGCAAAAAGATTTAGAGAAAATGCTTGGAAAACGAGATGCGTGGGAAACGCCTTGTTTGCGCGAGCTGGCAACCGCACTGCTGGATAGCAAAAAGCGCCGCCGTCGCTCTGATCTCCATGAAAGAACCTGGTTAAAACTGGCTGGCTTCACGCTTCGACCTGGCTTTGGTTACCCTTCGGATGAATGGCGCATGGATCAAGTTTGGCAGCTGTACCAACAAGGTATTCAGTTTGAATCTAACCCACAAACTTGGAGTGATTGGTGGACATTCTGGCGCCGCGTTGCTGGCGGTCTCACCCAAGAACAGCAACTTATGATTTATAAAGACATCGCAAAATACATTAATCCAAGTGCATCACGTAATAGCAAACTGAATAAAGAACTTCAAGAACGTAGCTATCAAGATATGGTGCGTTTGGCCGCATCACTTGAACACCTTCCTTTTGAGAATAAACTTCAACTTATTGAATGGCTGTTTGGTCGCCTACAAAAAAGTCAGTACTCTCAAGCGCACTGGTGGGCTGTCGGCCGTATAGGGACTCGTAGTCCATTCTATGGGAGTGCTCATAATTTACTGACATCCCAGCATATTGCTTATTGCTTACCTGAATTGATGGAACTTGACTGGCGAACCGACCCTAATATCGGTTTTGCTGCTGTTATGATGTGCCGAATGACGGGTGATCGCACTCTGGATATTGATGATTCAAGCCGAGCGGCAATCATTGAGAAACTGAAATCTAGTAAAGCACCAGCAAGTTGGGTTCAGATGGTTTCTGAAGTTAAAGTGCTAACAGAAGAAGAGACAAAGCGTGTATTTGGTGATGCGTTGCCCGCAGGTTTGCAGCTAATCAAGCACTAATATCTCGTAAATAGTGTCAAATTGCCCGTCGTAACATTTACAAACATATTGTTACTGTTAGTAGCGGCATTTTGGCACTACCTATTAAGCTTCCGTTAGGGTTCAAGTAGGTATTATAGAATTATTCAATAACAAGGCATGCATGAAAGACATCTTTCATCGTCACCAAGAATAATTTGTGAGTATTCTATGAACCGTAATCAATTTCAATTTATCGCTCAACGCATCTTCAAATCTCAAAACCAACGTGTAGCAGTTGAAGCTGTTATTTTTGATGGACTATCTAGCTACGAAGCAGAAAAGCGCTTTGACGTACCAAAAGGCACACTTTCTCGTAATGTTCGTAAATATAAAAGCGAAGCAGATTATATTTCTTCTGTAGCGACTGCGTAATTATCGATTATCCTCATATTCAGATATGTATGACGGTAACATTCCAAGTCCCTACTTGCTTGCAAAGCCTATTAATGCATTGAATACCATACATTCTAAAATGAATATGACAGTAATAAAAAAGGAGAGCTTCTGCTCTCCTTTTACTTTTATAAACCTAAACCAAACCTTGCCAGAAAATCATCGGTTTGCCGCATCTTTACCGTTAATGCTATACAAACAGCACTCACTATCATCAAGCCTAACCAAGAAATAGCACTCACTGAAAACAAAGTACCAATTGGGTTGTCACTGAACAAGATCGTTATTGGTAAATGATAAAGCCCTTTTATCGAGTCCCCTAACGCCGTCGTACCAAGTGCCAAAGAGGTTGTTATATTGAGCAAAAATATAGCGACTAAAAGCACAACTAATGGAGCTCTCGTAACTTGTGACAGAAGAAATATCACGCTAACAAATGGCACTAACACAATACTGACTGCAACCATTCGCCCAATAAAAGCTAACCAATGCAGTAATAGCGCCCACAAAGTAACTGTTGAGGTCGTATCTACTGTTTGTGGTACCCACAACAAAGATAAAACCCAAACAATAAAATCTGCAAATACGAGTACCGTTGACGCGATTACAGGTAAAACCACTAACGTGAAAAGTAACTTAACCAACACGGTTTCCCAGTCTGACACTGGCATTGAACGCCAAAACATCAAGCTGCCTTCTTCACGCTCTTTACGTAAAGCTTTAGGTGTGTATACCAAAAAGAGTATGACAGCTACAATACTCGCTACCCACACATTAAAATTCCCCAAAACACCGGCAAAACCCAAAAAGTCACCCACATCAGGGATGATACTACTGCCGTTAACTTGCCATGTTACAGACACATCATTGCCAGACATAAAGAGCGCAAGGGCCAGTAATACCACGCATGCAATCACAATAGGAAAACGAAGTAAAAACGGGTATTCAATCAATTCTTTCTTTACTAAGCATAAGAGGCGGTTCATGCGTTAAGCCCCAATTGTTTTGCGAGGAAAAGATCAGACAAGCGCGTTTTGCTTACTTGCCCTAACGCCATAAGTGCTTCACTTGATTCGTTATTAAAAAGCATCAAGGTGTGTCCTTTTTCTTCTTTTGCATAAATTGGACAATACTGTTCAGCCTTTTCTCTATTCTCATGAGGAATGCTGATACTTATATATTGCTCATACAGTGAATCTAATGCACCTTGCAATACGACATCACCCGATTTGAGTACCAATACATCTGTCAATAAATGTTCAATTTCACTAACCTCATGACTCGCTATTATCATTGAACGGTTATGTTTCTGAACCCATGATTGAATATCATGATAAAATGTTTCTCGATAAATTAAATCTAAACCTAACGTTGGTTCATCTAATATCAAAATTTGAGCATCTGTCGCCATCACTAACGCTACATGCAGCTGAACTTTCATCCCTTTTGAAAGTTGAACAATTTTCATTTGCAACTTAAGCTCAGTATTCTGTAAATAAGATTTAGCCCTGTCAGCATCAAACTGTGGGTGCACACCTTTCATGTAATTAATAATTTGCTTAATTGTCATCCAGCTGGGTAATGAACTAACATCTGATATATATGCCACCCGCTCCATAATTTTTGTTCTATGCTTCTCAGGTGTTAATCCGAGTAATGCTACTTCACCGTCATAATGCAGTGTGCCTAGCAATATTTTAATTAATGTCGACTTACCTGCCCCATTGTGGCCTAGCAGCCCTAGAACTTGTCCGCCTGAAAGCGTAAAACTAATATCTGAAATAACTTCTTGACCACTAAAAGCTTTAGAAAGATGTGACACTTCTA
This sequence comes from Photobacterium sanguinicancri, assembly GCF_024346675.1. Lineage (NCBI taxonomy): Bacteria > Pseudomonadati > Pseudomonadota > Gammaproteobacteria > Vibrionales > Vibrionaceae > Photobacterium > Photobacterium sanguinicancri. Next base: position 2,044,124 of record NZ_AP024850.1, read on the forward strand.
CTAAATTTTCCAAGTTAGTACTCTACACTTGTTGATACTGCACCACTCTGTGCGCAATATGTTAAACCAATATACCTAGCTTTATAGGCAACAAAACAATCCGATAGTTCAGTGATTTATATCCAAATAACAGGTACGGGAAAAAGGCGCTTACGAATAAGCACCTTTTTTAAATAGCAGCTATAACGATACAGTCTATATTAAGACAACAACATAGCCATACTTACCCATTGGCTAAAGGCAATACCTACAAAATAATCAGCTTCATCAGAGAAACCGCTACAATTTACCTTTGGATAGAATATCAATCGCTAACGAGAATAGAATGAAAACTTATTCTTTCTCAATTAAATCTTCAGGGTGAACACCGTCTTTTTCCATCATAGCTAAAATCTCAATCATGCGAGTATTTTTAGCTTCATCGCGAAACTCATGTAACACTGCAATTAGATTATTAATTTTATCCAGAGGGATGCGCTTAATTACCGCTTTTTGACGACCTGGTACTTCATCAGCAAAATCAATTAATGTTTGACGATAGTCTGTACGTTCGACTTTTTTGTTACCGTCTGCATCTACGCTTTTCAGCATTGCACTTAATGCTTTTTCTGCAGCAGCAAAATTATCCATGTATTACCTCTTAACTTATATGAGGAGCTCCAATCATGGCATTAGGAGATCCCTTAGAAATCATGTTCTATAGATAACGATTAACGATAGGAAATATTAACCGTCTTAATGATATATGGTTTAGAACCTCAGATAAGAGGCTTTCACTACACTAGCAACTAACAGAGTGATCAGTGTTGATCATCAATTATAATAAGTGAGAAGGTGGTGTGTTTCTCTAGTAGCAAGAAAGGCAATATACTCCCACTTTCCACATAAGTGAATCACTTTTTCTTATTTAAAACGTCTTTAGTATAACTTCTATCATCTGATACACCCTTAATGATAGCTGATCAGCGGAAACAAAGTGTAAATATTTAAAATGCGGCTCTATTTTCAGTGATTTCGCAGGTTACTAATGAGTAAGCGACTAAAAGGATAACGACGACCTTCAACAACAGATTTCCAAACATAAAGTACAAAATGAAACAACCACCATTTCGATTCGATAAGTATAGTTTAGGCGAACCTCATAATTTAAGTAACGACTTCTCATTGTTAACACATTGATATGTATAATTCACCAGACCATTTACGCAAGAGCACCTTTATGGAACCTATTTATATCTGCGACCGTTGCCACCAAAGTGATGAATACCTTATTAGTGAATCTGGCACCTATACCTGTATTTGCGGCTATCAATTTGTTGTCATTCAACACGATCAAACAAGCCAAGACACAACAGAAACAATGACAATTAAGCATGCAGTACACTAAGCACCTAGCCCATTCTTTATTTTATGCTTCTTTTGTTTCTATTTCCTTGCATAAAGATGAACCTCCCTGCATATCATGTTAACAACTTACTTCTATTATGAGCCCACTAAATAGGGTATATACTATTTTCGGGCTAATTGGACAGCGTTTTACCCAAAAATAAACAGAACGCAGCGGCTATAACTAACCCATTGTATTTAGTGGCTTTATTATCAAAACCCTCCTTTCCAATTGTCTATTTTCACTCAATACATAAAAAAACGTGATCTGTGTCGTGTAGATTCTCACGTATTTCATGCTACCTTTCAGCGCCCTTATTGCGGCAGATACACGGTTTCATGTTTCAACAATGTTAAATTAAAGACTATTAAATCCGCATAAAACATTAGAAACCAGAACAAAATATAGTTGAAACCGTTGTGGCAAAGTGTCACTAAATGGATGTTCCAGTTCGCTCGATGCTTTTTACGATTGAGCCCTTGTTACAGGAAAACAAAATGAATGTTGCTAACGAATCTTGGTTAGATGCGCTAAACAATGGACTAATGTCTATCATTGGTACTATTAATGGACTTCTTTGGGGCCAAGTTCTTATATACCTTCTCGTTGGTGTTGGTATCTACTTCACTCTGCGTTTAGGTTTTATTCAAATCCGTCAATTTAGACACGCAATCTATGTGCTAAAAAGCGGTAAAAACATCGAAAATGGCTTAAGTTCTTATCAAGTATTTTGCACCTCTATGGCTGCTCGTGTAGGTACTGGTAATATGGCTGGTGTTGCAGTTGCCCTTGCAGCTGGTGGCCCAGGCGCTATTTTTTGGATGTGGTTGATTGCCCTATTTGGTATGTCTACAGCTTTTGTTGAATCAACCCTTGCTCAAGTATATAAAGTAAAAGATGTTGATGGTCAGTACCGTGGTGGCCCAGCCTATTACATGGAAAAAGGCCTTGGTCAACGTTGGATGGGTTCACTATTCTCAGTATTCCTTATCATTGCATTTGGCTTAGTATTTAATGCCGTGCAAGCAAACACTATTACTGATGCGTTAAACCACTCATTCGGTTTCGATGAAACTATCATGGGTGTCATTATTGTTGCAGCATCAGCATTCTTCATTATGGGTGGCCTGCGTAAGATTGCCCAAGCCTCTGCGCGTATCGTACCTGTTATGGCTATTAGCTACCTTGCAATTGCAATGGTGGTGGTTGTAATGAACATTTCTGAACTACCAGCAGCACTTGCGCTAATCGTTAAGAGTGCATTTGGCTGGCAGGAAGCTGCAGCTGGTGGTGTGGCTTACACAATCGCACAAGCGATGCAAAGCGGTATTGCTCGTGGTCTATTCTCGAACGAAGCTGGTATGGGTTCTGCTGCAAACGTAGCGGCATCTGCAACGCCAAACCCTAACCACCCTGCGTCACAGGGTTTTGTTCAAATGCTAGGTGTTTTTGCTGATACTATCGTTATCTGTACAGCATCAGCAGCAATGATTATGCTTTCAGGAGTCATGGATCAACCTGATGCTGCTTCTGGTATTGGTTTGCTGCAACAAGCTCTAACCAACGAGCTAGGTAGCTGGACTGCTTACTTTATGGCAGCTGCAATCATACTGTTCTGTTTTACATCTATTATTGCGAACTACAGCTACGCAGAAACAAACATCATGTTCTTGAACGGTAATACCAAAAAAGGCCTATTTGCCTTCCGTCTACTTGTTCTGGCTATGGTTATGTTTGGGTCTATAACGTCACTACCTGTAGTATGGAATTTAGCGGATGCCTCTATGGGTATGATGGCACTGATTAATATCGTTGCTCTTCTGCTACTGTCTAAACTTGCATTTAAAGTAATCAAAGATTACGAAGTGCAAATCAAAGCAGGTAAAACGCCGGTATTTGACCGTTCGAAGTTCCCTGAACTAGATGAACTTGATGGCGCTTGGCATCCAAAAGAAGCTAAAACTGTCAAATAACAGCTAAGTCTCTAAACTAAAAGCCAGCCTAACTAAATGAAATGACCCCCAATAGTTGGACAACCAATTATTGGGGGTCTTTTTTATGTCCAAATATAGTCGTGAATTAAAGCTTACTATTGCTAGGCAATATCTTCATGGAACAGCATCCAGCAGACTGCTATCTAGTGAATATTCAATATCATCGAGACAAATAAGGTACTGGGCTCAGGTCTATTCGATACATGGCACCAACTCCTTCTTACCTTCCTCACATAGCAGTAGTGCGGGTAAGAAATTGCAGGCATTGAATCTGATGTGGACGAGTGGGTGGTCTCTCAGTCACACTAGCGCTGTTTTGAACCTATCCTCTCCTGGCATCTTGTCGTCATGGCTTAAAAAGTACAATGAGGCCGGTTTAGAAGGACTAGAAAACCGCCCTATAGGAAGACCTCTCATGAAATATCAATCCAAAGCTACACCAAAACCTGATGACGAAATGACCCTTGAAGAGCTGAAAGAGGAACTGGCGTACTTGCGGGCAGAGAATGCTGTTCTAAAAAAGTTGGAGGAGCTGAAGCAGCAAAAGCGTCGACAAACAAAGAAAAAGCGTTAGCCGTCTCAGCTCTGAAAGAAAAGCACTCTTTAAAGCACCTACTTCGAGCCATGAAGATGGCAAGGAGTGTGTTCTACTATCAAATTCAAGCATGCCATAAGCCTGACGCTTATGAGCACGAGCTAGAAGTTATTAGATCGATTTATCATGAGCATGAGGGGCGTTATGGCTACCGCCGTATTCACTTGGAATTAAGGAATCGCGGTATCAAGCTCAATCACAAGACGGTACAACGGCTGATGACCCGTCAGGGGCTAAAATCCACGATGAGGCCAAAGAAGTATCGAGCTTATAGAGGAGAAGCAGGGAGAGCGGCACCAAACATACTTGAAAGAGACTTCAAGGCGACAAAACCTGATGAAAAGTGGGTGACAGATGTCACCGAGTTCAAGGTTAAAGGGCAGAAAGTCTATTTGTCGCCGATAGTTGACCTGTTTAATCAAGAAGTGATCTCGTTTAGGCTAGCCAAAAATGCTCGACTACCACTGGTTACGGGCATGTTGAAAGATGCAATAAAGAAACTTAGAGGACACTCAAGACCAATTGTACATAGCGACCAAGGCTGGCAATATCGGCATAAGGCTTATCAAAAGCAACTCGCTAACTGTGGTCTTGCCCAAAGTATGTCGCGAAAAGGGAATTGCCTCGATAATGCTGTAGCCGAGAACTTTTTCGCGTTGCTGAAAACAGAGATGTATCACGGGAAAAGCTTCAAAGATGCCGATGAACTGATAGAAAAGATTAAAGGGTACATAGAGTATTACAATACAAAACGTATAAAGGTAAAACTAAAAGGCCTGACTCCGATAGAATATCGAAATCAGGCCTTACAAGCCGCTTAACTAAAATGTCCAACTTAATGGGGTCACTTCAAAAGCTGGCTTTTTCTTTTCATGAGCTTTCCATACCCCACCGCATTCAACCCCTATATATCTTTTTCTGAACTCAATTTCTGATCGCGTTTCATAATTAAATTGCCTACTTAGCTAGACCTTGGGTGCATCTTTTCGGTACAGTAAAAAAACGCAATTCAATTTACTATCAAAAGAGTCAATATGGACATTATCGAACTGTTACCAAACCTCTTTAATGGCTGGATATTCCTTGCCATTTTTGTCATTATTTTCATTCGTTCTTCCGTGAAATTTGTACCTCAAAACTCTGCTTACATTGTGGAACGTTTTGGTAAGTACAATAAAACAATGGAAGCAGGCTTAAACTTCATTATTCCTTTCATCGATCGCATCGCTTATACCCGTTCATTAAAAGAGCAAGCATATGATGTACCTCAGCAATCAGCGATCACAAAAGATAATATTTCGCTAATTGTCGATGGCGTACTGTACCTAAAAGTCCTTGATCCAGCTAAAGCCTGCTACGGTGTTGACGACTATGTTTTCTCTGTAACCCAACTAGCGCAAACAACAATGCGTAGTGAAGTGGGTAAACTTGAGCTAGATAAAACCTTCGAGGAACGTGAAAGCCTAAATACAGCAATTGTATCCTCTATTAATGAAGCCTCTGAACCTTGGGGGGTGCAAGTAATGCGTTATGAGATTAAAGATATTGAACCACCTCGTTCAGTATTAGACGCCATGGAACGCCAAATGAAAGCTGAACGTGAAAAGCGTGCGGTTATTTTGGAATCTGAAGGTCAACGTCAGTCTGATATCAATATCGCTGAAGGTGAAAAACAAGCACGTGTATTAGCGGCTGAAGCTGAGCGTTCAGAGCAAGTACTAAAAGCCGAAGGTGAAGCGCAAGCGATTCTAGCCGTTGCTCAGGCGCAAGCTGAGGCTATTGAAGTGGTAGGTCGAACAGCATCAACAGAAGAAGGTCAAAAAGCGATACAACTTGAACTGGCCGGTAAAGCCATTGATGCAAAACTAGCCATCGCCAAAGAATCTTCAGTGGTACTGCTTCCTGAAAATCAAACCAATGCCTCGTCAATGGTTGCTGAAGCAATGACTATCATTAATAAGCTTAACCAAAGTAAGTAATTAAAGGGGTATCGTATGGATGTTTTTGGTATTAGCCCTGCACAGTTAACCATCATTATTGGCTTAATATTATTGTCTGTAGAGACTTTACTCTTGGGCCTCTCAACAATCGTACTATTGGCTGTCGGTATTGCTGCGATTATCACTGGCGGGCTTGCATGGGCAGGAATACTGCCAGAAACATTTCTAAGCTTAGTCAGTGCGACTGGGATTGGTGCGGGTATTATTACTGCACTTCTTTGGAAGCCGCTAAAACGCTTACAGCAAAGCAAAGTCGAAGCTAGCAATGTCCATAGCGATTTTATGGGCCTAACTTTTACTCTGAGCTCGACACTAAGTGCACAGGATACGCCTGTTTACGTTAAGCATTCAGGTATCCAATGGCAATTATTACTTGATCCGACCTCTCATGATCAAGTGATTCCTGCAGGTAGCACCGTCAAGGTTGTCAGTGTTGCTGTTGGGAAATTTACAGTTCAAGCATGTTAGGTAGACTTTAGCTTTATACGTTATTTGATTATCACCACCATCAAAATGTTAAAACTGCAATCACCTTGGCGGTGTTAATCGAATACCGCCTCTTTATTTGGACTCCCCTTTCTTTTTCATCCAGCCTTATCGTGATTTGCTAAACTGACAACAATTCACGCGATAAAGGTACCGATTATGATTGCGGATCATTTTATACGCGCTTCATCGCGTAACTTATTAAGACCGGCTCAACCCTATAGTTCAGAGCCGAGCTTTGCGGTGACGAAACTTTCTGATCTTTTTCTATTGCCTCTATTTCTTATCATTGCCTCTTTTCCTGCATACGCCGAGAAGATTTCCTACGCAGATCTAGAAGACGGCGATATTATTACCGTAACACTCGACCAATTATTACCCACTCAGGCTGTGATCAGCTATGACAAAGAATATGCACATCTCTACCGTTACAATAAAAATAAAAAGAATATTTACCATGCACTTTGTAAACTGAATGGTGGCGGTAAAGTAAAAAAGTGGGATGAAAATTCATCACCAACGGATATCGAAAGCTATAGCTGCACCAAAAAACTCGGTTCACAAACTCATGATCTAGCATCTGTCGTCGTCGGGCCTGATAACGGGTTACTCTACCTCACCACCCAGCACCATATCCTATCAAGCTTTTGGGACATGCCAAATGGTGGGACAAGTGTCCCAATTAGACTAAAAGTCACATTTAACCTACTTGGATCGGGTGATGATTTTTGGCCTGAAATGCGTAACGACAATGCCGTCTGGCTCTATAACCAAAAAGGCAAAAAGATCTCCCCTTCGGATCTACCCGACTTCATCGGTTTAAAACAACTAAAAGAAGACAAATACTTATCACTCGCTTATTTCTTGCAAGGCATCAGTTACGACTTACCGCAGAATAATACTGATCCGAATACTAAAGAACCTTATCCGCGAGTCCCTTACCTTGCCCTTCAATGGTCGCTTGTTTTACGTGAAAAAATGACTGTCGATGATATTAACTTCAATAACCGAGATGAGTATGCAGCCGCATTAGCTGAAGCTGCAACTGTCATGGTCGATATGGCCAGTAATGAAAAAGTAGGAAAAACAGACTTACCCGCAATCGCAATGGGGAAATTTTCAGAAGTAGACTCAAAAGCACTCGAAGCTATGCTGACTAGCCAAAATTCAGAGTGGTATTACGCAACGGAATATAGAATAAACAAGAAGAAAAAAGCGACACCGAAGAAGCTGCTAGAAGAGCAAGAGAAAACAGTAAAAGGGACTGAAAGCCAAAAAGAAAAGGAGAAGGAGAACCAAGCAAAAGAGTAAACAGGGCATAAAGTTATTACTTTGGCGGCTTTTGCTTCAAACAGTAGCAACGAGCTTACTTAGATGCTTAAAGCTCGTTACCTTTTGTGTCTGAGACTATTTTTTATGGTTTTTTGCCACAAAGCTGTCTAATTTATTCGCAAAGTTTTGGCGATCAGACTGGTTAAGTGGTGGTGGCCCACCTGTTTGCACACCAGAGCTGCGCATGGTGTCCATGAAGTCTCGCATCTGTAAACGTTGTTTAATCGTTTCTTTGGTATACAACTCACCGCGCGGATTCAGCGCATGTCCATCTTTAGTGATCACTTCGTCAGCTAATGGAATATCAGCTGTGATAACCAAATCCCCCGCTTCAACCTGCTGGACGATAAAATCGTCTGCAACATCAAAACCACTTTCAACCTGTAACGATCGAATATGGGGCGATGGCGGTACACGTACATGATGGTTAGCCACCAGCGTGACTGAAACCCCCACTCTGTTAGCCACCCGAAATAAAATTTCCTTGATTACATTTGGACACGCATCAGCATCTACCCAAATTTTCATTTTATTCTCCAACCTTGTTGAATAGCCAATTGAATTAAACCATAGACAGAAAAAAGCCGCCTTATAGGGCGGCTCTCATTCAACAAACAATAATTAGCCTGTTAGGCCTTGCTTGCGTAGGTATTCATCGTAAGAACCGTGGAAATCTTCAATACCGTTCTTAGTAATTTCGATGATACGCGTAGCAACAGACGATACAAACTGACGGTCATGAGAAACGAACATCAAGGTACCTTTGAAGTTTTCAAGCGCTAAGTTAAGTGCTTCGATAGACTCCATATCCATGTGGTTTGTTGGTTCATCCATTAGAAGGATGTTAGCTTTTTGCATAATAAGCTTACCAAACAACATGCGACCTTGCTCACCACCAGAAATCACTTTAACCGATTTCTTGATGTCACTTTGAGAGAACAACATACGACCAAGGATGCCGCGAACTACTTGCTCGTCGTCACCTTCTTTTTTCCACTGACCCATCCAGTCAAGCAGCGTCATATCTTCTTCAAAATCAGCACTGTGATCCTGAGCATAGAAGCCGATGTTGTGGTTTTCAGACCACTTAACCATACCTTCCATTGGATCCATTGCACCAGCAAGCGTATTTAGTAATGTTGATTTACCGATACCATTCTCACCGATAATCGCGATACGCTCGCCCACTTCAACCATAAGGTTTACACCGTTGATCAAAATGTTTTCGCCGTAACCTTGTTTTAGGCCTTCAACTTCAAGAGCATTACGGAAAAGTGGCTTTTCCTGATCGAAGCGGATAAACGGAGATTGACGGCTTGACGCCTTCACTTCACTAAGTTGAATTTTATCTAGTTGTTTCTGACGTGATGTCGCTTGCTTTGCTTTTGATGCGTTAGCAGAGAAACGGCTTACGAACGTTTGTAGTTCAGCCATCTGTGCTTTTTTCTTCGCGTTATCAGCGTACAGTTGGTCACGTGATTGCTCAGCCGCAATCATGTATTCATCATAGTTACCTGGGAATAGGCGAAGTTCACCGTAATCCAAGTCTGCCATGTGTGTACAAACACTGTTTAGGAAGTGGCGGTCATGCGAGATAATGATCATTGTGCAGTTACGTGCCAACAAAATCTCTTCTAACCAGCTGATTGTGTGAATGTCCAAGTTGTTCGTTGGTTCGTCAAGAAGCATAACTTCAGGATCAGCGAATAGAACTTGCGCTAGAAGCACACGAACTTTTAGACCAGGAGCAACTTCGCTCATTAGACCGAAGTGTTGATCTTCTGGAATACCAAGACCAAGTAGAAGTTCACCCGCACGCGCTTCAGCAGAGTAACCGTCCATTTCTGCGAACTCAGTTTCAAGGTCGCCAACACGCATACCATCTTCATCAGACATTTCTGGTAAAGAGTAAATATGGTCGCGTTCTTCTTTTACTTTCCAAAGCTCTTTGTGACCCATGATAACGGTGTCAACAACAGAGTATTTTTCAAAAGCAAACTGGTCCTGACCTAACTTAGCCATACGCTCGTTAGGATCTAATGAAACAGTGCCGCCTGACTGCTCTAATTCGCCGCCAAGGATTTTCATGAACGTTGACTTACCACAGCCATTCGCACCGATTAGGCCGTAGCGGTTACCGCCACCGAATTTAACTGAAATGTTTTCAAACAATGGCTTATCGCCAAACTGCATCGTAATGTTAGCTGTAGAAATCAATGTACTGTTCCAAATTGATTGATGTATCAAGCATTAAAAAAGCCGCCATGATGGTGGCAGCTTCAATTTGTATGTTTCATCTGAGTACGCAGAGCAAGGATATTACTCGTCATTTTGAGAGCGCTCTTGCCATGACCCAGAGATAATAGCGCGCATTATAACAGAAATAGTGAGCTACATCACCCCTATTCTAGCCCCAAAATAAAACCGCCACACGAGTGCAGCGGTTATGCAAAAATCAAACAGAAATATGATTATTCAAAGGACTATCGCCTGATTATGCATGGTTTTTACGACGACGAGAGAAACCTAACCCCATCAGACCTAAACCAAATAATGCCATTGATGCTGGCTCTGGCACATCAGTAATGACACGAATCCAGTCACCGGGCTGTGTAACTCGCATAGTCACGGTTAGCTTATCACCATCAATTGTATAGCTATCACTGCCTTCCATACCACGTGCACCGAACGCACCTGGGTAGGTTGTTCCTGCAGCGCCCAATAAGGCATTACTCGCGGCTTCTAAGATACCACCAGAATCAGACATAACACCTAAAATTTTGCCATCAAACATCCACTCAACACCAATGTGAGACAACACGCCACTCTCGCTCGTTGCTTTATTCAAAAATATCATGTGACTCGCGACATTTGTACCTTGGGCTATTGTTCCGCCATCGACATCTAAGTCAGCCGCCAAAGAAACAAGCTGCTGTTCATTGAAACCCTGCTGGGCCTGATTGGTAACCGCGGCATCTGTCACTAACCCTGGAGCCAGTGTAATTTGCCCTGAAAATCCCGCAGAAGAAGTACCTGAACTCACAGACAGAATCGTCGCACTTGCATTAGCGGCAAATAAAGAAGATGTAACTAAAGCAGCGATAGTTAACTTTTTCATGATAATCCCTCAAATATTATTAATAAGTTGCACACTAGAGTTAGCAAAAGGGATACCACTTTTTTTAAACCTTTCTTTTCAGTAAGTTGAAATATAATGGCACTAAAATAGGCAACAATGTGTAAAATATACTGACGTTTTCTATGTCTCTAACAGGTATCAAACAGTGACTGAAAAATACATTGGCCTCATGTCTGGCACGAGTATGGATGGTGTTGATGCCGTTCTCGTTGAAATAGATTCCACGCAAACACATCTGATTGCATCAATCAGCTTTCCAATGGGAGAAAGCCTAAAACATTCATTGCTTGATGTCTGTCTGGGACAACCAACCAACCTTCAAACAATCGGCGAGCTCGATCACCGATTAGGTCACCTGTTTGCAGATGCAGTTAACACCCTTGTCACGAAGGCAAACGTTAAACCTGAAGACATCAAAGCAATAGGCAGCCACGGCCAGACGGTATTTCATGCCCCTGATTGTGAATATGCTTTTACAATGCAGCTGGGGGATGCCAACATCATTTCAGCTAAAACAGGTATTTGTACTGTTGCAGACTTTCGTCGAAAAGATATGGCCTACGGTGGTCAAGGGGCTCCTTTAGTACCCGCATTCCATCAGCAACTATTCAGTTGTCCAGAAACCTCCCGAGTTATTTTAAACATTGGTGGTATTGCAAACATCACGGTCTTACAACCAAACCAACATGTGATCGGCTATGATACTGGTCCCGGTAATATGCTGATGGACGCTTGGATAAACCTTCACCAACAAAAAACCTACGACAACAATGCAGAGTGGGCACTAACAGGTTCAGTCAACCACGCATTGCTTGAACAATTGCTGGCTGAACCATACCTCGCGCTATCCGCGCCAAAAAGTACAGGGCGGGAACTCTTTAATTTGCCTTGGTTACAACAGCACTTAGCTATTTTGGCGCAAGAAAAAGGCATCACACTTACACCACAAGATGTACAAGCCACGTTAGTTGAATTCACCGCAATGACGATAGCCAACGATGTTCGTACCTTCACTTGCAATAATGTACCTAACGAACTGCTTATCTGTGGTGGTGGTGTTCATAACCCACTATTGATAAACAGGCTACAAACAGCATTACCGCAATGGCAAATACTCAGTACATCTGAACGAGGTGTAGACAGCGATAACATGGAAGCGATGGCATTTGCATGGCTCGCATACCGAACTTTGCATCAGTTACCAGGTAATCTTCCAGATGTGACAGGGGCAAGTAACGCAATTGCTTTAGGCGCCATTTATCCAGCCTAAAATGCTGAAGTGTGATTTTATTACTTTGTGATAAACAACCCCTTCACTTCAGCATTTATGTAAACAGGGCTACTCAGCACTTTGATTAGCCTTTATTTTCATTCCCTCCATGGTGCTTTATTTCTCTGATCTCCAATTTAGCCACAGCAGCTAAGTAGCGGTTATATCTCAATTCTCCCCTTTACTTAACAAAAAACTATTTATATTTAAGCAGACTGTTTTTCTAAATGAATAGCGAAAAATAAGTACATTTCAAAAGCACAGAAAACACGTTATACAAATTTAATTTGCGAGGTCGATCACGACACTGCACCGACTCAGATCACAATTATAAGCGCTTAATTTTACTAGGATAAAAACGACGCAAACGTTACACTTTTGCACATAAAAACAACATAGCTTCATGCAGGCCCCAACCTGCTTCTTCCCCCCAAAAAACGTGAAAGGTCCTAGTAAAGATGAGTCCGGAAAAATATCTTCTTGATTGGCAAACAAGCCAAACTAATTCAGAATCCATCTCACCACTTCTTGGCCAACTGTACCGACAGAAAGGTGTTGAAATCCTACTGTTTGGTCGTCAATTGGTTAACGCTTCAACTGTCGATATCATCAAAGCACACCGTGTCGCTCGCAAGTATACTGGTAAGGCTTTATCACCAGCACAAACGCTTCCGCTTATTCAGCAACTGACAGAATTAGATTTGTCGCCTTGTCGAATCGATGTTGGTCAGCTTGCACACGAATACTGGAATAACCAAGACAATGAAGACGGTTTAAAAGACTACCTTCAAACTGCATTAATTGAGTCGCTAGACAGTACCCAATCGTTAGAATCTCGTGATGTTGTTCTGTATGGCTTTGGACGTATTGGTCGCTTATTGGCACGCTTACTCATTGAAAAAAGTGGTGTAGGCTATCCACTCCGTCTAAAAGCGATTGTTGTTCGTGGCGGTAAAGATGGTGATTTAGAAAAGCGTGCGAGCCTACTCCGTCGTGATTCAGTACACGGCCCGTTTAACGGCAGCATTACCATCAACAAAGAACGTAAAGCTATCATTGTTAATGGTAACTTTATCCAAATTATCTATGCTAACAGCCCTGCTGAAGTAGATTACACACAATACGGTATCAACAATGCACTTGTTGTCGATAACACGGGGATTTGGCGCGACAGCGAAGGGTTAAGTAATCACCTTGCATGCCCAGGCACAAGTAAAGTACTACTGACAGCGCCGGGGAAAGGCGATATTAAAAATGTCGTATTTGGGGTGAACGAAGCCGTCATTCAACCTGAAGACACCATTATCTCAGCAGCAAGCTGTACTACCAATGCAATAACGCCAGTATTGAAGGCCGTTAACGACAAATATGGCGTCGTCTCTGGTCACATCGAAACTGTGCACTCGTACACTAACGATCAAAACTTGATTGACAACTTCCACTCAGGCGATCGCCGTGGCCGCTCTGCATCCATAAATATGGTACTGACTTCCACTGGCGCAGCTAAAGCCGTCGCAAAAGCGCTGCCAGAACTGGCAGGTAAATTATCAGGTAACTCTATTCGCGTTCCAACTCCAAATGTTTCCATGGCTGTTGCTAACTTGAATTTAGAAAAAAATGTTACCGCAGAGGAGATGAATCAATACCTTCGTGAAATGGCGCTTAACTCGCCACTTTCAGGGCAAATTGATTTCACGGATTCTACAGAAGTCGTATCTAGCGATATTGTTGGCTCACGTGTTGCAGGTGTTGTGGATGGTGTCGCCACGATTGCTCAAGACAACCGTTGCGTACTGTACATTTGGTACGATAACGAGTTCGGCTATAGCTGCCAAGTCGTTCATTGTATGGAACAAATGATGGGGGTTCGCTACAAAACATACCCAGCTAAGTAAAACTTAGTACTTATTATAATAACTAAACCTCTTGCCTATTTACCGCTCTGATTATTCAGAGCGGTTTTTTCTTTATAGGTTTTACTGAGCCGATGAATATACTCCTTTCAAAATGCGGCACTCACTTTTCGTACAGCAACGTACTAGCGATACCCATTGATCACCCGTTTCATCACACCCACGAAACTCAGCACGCAATTCGTATTTTTTGAATGGTAGAAGTGCGATAAAAGTCGCGACAAGGAGTGCCAAAAAGCCAAATTGAGGTACAAAAGCCCAAGTCGCAGCAGCCATAATTTGATCATTGATGAGATTAATATAGATATAAAAAAACCCGCATCACTGCGGGTTTTATTTTTTAAATAGCTTTCAACTAATTAAGCATCTTGCTTTCCTAGGTGTAGCCACGTTTCAACCACTGTGTCTGGGTTGAGTGAAACAGAGTCAATCCCCTGCTCCATTAACCAGTCAGCTAAATCTTCATGGTCTGATGGCCCTTGGCCACAAATTCCGACATATTTGCCCGCTTTATTGGCTGCTTTAATCGCCATTGAAAGCATGGCTTTCACCGCATCATTACGCTCATCAAACATGTGAGCGATTTCGCCAGAATCACGGTCAAGGCCCAGTGTTAGCTGAGTCATGTCGTTAGAGCCAATCGAGAAGCCGTCAAAGTACTTCAAGAAGTCATCTGCCAAAATAGCGTTAGATGGCAACTCACACATCATGATGACTTTAAGGCCATCTTCACCGCGACGTAAATCAAACTTAGCCAATAAGTCGATAACCGATGCAGCTTCGCTAACGGTACGAACAAATGGAATCATGATTTCAACGTTTTTCAGACCCATTTTATTACGTACACGCTTCATCGCTTCACACTCTAAAGCGAAACAATCTTGGAACTGTTCCGAGATATAACGCGATGCACCACGGAAGCCTAGCATTGGGTTTTCTTCAGTTGGTTCGTAGTTAAGCCCACCAACCAAGTTACGGTATTCATTCGACTTAAAATCTGACATCCGAACGATAACGCGTTTTGGCCAGAAAGCCGATGCTAATGTTGAAATCCCTTCTGTGAGTTTTTGAATGTAAAACTCAACAGGACTTTCATAGCCAACAATACGACGATCAATTTCAGCTTTCAGCTCATCAGATTGTTGGTCGTAGTTAAGTAATGCTTTAGGGTGAATACCGATCATCTTATTAATGATGAATTCTAAACGCGCAAGACCAACACCTTCATTCGGAATACACGCGAAATCAAATGCGCGATCAGGGTTACCGACGTTCATCATCACTTTCAGTGGAAGATCAGGCAGTGAATCGACTTCTGAACGACGAATCTCAAAGTCCAATTCACCTTCATAAATGAAGCCAGTCTCACCTTGAGCACAAGACACAGTCACTTGCTGACCATCACTAAGTTGCTCTGTCGCTTTCCCGCAACCCACAACAGCAGGAATACCAAGTTCACGTGCAATAATCGCAGCATGACAGGTACGGCCACCACGGTTTGTAACGATAGCCGATGCTTTTTTCATCACAGGTTCCCAATCAGGATCTGTCATGTCTGCCACTAATACATCACCGTTTTGCACCTGATCCATTTGATCTAGGCTGGTCACTACGCGAACAACACCAGTACCAATACGTTGACCAATTGCGCGACCTTCAATAATAGCTTGCGCTTGATCATTAAGGTGGAAACGCTCCATCACATTTTGATCATCACGAGAACGTACGGTCTCAGGGCGCGCTTGAACAATCAGGAGTTCACCTGTAATGCCATCTTTTGCCCATTCAATGTCCATCGGGCGACCATAGTGTTTCTCTATGATCAATGCCTGCTTCGCTAGCTCTTCAATTTCAGCATCCGTTAGTGAGAACTGGTTACGCTCTTCAACCGATGTATCAATTGTTTCAACTTGCGTACCCAGTTCTTCACCCTCTGCGTACACCATTTTGATCATTTTTGACCCAATGGTACGACGCACAACCGCAGCGTTTCCAGCTTCTAAGGTTGGCTTATGAACGTAAAACTCATCAGGGTTAACAGCACCCTGTACAACCATTTCACCCAAGCCCCAAGATGAGGTAATAAATACCACTTGGTCAAAGCCCGACTCAGTGTCTAGTGTGAACATCACACCTGATGAGGCTTTATCTGAACGAACCATGCGCTGAATGCCCGCAGACAATGCTACACCTTGGTGTTCAAAGCCTTGGTGTACACGGTAAGAAATTGCACGGTCGTTAAACAAAGAAGCAAATACATGCTTAACCGCTTCAATCACAGCATCAATACCACGCACATTTAAGAACGTTTCTTGTTGACCTGCAAATGAAGCATCAGGTAAATCTTCTGCTGTTGCAGATGAACGTACGGCTACTGATAGCATCTCGTCGCCTTCACCAAGCTCAGCATAGCTACGACGAATATCATCCTCTAAATCAGCCGGAAATGGTGCATCGAGAACCCAGCCTCGAATCGTTTCACCCGCCGCTTTCAACGCGTTTACATCTTCAACATCTAACTTATCAAGTAGTTGATAAATGCGGTCGTTCAAACCCCCAGCTTCCAAGAAAGCATTAAAAGCAAACGATGTTGTTGCATAACCATTGGGTACCTTCACACCAGCGTTAGCTAAGTTAGCTACCATTTCGCCGAGTGATGCGTTCTTTCCACCTACTTTGTCAACGTCATTCATTGATAAAGCGTCATACCAAACAACATTCTGTTGCACGGGGAAGTCTCCTTGTAATTGGGTACAGCTGTAATTAAGAATATAGCCACCAAGGCAATCGTTTGCATTCAGTCACAAAAAAATACTCACGATGCGGTGTTGATATGGTAGATATTCCTTTTTAGGTTATTGTAATAACTCTGATACCCACACGATTACAAAATAATTTTAAGGATTCAACTTTATATGCAGCGCAAAACCCAATTTCGTGACGTATTTTACGTTTCTGACGGTACTGCAATCACATCTGAGACCCTTGGACACGCTGTTTTAGGCCAATTTCCGCTAGAAACTAAGCAAATGACACTGCCATTTGTCGAAACAATCGAACGAGCAGAACACGTAAAAAACCTTATAAAACAAGCTCATGAAGCATCAGGCTCTCAGCCGATTGTCTTTTATTCTGTCGTGATCCCTGAAGTAAAGGCCGTTTTAGAGCAAAGCAGCGCCTTACTTTATGATGTATTGAATGTACTAGTTGAACCGCTTCGACAAGACCTAAACCTTGAGCCAGCGCCCAAATTGCAACGCTCTCATAGCATCAATAAAGACGCCGCTAGCTATATGGATCGTATTGCAGCTATTGAATATACCCTTGCACACGACGATGGTATCTCACTGAATAATCTTGATCAGGCAGATATTATTCTATTGGGCGTATCTCGTTGCGGAAAAACACCAACAAGTTTATATCTCGCTATGCAATTTGGTATCCGAGCGGTAAATTATCCGTTTATTGCTGAAGATATGAAGCGATTAAAACTTCCTCAAGCTATTGAACCTTATAGATATAAAACCTTTGGTCTCACTATTGACCCAGAGCGCCTGCATACCATTCGCCATGAACGCATGGCAGACAGCGAATACGCAAGCCAACTCCAATGTGAAACCGAATTAGGCAAAGTCGAAAGCATGTTCCGAAGAGAGGCAATCCCTTATTTGAATACCAGCTCATTATCAGTGGAAGAAATTTCGACAAGATTGTTAGAGCTAAGCGGTTTAAAGCGCCGTATGTGCTGATATTTTCCATCGAGAATTAACTAGCACGCCATTCTCCCCTCACAACAAAGAAGTGGTCAATTTTGCCACTTCTTTATCCAACTTATTTCCCATCGCACCTTCCTTTTTTGACATTCTCACGAATGAGAGTCCGATTTTTAATTTTATTTCAGGTAGTTAAATACAAGTTCAATTTATCCATCAGAATTGATCAAATGACAGCTGAATCTTGCAATATGCTTACATTAAGATTCATAAAATAATTACAAAAGAGGTTCTAACATGTTTAGAACAGCGCTAATAACCGCATTACCTATTTTGTTGTTAGGTTGTGGCGGTTCAGGGGATGGAGGCAGTGACGTTGATGCAGTGAGTAATGCTGTTGATGGCGTTTCACGCACACGACAAGCCGACTTACATTTTGTAAATACGACAAAGGAAGCCATTGATTACCATATTCGCCATACCTTAAGTGAAGATGCGTTATTTACTAGCACCAATAAAGCAACAGCAAATATGGATAAAGAAGTAACACCGTATATGTACCGCTGGAATGTTAGTGACAACGTAACAGTGCAGTTAGGCATACAAGATACTAACTCTAAGAGCATTCAAGCAGGAATCGACACTATGTTGATCAGTGAAAATGCGGATCTATGGGTTGTTGCTTGGTTAGATGACGCAAAAAGTAAGCTCTTTAAATTAAGTTCGCTTAAACGTTCGCGCTCAGAGGTTGCAGGAAAATATCGGATTCGAGTGTTTAGTCATAAAGATGCCCAAATCATCGCGACTTCTACCGTTACTATTAATGAAGCCAAACAGGGCGTAGTCACGCCTTACATGACAATTGAAAACTGTAGTGGTGATTTGTACTTTGGTGCTGAAAGTATTGATATATGCCAACTAGATATTGGCAAATCATACTTATTGATCACCGATGGTGAAGAGTTGTTAATGTCAGCAGAAGAGTAATACCAACTCTTAACGAGTTAAACAATAATTATAAAAGTAGTACCCCCTTGGGGATAATAATAAAAATGCGCTTTAGCAGTAATGCTTTTTGAATACGCAAGGACAGTCTACGATCACTCGCTGTATTGATTACCCTATTCTTGATGTGCTTTGCAACTCTGTTGCGCTTGGGGAAACAAAGAATAGATGTAATGGATACAGAAATAAATAAGTAGGCAGCGGTGGCAAAATAGCCCCGATATCGTAGCAATATCGGGGCTTCTTTTGTTATTAGAAAGTATGTTACACAACTATCTAACCACGTTTATTTCACGCTTTAATTATACAGCGGCAAGCTGTTCTTCATCGGCACGCTTTAAGAACGCGTAAGTGACACCCGTTACGATTGTGCCTGCCGCAATCGCGACTAAGTACATAAATACGGGGGTAATTGCGTTTGGAATAAAGAGTACGAACAAACCACCATGTGGTGCCATCAGTTTTGCACCAAATAACATTGATAACGCGCCTGTTAATGCACCACCCGCCATACAGCTTGGAATTACACGCATTGGATCGCGTGCCGCAAACGGAATCGCACCTTCAGAGATGAAGCATAGACCTAAGACAAACGATGCCTTACCCGCTTCTGATTCACTGTTGGTAAATTTACGCTTAGCTAAGAAAGTCGCTAAGCCCATACCCAGAGCAGGTACCATACCTGCCGCCATCACAGCCGCCATTGGTGCGTATGTCTGCGATGCAAGTAAACCAACTCCAAACGTATAAGCCGCTTTGTTTACTGGGCCACCCAAATCGAAACACATCATACAACCAAGGATAATACCCAGTAGTACAGCGTTAGCAGAACCCATGTTGTTTAAGAAATCCGTCAAACCCATCATCGCAGCAGACACAGGGCCACCAACAATGTAGATCATGATTAGACCTGTGATTAAGCTTGCCGCAAGCGGAATAATCAATATGGGTTTCAGTGCTTCCATCGATTGTGGCAGTTTGACATTGTCTGCAATCATCTTGGCACTGTAACCCGCTAAGAAACCAGCAACAATACCACCAAGGAAGCCAGCGCCTGTCGAACTTGCTAACATACCGCCAATTAGACCCGGCGCTAGACCAGGGCGGTCAGCGATCGAAAATGCAATGAAACCAGCTAATACTGGAACCATCAAGGCAAATGCAGAACCGCCACCGATAGTCATCAGTGCCGCAGCCAATGTGCCTTCTTCTTTAAATGCTTCAATACCGAAAACAAATGACAACGCAATCGACAGACCACCAGCAACAACCAACGGCAGCATGTGAGAAACGCCTGTCATTAAGTGTTTATACGCACCTGTTTTTTCACCTGACGTGCTCGCGCTATTTGCTGAGCTTCCATCATGTTGATAAGTCGTCCCTTTTTCAAAAGCATTTTCAAGCTCTTGTTTTGTTTTCTTAAGTGCTAAACCTGTACTGGTTTTATAGACTTTCTTACCTGCGAAACGCGCCATATCAATTTCGATATCAGCAGCAATAATCACTAAATCAGCATCTGCAATTTCAGATTCTGTCAGTTGGTTTTTGGCACCAACAGAACCACGTGTTTCCACTTTAATATGGTGTCCAAGACGATTGCCTTCTTCTTCCAGCGCTTCCGCCGCCATGAAAGTATGAGCAACACCTGTTGGACACGCAGTGATAGCAACAATCTTCTTAATACTATTGTTAGAAGCTTGATTTTCATCTACTTGTGGAATGACGGCCAACACATCGGCTTGGCTAATCGCATTTTCTAGGTATGTTTTTGGCGATGTTAAGCACGCTGAAATATCAGATTGATACACTTTCTTCGATTTGAAACGGCTCAAATCTATAGTGCGATTAGCAGCAACAATGATACAGTCCGCTGCTTCGATTTGTTCGGCGGTAAGTGTATTACCACTTACGACACTTGACTGACATTCAATATTTGCCGTCCACTTTAATTCTGCCGCTGCTTTTTCAAGCAAACCCGCAGCAATGACGCTATTTGCAATACCGCTTGGGCAAGCTGTCACTATGGCTACTTTCATTATCAAAACCCTCTGATTCTTTTATTTTTTACGTAATTATATTTACGTTACTGGATAAATATTTGTTGGTATAAGCTAACTATCGTTCTATGCGAGTTGTACTTGTTCCATACACTGCTCAACACGTTCTAAGCTATCAACGCCAACACCAACTTGTGCCACAGCTAACGCAGACAAAGCCGTCGCAAACTTTAATGTTTGTTCTTTGTTCCATTGATTTAAGTGACCCCAACACATGCCAGCCACTAGCGTGTCGCCCGCACCTACAGTACTGACTACATTCATTGTTGGTGGTTTAGCAGAGAGCCAACCATCTTGATCTAGCCACATCACACCGTGCTCGCCACGCGATACAACAACATTACGGACCCCTAAATTTGAGATCGTTTCAGCAACCTCGGTAATAGAAGCAAGTGTTGTCAGTGGCTTTCCAGCCCAATCTGCTAATTCATCATCGTTGGGTTTGATCAACCAAGGTGTTGCCTCAAGCCCTGCCGTTAATGCCGCTTTTGAACTATCAAATAGCACTTGTTTCCCTTGCTCTTGAAGCAAGCGAACCCATTGCGCACATTTTTCTGGTGACACACCCTGTGGCAAACTGCCAGCCAGTACAAACACATCATGTGTTTTCGCAAGTGCTAATAATGCTTGCTCAAAGCAAACAATATCCGCTTCTGTTACATTCACTCCAGGGAAGTTCAAGTCGGTAACTTTGCCTGAATCTTCAACCACTTTTACATTAATACGCGTAGCACCCACTACACGTACAAAGGCATCATTCAAACCTATTGATTCAAACAATTGGCAAAAAGGCGCTTGGTTATCAGCACCTAAGAAACCAGTCACAGTTACCTCAGCACCCAACTCAGCAAGCACTTTCGCGACGTTTACGCCTTTACCAGCAGGGTGTAACGAGCCGCGTTGAACTAAATTAACGCTGCCTGCGCTCAAGGTTTCAAGGGAACCGGTTAAGTCCAAAGCAGGGTTTAACGTCACGGTGACGACTTTCAGATTTTTCACTGACATTATTTGCCCTCCCCTAAACCATTTGCGATAGCTTCACCAATTGCAGTTAATGCAGCATCTGCATCAGCCCCTTGCGCTGTAAAATGTAATTTATGGCCATGCTTAACGCCCAATGCGATTACTTTCATTAAACTTTTCGCATTTACCGACTTTCCTTCACCGTCAAGGTTGGCAACCAGAATATTAGATTCAAACCCTTTAGCGGTACTCACCAACATGGCACCCGGACGAGCATGTAACCCATGCGTATTACGGATCTGGAATGTCGCCTCAGAACCTTCTAGTGTTTCTTCTGTTAATAACGAGATCACTTTATCGCTGTCTGACGCTAGCAACTTGCTCACTTGCTGGTTGTAAAGCAGGTTTGTTAAATGCTTTAAATTTGGGACGTGAGCACTGTTACAAGCCGCAACCGCTAACAAAGCATTTACTGGCTGACCGTCTTGTTCAAAATGTTGTGATGGCTTAACAAAAGACAAGGTAGTACGAGTCACTGCTATATCTGTTTTTGCCAACCACAGACCTTGCCCTAAATAAGTCGGTTCTGTGGCCACCATATTCGCAACACCCTCAGCACCTAGCGCGTGTTTATTTTTGATCAAGCCCGCCGCTACAGCCGTCAATTGCAATAAGTCTGTCGCGGGAAAATCAAGCAGTACCAAGCTATTGTCAAAGTCTGCGTCAAGCTGAGCGTCACCATTAAGGATCGCAATGATCGCCTCTGCGCTACGACTTTCTTTTAATTTTTGTTCAACGCCATCAGCTGAAAGTACCTTTGTGAGCTGTTTAAGAATGCCTAAGTGCTCATCTGACTTAGCCGCAATACCTATCGCAAGGTAAACTGTTTTACCATCACCCCAGTTAACCCCTTGCGGAAAGTGATGAATTTTAACGCCCGTATTGTTAACTAACCCTCGGGTATCTGTCGTACCATGCGGTATCGCAATGCCATTACCCAAGAATGTTGAGTTTTGCGCTTCGCGTGCCAGCATGCCATTCACATACCCAGTCGCAACAAGGCCACTTTGTTCTAACCCGCTAGCCAAAGCCTTAATTGCTTGTTCTTTATTGTCGGCAAATTGATCTAGCTGAATATCATCTGTCGAAAGCGATAACATGTGTTCATCCTCTTACGTTTTTGCACTCCCCTTTACTTAAGGGCAGCTACTACACGCTGTAATTATAAGAATAGCGAATCGCCTCCTTAGCTCGTCCTCCCCCCAACTTTAGTCCCTCGTTGGAATCGCTAATTAAAGCTGAGCTACAAGCTGAAACGATTCAGCAAAAAGCTAAATTAAAAGTTTCAGCACAATCTGAGAGAGCTCTCTAGTTCTGCTGAAACCTTTCAGCTGACATGCTGAATGGATTCAGCTATGATTGCAAACACTAGTAGGGTGATCAGTTATCAAATTATGATCAACCGCACAATTATTCCTGTTAGAGATAGAAAATGACGCTAGATGAAATTGCAAAACTTGCGGGGGTTTCACGAACAACGGCAAGTTATGTCATCAATGGGAAAGCCAGCAAATACCGTATTAGTGAAAAAACTCAGCTAAAAGTAATGGCTATCGTTAACGAGCATAACTTCAGGCCAGACCACGCAGCGACGTCTTTACGCGCAGGTAGCAGCCGATCGTTTGGTTTGATCATCCCAGATCTTGAGAATAGTAGTTATGCCAAGTTAGCTAAGTTACTTGAGCGCGACGCGCGTAAAGCAGGCTACCAACTAATCATTTCATGCTCTGACGACGATCCAGAAACTGAGATGAAAGTCGCTGACACTTTACTTAGTCGACGAATAGATGCGCTCATTGTGGCCAGTGCCCTTTCACCCGAGAACGACTTTTATAAAAAAATCCAAACTGGTGGCGTCCCTGTTATTGCCATTGACCGCGCGTTAGATGATGAAGTCTTTGCTAGTGTGATCAGTGAAGATCTTGAAGGCGCTTACGAACTCACTCAATCTCTACTGCGCAAACCACTAACAAGTATTGGCATCATAGGCGCAGTTAAAGATCTTGGTGTTTCAGTTGAACGTGAGCAAGGGTTCTTCTCTGCGCTTCGTGCAAATGCCAACGAGCTCAAGGTACTAACAGCTTATGGCGATCACTTTAGCCAACAAGAAGGCTTTAGAATCGTTAAGGACTGGATTGATCAAGACATGATGCCTGATGCCATATTGGCAACGTCTTACACCCTATTTGAAGGAATCTTAGACGGCTTATTGACACAGCCTGAATTACTTACCAAAACACAACTGGCGACATTTGGTGATAACCGCTTATTAGATTTTTTACCCAATAAAATTCAATCGCTTCCTCAGCAATTTGAGCTGATTGCTGAAAATGCCTTAGAGCTAGCATTAAATGCGGTTGCGGGGAGATATAGAACAGGTGTTGAAGTTGTATCGAGGAAAATAAAGAGACGCTAATGCATAGCTTTAGCGATTAACGTCTCTTTTACAGCTGTCTATAGGCGTAATAATTGAAATTACGCCTTAACAGTTATGCGAGTGCTGCTAACTTCTCATTCGCTTTAAGAAGTAAAGGTTCTTTCTTAGTAACACAGTAAGCGACAAATTTTTCTTTTGGCAGCATCATTCGTACTGGCGCTGGTAAAAACTCGTAGCCGTTTTCAAAAAATGAATCGATATAGCCAGGCTGGTTGAGTTTATCGCCAGCTACAGCGACTAACTTCTCGACTAAAATAGCTTCTATTTTTGGCCAATGCCCCTGCATTATCTCATCAATACTATTACCGCCAACTTTATCTGCAGCTAACTGAGTTGCTTTTTCTTTTAATTTACCGAACATTATTATTACCTCGTTTTTAATGGAGACAATACTAAATGAATCACTTTTAACGTGTAAAATATCAACAGTATATTTTCGCGTTAGTTAACAGTGCATAAAATAAAATCTTTACAATGAAAAGTAACCATATCAATTAAAATTCACAAGGCGAATAACAACACCAAATAGCATAAAGCAAGGTTATTAATTATCTAGATACTTCTTGCTACGCCTTAACAGAACGCCTGAACTGCGATGGTGTCAGCTGATAATGTTTTTTAAATACATTAGAAAAATAGGCCAAGTTATCAAAACCTGAATGATTGGCAACTTGGGTGATACTCAGGTCTGAGTATGTTAAATAGTCTCTCGCCTTTTTCAACTTAACATCATTGAGAAGCTTTGAGAAATCGACATTATCTTCTTTTAATTTACGCTGTAATTTAGAACTAGACATATTAAGTGAGCATGCTAAATCTGCTAGCTTCCACTTGCGCGATAAATCTTGGCAGACCTTATCTACAATAAAATCAACCACACGTTTATCACTTAATGTATGTGTCAATAACTGTGGTGCATAGATTGATATCAATTTATAAATAATTGACTGAGATAGCGATGTCATCACTGTCGATTTATGAGAATCAAGTAATTGATTAACGGCTATTAAGCTATCAAACTCGTCATCAAATTCATCACTGTATTGAAAATACATTTGTGACACATTAGAGAACTGCTCATAAACGGTGAAAGGCTTCAAGCCTTCTATGATTTGTAAAAAATGCTCCTTTTTAAACGACACAACATCCAGTTCTGCTTGCTTATTATTTAGCGGTTTTACAGAACAAGCGACACTTGTGTGACAAGGGATGTATATAAGCCCTTTTCCATTAATTTCGTTAATTACTCCTTTCATCGATACGAAGCCAACCGCATTTTTAATTCTAATTAATTTATAGTCGATGGAGTAAAAATTATTGAGTGATGAGTTATCACACAGGGAGTGGTGCTTCACCTGTATGCTCGATTTGCTGGCTTCTTTCATTATGTAATGCTTTCCAAGGCGTAAATTTCATTTTTTGTATCACTTCATTGATGCATCTTGGGTAAGAGAAATAATATCCTTGAGCAAATGTTTTCTCTCTACAGATTAATCGTCGTTGTAACTCAGTTTCTACACCTTCAAATATGACTCCTTTTTTTACATAGCTCTGTAATACGGATGTTAATGACTTCAATAATGACTCCTCTTCCGTATTGAAGTAAAGGTATGACTTGTCGATTTTTATAATATCCCATTCTATATAGCCAAGTGTTAGGTTTGCAACTCTGGAATGGTGCAAGTAATCGTCTAGCCATAGTTGGTGCCCTTGACGCTGTACCTTAGCTAAATTATCTGCGATTTTTTTAGATTTTAAATTAACGTTAAGATCTGTAAATTCGAGCGCAACTTTTTGCGTGCAAATAGCTAAGAGCTTTTCAACAAAACAGTCATCTTCCATACAAGACAAAGGTAAGTTATAAGATATCAAAATACGCCGTTTGGTATAAACTGTTTGCTTGAAGGCACTAATTTGCGCAATTACCAAACTTTTTAATAATTCAGTACCAGCATGCTCAAAAAAGTCTTCATTATTAAGCTGATCGCCAGACTGTGATATGACTTTAGACAGGGCTTCAAAGGCAACAACCTCACCAGTAGTGGGTATAACAATTGGCTGCAATAAAAACGTTAACTCGGCGTACAAGTTATAGTTGAGTAAAGATTCAATTCGCACTGCATTGGGCAGATCCGAGGTTGATATTTTGTGCATATTTAATACACCTTGTTGTAAATTGTTAAATCAATTCTATTTCGCCACCTTTAAAAAACCAGTAAAAAAGCACTTAAGAAAAAACATTGCGGTAATATCAATAAATTCTATTATTTTGTCATGTTTTTGGCGCGTATTGTTTATATCCCCAAAGGGATGTTATCAATATGCCTCGAATTTATAAAATACAAACGATGCCTTGACTCAAAAAATCAACTGCAAAAAAATGTAACAGTATAATAAACAGTCAACTCTGTAGTAATAAGTACTGAGTTGACTATCGATTCAACCTTTGCCAACTATTAATTGAACAATATTTAAATATAATTTAACGGCAGGGAGCATACGTGTTTCATCAATATCGAAATCGCCATTATGGTGGCCAGCAGTCAGATCGGATCCAACCAAACAATAAACAGCTTGTCCACCACATTGCTGAACACGATCCACTAAATAACCTGCATCTTCACTGGCTCCAAAATCTTTTTTCTTAATCACATTATTAAAGCCACTGTCTTCACCCACTTGGAACAGTAAATCTACCAATGCGCTGTCGTTCTGCAGGCCTATCGCTTCACCTTGCGCTTTAATCTCTACATTTACACCGTGCATCATTGCCGAAGCGTGGGCAATTTGTTCTACCTGCTGGTACATGTAGGAGTTAAGTTCACGGTTTTCACCCCGCGTTTCTCCTTTTAATACCGCATTCTCAGGAATAACATTACGCCCTTCACCTGACATCAATTGCCCGACATTCACACGAGTCATGCCATCTCGGTGACGAGGTATCGCCAACATTTGATTCACAGCAGTACAAGCCGCAGCCAACGCGTTACGACCTACATTTGGCTCGATACCTGCGTGTGCTGGTTTACCATTAAAATGTAAATCAAACTTTGAACTGCATAAAAAATGCTGTGGGTTACACACTAGAGTCCCACTTGGCACATTCATGCCAATATGCGAGGCAAAGAGATAATCAACATCATCTAACCAGCCACTTTCAGCAATAGCCTTGCCCGCTCGGCAACCTTCTTCCGCAGGTTGAAATAACAGTTTAAATTTGCCGGTTAAGTGCTCTCTATTTTCAGCTAACACTTCCGCTAGACCCAGGCCAATAGCAACATGCGCATCGTGCCCACATGCGTGAGCAACACCGTCTAGTAACGACGAAAAGCCCAAAAAATGAGGGCGATGAGAGTCGTCATGGCTTTCCATGACTTCTACGGCATCAATGTCGAAACGAAAGGCGATAACAGGACCGGGGATCCCCGTGTCGAGGACTGCGCCAATGCCCGTTACACCATTCATTCGCTCAAGGCTTTGTGAATCAGCGCCCCAATGCAAAGCGCGCTCTTGTGCTTTTTGTATTTGATCTGGATTACGACCCATGATGGCATCGTTATGAATAATTTCATCCGAGTAAGCGAGTTGATACTTGAGGTGTGCAAGATGTGCTGCAATTCTACTGGTTGTAAAAAACTCACACCACGCAGCTTCGGGATAACGATGAAGTTCACGGCGATAATTCATTAAACGCTGCGATAAAGATTGCTCATCAAATTGTATTGTTGCCACGTTACTTTCCTACTGTCCTTATAGGCACATCGTGTATTGAGTTACGTTGTACAAACGCAATACATCCTGTGTGCTAATACCCTGTTAATTCCATGAAACCACGGCCGTTGTGGCTACCTTTAACCATTATTTGTCCTTCCCAATATGGGAAGCTAAATGGGAGCCATTGTTGTTTTCTTTCTGCCCCGATAGATAACTTAATATCTTGCGATGGGATATCTATTCGCCATTTAAGCGGTAATACCTTTCCATCTATTGTCGAGTAGCTTATTGGCGTTAAGTATATTTCATCACTACTTAAGGTCGTTACACGGCCATCAGGCCAACTACGAGAACCAAATGAATAGGCTTTTCTATCATCAGAGCGAATTTGTGCCGCCATCAGGGCGCTACCATCATCTAAATGGATGGAGAACCAATCCCAGCCCTGCTGCTCAGTTGACAGCATGCTGCTACTCCATTCTCGGTCGTACCAACCTTCACCTTGGACATTCACCGTTTTGCCATTCAGGGTTAATTTTCCTTGCAACTGCAAAAAAGGAGCGCTGTAATAGTACGAGGCGCGATCTTCCGCTGGGTGCTTTTTACTGTATCCAGCATCGCCATGGAGCACGATCTCCCCTTTATTCAAGACAGTTAATTCCCCTGCCATGCCGTTATCTTCAAATGATAGTTGACCTGGAAATGGGCCTTCACTGGTCGATTGCCAAGACCAATTATCCAACCAAATACGATACGGTGATGTTTGCACGCCCGCTTGACCAATACCGCCGCGTGAAAAACGTTCAGCATGCTGCATCCCGTTACTGTCACTGACCACTACGTGCGCCATATAGATTTGTGGTGTACCCCAGCCTTTTGTATCGTGACTGCCCGTTGCGATACGAAATTGTGTCCATTGAACACCATATCGCTCACCTTGGTCGGTTTTTAAATTCGCGGTTAAGTACCACCACTCAGTCTTAAACGTAGGATGCTCACCGTGATCGGCTGGAAAGTGTAACGTGCGATCTGGGATTACTTTTTCGAAGTCATCGGTGGGAGTTTCCGTTAGCACACTCACCGTTGGCGAAGCAATTTCAGGTTGTTCACACCCCACTAACAGTACACTTACGCACATAACACATAGAAAAGATTTGAACGACATTAGAAGGACTCTCTTAATGATGTTATCGCAGAGCGCTTCACTAAACGCCATACAGGCCAAGCACCAGCGGCAAGCAATACAATGAGCGCCATTCCGAGTGAGAACAAATATTGTGTCGGAAAGAAATAGAGCTCCATTGTCCAGCCAAACGAATATTTGAGAATGACGTCTATGAGCAGCTGCGCTAACACTAACCCCATAGGTAAAGCGATTAACGCTGTCATCAAACCGATAATGAACAACTGACCACCACCGAGGAGTGCCAATTCACGGCCCGTCATGCCCATGCACCGCAATAAAGCAAACTGACGCTGACGCGAAACTTCACCCGCCACAGTGGCAACAAACAAGCCACACACAGAAATAAAGAGTGTTAACTTCCCTAAGGTCGATGTCACCACAAAGGTTCGGTCGAACACACGCATCGCTTGATTCATCAATTCGGCATTATTACGCACACGTTCTGGTTGCAACCTAAAGCGTTCGCCCATCCGTGCCATAATGGGTTCGGGGTCGACACCTTCAGCAAGGTGGATAGCAAAACTAACTGCACCTTTCTTACTCCACATTTTTTTCCAATACGTTTGCGACAGCATCAGTTGCCCGTATGGGTTACCATAATCGTAATACACTGCGCTTATCAGCCAGTTTTTACCCAATGGCGCAGGTAAATCAACCACGTCACCTGGCTTCCAGTTCTCACGCAGTGCCATAGATTCACTGACCATGACTGCGCGTTTATGGTGTGTTGTTGCCCAATATTCAGGTACAGCCACTTTCACCGTCAGCGCTTCTTTTTCACCTTGAGACGACCCCATACTACGTACTTCAACAATACCTTTATGGGTATCAAGTTCTTTACGCCAACGGCGCCAAACCTGATCCACTTCAGGCTGCGCTTCTAACCAAGTTTCAAGACGAGATGCAACATTAAGAGGAGGACGCACATAAATATCAGCCGCTAGCCGCTGACCTAACCAGTTTTCGGTGGTGTAACGGAAACTCCCCACCATGGTTTCCATACCAATATTGGCAGCTAAAGCAAGCATAAATGCCATTGCGGCGACTCCGCGATAACTTAAGCTTGCCGCGGCATCAGAAAAGAACCAACGAAGTCTTGCAGCTTTGACAAGCTTGGCGCTTAAACGAAAAAACTGCCATAAAATAAAGGGCATCATTAGCCCACTCGCAACCAAGATAAACGCAATCAGTACAAAACCAGCCGTTTGGCCATGGGGAAGTTGATACACGCCATAAGCTGCACCAATAAAGAAACACGAAATAATGGCTTGTAAGCCAAACTCTCGACCGCTAATCCGAATAAGCGACATATGTGTTGCAAGACGAGATGGTTGCGTATTAATGAGACGTAAAGCAGGCCAACCACAGGCAAGGACCGAACCAAAAACAGCAATCGCTAAACTGGCTAATCCCCACTGCCAGTGCCATTCAACAGCCAGTGATACATTTGCGCCATATAAGTCACTTAAGGTCGCAGCCACAGAAGGAAGAAGTTGCTGAGCAAGCAACAAACCAAGTGCATTACCGCCGAGTAAACCTAACACCACCCACAATATAATCTCGACCAGCAACGCGCGAGCAAGTTGAAAACCAGACACGCCCATTTGTCTTAAAACACCGACTAAAGGCTGACGTTGCGATAATGAAAGTGACATTGCCTGATAAAAAATAAACAAGCCAACCACAAACGACAACATACCCATCGCGAGTAGGTTCATGTGAAAAGCATTGGTCAGTGGTTCAAGTGTCGCACTTTGATTTTTTTCCAGCGTTACGCCTGATGGTAATGTTTCTTCTAGCGCAGTTTGACGCTTCGATGATAAGTCACGACAAATAACAGCGGTAAAGCCCGAACTCTTATTTAACTGACGTAGTAATGCCATATCGGCAATCATGCGTGGACCACCGATACGTTCATCTTCTACCAGCATCAATGGGCCAATTTCATCGCCATTATCGAGCGTGATCATTTCACCGTTTTCAACCCCAATATAACGGGCTAATTGATCACCAATTAAAATAGGATACGGAGGCTTAATAAGGTCAAACAACTGAGATTGTGCCGGGCCTGATTGCTTAAGCGTTGAATACATCGCAATAGGATCAACACCGAGTAATTCAAAGTCTCGCTGCTTATTGGTCGTAATACGAAATTCATCAATTGGTACGCACTCATGAAAGCCAGCTCGGCGTAAATCAATATACAAGCCTTGTGGGACTTTCATTCCTGATTGCAGTGAGCGAATACGATAAGGAAAAGGGTTGTCGAAAAGCTGCTCGCCTTGGCGGTAGCTTTCACGAGCTTGCTGATTAATTGCCATCACACCGATGAGCAGCGCAATGCCTAATGTTAAGCCTAACCAGACAAGTAAAATTTGGAACGGATGGCGACGGTAATGTCCCCAGAGCGCCTTAGCGACTGGATTGGACATGCAGTTGCCCTCCTTGTAAACGGATACAACCC
Organism: Photobacterium sanguinicancri; assembly: GCF_024346675.1. NCBI lineage: Bacteria > Pseudomonadati > Pseudomonadota > Gammaproteobacteria > Vibrionales > Vibrionaceae > Photobacterium > Photobacterium sanguinicancri. The sequence continues at coordinate 2,075,839 of NZ_AP024850.1, forward strand.
TGCATGTGAGAAGCGACTTGCTCACTGTGGGTAACGAGTAAAAGCGTACAATCAAGCTTACTCGCAAGGCTAGTCAGCAATCGAATTACAGCGCCAGCATTGCGTTCATCAAGGCTTCCTGTTGGCTCATCGGCCAATAAAAGATCAGGCTCCATATATAACGCGCGAGCGATAGCTGCACGTTGCTGCTGACCACCTGACATTTCTTCAGGATAACGGTCTAATAACGGACGGAGATCGAGTGCGGATACAATTTGACGCCATAAAGCCTGATCATCATCAAGCCCTTTTAGCTGTCGGCAAAAACGAATATTATCTTCAGTTGATAACGTAGGCAGCAAATTAAATTGTTGAAATACAAGACCGATATTATTACGGCGAAAAGCGGTACGTTCGCGTTCAGAGATAGCATGTAATGCGGTATCACCGACCCACACCTCACCACTGTCGACAGAATCTAGGCCAGCAATTAAGTTAAGTAAGGTACTTTTACCTGAACCGCTCTCCCCCATTAAAGCCAGTTGTTCACCTTGCTTTAACGATAACTCTGCCCCTTGAAGGACGGAGTGATACTCGTTGCCATCTTTGTACCCTTTACAGAGTCCTGCAAGCCGTAACATCTATGTCCTCGAAATTTTAAACGTCAGTAAAACCGCTAGGTCTGATACTAACTTCAACAAAATATTGTCAGTATATGTAGGCAGTGAATTTACCGTAAACCTAGACAGCGAGGAAGCACTTTGAGAGTTTGACTGTGATTAAAATGAAAGATTTTACAAACCGCCTACATATAAACCATCAAGCTTACAGCACACCAACATATTAGGGCATATTGGCACTCTGTGCCTCAGCCCTTTTATCACTATACCCGATTACGCAACCAAGTTGTTCATCCAAGCCTTAGAGCGAACACGGAAAATACACCCAACCCACTTCACTAACTCTTCAATCACTAGCGCAGCATAAATCCATTCTAACGGTAACTTAAATACCAATGCCATCATGGCGGTGATAGGAATACCTATTAGCCACTGAGCAGTTAGATCTTGATAAAAACAAAATCGAATATCCCCACCAGCACGTAATACCCCAACAATCATTGTCATTGGAATACTGCGTATAATGACCATTACGGCTAAGATTGAGAAAAAGTTCTCTGTCAGCTCACGTGTTTCAGGTGATAGTGCTGAAAATAAATCCAGCACGGTGTTTTTCGTAAGCAGCATCAGTACAGCAATCGCGATACCACATAGCACATTGAAGATCGAAACCGCCCATGCCTGCTGATACGCTTCTTCCATCTTATTAGCGCCAAGCTGGTTACCTATCATGACAGCGGCAGCATTAGATACACCAATCAGCATAGCAAGAGCGAAAGATTCAATCGGCGTAATAACAGACAATGCCGCTAATCCCTGCACGCTAACTTGTCCAATGATGGCATGGTAAACAAAAATCCCCATAGACCAAGCCAAATGGTTAAACGTTGTTGGCAGTGACAACGTCAGAAAACGTTTCACCAACGGCCAGTGACAAGCCTCTTTCAACAAAACAAGGTCAAAAGCAAGCAAGTGCTTCTTACCGTATAAATATGAAAACAATAAAGCGACTTCAACCAAACCACTGATCAACGTTGCCCAAGCAGCGCCCGCAATACCCATTGCCGGAAAACCCCAATGGCCAAAAATCAGTATCCAGTTCAAAAACAGATTCAGGCCAATACCAATAGCACTAAAAAAGGTACTAATGCCCGGCTGATGCATTGCGCGTAAACCAACAGCCATGCTGCTACCCCACGCAACAGCAAATAAGCTTCCCGATGTAATCGCTAAATATTCAGCGCCAAGATGAATAACCTCAGGGGAGTCTGTCGCTAGACCAACAACAAATTTAGGGGCGAATAGGAAAAGTCCCCCACTGATGCTGGCTGTAATCGTCGTCATTACTACGGTTAACGCCGTACTCTGTTGTACACCTCGGCGATTCCCAGCCCCCCAGTATTGTGCAGTAAGCAACGCACCACCTGTTGTCACACCAAACAACATAATTGTCGCGACAAAAAGGGCTTTACCTGCAATACCAATGGCTGCAACTTCAAGCTCACCTAATTGGCCAAGCATCAAAATATCGACCAAGCTTCGACTCGAAAACAACATGGTTTGTAACGCAATAGGCAGAGCAATAAGCAATAAGCGACGAAGAAAATCACCGCGTAATTGCTGAAGAACCAGATGACGCATTAGCAGCCTCACATACAGCAAAAGTTGTTGAATATTTAAGGAGAAACCCTTAAGGAAAGACAGCGCGAATTTTATCCACTACAGTTGTAATAACAACCACTTTTACAACGTTTAATCAGATATAATTCATCAAGTGGTTAATTGTTATTAATGGTTATGGACAGCATTAAAGAAACACACTATTTTTGGCTTTTTAAGCTTAAGCATGGAGCATGATGTAATGATAAAAACCGTTCTTGTTGTTGGAGCTTCGGGTTATATAGGTAGTCACCTCGTCCCCGAGCTAGCCAACAACGGGTATCACGTTAAAGCAACAGGCCGTAGTTTATCGCTAATGCAAAAACGTGGCTGGGGTAATATTCATAACATCGAATTAATTGAGCTCGATTTAAGCCTCAAAACCGATCTGACTCCTATTTTAGAGGGGGTCGATGCCGTTTTCTTTTTGGTTCATGGTATGGCTCATGGGCATGACTTTATTGAATATGAACTCGACGTGGCACGTCACTTCAGTTTTGCATTGAAACAAAGTCAAATACAGCGCGTTATCTATCTAGGTGCTTTACAACCAGATCACGGTCATTCAAAGCACCTTGCGGCACGTAAAGCGACAGGAGAAATACTTCGCGAGTCAGGTAAAATCGTGACAGAACTTCGTTCGGGGATCATTATTGGCCCTGGCTCTGCCGCCTTTGAGGTAATGCGCGATTTCGTTTATCACTTACCTATCATGTTTACACCCAAATGGGTTCGCTCACGCAACTCCCCTATCGCACTTAGAAATCTCCTTTACTACTTAACTGAATTGCTTCATTTCATGCCAAGTCGTCATCAAATATTGGATGTTTCTGGACCTGAACCATTAACCTATTCACAGCAAATGAAGCAGCTTGGTACGTTAATGGGCAAGAATATTCATATCGTGCCGTTACCCTTTCTATCCCCCAAATTAGCCGCCCAGTGGTTACGAGTGATCACATCAGTGCCGACCGATATTGCCAAAGCCTTAATTGGCGGTCTACAGCACGATCTCACTGCGCATGGTGAAGCGATCCAAGCATTAATTCCGCAATATCTCCTCACTTACGATGAAGCGGTAGAAGAGGCCTTAGCCCACGAAGAAGAAGTTGTAAGAAGTGAAATGTGGGGATTTGACCCAAATGCCCTTGCCCGTTGGAATAAAGGATTTGGCTATTACCCTAAACATGCAGGCTATACACTTAAAACGGATGCAAGTAAGGAAGATTTGTGGAAAGTGGTCACGCAAATCGGGGGAAAGCAAGGGTATTTCTATGCCAATGGATTATGGCGGATTCGAGAATGGTTAGATGCTCTGGTAGGCGGTAATGCTTTAAAACGTACACCGCGTACGGGAGATAAAGGTAGCCTAAAGCTTGGCGATTATATTGACTCTTGGAAAGTAATTAACATTCACAAAAATCGATTTTTATCATTGCTGTTTGGGATGAAAGCGCCAGGACTAGGTCGTCTTGAGTTTTCAATCGATGACCATGGTGATTACCGTACCATCGATATTCGTGCTTGGTGGCACCCCGCGGGTTTTATGGGGTTACTTTATTGGTTTGCAATGATGCCTGCACACCTGTTTATTTTCAGAGGAATGACATTTGCTTTGGTCAAAGCCTGTAAAGCACAAGCCAAAGAAGGCAAGACGATAACGCAATAGCACTTCAGCAACCTCCCCCCCTGAATTACAGGCAATAAAAAAGCGGGATAATCCCGCTTTTCAAATCCGAATGTTCAGCGATGATTACTGACGCGTTGGCAACTCGGGTAAATAACTACCATTGTTATCAGGTTGAATAATGTATTCACCGTGATATTTAACAATCGATTTATAATCAGTCACTTTGTAAAGCAACAGACCGTTGCCGAATGCAGCATCGATCAACGCTTGTGTATTACCACGAATAAAAATCGAGAGTGGCTTCACTAAGCGCTTCGCATCTTGCCCTTCAGCGGCATCAAATGCTTCTTCAAACTTTTTACAACACACAACAAGTGATGCTTGACCGTCTGTATGGTGCTTCACTTTACGGTTAATTTCGTGTTCTGTTGTCACTTGCCAATCTTGCTGCTCAACTTGACTGAAGAAGTTGGTAAAGTTTTCATCGGTAATGGTCTTAGCAACTTTCTGCTCATCCATCACACCGGCATAAGTTTCAGCTAGGTTTTCAAACAATAAACGAAGTTGAGCATGTTGCCCCATACTTCGCGCTTGTTGCTGCCAGCTCATCAGCGTTTTAGCCATACAATGCTCAAAGCGATGTTGCTTAATCGCCTTTGTTACCCAAGCACTAATGTAATGAGCTTCGCTCACAGGGTTAACAGGTGTTTTACCTGCCTCTTGAGAAGCTTGCAGCTCTGCTAAGCCTTCTGTCACTAACTTATATAATTCTTGATAAAACAGCGTCATTTTCTTCACTTACGCATCACGAGATAAAAATAGATAAAAACCAGCAGATAATACTGCACAAAGCGCCATACTCAAAGCCATTGGCCATACTGTAGCATCTGGCATTAGTGCGACAGTACCACCAACAACTGTACCTGTACCAAATCGCATGGTTCCCGCTAAGGAAGACGCGGTACCCGCCATATGCGGGTATTTAGAGAGCAGGCAAGCCATGGTGTTACTACCAATAATAGAGATAGTACCAACAAAAAGCATGACAGGCACAACTACGGCCCACAAGCCCAAACCAAGCAACTGGCCAACAATCAAACCAAAACCGGCAACTAGCTGTACAATTAAGCCAAAACGTAACATCCAGTGCGAACCTTTTTGCTTAACCATTCGCCCATTAATACTGGTCATCAAAATTAAGCAAACAACGTTAAGCCCAAATAAATAACCAAAGTTTTGAGTGCTCACATGGTACAAATCAATATATACAAACGAGCCAACGGTTAGGAACGTGAACATACCAGCAAACGAAAAACCACTACAAAAAATCAAGCCAACAGCTGTTTTGTTAGTTAGTAGCCGAGCATAATTACGTAACGTTGAGCCAATATTAAAAGGTAAACGTTTTTCTTTAGGTAGGGTCTCTGGGATTTTCATAATAACAGCAAGCAAAACAATCACTGCAAAAGCGGCCAATACCCAGAAAATAGCGCGCCATCCAAACCACACCGCAATGTGACCACCAATCATTGGAGCCGCCAGTGGTGCAATTGTCATGACTAATGTAATAAACGACATGGTACGAGCAAACTCTTCACGCTCAAACATATCACGGACCAACGCCTGCACAATAACCGCAGCGGCTGCGCCTGAAAAACCTTGTGCAGCACGGATCCAAGTCAGTTCTACAATGTTCTGACTTAGTGCGCTAAATACAGCAGCAATACCAAATAAAATGGTACCAATAATAATGATGGGTTTTCGACCATAGCTATCGGCCAATGGACCATGTAACAACTGACCAATTGCAAAGCCTGCGGTATATGCCGTTAACGTGCTCTGGACAAGGCTTGGAGAAACAGCCAAGTCACGTGCAATAGTCGGCATTGCTGGTAAATACATATCTATCGCTAATGGCGTTAAGGCGGAAATTGCCCCCAAGATAAGTATCAGCATAAAGCTTAGCTTTTGAGTTTCTTCTTTGGTCATACAGTCTCTTTTAATGCATAAAATTCAGTGAACCCCCTATTGTACGATATATTTGCAGCATTACTCTTTCTTTGTAAGAAAGGATACATTTCTTATTTTGTACAGAGTTAAAATCAGCTTACAGTCTGTGTCAGCCCTACTAAGCAGTAGCTACATACAACAAAGCCTCCGCTCATTTATATAAATGAACGGAGGCTTAATCAAAATAACGACTTATCTTAGAGGTTAACGCTGCATTTACTTATTAAATGACGCAACTTCTTCAGGGGTCAATTTGCGGAATTCACCCGGCTCAAGATCGTCATCTAGAGTAACTGCGCCAATACGGTCACGGTGTAGCGCTTCAACTTTATTGCCAATAGCGGCAAACATGCGTTTCACTTGATGATACTTACCTTCAGTGATCGTAATAAACGCTTCACGTTCACCCACGATCTCTAGTTTTGCAGGACGAGTAAGCGAATCTTCCCCGCGTAACTCAACACCATTGGCAAAAAGTTCAATAGCAGACTCTTCAAGCGGGTCAGCCACTTCTACGTAATATGTTTTTTCACAAACGCGACGCGGTGACGTTATACGGTGAGACCATTGGCCGTCATCCGTCAGCAGTACAAGACCTGTCGTATCGCCATCTAAGCGACCAGCCACATGCAGCTTTTCAGGGCTAACAATATCTAGCAGCACAAACACGGTTGGATTGTGATCATCAACATGCGAGCACACAAAACCTTCAGGCTTGTTAAGCATGTAATATTGAGGGCCGGTTAATGCCAATGAGCGGCCATTAAACTCCACATCGCAATCATCGGTAATTTTCATTGAAGTACTTTTAACGACAACGCCGTTCACTTCAATCATTTTATTGTTAAGTAGCTTACCGGCTTCACGACGAGTAATGCCTAATGTCGTACAAAGAAATTTATCAAGCCTCATTGGTGGCTCCGCGTGTTACAAAATGTGCCGCTATTATAGAAAGCTGGACTATAACTTGCATTAAAAACTTATCAATATTGGTATCTGATTCTGTGTGAACTCACTGTATATACGCTACGTTTTATATAAGCAAGAATGTTCTTAGCTTTGATATATACATCAAAAAAATAGAACATTCCTGACATTTATTGGTCATAAAAGAGTAACCTTTAATCTTATAATTCGCGTATAACTACAAGCAGAACGCCTAACAATGAAGGTCAGACTATGAACATCTCTCTTGTTGCGCCAAACACCTCATCTATTGATAAGCTACTGAATTTAGTAGAAGAACTGTTTGATTATGAAGCTTTACCACAAAAGGTAGAGCAAACTCAACAAGCTATGCATCAATTACTTAACTCGCCAGAACTCGGCCAAGCGTGGTTTATTGAAGCTGATGAAGCAGGCCAAAAAATGCTGGTTGGTCATATCATTATTAGTTACAGCTTTAGCCTTGAACATGGCGGGCGAATCGGCTTAATTGATCAGTTTTATTTAAAGCCAGAATGGCGCCAACAAGGGATTGGGACACAATTATTGCCTCAAATTGAGCACCATCTTTCGAAAAATGGAGTAAAGGCACTCTCTTTGGAAGTGAATATTGGTAATGCAGGCGCACGTAGCTTCTATGAAAAACAAGGATTCATCCCTCGCCGTCAGTTCTGCATGATGACAAAATCGATTAAACAAGAAGAGGTTTCTTTGCATATTGCATCGTAAATCAAATCGGGTTCACTGTTCATCTATACAGTGAACCTATGCTACACTCGTCGGGTTTCTTCAATCTGGCAGCATACCTACATGTACACCCTTCGCCCCTATCAGCAAGACAGTGTTAAAGCGACTATTCACTACTTTCGCAAACATTCTTCCCCAGCGGTACTTACCCTACCGACAGGCGCAGGAAAAAGCCTTGTTGTCGCAGAGCTTGCCCGTATTGCGCGTGGGCGAGTATTAGTGCTCACTCACGTAAAAGAACTGGTTGAACAAAACCACGCCAAGTATGAAAGCTATGGTTTGAAAGCATCTATCTTCTCGGCAGGTTTAGGGCGAAAAGAAACAGACCAGCAAGTGGTATTCGCGTCAGTACAATCGATGGCAAACAGCCTAGATGCCTTCAAAAATGAGTTTTCGCTACTGGTTATTGATGAATGCCACCGAGTGCCAGAAGATGAAAACAGCGCTTACCGTAAAGCCATAAGCCACCTGCAAAACATTAACTCTGGGATCAAGATTTTAGGTTTAACCGCCACCCCCTACCGACTAGGTATGGGCTGGATTTACAAATACCACACACGTGGCCAAGTACGTACTGAGCAAGATCGCTTCTTCCGTGATTGTATTTTTGAGCTCCCTATCCGTTACTTACTCGACGAAGGTTTTTTGACTGAACCCAAAATGATGGATATGGCAGTAATGGGCTATGATTTTTCAAGCCTAACCCCATCCTCAAATGGCCATTACAAAGAAGCCGATCTAGATAGCGTGATTGAAAAATCAGCACGCGCAACACCGATGATCATCGACCAAGTTATTGACTATGCCAAAGATCGCCGCGGCGTCATGATCTTCGCATCAACAGTTAATCACGCGAAAGAAATCATGGGCTACCTTGCCAATGAAAACGCAGCATTGGTTGTGGGTGATACGCCAATAGAAGAACGTGACCGTATTATCACTGCATTTAAACAGCAAGAAATTAAATACCTTGTTAATGTCTCGGTACTAACAACGGGGTTCGATGCTCCACACGTTGACTTAATCGCCATTTTGCGCCCAACAGAATCCATCAGCCTTTATCAACAAATAGTAGGTCGAGGTTTACGACTGTATGAGGGTAAAACAGAATGCCTCGTTCTAGAATACGCGGGTAACTGTTACGACTTATTCCAACCCGATGTTGGCGATCCAAAACCAAACAGCGACAGTGAAGTCATCATGGTTCCCTGCCCTGCCTGTGGTTTTAAAAATAGCTTTTGGGGCAAGTTAGATCCTGCTGGTTTTCTGATCGAGCACTACGGGCGACGTTGCCAAGGGTATTTTGAAGACGATGACACCGGCGAGCGTGAAGAGTGCGGTTACCGCTTTAGGGCCAAATACTGTGAAGAATGCGGCGCTGATAACGATATTGCCGCAAGACGCTGCCATCTTTGCGACGCGGTTATGGTCGACCCTGATAAAAAGTTACGTGACGCATTAAAACTCAAAGATGCAATGATCATGAAATGTCAGGATTTACGCTTAGAGCCCGGCAAAAACAAATTTGGCAAACCTCAGCTTAAAGTTATTTATATTGGTGACGAAGGTTCTGAGATCAGTGAAATCTGGACGCTTTCAAATAAAGGCCAAAAAGAGAACTTCTTGAAAAAGTTTATCAACCCGCATTTAGTCGATAGACATCGCCCGTTTACTGATACCGCACCGACTAAAGTAGCCAATAACGAACATAGGCTTCGCCCACCAGAAATCATTATTGCAAGAAAAAGCGGTCGATTCTGGGCAATACGCGATAAGCTCTTTGATGTGGACCAGTATCAGAAAGACTGAATAAAATTCTAGCTAATATTAAATTACCATGGAAGGTAATTGATAGTATGTCTATTTATACACGTCAATAGACATACTATTGACTCTATTAATTACACCATGCAAAAAGCTGAGATATAAATCCATAATTTTAATTTTGCATTCGATATAACCCTGCACCAAATTGTCCGCCCCCTCTTCCCCATGATAAGTTTAATTCACATTATTAATTGCTAACTCTCTGCGATTGTTTTCAATTTAGTTCCAACAACGTGTTATATAAAGAGGCTTACTTTGGGTAAACCCGCCGCATTTATTGGTTGCTACCACACCTGCCCTGATCGTACAGGTAAAATCCCTCATGTTGGCGGCCCAGTTGCTGTTGGTTCTCCTAATGTGTTCATTGGCGGAATGCCTGCAGCACGCAAAGGCGATAAGCTTGTATGCATCGGCCCACCTGACAGTATTTCTTCAGGCTCTTCGGGGGTGTTCATTAATGGCAAACCCGCCGCCCGCATGGGAGATTCGACCTCTCATGGAGGCAAAATCATTGTCGGAAATGGCACTGTTGTTATTGGAGAGAAATGCAGTGGGCCAGCGGGTGGAACAACCCGTAGTGAATCAGGTACAAATTCAGAAACACCGGAACGTTTAAATATTAGAGCCAGTGATAATTTTGACGAGTCGATAATAAGAGCAACTCAAGTTGAAGCTCAAATAATTCCCGTCTGTGGCGCACAGAGCAACGGTGATTGCACCTTGGGTGAAAAGTGTAAATGCACGAAATAACCACTAAAGATATCCTATACTCAGAGCGTATGAGCGAGGCTGAAATCTATTTACTATTAGATATCAATTATTATGGAAATATCCAGAAGGATATCTACCCACTAATAATTGATAATGATTGGGTTCCAATATTTTGTAATAGCCCATATAAACATTTACTTGATACCAGCCCTATACTAATAAAAGTAAAACCTTGCAACACCCAATTAATTGAAGATGTAAAGAACAGACTGTCTGGAATTATAGTCACATCTTCTTGTGGAATAAGCTCATTACAAGAAATGTTGATTGATATTCTAACCGTTGAAAGTGATGATAATTGTGAAGGAACATGTTTTCTACGTTATTTCACACCAATAACAGCAACTAGTCTTTTGAAAAATTATAACAGTTTATTCATAGAACAATTAGATGCAATCGCAGTCCCTGATTACACACGAGAATCATGGCTATTACATGATAAATTAGCTGTAAAAAGTAAACCATCCCCGCTTATCACAGTACAATTAAAAGAGACAATCGAAAACGAAAGGATGGCCTATTACCTCGGTTACTTCAACAGATGGAAAGCTGTCAGTAAATCATCCATATCAAAAGTGGCTCTATCGTTAAACATATTATTAAGAACAAATGATATTAATGATAAAACCTTCAAAAAATGGGAGTGTTTACTGTTAAGTGCAACGGATGTAATAGACCACCATTACTGGTTTAACCTACTTGAACAAGATTTAGCTATCGAAGACAAATGGAATCAAGCCTGCTTTCTAATTGATACAATTCGACATAAAAAAGGACTTATTAATGATAAATGAAGTTGAGTTACCAAATCCTGATATGTCGCCCGAGGCTGAACCCTATCCTGCAAATTGTAAAGAAGTAAACAGTTGCGAATTAGAGGGAAAACTTGAAGAATATAAAGACATTGCCTATTTTGTTGGAAGTGACAGTTTTTACTTACTCACAGAAGAAGCATGTGAAAAGTTAGGTGTGGCAGAAGATAAGCTGCAAGAGCTGATTGATAAAGACACAAATATTCTCATAAGCCTTTCGGAAGCCGATGCCTTAGATGGCTTAGTTAAAGCAGACTTAGAAGCCTTCATACCTTTTACTAAATTAAAACAATATAATAGAGATAAAGCCTGGATTAAAAATGCACCAAATGAAGCTAAAAAACACAAAGAAAGTTATGGTTCTTTTGCTCCTCGTGAAGGTTTTACCTATATATATAATGAAAAAAAATCTTTCATAGAAAAATGTCAATTTGAAGCAATAGATATAGCTCAAAAAAAAGGGTACATTTATGATAATGGTTTATTATACAGTCCTAGAGAAACAGAAATAAAAAAACTGTTAAAAAAATACATTACAGCCAAAGCTAACTTTCTTAAAGACAACACAACTTCACCAACAGATCAAATAGTGACATTAGAGAGTGAAATTAAATCCCTTGCAAATTTTTATGCTATCAACAATTTAAGTTATCACGTCGAGGATGCAGCTAAACTTGCTAAACTTCGAAAAGAAAACGAATTAAACAGTAAGGTACGATCCTATAAGAAACTCACTGATACAATAGCTGAACTCGCATTTATTGGAATTGCAACACCAGAGCTAGCCTTAAGTATGGATTCTAAAAATAAAATAGGGTCTTTAAGCGATAGTGATTTAACAGATACAAAAGAGACGACAACTCAAGAGTATGGGCAAAACCTTCTTGCTCTTTATTATGGCTACGAAAGTAAAGAAAATGAGATCAACACAAGGATAAGAACTAAGTTAAGTGAACTGTCTAGAGCTACAAATCAGTATGCAATCCCTCCACAAGCAATTCTTGATACTGAATACGAAACGCTTAAATTAATAATAAAAAAGAAAAACAAGATAAAAAATCATGCTCAACAGGCCGTGGCAAGTAGCAAAGGAACATTCTTTTTAGTATGGGATGTTGATGATTACCAATCAAAGCCGATGCAGTCTTTAATGCAAGATAACTATCCTCTGCGCGAGTACCTGCGCGCTGAGTCAGCACAATCATCAGAGACTAACATAGCTCAAGGTTTAAAATATTTGAGCCTAATTCATCTCCCTCAAACTAAAGAAGATCGTAATAGTGGACTATACAAATCAAGACAGTCACCCGATGACGCATTCTTTAGATTACTCGCTTCAGATGTTAAAAAAATAAGGATACTAAGCAGTTGGTTTGATGAAGATGGTTTTTTTAACGCCGATAAAGTACAAGAACATTTCAAGAATAAAAACATTACTATCCAATCACTTAATGGTGACATTGAAAACTGGCGACTAACAATATCAAAGATACTTTACGCTAGGAAACTAAAAAACAGAATCAACCCTTTCAACGATAGCTATCAAGCTCAGCTAGTAAGACTGATCTCTAAGGCCAGTCGCTCAGAGTATCTAGGTAAGACTCTCTCTATTGAAAATGAAAATACAACAACTTCAAATATTGCTAAAATAAGCAAAACTAATAGCAATAATGGAAAAAGTAAGTACGAGTTAGGTAAATTTGAAGCAAAAACAGAGTTTGCTCTTCGAACTGGAAACATTAGTCTTTTTGAGGCTACTACAGGTGATAAATATTTTAGTCTGCCACAAGACGATAGTATAAATGCTCAATCAACTCTAGATTTTACTTATAAAGACTCAGATGGAAACAAGTAAATCTGTACTTATGCTATAGGAGCACTGCAAGCTAAGTTCTCATGTGATGCTTTTGGTTTCGCGGGTGTAAATCTTGCTGTATCACAACAACTTCAACTTGAAGATGGCAGCTTAAGCATACCAACGTTGTTTAAAAAAGAAGGCAATAGTGGTGACGAGCGATTTAGTTCCGATGCGACCTCATTAAAAGCAGAAGCTAAAATTGGTGTTGAACTTGGTTGCTTTATTCTATGGCACCTACCTATACAGAAAAATCACGAACAACAAGAATGGATACCAGATTATATAGTTCCATCAAATGTAAAAATGATGACACTCATAAAAGCAGCAGTCAAAGTATCTGTAGGTAAAGAGCTTCAGTGCCCTATCTACTTTTCTATGAAAAATAAAAAATTGAATGTTACTGTAACTATTCCAGTAAAACTCAGCCAAGTCCAGTTCACAGGTGAAATAAATGGTGAAGCACTAGGCTCTTGGGTTTGGATGTTCCAACGAATTTTACGTAAGTGCAATTATCACAAAGTGGAAATTGCAGATGATGAAAGCTTTAAGCAACTATCAACACTCAGTCGGGTAATGTTATATACCACAACCAATATCGGATTCTTCTTGGCACAAAAAAAAGACACGTGGGATAAGATTATCGACCTTTTCGATACTAACAATGCGGGTAATGTTGCTTATGCTATAACTTACGGCAATGTTCCTGTGCTAAGAGCATGGGTTAAAAGCATGAACCCAGAAGCTTTAGGCCCCCTAATAAAAAGATTACTAGCTACAAGTGAAAACTTAAAAATAAAAACTGAAAAATCTGAATTTTTAATTTTAAACTCAGTCGAAGTAAGGTTATTGCAACAAACAGCATTATGTAAAATATTTAAATGGCTATCAGATAATTCATCAATATCCGTTATAGAGTTAAGATATACGGAAAGGCAGGTCGAGGAATCATTTTATCTAATTTCGGATAGAATATATCCAAACATTAAGCAGAAGAAATTATTAACTTTCAATGAAAACACTGATCATATCATAAAGTTTCTATCAAAAAAAATACAATTCACTGACATTAATAATAGCGATTTATACTTACTGTATAAACTAGAAAGTCTACATTGGCAGAAGAACTTAGATAAAATCACAAGTCGGCTATACAATGAAACACTTAAAAAAGAAGATACTTACAATAAGCAAATAAAAACAGAACTGTTCAGACGTTCAGAGATAGCTAAAGAGTACATGGGGTTATGATTAAATATCTAACAATAACACTTCTATTCAGTTACAACTGCATGGCAGAGGGAAATAAAACTCTTGACATTGGCAGAATACTTTACTCACAAAACAAGTATAGTCAATCAAGAGAAATATTAGAGCCTTTAATTCAAGAAAGCTCTGCTGCTTCTTATATTTACGCCAAAACTTATGCAGATAACATATTCATTCAAAACAAAAATGAACATAAATACTTATTGAATTCAGCAAGAATTGGAAATATAAATGCTATTGTTGATCTAAGTTTATCAAGATCACTTGGAGATCGAGAAAAATGGAAGAAACTAGCATTAATAATTTTAGAAGAAAGAGCAAAGAAAGATGATACATATGCTATGTACTTGCTATCTATTCTTGATAATAGGATTAAATGGCTAAAAAGAGCATCTTCACTGGGTGATGGTAGAGCTCAATATAACTTATATGAAAGTTATAAAAACGGTGATGGTTTTTTCATATTTGATAGTAGTAGGAAAAATGCTACTCAAGCGCTTTTAACACTATCATTTGAAAACAAATTCAACAAAGCAATCATACAAAAGTCACGTGAAAAATCCCATCAAGGAAATCTAAATATGTCACTGTCAATTATAAAGCCATTATTAGATAAAGGAGATGCTAGCGCTATTATTGCGATTGCCAACATGCATAATTTCACTCACAACGAAAATAAAACCAACCGACTATTAATAGCCAGCCAATATTACGCCATACATAGCCACTTTATTAAGAATGAACAATATGAAGATGGTATTAGCCTATCAAAAAAAATGTCAGACCGAATAAACAAATCATTATCTAGCGAAGATTTAGCCATCGTTAAGGAGAGAACTAACAATTACATCAATGACCATGTTGTTTATTACGAGCACAATAAAGATTATGGTTATTCACTTACAAATGATGAAATGATTTTTTTTAGGAAACGGTTAATTAGTATTGACAGCCCACTTTAGAGTAAATCAAACATTTAATAATATAATTAATTTTTTAATAAAAACCGCACTTTCGTGCGGTTTAATTTAATTACTTTAAATATCTCAAACTAACTTAGAAAGAGTAATCTAGGTTGACACCCCAGTTGCGGCCTGGTTGTGTGCGACGATCAATGCCTTTAGTTGACTCAGTAACACCATTGAGATCTTGGTATAGCCAGTATTTCTCATCGAATGCGTTAAACAAGCCAGCACGAAGCGTAAGGTCTTGAGTTGGGCGGTAGTAAGCTGTTAGGTCAACCACAGCGTAGCTTGGTGCTTCAACGTTAGCTTCCGTGCCTTGAGCTGGTTTTTCCCATTCATCGCCAGATTTAGATGCGACAACGGTTAAGTTAACCACACTACCCCACTTCTCGCTTGGTGAATCATAGCCAACGCCAACGACTGTTGTTAACGGTGCTACTGTTTCAATTGCTTCACCCGTTTCTTTATTCTCGCCTTTTGCATAAGCCACAGACAAACGAGAGTATGTACCCATTGGTGCACCCATTGCTTCATCTAGGTATAAACTACCTTTGAATTCAGCTCCGTATATTTTAGCTTTACCAATGTTTTTCTTGGTGTACACATCTTTATTCTCTGAATCTTTACCAATATGGTCTTCAGCAATAAAGTTTTTGTAATCATTATAGAAACCAATAAGCTCAAGATCGCCGAATTGATTATTAGCACGTAGACCCATTTCGTACGATTGGCTTTCTTCTGGTTTCAAATCTGGGTTTGGTAAGTAAGTCGCCCCCATACCATAGAAGTAGTACAAATCTTGTAGCGTTGGTGCTTTAAAGCCTTGGCTAAATTGAGCGAAAGTACTTACATTTTGGTTAAAGTGGTACACCGCACCTAACTTACCAGTGAAAGCATCACTTTTATGTTTAGGGTATTTGCTGGTATCGGTTGGCTTTGCTTCAAATGCATCGTAACGAACACCTGCTGTAACCACTAATGCATCTTCAAATAAGAATGCCTGATCTTGTAAGAAAACACCCCATTGTGTTGAGTCTGCTTCTGGAATTTCAGGGGCTTTTTCCTTACCAGTGCCTGTATCAAGGTTTGTATCGGTATAGTTAAGTACAAAGCTTTCTTTTAAACCTGAAAGACCATAAATAACTTGATGACGGCTTGAGCCCAGCGCTAACTCTTTGCCAAACTGAGCATCAAACTGATAGCTATTCCCAACACCATTACGATTACGGGTTCTTAAGCCTTTCGCATCGGTATGATCTTGTGTGTCATGATCACTCTCGATTTTTTGCCAGTTTACCTGCCAGTTTAATGTATCAAATGCTACATTATTGGCTAGCCACTCATGTTCGAATCCAACACGGACGCGCTGATCGTCATCTTCCGCATAATTGTTGGTGTATTTATAGCCAGGCATCATTTCGAAGCCTTCTTTGCTTAAAAGACGCCCTTCGCCGGAACGTGTGAAGTATTCACCAGTGAGACCAACGCGGTGATCATCATTTATTTGGTAAAACGCTTTTGCCAGTACATTATCTTGGCGTAATGCATATGGATCAACTTGACCACGCTCAGGGCCATTAATATCTGCGCCGTCACTATGTGCTTTTGTTTCTTTACCGTCTAAGTGCGTGTAGATAACCATTGTTTCTAGGTCACCTGTACGGTTCGCAACAGTTAGCGTTTGTTTAAAGCCTTCGTCCGCACTTTGATAACCCGTTTTGAAACCTACATGAGTATCATCGCCGTGGCCCAGTAAATCTTCAGGGTTTTTAGTACGAAGCATTACAGCACCGCCAAGAGCATCACTACCGTACAGAGCTGATGAAGGGCCTTTGTTTATTTCAATGGCTGTTAGCGTATCGATCTCATACATATTTTGATTAAAACGCATTTCAGCAGAGCCTGGATTGTAAGACACGGGCTGTTTAACACCATCAATCATCACTTTGACATGGCTTTCATCCATTCCTCGGATATTAAAGCCATTTAAACCAAATCGACCACCACCGCCGTTAACACTCACACCGGGTTCGTACTTAACTGCATCACGAATATCTGTTGCTAGATTTTCAGTCATGTCTTCAGAGGAAATTTTAGCAATACTGCTAGATACATTCTTGATACTCTCTTCCGAACGAGTTCCCGATACAACAACTTCATCGAAAACCGATACAGTTTCTTGAGCGTGTATAAGAGGTGATACTGCGAGTAAAATCGATGTCGTAACGAGCGATAGTTTGTATTTCATGTTCCCTGCTTAATAATATTATTATCAATTTGTATTTTGTTGCTGAGAATTATTACAAATACAAACGATAATTACTATCATTAGTAATATGATCCAGATCGCACTTTTGATGTTTATTTGCTTAATTTGGCATTTGTCAATGCGTCATTTTACTTCTATGGTCTTTTTATAGCCACACATCACATCATCCTAACAATATGGCTTTGTTCAAAATTAAAACAACCACATCACTTAATACGCTCGATGACTTTTATATTATTGATTGAAGATAAAAAGCTATAATTCACCTTGCGTTATCTAGTGTGCGACGGTAGAATTCGCGCTCGTTTTTAACGACATTGAGCAAGGTCGCATTGCTCAGTGAATTATTTATTAAAAGAGTATATAAAATGAAATTTGAAGCAGTTGTACGTACAGATCTAGGTAAAGGTGCGAGCCGCCGTCTACGTCTTGCAGAAAAGTTCCCAGCTATCATCTACGGTGGTGAAGCAGCTCCTATCGCTATCGAACTTTTACACAGCGATGTGATCAACCAAATGGATAAGCCTGAGTTTTACGAAGAGATCACTCTAGTAATCGACGGTCAAGAAATTAAGGTTAAGCCACAAGACATCCAACGTCACGTGTTCAAGCCTAAAGTTGAACACATGGACTTCAAACGCATCTAATTGCGTGTTCATTGTGAATTTTGAAAGCGCCTTTTAGGCGCTTTTTTTATGCTTATTAACTGCAATCAAAATAACCCTTGCTGTGGGTTATCCTCCCCGGCTTCAACTGACTCATTCGCTTTGGCTTTTAGCATACGAATATATCGCTGACGACATAAGCGTAGTGTATTTCTTTGTTCAGACGCATCCATTGACTGCCAATTAAACCGCTCATTTCTATTGCGCATACACCCTCTACAATATCCACGTTCATTCATTTGGCATACGCCAATACACGGGCTTGGAATAGAGAAAAATTCTAATTGCTCCACATTCATCTACCCCGCAAATTACTACGCTATTCTATTGAATATAGTCAACAATCACGTATTTATCAGCGTTTAGCCACCACATTAGTGTAATTAAATTGCAGCTAATTTTGTTGGTTTACTTGATGATGCTCTTTATTTGTTATAGCGTTGGTTGAGGAACTATACATAATAGATGCATAGCTATATCGCTATTAGCAGGAGGGAACCATGGATTTTTTTGTACCATCAGCTGAAACTCGCTCTCAAGCAGAATCAGTTTTCACTTCTATCGGCAATCATGTTTCAGCGCCATCTCAAGAAAAACGCATTCATCAAATTGAATGGAAACATGAAGGTGACACATGCCAGTGTGAGGTTGGCAAACCGCTTCCAACCATTTTCCGTAACGATGAAACTGTATTAGCCATTTTCGACTGTGGTGATATATTGAAGATTTGCACTCCTAATCGTGGAGCCATTAAGTTTGATCCGATTCATGCTAATAAGAGTGATATCGTTTCTATTGCTTACTTCGATTAATCTACACGTCACTTAATGCTAAAAAGTAGCTCAGTGGTTTACTGAGCTACTCACTCCGCATGAACTAATCTTTACTATTTGCCTATCCGCCTGATATAAACTAAAACAAGCCCATCTGTGGGGCTATTAACTCTTCAAAGCTCGTTCCAATAAACGGCAATATACCATCTGCTACAGGCTTCAATTGCTTGTCTATATAATGCTGATAATCGATAGTACTTTGCAGTGCTTCTTTCGGCTCTGGGCCATTTAGTGTAATGATATACTCAATCCAACCACCATGCTGGTATTGCAAAGGCCGTCCAAGTTTTTTATTTATTGCATCGGCTTGCCGAGCTGCACGCACATGCGGTGGAACATTTTTTTGATATTCTGACAACTTACGACGCAGCCGTTTGCGATACACTAACTTATGATCAAACTCACCACTATTTGCGCGTTCTACATAATCACGGATGTATTCGTCTACGTCTTCATTATGGAAAACCTTGTGGTAAAGCGCCTGCTGAAACTCTTGTGCTAGCACCGTCCAGTCTGTTCTAACTGTCTCTAGCCCTTTAAAGATGATCTCTTGTTGGCCATTGCGCTCAATTAGCCCGGCATAACGCTTTTTACTGCCCGTTTCTTGCCCTCTTATCGTTGGCATCAAGAACTTATGGTAATGCGTTTCGTATTCAATCTCTAACGCAGACGACAAACCGTATTCTTGGGCTAAGTGCTCTGTCCACCAAGCATTGATATGTTTAACCAACGCATGGCCAATTTTATCCGCAGCTACCGCACTATGAGCAGACTTTAAAGAAACAAATGTTGAATCTGTATCACCATAAATAACTTCAAAACCTTGTTGCTCAATCAATTCACGCGTTAGTTTCATAATTTCATGCCCGCGCATCGTGATTGATGACGCTAAGCGATGATCAAAAAACCGACAACCTGACGATCCTAGTACGCCATAAAAGGAATTCATGATAATTTTAATGGCCTGCGAAAAGGCTTTCTCGCCATCTAACTTTGCTTTATCACGCGCAGTCCATAATGCTTCTATCATCTCGGGTAAGAAGTGTTTTTCACGGTGAAATTGCCCACCACGAAACCCTGCAATAGCTTGATTATCCGCCTTGCCTTCTTCCAGCAATAAACCTTCCACCAGCCCCATAGGATCAATCCGAAAAGAACGAATAATGGATGGATATAGCGACTTAAAATCAAGGACCAGTACCGAATCATATAAACCAGGTTTAGAATCCATCACATAGCCACCAGGGCTTGCGATCCAATTTTCGCTTTCTAAATTAGGCGCGACATAGCCAGCACGATGGAGCTGAGGTAAGTATAAGTTAGTAAATGCCGCGACAGAGCCACCAACACGATCAAGTTCAACACCAGTCAAACGTGAACGTTCAATCGCAAAATCCAGTAGATGAGTGTGTTCAAAAATACGGGTGACAAGTTTACAATCTTGTAGGTTATACCGCGCAAGTGACAGCTTGTCGTGCTTGAACATATGGTTAATTTCAGCCATACGATCATGCACATTATGGATCGACTTTCCTTCACCTAGCAGCTCTTGTGAAACAGATTCAAGTGACCAAGATCGGAAGTTGTACGTTGCCGTTTTTAAGGCATCAATACCATCTAACACCACACGGCCCGGAATCGAGATAAAACCCTGCTGGTTATTATTACTTGATTGTCGCCAATGCGGTGTTTGCTTTCCCCTACCAATCCGTAACGACAAGTTATGCCATTCCGCCCGCTTTAACAAAAGACGAAAATCAAAATCCACCACACTCCAGCCAATCACGATATCGGGATCATACTGTTGAAACCAAACTTCTAGTGCGAGTAACAGGGCTTTCTCATCATCGACCCATTGGATCCAATCAGGCTGATCAGCATGCTCTATTTGTTGCGGTTTACCCACCATGATAACGCGACTATCACGTTCGCTGTGTAACCCAACAGAATAGAGAATGCCTTTTTCAGAGCATTCAATGTCGAGTGAGACCATCGAAAATTCAGGTTGGTATTCCCCTGCTTTTGCTTTCGCTTGCTGAAATTCGACATATCCACCTTTCGTGATGGGCTTACCTGTAAAAACAATACCACCGCGGATAAAGCGCTCCATTAAAAAGCGATCAGCTAAACGTATATCTGCTTCATAACAGGCAATATTTTGTGCTACCAGTATTAATGGGATCTGATGGCTATCGCGTAACGTATCGCAATAGCATGCCCCCATAGGCTGATGTTCAAAGGACGATAATTGAACATCACGCCATGTCGTATTTATCTGTGCTTGTCGTAATAACTGCTGTGCATGCGTTTTGTATTGAGCGGGAATAAAGCAAACGGGTCTATCACCACGAATAACAAGCCGCACTGGTCCTTGATCTGTCTTCACCCAAAGAATGATTTCTGTTTGACCCTGAGAGTCTCGACTTTGTCGGGTTAATACAAACCCAGAGGAATATGAATGCAATGAAGCCTCAGCAATAATGGCAAAAATGAATGGTGAGAGTGCTAACGTTTAAGCAATAAAATAGAGTCGGAATCAACCAATACGACGGTTAGTTTTATCAAATTCTTCAACCAGCCAACCACCAAACTGATCCATTAAAAATATGGCGGCTTTTTTAGGCACTTGAGTGCGACTAGCCAGAATAAACGCTCTTTCTATGTCCATTAAATGCTCAGGGAAATACTCTAAGAAGACATCCGCACCTTTATTGATATCAAGCTCCCACTGTTGCTTACGATGTAGCACTAAGCAATACGCGCTCCAAATCATCTTCTTACCAATATGTTCACAATAATCGAGATAATTTTCAGTCACTTTTGTTTTCATTATTTTATGACGATATTCGCTAAGCTGCGTTTTTATATCACCATTTAAAGTACGCGCTATATCCCAGCTAATTTCAAAGTGACCAAAGCGACTAGAGAGATCATCGCCATTCAAGCAGACAGAACAATGCTTTAACCAGACTCCCCACTCAAAAATACCCGCTAACCCAAGTACATCATCAAGGACCACCACTTTGGTCGTGACATTACGCACGTGTGGATAATGATTGCTTAAACGCCACGTTATAGCATTCAATGCCGATGCTTCATTGCTTTGGAGCTTATGTTTTACAACAATGGTAAAATTGACATCAGACTTTCCCCAAACGGCATCGCGCCTCGCTACACTGCCATTTAAGTAGATACTATGAAAGGCAGTGCTCAAGCCAGATCTAAACTGCTTAACAGCATCTAGCAGTACTGGCATGTATTCTTGTTGAAACCCGTGGTCTCTACTCAAAACGGGCAGTCTTTTTGTCACAATTGTGTCCTGCTTTCTTGTCATTCGATCGTGTTTTATCAGCAAAATAATATACGATTTCGGGCCATTTTGACATGCAATCTCAACGCTCTGCCCTTGCGCATAAAAAACACGCCATACACTTTAAATTCGGTTATTTACCGTACGCAAAAAACAAACACTTTGAAAAATTAATCTAAATCAAAATTTATCAATTTTCCCAGCATTAATGACAAAAAAACTGTGCAACAAGTTTGCTTTACTCTATATTGCTCCACCTTTCTTCGGTTATGTGTTCACCTGCGTATGTTCAGCAAAAAAAACGTTCTTTTTGCCTCTGTGTTTTTTATTCTAGCTATGTCGCTAAATTTCGCGTGGGTAGCCGCTGAAACAAACCATCGAATGAACCATACAGCTCAACGTGCTGTTGTGCGCATAGACAATTTATTCTTTGGCGTTGAACACAAACTAGCAAGCATCGATACCGTTAAAAACTTTTGCAGTCAAAATGATAGGCTGTTGCTCGAAGACATTATTTTCGACTCCGTATCAATTAAAGGTATCAGCTTTATAAAAAATAATAAGATCATTTGTTCTGATCGTAGTCAGCAGCAAAATCTTGATATTTCATCTGAACTTCCTACCAACTTAGCTCAACGATCCGACCGAATAAGTTATACCGCTTACGATCAGCGAAGAAACAAAAAGAACCTCTATTATCTTGTTCCCTACAAAGACATGTGGGTAAGGGTTTCACTTCACTTAGCCTATATGGATTTTTGGATTAGCGATTTCGGTCAGCGTAACATGATGAAGGCGCAAGTAGTATATGGTGGGAAATTCATCGCTGGTAACAAAAATATTAGCAGCAGAGATTTAATCAATCATGTTGAGATTACATCTAAGCACTACCCATTTTCAGTCGCTCTTGGCTATAACAGTGCGCTGTTATTACAGGCATTTAACGACCAAATACTGTTTGCTTTGATGGTCGCTTCATTACTCACAGCCTTATTACTAGTCATGCTTTACTCATACAATAAAACCCGTCGTACGCTTGAATCAGAGATCCAACAAGGCATCAAAAACAATGAATTTACGGGGTACCTTCAGCCAATTGTATGCAGTAATACGGAAAGATGGCTCGGCGCAGAAATACTTCTTCGCTGGGAACACCCTATAAATGGCTTAACATCACCAGCAGAATTTTTAACTATTGCTGAAAACACAGGCTTGATCAACGAGATAACATTAACATTACTGGCAGAAGCCGGTCGTAACAAAACAATACTCGACAAGATATCTACTACGCATTACTTGTCGCTTAATGTTACTGTTTCTATGATTGCGAGCCCTTATTTTGTTCATAAACTCATTAATATCATCCGCCAATTCCCCTCGCTACAGAAAGGATTGGTACTCGAGTTTACAGAGCGAGAAACATTTACCGACGATGAATTAACACAGTTACAAAGTGGCATGACACGCCTGCGAAAAGAAGGGGTAACATGGGCGCTGGATGATTTTGGCTGCGGTTACTCAGGACTATCGCGCTTGCAACAGCTAAGCTTTGATATTTTAAAAATAGACCGCACCTTTATCGCAGCCTCAAGTAACGCAGGCACCACACCTTCAATTCTTGATAGCATTTGTGAACTCGCAAAACGCTTTAAATGCATCGTTATTGCAGAGGGCGTTGCAACCATAGAACAAGCAGATCGGATCCGACAGCTTAATATAGAGTGCTGCCAAGGCTATTTGTTTGCTAAACCTATGAGCGTAAAAAACTACATCCAACAACTACAAGCTAAGATTGTAGCCGAGAACATCATATAGTCACCCATCTATGCCTATGAGATCTCCAAATTACGTTAGTATCAAGATATACTGCCCATAATTGTAAATAGTAAGAGTTATAAGCACTATATGGAAAACCAAGACCTGATCTCTTTCGATGATGTGATCGACGCTGCATACGATATTTTTCTAGAGATGGCTCAAGACAACTTAGAGCCAGTTGATGTGATTCTTTTCACTGCGCAATTCGAAGACCGTGGTGCAGCCGAACTTGTCGAAACGGGTACAGATTGGCCAGAACACGTTGGTTTTGCTATCGATGGGGATGTTTTCGCTGAAGTACGCATTGGCCTTGTAAATGAAGAGGACGATGTACTTGATGACGTGTTTGCGCGCCTTCTTATTAGCCGCGACCCAGAAAATAAATTCTGTCATATTTTATGGAAACGCGATTAAGCTAATCGCATAATTTAAACAAAAAAGGCAGGGCTAACTATGAAAATAGTCACCCTGCCTTTTCTTTAAGTAGAATACCGAGGTTGCGCTACACCAATAGCTCCGTATCGTGCTGCTGACCTTTACGCACCCAACTCAAGCTCACCATGACGATAAAAGACATAACTATCATCACAATGCCTAAGCTTAATTGATTATCCGCAGGCATCATTGATGCTGCTAATGTCGCTAAGCCCGCACCTAAGTTTTGCAAACCACCCAGTACCGCACCAGCAGTACCCGCGTGATTAGGGAATGGTTCAATTGCTGCTGTTGTTGCTGCCGGGAATAATACCCCTGCCCCAATGAAGTACAAGAACGCACCTCCAATCAGTGAACTCACCGTAACTGTACCCGCTAGGCCTGGAACTAAAATAGTTACGGCACCGAGAACAATCGCAGACATACCTAAGTAAAGTACGCGGGTATTACCCATTTTTTTCACTAGGTTAGCAGAAAGCCATGAACCACCAAGGTAACCAGGTAATGGCAAAACAAACAAAAAGCTCACCATTGTTGGTTCTAACTTCAATACGCTACCTAACAACACACCAGCCGCGGCTTCAAATACTGCAATACCCGCAAAGGTAGCAATAAGGCATAAAACATAGCCTTGGAACTGGCGGTTACTGACAACATAGCGGTAACTTACCCATACTTTTTCTTGGCGACGATTTTGCGGTGGTAACGTTTCAGTGAAGAACATCATCATCGCCACCGTGACTAACGCACCAAATAGAAGCAAGAAATAGTAGCTAGCTGTCCAATCAAAGTAACTCGATAAATAACCACCAAGCACTGGCGCAAGCAAAGGAGAAAAAATAATCCCCATACTGACTAAGCTATTAGCACGATGTAAATCAGTGCCGTTATAGCAGTCACGAGTCACAGTACGGCACATTGCCCCACCACAACCAGTACCCATACCTTGAACAAAGCTCGCCAATAAGAACACTTCATAACTAGGCGAAAATATAGCCATCACGGTACCGCCTAAGAAAATCACCATACCAATGATGATCACAGGGCGACGTCCTATGCGGTCAGACAGTGGACCATAAAAGAACTGAGATAAGCCATACGGAATCAAATACGCTGCCATTACCGCTTGAAGGTATGAAGATTCAACGGAAAAGAAATCCGACATAGCCGGAATAGCAGGTACGTACATCGTCTGGGTCATCTGACCAACAGCGGCTAAGATGATTATTAAAAATAACAGACGAGCCATTTTAGTTTCTGGTGATTGCTGAGTCACAACCAAATCCCTCACAACAGAACAATATATTAAAGACGAGTTTCTCATTGAGAAAAAATTGTCCTATCGCAGAATTTTACTCCAACCATAACTCATAAGGTAAATCTATAATCTACCTTAACGATATTATTTAGTTTCTATATCTGCTTTAAGATGCGCAGATAGTAAAGCCGATGATGAAATCTGGCAAGAAAATAGCGTGTTACTCAGCACTATTCTTTATTATGATTTGGATTAGAAAAAGTAATGTATTTTCAGTGGGGAAATCAGCACGCCGTCCTCTACTGAGAATTAGCATAATACCACTTCCTTTTTCCTGAGGCCTATGGACTGCTTACTCTGCATAAATACAGAATATTCGCGCTTATCCACAAGCATAAAAAAACGCCTCACAAGGAGGCGTTTTTAGAATTATATCTATCAGCTATATTAATCGAAATTAAAGCGGTGCTTACCGTGTGAAGCTTTGGTTTTCAGGTAACTTTCATTACCGTCTTTAACATGCGCTTTTGTACCAACAACCTCGGCGATAGTAATACCGTTCTCTTCTAATTCACGGATCTTCTTTGGGTTATTCGTTACTAAACGAATCGTACTCAAGCCAAGTGCTTTAAGCATTAATGCTGCTTCAGTAAAATCACGTAGATCATCACCAAAACCAAGGTGGTTATTTGCCTCGTAAGTATTCATACCTTGGCTCTGTAGCTCATAAGCATCAATTTTGTTGTAGAGGCCAATACCACGCCCTTCTTGACGAAGGTATAAAATAACACCACCTTGCTCGCCCATCTTATTGATGGTTTCATCAAGCTGTTCACCACAATCACAGCGTGATGAATGAAAAACATCACCAGTCAAACATTCAGAATGCATGCGAACTAGTGGCACTGACGCTAGTTTATCAGCATCACGGAAAATTACCGCAACATGCTCTTTACCCGACTCAAGGCCATTAAATGAAAGCAAATCAGCAGGAATATTGCTCTTAAGACCAACTTTAAAAGGCACTCTCGCCCTTACATTTACCATCTTATTCCTAAGTACTTCTTCTTTATGGCCCGAGAACAACGGGTCATACAATTATTCATTCCTTCAGGATCACCCCAAAGGCACATATCTAGGCGTAAAATACACACCATCTCTTTTTCAGTAAGATACAAGAAGAAAACGATAGTGGTAATTCGACCAACTCTTAGTTTGATAATAGCTAAAATCAATCAGTGAAAACAGGTTTGTCCTTACGATCGCCCCATTACGACCAATTGAAAACAACCAACTGGCTAGATTACATACGCTCGTACTCTAAATAAAAACAAAGATGAACAGCGTAGTATGTTGATGACACCAACTTAATAAGCATCAAGGCGCACTTTGTGCAACTAACAGCCATAAACAAGCGCTATTAATTTAAGCTGCTAATTACCAATCAATGAATGCCTGTAGATTATTGTTATATTATAACAATTACAACCCTTTAATTTATAGGGTTAAATTGAAAAGTCTAGCTATAGTGTTTTTCTACTCTTGGATGCATACATAAGCAAGAAGAAAAAATCGTAAAAAAAATCACCCCACCCATAATCACTAATAACCGTTGCCAGTCCTCTCCCATAGCAAGCCTGACACTCAACATGCCATAGGTGGTGTAAATCCAAAATAGTCCACCACTAAAGAGCGTTACTTGACATACACGTAAAATATAATGCTGTCGAATTAGCAGTAAAAGTGGGGATAATAATAAAACACCAAATGCAAAAAAATGACCAAACCGCAAACTATGGGCAGCCAGTAGCCACAAGCTAAGCACAATAGGAAGATATAGCATGACGGTAATCAAGGTGTTTTGTCGAGAGTGTCGATGAGAGTTAGAGGTAGTGTTCATGGTAAATCTCATGCAGGATAATAACATGTAATATATATACACCTTATTATCCTGTATCACGAGCGCTTTTCAAAAATAGATTGAGTTAATCAGCTATATTTGACGATCATCAATTTCGTCAGCAAGCTGAATAAGCCGTGTTAAAATACGCTCACCATCGGCTTTTAGTCCATTGTGTTCATATTCATTTGTTTCCCATGCTTTAGCGTTTTTCAATGTTGTGAGCGTTTCTTTGCTATACGCATATTCAACATACATATCTTCAAGGTAAACGGCGGCAGCAACTGGAACAGTATTGCGAGCTAACTGATCAACATCATACAACAGCGGCCAATCTGACTTTTCAGCTAATAAGTCCGCCGCGGCTTTTAATGGCTTTAAACATTCCAGCTGATCAAACATCCAAGGGAAAACCATTTCACCCGTGAAACAGAAGTCTTGCCCTTTTTGATAATGACATTGAGGGTATTGATCGCGAACACGATGCGCAGACCAAGCCGACGCCGTATGCTGGCAGTAAATCGATTCATGCAAAATCGCATAAATAGGATTAGTTTGGTAGGCCTGCTCCATCAGCATGCTATTTAAAAAGGCATAACTCAGCTCACGTTTATCATCTACTTCAACAAAGGCATCTTCAAGCAAGTAGTACATAGGGAGTTCAGCGCCGCTTCTGCCTAAATTAATCCCAATCAACTGAAATTGTTCAACGGTGAAATGTTGCCCATTAGGTAATAACACATGATTATCAACAAGGTAGTTCGCAATTTCATTACAGCGTTGCTGGGCAGAAGGAAAACGTGAAAAGAATTGTGCGTTCTTATCCAAAACACGTTGATATGTGGCCTGATACACATCATCAGCATGGCGTGTTAACGAAGCAAGCCCACCAGTAATAAAGGCCTGGGTAAGACTCTGAGGGTAATATGACAAATAATGGAGGGCACAAAATCCACCAAAGCTTTGTCCGAGTATCGACCACTGCTTCACTTTCAGAGCCTCACGAATAAACTCAGCATCACGTACAATATTATCCGCTCTAAATTGTGCTAGGTACGCCACTTGCTGATCAGTTGATTGACTGGCCAATGTTTGATGAGAAATAACCGTACTCTGCCCAGTACCGCGCTGATCAAGCAGCAACACACGGTATTCTTGTAGCGCACGCTTTAGCCAACCGCTATTGCTGTCTGGACGTGGCGAAGGGAAACCGGGGCCACCTTGTAAATATACCAACCAAGGCAAGTCAGTATCTTGTTGTTGCTTGGCAACAATCTCTCGCGCAAAGACAGTAATCGTCTTCTCTGAGGGATAATCGTAGTTAAGAGGGACTTCAAATGAATGCGGCCGATAAACAAGATCACCATCGATAAAAGTTGTTTGCACGTATTCCTCCGTGAAAAGTTAAAGTCATGTTGAGAATTTCTCGAGATAACCATCATATATCAAGCACCACAAGGACGCGAAAGCACATTTCCCCCATACGTAAAAACAGTTAACTTTGACGCTAAGCCCTTCAATTAGAGCAAGAAAAAGGTGGGCTTTTAATCAACTAATACGAAATTTGCCACTCGCAATTGTTATTTTTGTGAAAATCTCTAAAATTACGCCATCGAGAAAACTCGATCTAACGATTGAGTACGCCCCATTCAGTCTTACAGCACTGACGCTGTAAAAGACGCAGTAAAGGAAACATCATGATTCAAGTTGTTGGTCACAAGAACCCAGACAGTGATAGCATTTGTTCTGCACTTGTTGGTGCTGAACTTCTTAAAGCTCGCGGCCTAGAAGCGAAAGCTGTTCGTCAAGGCGAACTAAACCGTGAAACTCAGCACATCCTAAAAACTGCTGGTGTTGATCAACCAGAAATGTGTACTGGCGTTGCTGGCGAAAAAGTATGGTTAGTTGATTACTCTGATCTAGCACAAGCACCAGATGACATCGCTGATGCAGAAATCGTTGGTATTGTTGATCACCACCGCCTAGGTGATGTGATGACAGTTAACCCACTGGAAGCATGGATCTGGCCTGTTGGTTGTACTTGTACCATCATGTTCAACCTATTCAAGATGGAAGAAACTGAAATCACGCGTGAACTTGCAACACTGATGATGTCTGCAATTCTTAGTGACACTGTTGGTTTTGCTTCTCCAACTTGTACTCAAAAAGACAAAGATGCAGTAGCAGAGCTTGCTCCACTAGCGGGTGTTGAAGATCTTGATCTATTCATCAAAGAGCTTCTAATTGCTAAAACTGACATCCAAGGTCTATCTGCATCTGAACTTGTAGAGAAAGATCTTAAAGCATACCCATTCAAAGAGCGTAACGTTGTTGTTGGTCAAATCGAGCTAGCAACATTAGAGCAAGTTGACGCGATGATTGAAGAGCTAAACGCTGATCTACAACGTCGTTGTGACGAAGAAGGTCTAGCAATGGCAGCTCTAATGCTAACTGACATCACCACAAGCACAACTCGCCTACTTTACAAAGGTGAATGGAATGCAACTTTAGATACACACGCTAAAGATGGCATGCTAATGATGGCAGACACGCTAAGCCGTAAGAAACAAGGCTGGCCGTGGCTACAAACAGTACTTGCTTAATCTGCAAGCTATTGTAATAACATTAAAAAAGGAGCACATTGTGCTCCTTTTTGTTTAAGTGAATTTAGACACAATTTAGTCAGTAGGCATGCCTACGATGACTCATTGGAATTTTGAATCAGCTCTGCAAAATGACTCACAAACTCCCTTCCGACTACCTTTCCTTCACGGTAATCGACTTCTAAATCATCTTTGTCACTTAATAACGCTCGACTTTTTAGGCCCTTCTCAGGCGCAATTTGGATCACTTTCAAGCCGTCAGGTACGTTAGCCAGAAAATCACACTGTTCACGATAACTTTGATAATACTGCGTCAGCATTTCAATAACGTCAGCATTCTTACCTTTCCCAGTTAACTTTAAGAATCGCTCCATATTATTATGAGCAAGCCATTTCCAGCTACCGTTGTTTGTTTTGGTTAAACGCTTTTCTTTGTGGTTTTGCAAAAACAATTTCACTTTCTCTGGTAAATGAGAATTTGTTCTCAACTCATCAGAGAAATCAGCATCTTGTTGAACACTGTCTTCATCATCTAGCCTTTGCTTCCACAGCTGGAATCGCTGTGACAAGTCTGAATGTGCAGCTCGTAATTTACCAATCGATGGATTCCGATTAATTTTGTCGATGTAATCAGGAATCGACTGCTCAATTTTGTCACGCCAGTCATCGAACATATCATCCCATTCATCTTGCTCTTCTACTGGTTCAGTACGAATTACGATGACTAAATCAGCTCCACGACGCCATGCTTCTTGCACAGGCACAGCAGCACTAACGCCACCATCAACCCACTCAAGATCATTTATATTTACTGGCTGATTATAAAGGACGGGGATAGCGCAAGATGCTCTTAATACATTCTTCCAATCATCATCAAACATCGGTAAATAAATATCTTCTAACGTATCTTTTCGTGTTGTTGATGCTAGAGCAACGCGGTTGGTCAATACGGCTTTGGCTTTATCAATATCTAATGGAAGCGAGCCTGTTGGTGAAACACATTTCAGCGCCCAATCTAAGTCCATAGGCTTTTGCTGACTCAGGTACTTGTAGAGATTAAAAAAGTCATCTTGGGTCGTGTAGTTAACAATAAAGTTGTAGCCAAACCGAGGCTGACGGCTGATATAAGATGAGAGGTTTAATGCGCCAGCTGACGTACCAATATAAAGGTCAAAAGGGTCAAAACCAGCTTCTAAGAAGGCGTCAAATACACCAGCAGTAAAAATACCTCGCTGGCCTCCCCCCTGAACGACTAAAGCAATTTTCTTATACTCAATACCCGCTAATTGGCCGGTAATTTGATCTACTATATGTAAATCTGATTGTTTTAAACTAAATGATAAGCGATTTGTCATATCCAATACACGCAGTGCTATCAGAGGCTAAGTAACCAATATATCATCAATTATTGAATAAAGATGGAACGAGACACCATCAATGTCTCGTTTAATAAGAAGAGTGTATTTTGCGCATTTCCTACCGCAACGCAGTGACAATCAAAGCTATACAATTAAAGCGATTATGCCAAAACAGAAATAAATGAGAACGTTGCGACCACACCCAATGCAGCAGTAACAGCAACTAGTGCTAGTTTTAAATCAATATCCATAATCTAATCCCCTATACAACGTGATGTTTTAACATCTTTGTAACTCTAGTTTAGGCGCAGTTCAAGTTTAAGCGTGAATTATATGCGAGAAGTGCAGATTGCTGTCACAATATCGCTACAAATCAATACTAAATAGAAGGCATAACAATGCGATTACTCTCTCGTTATATCATTCCACTCAGTATCGTTTCCTGCTTCCCAATCAGCAGCTTAGCAAATACAGAAAAAATCTATGTTACACCTGCGATTGGCTACACCTACTCGGGCACAATGAAGAATGACGCAGGTGACAACATTTCCGTCAATCATGCTGCAAGCTATAACATTGCAGTCGAAACCGATATCGAACCTGGTCGAGTTGGCTTTTTCCTTAGCCATCAAAATACAGATACCGAAGAAGTGACGGGCAATAGTCAATTCACCTACCTCCACTTTCAAAGCTCCCTACGCTTTCAACCTACGCAACAACTAAAAAGTTACTTTGGCGCAAGCCTTGGTGGCACCTTTGTTAATGCATCGTGGTCTGAAAAAGATCTGTTCTTCTCTGGAGGCTTATTTGGCGGCATTGAATATGAGATGACTAAAAATGCAAGCATTGTCTTAGAAGGTAGGTGGCTGGCCAATGTTGTAAAAAGTAATACGACAGCTATCTGTACACTGCCAACAGGGAATGAAACATGTAAGATCTCTATCGATTCAAACTTATTTAGCCAGTTTCAAACCAATCTAGGGATGCAGTTTTCTTTCTGATTTTTGTGAATAATTTTTCATTTGGCTGAAAATATCACTGTTTGTCGTACCGAGTGCGGTCTCATACTGATTTCTGGTGGTTTTACAGCCAATAACACTCAAACTGAAAATAAAATATATCGCTAGATATGAGCCCCCCACTAGTGATTTAAACCAGAATGTATTTTTATGCATGGAATCACTGCCAAATCAACTCCCCCTTGCAATAGTTAACACTAAAGCCCAACCTTGTTAACAAAGTTACACTCTATTGCTTTACATTTTTTCTCTCGTTACTCTCGGTATATCAACACGGTTTAACAATCCATAAATCGTGTACAAAAATGGAAATAATCAGCATTTTTCTCTAGATTTTATTTACGAAATAGAGAATAGCAGTACAAAAGGAGTTGTTTATGAAGAGAGAACAATGGGGCTCACGCGCTGGATTCATTCTTGCCGCGGTAGGCTCAGCCATCGGATTGGGTAACATCTGGCGTTTCCCATACATGGCTTATGAAAACGGCGGTGGCGCATTTTTTATTCCTTACCTTTTTGCCATGCTTTCTGCCGGTATCCCTTTCATGATTATGGAATTCAGCCTTGGTCATAAATTACGTGGTGCTGCACCGCGAGCTTTTTCAAAGCTGGGCGGAAAACTTGAATGGCTTGGTTGGTTCCAAGTATTTATTGCTGCCATTATCGCGGTTTATTACGTCGCTATTATTGGTTGGGCTATTTCTTATCTTGGTTACTCGTTTACACAAAGCTGGGGCGCAGACACTAACGCCTTCTTCTTCAGCGAGTACCTGCAACTGGGTGACAACTCACCAAGTAATCTAGGTAGCCTTCAGCTACACATTGCAATTCCTATGGTACTGGCTTGGGGTATTACGTTTGCCGCTATCTTTACCGGTGTAAAAGGCGGTATCGAACGTGCATCTAAAATCATGATGCCACTACTCTTTTTGATGGTTGTGGGACTCATTGGCCGAGTGCTATTCCTACCAGGTGCTATGGATGGTCTTAATTACTTGTTCCAACCTGATTTCAGTAAGATTCTAGACGCCAAAGTATGGTCTGCAGCGTACGGTCAGATCTTCTTTACGCTAAGTGTCGGCTTTGCAATCATGATTGCTTACTCCAGCTACTTGCCTGAAAAATCTGACATTAATAATAACGCCTTCATGACGGTATTAATTAACTGTGGTTTCTCTATCACTGCGGGTGTCTTGATTTTCGGTGTACTAGGCTACATGGCTCAAGAACAAGCTAAACCGATAACAGAGGTAGTTTCAGCAGGTGTCGGTTTGGCCTTCGTGACCATTCCAGCAGCGATTAATCTACTTCCAGCACCTTATATCCTTGGTCCATTGTTCTTCTTTGCGTTAGTTGTGGCGGGGCTTAGCTCTCACATCTCCATCATTGAAGCAGTGACATCGGCCATTATTGACAAACTAAACTGGAGCCGTAAAAAAGCCGCATCCGTGGTGTGTGGTACAGGTTTCGTTGTATCGCTAGCCTTTGCTACCAACGGTGGTCTATTGCTACTAGATTTGGTGGACTACTTCATCAATAACGTAGCACTGCTTGCAAGCTGCTTGGTTGAACTGATTGTTATTGCATGGCTATTTAAAATTTCAGATATACGTGATTACGTGAACAAAATTTCTGAATTCAGCATTGGTAAATGGTTCGAAATCTGTCTTCGTTTCCTAAGCCCTGCAATGCTAGCCATTATTCTGGCAACAAACTTGGTCAACACCTTTACCGACGGCTACGGTGGCTACGCAACATCTGACCTATTAATGCTAGGTTGGGGACTGGTAGCAGCAATGTTTATCGTCGCTGTCATCATTAACGTGACATCTAAACCCGTAATCCAAAAGGAGGCTTAATATGACTACAGGTGCAATCATCATGATGCTATTCGGCCTTGGGATCACATGGGGAGGCGCAGCTTACTGCATCTCTGTAGCGATGAAGAAAAATCGCCAATAATCTAGCTTCATCTAGAAACAATAAAGAGGCTCACTTTTGAGCCTCTTTTTATTTGTATCGACGATTAACACTAAGGAATGCCAAACCCGTATCATTTTAATAAAGAATTCTTTTCTTTCTGTCAATCAAGCCATTACAATCAAACAAATACCAAGCGCACCTCCAACACGTGCTATATGGTCAATAATAACAATGACTTTCTCAAGGATTGGCAATGAAGTTACCTGCTCTACTACTCTCTTTAGCCTTAGTACCTACAACAGCTATGGCGGCTAGCGATACCTGCTTAAGCAATAAATATCACCAGTATATTGATGCTTCTTTGTCATGGTACGAAAGCCTAGTTACCCTATCAGTCCAAAAAGACAAGAACCTACAAGAAGTTGGCCAATGGTTTTTAGATGGGCGTAAACACCACTTTGAACTGAATCGCCAGGCATTTGATTGGTTCTTAGAAAATGATCAGTCTCGCTTAGATTTTTCTCAATCTGTCGAATCTTGGTTGAAGCTTTCTCAACAAGACGTTAAAGCCATTGCGCAGCAAGATGATGAGTTAGGTAAATTTGCTAAACAGGCATTTGATGATCGTCAAAGTACACCACATGCAAAAAACTACGAGTTACGTAGTGCTTTTGCTGATCTACTTTCACATCCTGGTGATATTGAGAAGCCATTAAATGCTTACAATGAAAAAATCACTAAGATTGAAAGTATCGAATGTAAATAATTGATCCAACTAGGCCACCACCCCGTATAATTGTCATAGCTGTTTGTATTCTTACAACTAATAAGAATACAAACCTCTTTGGGCATGATGCCCTCATACTGTGATAACAAGGATGTTATATGAAAAGATACTCGCTTATCTGCCTCGCTGTCATATCAGCATCAAGTTATGCTGGCAGACCCAATATGGATTGGGAGCCTGGTTTTGGCGGTGAAATATCCGTTATTACGGGTTATACGCGCTCAACCTCACAATTTAATACTGATAACAAAACACTCTCTTCCCCCAATGAGAAAGCGTCGACCCAAGATAGCTTTCTTATTGCACCGCTCGGCACGCTGAATTACACATTCGAATCTGCCGACCAGCAAATCTTCTTTGGTACTCGTCGTTCTGATATTGCGCTAGGGCGCTTTCATTTAGAACTCGGATTCCGCCAAAAGTTTGAAGACACAGGCACATTCAGTTTTAGTTTCGTTCCTGGCTTGTTAAAGCAAAAAACATGGGCCGATCCCTTTATCTTGAATGATGAACGTGAAGAAACCAAAGTCAAAACTCGTGCACTGCGTCTAACCGCAGAAAAAATTATGGGCTCGAATTTTTCTGGTGAGCTTGCGGTAGGTCACCAAAGTTATGGCGATGAAAAAAGCGGGTTCGCTAACTTCAGCAAGCAAGATCAAGCATTGCTCGATCGTGATGCTAACATTTTGTTTGCTCAAGGCTCCTACAGCCAATTCATAGGTCGAGGCATGATGCTACGCGGCGCAGTAAACTACACTCGCGTTGATAGCGAAGGTGAAGCTATGGCCCACACTATCTATGGTGGTGAAGCCAGCCTTATACAATTATTCCGTTCATCTAGCTTTGCATTCACCGTTAGCTATGATCACGCCGCATTTGATACTGCTAACCCTGTGTTTAATAAAGAACAAAAAGACAACCGCTGGGGGGCTTTCTTAGCATACGAATATCGCCAACCTTTCGGGTGGAAAGATTGGTCTGCAGTTTCGCTGCTTGGCTACAATCAATCGCAGTCCAATATAACCTTCTATGATGAAGATAGTTTGCTGGTAAGCGTAGGCTTAAACTACAAGTTTTGAGTAAATAACCAGCGATTTAACCTTAATTACACCCTCCCCCCCTATTTATGAAAAATAAGTTTTGTGGGAGTTTGTGGCGAATATGTTATAAGTAAGGAAATTTTTCAGTTAGAAAGCGTATGGTAGTGGATAACCGACAAGCAGACGCGTCGTTAGCATCGATGCATCGCATTTTTACAGTGCCCGAAGCACCCGACTCAACGCTGGGTGCCATTGAGCTGGACATTTCCCAGAACCTCAATGAATTTCTCCGTCACCACATTGCGGCGGTAGAAAAACCTTTGGCCGAAATTGAGAAGGATTTCTCAAGCGCTGATATTCCCGAAACACCGAGTTTTGTTTCCGATCACACCCAATTTTTATTAGACAAGTTAGTGGCGCAATCGGTGCATACTTCTGCACCAAGTTTTATTGGTCACATGACTTCGGCATTACCCTACTTCTTAATGCCGCTATCAAAAATCATGATTGGTCTGAACCAAAACCTAGTGAAGATCGAAACCTCTAAAGCCTTCACACCATTAGAGCGTCAAGTGCTTGGGATGATGCATAATCTAATTTATGACCAAGCAGACGATTTCTACACCCAGTGGATGCACAGTGCCAACCACTCTTTGGGATCATTCTGTTCAGGTGGCACAATCGCTAATATCACTGCACTTTGGGTTGCCCGTAATAACGTACTGAAAGCAGATGGTGAATTCCGTGGCGTCGCACAAGAAGGTCTATTCCGTGCGATGAAGCACTACGGCTATGAAGATCTCGCTATTTTAGTCTCAGAGCGTGGCCACTACTCCTTGAAGAAAGCCGCTGACGTATTAGGTATTGGTCGTGACTGTGTTATCCCTATCAAAACTGATGAAAATAACCGTATTCGTACCGACGATCTAACTAAAACGTTAGCTGAGCTTGAAACTAAACGTATCAAACCTATTGCGATTATTGGGGTAGCTGGTACGACGGAGACTGGTAATATCGATCCCCTTGATGAACTCGCCTCTATTGCTGAACAGCACCAATGTCATTTCCATGTGGATGCAGCTTGGGGTGGCGCGACATTAATGTCGAATAAGTATCGTCATTTACTCAAAGGGATTGAACGCGCAGACTCTGTTACTATCGATGCGCATAAACAGCTCTATGTCCCTATGGGCGCTGGCATGGTTATTTTCAAAAACCCAGCCTCAATGACATCTATCGAACATCATGCAGAATACATACTACGTAAGGGCTCGAAAGATTTGGGTAGTCATACCCTTGAAGGTTCTCGTAGTGGTATGGCAATGTTGTTATTTGCTAGCCTCAATATTATAAGTCGCCCAGGGTATGAATTACTGATCAACGCCAGTATTGAAAAAGCTGAGTACTTTGCTGATCTAATCAACCAGCAAGATGATTTTGAATTAGTCACTGAACCCGAATTGTGTCTACTGACTTATCGTTACGTACCTAAAGCCACCCAGCAAGCTTTATTACTCGCGACAGATGATGAACGTAATACATTA
Source organism: Photobacterium sanguinicancri (assembly GCF_024346675.1). NCBI lineage: Bacteria > Pseudomonadati > Pseudomonadota > Gammaproteobacteria > Vibrionales > Vibrionaceae > Photobacterium > Photobacterium sanguinicancri. The sequence goes on from NZ_AP024850.1 coordinate 2,113,690, forward strand.
CTAGAAGCACTCAATGACTTGACGCAGTTCATTCAAAAACGTCAGCGCGAATCAGGCAAGTCTTTTGTCTCTCGTACACGTATTCATCCAAAGCAATGGCAACGTAAAATAACGACTGTCTTTCGTGTTGTATTAGCGAATCCTCTTACTAGTCACGACATCTTACATGCCGTACTAAAGGAGCAAAGAATACTCGCGCAAGACAGTGAAATAAGCCTGCCTGCAATCAAAACATTGAGCCAAACTATTCTTAAACGCCATAAAGAGTGAGCATTTTCACCATAAAATCAGTATCACTCAGCTCGGCTGAGTGGTACTTGGTGTTTTAATATACGAATAAACAGAAAAAAAATTTAAAAATTTATTTACCCACCCAATGAATCGCCCAATTTTCAATCAACTTCCCTTCACAGTTACTCATTTAATCGCTATTCCTAATACATAACCACTGCCATTTCTCTCAAAACTTAGCGTGACGGAATGAGATCTATGTCGCTCTGCGATTAGAAAGTAAACAACTGCTGTATCAATTACATACAGGCGAGATCTGTGTCACATTTATTACTCATTAATAAGCCGTAATATAAATTGATCATTATCAATAAAAGTGCAGATTAGCGCGCACAAAAAAGCCGCTATACAGTGTATAACGGCTCAAATATGAAAATTTATGAATATTTCAATCAACACAAATCAATAACTTGCATAACGAAATAAACCAACGTTTAGTCACCAGCAAACATGTAACCTTCACCGTGAACTGTCACGAAAATTTGTGGGTTTTTAGGGTCAGCTTCCATCTTAGATCGCATGCGTCGAATCAACACATCGATAGTGCGATCATTAGGTGCTTCAACACGATGGCTAAGCATGTTTAAAATACGATCGCGGCTTAAAACCACATTAGGGTGCGATGAAAATGCCACCAATAACTCATATTCAGCTTTAGTTAATTTAACAGGTACGCCGTTATGGGTTAGTGCTCGTTTATTGATGTCGAACTGCCATTCGCCAAAGCGAATAATGCTGTCTTCTTGTAACTCTACAACAGCCTCATCTCTTGCCTTTTCGACCAGAGAGATGCGCCACAGCAGGTTTTTAACGCGAACTAGCAGTTCACGGAGCTCAAAAGGCTTAGTTACATAATCGTCGGCACCCATCTCTAGCCCAACGATTTTATCGATGCTATCTGTTCGACCAGTAACAAGAATAATACCGACTTCTGAGCGGCTACGAAGCTCGCGTGTCAGCATTAAACCATCTTCACCTGGCAAATTGATATCAAGCATTACAAGGTCAATTTTTTCGCTAGCCATAATGTCACGCATTTGCGTTCCACTCTCAGCCTGACTTACCTTGTAACCCTCATTTTCAAAGTAACCCACCAGCTTAGTACGGGTCACAATCTCGTCTTCTACAACAAGTACGTGATGGCTCATTTCTATCTCTTTTCTAATTATTTGGCTGTCTTGAATACGGTAGCATAACAACTGAACCATTAATAACTTTACATAATTCAGCTTTAACTGTTAACGCCCGCCCTTAACCTTATTCACATCGTGTCTTTAAGATTAAACCATAAAAATTTATACGTCACTGCCACTTAACAGTGACATCATTCTTTAATGGAATCATCCACTATGAAAAAACTTTGGCAAAAGTTGATCAAACCTAGCAGCAAGCTTTCTATTCTTGCACTGGTTTTGGTCGGTATCGGTATCACCCTAGCGGGCACCTTCGTGGTACACAAAGGCTTCGAGGTTACTTCGACTATCGAATTCTGTACTTCGTGCCACACCATGGAGCAAAACTACGAAGAGTACAAAGAAACTGTTCACTTCAAAAATGCTTCAGGTGTTCAAGCAGTTTGTACTGATTGCCACCAGCCAAAAGATTTCCCTGGTAAAGTATTCCGTAAATTGGAAGCAGCTAAAGATCTATACCACCACTTCATTACAGGCAAAATTGATACGCCTGAAAAATTCGAAGATCATCGTCTTGAAATGGCACAAGCCGTTTGGAGCCGTATGAGCAGCCAAAACTCTAAAACATGTAAAAGCTGTCACTCATACGATGATATGGATCACAGCAAACAATCTGCTAAAGCCGCTATGGAAATGAAAAAAGCAGCAGCAGAAAACATGAACTGTATTGAATGTCACAAAGGTATTGCACACGAACTGCCAAACATGGCGGGTGGCTTCCAAAAAGACTTCGAAGTACTGCAAGCTACTGCTAACAGTCAAGGTGCTACTGCTGAGAAACTATATTCTCTTGGCGAAAAAGACCTATACGCTGTTGCTGACGCTGCAAGTAAAGCAGAAGGTAAACTTCTTCCTGCATCTGAAGTAACGGTTCTTGAACGCAAAGACGACATGGTTAAAGTTCAAATCGACGGTTGGCTAGAAAAAGCAGGTAAAGGCCGTGTAATGACTGAGTACATGGGCAAACGTGTATTCAAAGCAACTATCCGTGGCGACGTTAAAGCAACTGAGCAACTGATTGAAGAGAAGACTGACTCTGCGACTGACATCGTATGGCAGCACGTTTCTGTTCAAGCATGGGTAACAAGCGCTGATCTTATCGACAACATTCAGCCAATCTGGAACTACGCAGAAGGTATGTACGCATCAACGTGTAACGCATGTCACGCGGCTCCAGACCCAGCTCACTTCACTGCTAACGGTTGGATTTCTGGCCTGAATGCAATGAGCGCTTACTACCGTCTAAGCAAAACTGAAGAACGTACCCTACTTAAGTATCTTCAGAACCACGGTAAAGACACTGGCGGCGCTGGCGCACACTAATTCCCGATAGGCGGAAGGTATCCCTTCCGCCACATCCACAGAATTTAAAATAATTAAAGGATTCTCCAATTATGGCGACTCAAATTCTAAACAAAGGCATCTCACGCCGTCGTTTCCTTTCGGGAATGGTTGCAGCAAGTGCAGCATCAGTAGTGGGTACCAGCCTACTTGCACCACGCAATGCAATGGCTGCAACTGAATCACAAGCTAAATTCACAGGCGACGTACTGTCTGGTTCTCACTGGGGTGCATTCCGCGCTAAAGTTGTTGACGGTGTTTGGGTAAGTACTACTCCTTTTGAAAAGGATAACCACCCTACTCACATGATCGACGGCGTACGTGAAGTGGTTTATAACCCTGCACGTGTTAAATACCCAATGGTACGTATCGATTGGCTAAAACACGGTTACAAGTCTGACACTACTCAACGTGGTGACAACCGTTTTGTTCGTGTGCCATGGTCTCAAGCACTTGACTTCTTCTACCATGAAATGGAACGCGTTCAGAACAACTTCGGCCCAAGCGCACTGTACGCAGGTCACACAGGTTGGCAGTCAGTAGGTAAACTGCACTCTGCAGGTACTATGATGAGCCGCGCTGTTGGTCTACACGGTACTTACCTAGGTAAAATGGGTGACTACTCAACGGGCGCTGCACAAGTTATTCTTCCTTACGTTGCTGGTGCAATGGAAGTATACGAACAGCAAACGTCTTGGCCGCTAGTGCTTGAGCACTCAGATACTATCGTTATCTGGGGTTCAGACCCAATCAAAAACCTACAAGTAGGTTGGTTGGTTCCAGATCACAGCCCTTACGCGTACTATCAGCAACTTGCTGATAAAGTGAAAAACAAAGAAATTAAAGTTATTCACGTTGATCCAGTACGTTCAGAAACAATGAAGTATGTTGGTGGTGATCAGGTTCCTGTTAACCCACAAACTGACCTTCCATTGATGCTTGCTGTTGCGCACACTCTGTATACTGAAAACCTATACAACAAAGAGTTCATCGCAGACTACACAACAGGCTTCAAGAAGTTCACTCCTTACCTTATGGGTGAGACTGATGGTGTTGAGAAAACGCCGGAGTGGGCAGAGAAAATCTGTGGCATCAAAGCTGACGATATTCGTGCACTAGCTCGCCAAATGGCATCTGGTCGTACTCAAATCATCGGTGGTTGGTGTCTACAACGTATGCAACACGGTGAGCAATACGCGTGGATGCTAGTTGTTGTTGCAGCAATGCTTGGTCAAATCGGTCTACCTGGTGGTGGTTTCGGTTTCGGCTGGCACTACAATGACGCTGGTTCTATTACGTCTAACGGCCCACTAATGTCTGGTTTCAGCGGCGTAACAGGCGTTGACCCAATCCACAACGGTTCTTACAACGGTTACTCAACGTACATCCCTGTTGCACGTTTTGTCGATTGTATCGATAACCCCGGTAAAACCATCCAGTGGAACGGTCACGACATTAAGTTCCCTGAAATGAAGATGGCTATCTTCTGTGGTAACAACCCATTCCATCACCACCAAGATCGTAACAAAATGATCAAAGCGTGGCGTAAACTGGAAACTGTTGTTTCTATCGAGCACCAATGGACGGCAACATGTCGTTTTGCGGATATCGTACTGCCTGCAACCACTACGCACGAGCGTAATGACATCGAGCAATACGGTAACCACTCAAACGCAGGTATCATCGCACTTCCTAAAGTGGTTGAGCCAATGTTTGAAGCGAAAGATGACTTCGAAATCTTCCGTGAGCTTTGTCGCCGTTACGACCGTGAAGAAGCATTCACAGGTGGTAAGACACAAATGGAATGGATTGAAGAGATCTACAACGGTGCGCGTCTACAAGGCCGTGGCCTAGGTGTTCGTATGCCTAACTTCAAGAAGTTCTGGGAAGGTGAAGGTTTCATCGACTTCCCTGCGGGTAACGAATGGGTACGTCACGAATCATTCCGTAAAGAACCAGATCTAGAGCCTCTAGGTACTGCTTCAGGTCTGATTGAGATCTACTGTAAGACTATCGCAGATATGGGCTACGACGACTGTCAAGGTCACCCAATGTGGTTTGAGAAGAAAGAACGTAGCCACGGTGGCCCTCGTTCTGACGCATTCCCACTGCACTTACAGAGCTGTCACCCGAACCACCGTCTGCACTCGCAGCTATGTTCTTCAACAGAACTACGCGCGACTTACGCAGTAGCGGATCGCGAGCCAATCTACATCAACACTAAAGATGCAGCGGCACGTGGTATCAAATCTGGTGACGTAGTACGCGTATTCAACGACCGTGGCCAAGTGCTTGCTGGTGCCGTTGTTACAGACGATTACTCACAAGGTGTTTGTCGTATCGAAGAAGGTGCATGGTACAGCCCACTAGAAGGTGGCAAGCCAGGTACTATCTGTACTTACGGTGATCCAAACGTACTGACGCAAGATATTGGTTCTTCTAAACTTGCACAGGCAACTTCAGCGCACTCAGCGATTGTAAATATCGAGAAGTACACCGGTGTTGTTCCTGCGGTAACTGGCTTCCACGGCCCGTCAGAAGTAACAGATATCGATCCTCTATTCCCTGCTATGAAAGCATAATACAGGTGACGTGTGGCTCTTTATGAGCCACACAGACTTGATGAAGGTAGCTTGAATGAGCTACCTTTATTTTTCTAGTTAAAACCTATTCACATACAAGACGTTATCATTGTCTGAGTAATAAACACTGTATGTGAATATGTTTTCCTAAATAAGCCCTACCCTACGAGCTTGTTTAAAACCGTCTTGGAGTAACCATGCAAGAACTGATTGCCTTCAACGAACAACGTGCTGAAATTTACTGGTGGATGTCTTCACTACTGGCACGCGAACTAACGAACGAAGATCTAGAGCAATACTACGGTGGCGAGATGTACACCTTCTTGTCTGGCCTAGGCATGACAGATGAGTTAAAAGCACCTGTTGAAGCCTTCCGTGAAGCAATTACACGCGTACAAAGCCGCGAAGACGTACAGCTAGAGCTTGCTGCCGATTTCTGTGGCTTGTTCCTAAGTACCCCAAAATCTGGCGCGCTACCGTATGCGTCTATGTACATTGGTGAATCTGGCCTTTTGAACGACAAGCCAGCTCAAGAAATGAATGCTCTATTCAGCCAATACGAGATAGCACAGCGTAAAGAATTCAATGAGCCTGCTGACCATGTGGCGATTGAGCTCGACTTCCTTGGAAACTTAATCATCCTTGCGAACCAGCAAGATGACGCAGAAAAACATGAAGAAGCGATGCAAGCTCAACTAAGCTTTATTAATGAACACCTAATGACATGGCTACCGCTATTCGTTAAAGAATGTAATACACGTGACAAGTTTGGCTTCTATGCTGCTGCTGTTAACTTGTTACTTGCGTTTTGCCAACTTGACTTGGCATTTCTGCAAGGCGAAGAATAAACCCGAATAATAAGTCCTCGCGGCTAACAAAGTGATTTCACCAATCACTGATCGTAGAAATCATTGATCGTAGTAATCGCTGATTTTTATAATCAAGTTACGTCGCGACACTATCTCCTTTGCTGGCAATTGGATTGCCAGCTTTTTTCGCCCTACCCACGACAAGCAGTACCAACTAATACTCAACAACCGCAGATCAACAACCATCCCCAGCTAAAAACCTTCTTAATATTGCTTATTCAGTTAACAGTCAGCCTAACTAACAGAACACTGACAAATGCCAAACCAGAATCCGTCATTTTATTCACACGCTAATTATTCACTCTAAGAACAAGCCTAGGACACGACATATTAGGTCACGCTACTTATTGATATTTCTGCAATAAAGAGCATGCTTATTATGGCTATGGCAATGATTTCAACAACAATACAGGTGACACAATGACTGATTCTCGTATCTTTACTTCGCATTTTGTTAAATCAATCGGTGCCGTATTACTTATCACAGCATCAACACTTAGCTTCACCGCCACCGCCAGCCCTGTCGCTGCAAATTCTTATACCGAACAGCAACGTATCGCGAATGAAGTCGGTGTTATCCAGCAAGAACTGGCCGCTATTAAACAAGAAACCTTGCAAGCTAACCCTGATTTACGCCAGCAACAACTCGATTTTGAAAAAGCATTCGAAGCTAAGGCCGATCAAGTCGGCTATGACCCTGACGCATTCATGGCTAAAGCAAAAGAAATTCAAGATGAATTGCGCTCATCAGAGACAACGCAAGAACAACAAGCCGAATTATTAGAAGAATTCGGCCACGCTAAATCAGTATTGGCAAAGCAACGAGAAGCCATCATGAGCGACACTGCGCTTATGGATCAGGAAGAAGAGCTACGTAAGGCGACCTATACCGCAATGGCTAAACAAGACCCGAAAACAAAAGACTTGTTTGGCGATTTAGATCAGTTGCTAAAGAAAATGCAATAAGAACGGCGTTTAAATACCAATCTGTACCATTTGCTGAATCCACAAAAAAAAGCCCACACAGTGAATCTCACTGTGTGGGCTTTTTATCTATTAAATGATTAATAACCCTCATGTGCCATAACAATCACACAAGTCTTAAAAATATTTAAATTTCTACCGCTTGATTTGCTTTTAAACGCTGCATGCCTTTACTGATTTTAATAAACCAGAAACAAATAGCGGCTAAAGAAATAGCAGCACCAATGTAAGGAATAGCATGGCGGATCATGTCTAAAATATCGCTATGTACCCAATATTCTGCACCTGCGACCATGCCACTTGTCGTTGCAGCAGTTACACCCAACACCACAAAGAATGTAAAGAATAAGAAGAATGTTTTGATGATGGTGTAGTAATGGCTATAGGTAACATCATCTGTGCCTTTATTCATCTGATATGCAGAATAAATAATCGCGATAATACCCGAAATCATAAGCGTGAATGGTGTTAAAAACGTTGCAATATAAGCAAACCAAACGCCTTGTCTATTCGTATCTTTTGTCATGCTAGTAGTCCAAATTAATCAGCAATGAATCCCATAATTATCACACTATTTTTGTGGATTTCAAGAATTTATACGCTATATCTCATGGATTTAATTCAAGCACAGACACATTTAGCCTGAACTGTTACGATGGCTACGTAGATACCCTTTCTAGCTCACAAGGATAGTGACGAATGGCTTCAGCAAAACAATACCTTGCACGTAATCCGTGGATAATCTCTGTTATGATTTTAATCATAATGGGTGTGTGGTTAATCAGTGGCATCGTTAGCTCACCAGAAGCGCCGCCTGCAAACACATCAGCGCAAGAGACAAGTCAGCAAAGCGTTCCCCTTGCTAAAGTCGTCGTTAGTACTGTTACCGCTCAGCCAATCACTCGTACAGTCGCGCTATACGGCCGCACAGCACCAGACAGAAAAGCAACCTTAGGTGCAGAAGTATCAGGCAATGTCGAACAACTACTTATCCGCAAAGGACAGTTTGTCAAAAAAGGGCAAGCCCTAGTCCAACTCAATAAAGCTGATCGAGAATTACAGCTGCAGCGCGCACTTGCTTTACTGTCAGTCAAAAGTAAAGAATTCAACGCTGCTAAATCATTACGTGAACGTGGCCTACAAGGAGAGGTCGCACTGACCAGAGCACAGGCCGGCTTAGTAGAAGCCAAAGCTACCGTTAAAAATCTAGAACTCGCACTAAGCAATACCACAGTGACGGCTCCTTTTGATGGCATCGTTAACATTTTACATGTCGAGCAAGGTGATTATCTCGGTATTGGCGATCCTATTGCTAACGTTGTCGACCTTGATCCTCTCGTCATTACCGCTGATGTCAGTGAACGTCATATTCAAAGTATTCACCATGGCCAAAAAGCCAACATCACCTTATCAACTGGATTATCTCTGGCAGGTAAACTGCGCTATAAAGCCAGTATCGCCTCAGAAACTACCAATACTTTTCCGATTGAAATTGAGGTGGCCAACCCTAATTCATCACTGGCAGCTGGGATCAGCGCCGAAGTGGATTTAATTCTCGATAAACAATCAGCAATTAAAGTCACCCCGTCCATGTTGGCATTAGATGAAATTGGCAATCTAGGTATTAAAACATTAGTAGCAGACAACAAAGTTGCTTTCGCCCCGATTGCTATCGTAAAAGTCGAGCCTGATGGTGTCTGGCTTGGTGGTTTAGGTGAACAGGTAGATGTTATTACCGTTGGGCAAGGTTTCGTCCGTAACGGTGATACCGTTATTCCAGTCGACACCGACCCTATTAATGAAACCTCAGTTAGCGACGATCCTCTCAACAAAAGTCACACTAAACAGACGGGCGGTGAGTAATGTTTGGAATTATTGAAGCAGCCCTCAGTCGTTCTCGTACTGTCATCACTCTACTTGTACTGATTTTGATTGCAGGGGCTGCGATGTATCGCGCCATTCCAAAAGAATCAAACCCAGACATTACGATTCCCATTATCTATGTTTCTGTTTCACACCAAGGAATCAGCCCAGAAGATGCAGAACGCTTACTGGTTCGCCCGTTAGAGAAAGAACTGCAATCCATCGAAGGTGTGAAAGAGATGACAGCGACGGCCTCCGAAGGTCATGCCTCCGTTGTATTAGAATTTAATGCGGGTTCTGATTTAGAAGGTGCACTCACGGATGTGCGTGAAGCCGTCGACATTGCCAAAGTAAAACTGCCCGATGACAGTGATGAACCTACAGTCAATGAAATAACACTAGCAGGTGAAGAGCCGGTACTCTCTATGGTGCTTTACGGCACAGTACCTGAGCGCACCACAATTCAAATAGCACGCCAGCTCCAAGACAAACTAGAAAGTTATCGTCAAGTATTGGAAGTTGAGATCGCAGGTGATCGTGAAGACGTGGTCGAGATCCTCGTTGAGCCATTACTCATGGAAAGCTACGGACTGGATCAAAACGATGTCTTTAACTTAGTTTCCAGAAATAACCGCGTGGTAGCCGCAGGCTTTATTGATAGCGGCTATGGTAGATTTTCGGTAAAGGTACCGTCGGTCTTTGATTCACTCAAAGATATTTTAGAACTGCCCATCAAAGTCGATGGCAGTAAAGTCGTCACCTTTGGTGATGTTGCCACTGTTCGCCGCGCCTTTCGTGACGCCAGCAGCTTTGCTCGTCTTAACGGTCAACCCGCCATTGTTTTAGATGTTAAAAAACGCGCAGGCGAAAACATCATAGAAACGGTTGAGATTGTTAAAGCCGTTGTCGCAGAGGTACAGAAGTTACCTGAGTGGCCTGATAATTTATTGGTTGAATACACACTCGATGGTTCTAAAGATGTTCAGATGATGCTGAACGATCTTCAAAATAATATATTGTCTGCAATCATCTTAGTTGTCGTGGTTATTATCGCGATACTCGGTTCGCGCACTGCCCTACTTGTTGGTATTTCTATTCCAGGTTCATTTCTCACAGGGCTATTAGTTCTTGCTATCAGCGGGCTAACCATCAACATTATTGTACTTTTCTCGCTGATCATGGCTGTGGGAATGCTGGTTGATGGTGCAATTGTTGTAACTGAGTACGCCGAACGGCGGATGCAGGAAAATATCCCACGCAAACAAGCTTATCGAGAAGCGGCAAGGCGTATGGCGTGGCCGATCACGGCATCAACCGCTACGACATTAGCAGCCTTCGGTCCGCTACTCTTTTGGCCAGATACCACTGGCGAGTTCATGCGTTATCTGCCACTGACGTTAATTGCGACATTAACGGCATCACTCGTCATGGCGTTAATTTTTGTACCAGTACTTGGCAGTGTCATTGGTCGCCCTCAATACACGAGTAAGGCGGTCCAGCAACGTAAAATCGCAGTAGAAAATGGCGATTTTTCGCAAGCCGTTGGCCTCACCAAGCTGTATTTAAACAGCCTTGCTATTGCCATTAAGCACCCTCTTAAAATACTCCTATCTGCATTTGTTCTAGCGGGCATAATTGGCTATAGCTACAGTGTGGCCGGTTTAGGCGCGGTATTCTTCCCAGAGGTTGACCCACCCCACTTCAGCTTGAAAGCACGATCACATGGCGATCTTTCGATCTATGAGAAAGATGCACTAATGAAAAGTATTGAAGCCCGCGTTATAAATACCGAAGGCATCAGCAGTATTTACACCAAAACAGGGGGAGATGATGAAATTGGGCGTATTCAATTTAACCCTCTGGATTGGCAATACCGCCCGCCGATCACCGAGATCATCGCTAACCTAAGAGACAAAACCAAGGATCTTGCTGGGGTTGAATTAGAGTTTAAATTTCCTGAAGCGGGTCCACCTAACGAGCATGATTTGATCATCGAGATCACTGCTCGTAATAACGACGAAATGACTCCAGCCGTTACCGCTGTGCGTCATTGGTTAGAAACACAACCTGCATTCACCAATATTTCTGATACAGGTAATAAACCGGGGATTGATTGGGAAATCAAAATCAACCGTGACGATGCTGCACGCTTTGGGGCAGATGCCACATTGGTCGGTAACACTGTCCAATTCGTGACTAACGGTCTTAAGATCGGCGAATACCTACCTGATGATACTGATGATGAAGTCGATATTTTGGTCCGCTATCCAAAAGCAGAGCGTGACATTGGCCGCTTTGATGAACTTAGAGTCAAAACACAATACGGCTTGATCCCCATGACTAATTTTGCACAAGTGAACCCATCACCGAAGCAAAACAGTATTCATCACATTGGTGGTAAGCGCGTACTGGAAGTTAAAGCTGACATGGCAACAGGCTACAACTTAAGCCTTGAGCTGCCCAAAGTCGAAGCTGCACTGGCAGGCCTACCGCTAGGGAAAAGTGTGCAAGTTGCACTGCGAGGACAAAATGAAGAGCAAGATAACTCATCAAAGTTCTTACAATCTGCCTTCTTAGTGGCGCTCGCCGTGATGGGGTTAATCTTGGTCACGCAATTCAATAGCTTCTATCAAGCCTTGCTGATTTTGAGTGCGGTGTTGTTCTCAACGGCTGGCGTGTTCCTTGGCTTACTGATCTTCCAACGGCCATTTGGCATTATCATGTCAGGCATTGGGGTGATTGCGCTTGCTGGCATAGTGGTGAATAACAATATTGTACTGATCGATACTTACAACCAACTGCGCAAAAAAGGATACGATAAAGTTAACGCTATCATGCACACTGGCGCGCAACGTTTAAGGCCTGTATTGCTGACAACGATAACGACAATCCTAGGTTTGATGCCGATGGTGCTTGAAATGAATATCGACCTTATCAATCGTAAAGTTGAATTTGGCGCACCTAGTACTCAGTGGTGGTCTCAGTTAGCAACAGCCATTGCGGGCGGCTTAGCCTTTGCCACTGTACTGACGCTTATCCTGACACCTTGCCTATTGATGCTGGGTCGAGAGAAGAATAAACCATCCTCTTCGCATTTACATCGTACAGACAGCCCTTTAACTCACAATAGCAGTGACCCCGGACACCAAAGTCATGCCACCAACAGCATGGTTAGTCCAGCAGATGTGTCTGGGAGTTCACCACGAAAGCAACTAGATACTGAGCTAACATAAGCCAGTTTCACCCATTAAAAAAGCCAGCATTTATATGCTGGCTTTCTCTTTTCTATCTTTGTCGGTTCAGGCTTCTCGGTGCCAGACTTCTCTTTTAGGAGAAACAACTAAGTCTTATAGAACAAAACGGATGATTCTTATAACTCTTCAGTCGGTGTTTCAACTTCACTGCCATCTTTAACTCGGCGATGACCTTCAGTCAGGTGGACAAAATCAACTAAATCATCGCTTGATACTTGGAAAGCTTGACCAAAACCTTTTACAAATAAACCTTGAGTCGGCGCAAGGCGGAACATAGTGAAATCTTCTAAGCCGCTAAGACCGTCAACAATATCGCCAAATCGCGCTTTTAAACCAGCAACCGCTTCTAGCCAAGTATCACTCTGACGCTCAACCACGGATACATCAGCTTCAAACGTTAAACGCTTACGTGCATACAAGGTTTTCGACATGCCTTCATCTTCAATCATCATTAAAGATACTTGTGGGTTTTCAAGTAAATTACGTGCATGACGCGCAATTTGGCTGATAAGAACGTAATAACCATCTTCCAATAATGCAAATGGCGCATAGCTTACATTTGGCTTGCCATTCGCATCCACAGTAGCAAGTTGTAGCGTTTGGCACGCTTCACGAAACTCTTTAATTTCTGGCCCTAAACGATTTTGTAAACGTTCTTGTTTTACCTGATTCATCCTTTCTCCTAATAATTATTATTTTAGCTTATCAATATCGCGCCTAACTTTAATCGTAACCCCATTACGTGAGCTCAATAATGGCATTGGTATTACGCGATCATGCTAGATGCTGCTATTTTTGATTCAATACGCTATCAATAAGTTCCCATCACAGTGTGAGAACTTATTTTCACGTTTTCGTTAAATGTATTGTTGTTTTAATCCGTTAAATTTCTCAATTTGTTCTGGGAACAATTTACGCTGCTTATCACGGCCTAAATACACTTTAAATACACATTCGCCTTGCTCAGCAAAGAAGCCAATGAAGTAACTTTCTTGCCCCATAAATTCTTTACTGACCAATGCAATATTGGTAACAAGATCTAAGCGAAGGTGACCATGCATTTCGCCTTCTTTACCCATTAAGTTATAGTATCCACGGGCTTCTTTACCTTTTGGGAAAGGTGCTTTCACCTCAAAAATAGAACCCATGGAATGCACAATACTTGTCACTGGTCCCCATGATGGTAAGTCTTCTAAAATCGCTTTCGCGTGCTCACCGGCAAGGCGTACAACCAATTCTTCAGGAAAAGCAAAAACCACTTCACCTTCAGTAAGGTTCAATTGCTGAGCAATCGCACCTGCATGTAATTTTGGATCAGCGTTTAGAATTTCACTGACTTGAGATTTCACGTTTTCAAATGTAGAAGATGCGTACACAGTGTTCTCTCTATTATCTTTGTTGGATTCATAGACCAAGGGCAAACCGCACTTAGTTCTTGTCATTAGTTCTTGTTATTACAGCTTGTCGTGTTGCATTCAGTTCTATTGCTGAACGGAAGTGTTCAAACAAGCCTCCATAAATTATGCGGCTTGCTGGTTAGCCGTTTGTTGAACAACCTGGAGCATCCCTTGCGCTAAGGTTACTGACCAAAACTGCCCTGCAAGCGTTAATGATAGATAGTCATCTTCAAGGATAACCAATCCATTTTTTTGCCATGCTTTGAACAAGGGTAAACAGGCTTCAAATACATCGTATTGCGCTGCGCTTTGTAACTGCGTTCGGGAAAGCACACCACGGTCAAAGCTCGCCTTAATGACCGAATTTAGCACGGCACTGGCTGGGGTCTTTGTCATCATGGCTACGGGTGTATGACCCGCATTAATCGCTTCTATATAAGCATCTAATGTTCGGTGCTGCATAAATCCATAGCCACCAACATTACCACCAGCCCCCGCCCCTAAAGGCAATACTTCAGCAGAGGTTTTTGCCAAACTGTTATAGACGCTGCGCTCACGGTTATCTCGCGCCCAGTGGTTAACACTGAGGCGGCGTAAATGGTGCTTATCCATAAACGCGCTGCCTTGCTCAAACATGGTCGCTTTAGTAGCAGTATCTGCAGGATGAGGGAGTTTGCCCTGCTCTATCATGCCTTTCATTGGGGTTCCCCCCATCTCAATCAGCTGATAAAGGTCGACCCCATGCGCTCCACTTTCTAAAAAGTCAGCCAAATCTTGTTGCCATACGTCTACATCTTGATATGGCAAGCCATATAACAGGTCAATAACGATAGGTGCCGCGTCTGATGCACTTAATGCTTGGATACGTTCTAACACATCTTCACGATCATCTAAGCGCTTTGCTTTACGACGAACTTGGGTATTAAAGCTCTGCACACCAAACGAAAATCGGTTGAATCCGCCTTCTAATGCTGAATCAAACAGTTCATCACTAAACCGATTGATACGCCCTTCTAAGGTGAGCTCGCAATCTGTCGTTAATGGAAAATGACGACGGATCATCTCACCCAAGGTTTTAATCTGTGCGGCGGTTAAATCTGTTGGCGTACCACCACCAATATAAACAGCATGGAATGGTGCCGCTTGCGTCCACGGCATTGCTGCTTTCACTTTTAGCTCAACCATCAGTGCTGCGAAATAGTCATCTATTAGTTGCTGACTAGACGCATACTGAAAAAAGTTACAATACGTACAGCGCACACGACAAAAAGGGATATGTACGTATAAACAACGTTTACCCAACTGCTCAGGTACTTGGTTCATAACCAACTGAGCGACATTTTGATGCTGACTCTTATCTACAACCGTAGATTGCCCCCCTGCATGCGCCGATTTCTTTTGTTGAAAAGCATAGCGCAATGGATCAGGTGTTGAGATACCCGTCACTTCGGGCGTTAGTAACTCAGAGACAACTTGGGAGACTGTTTCATTTATTTGTTTCATGGCTATTTGCTGGAAAAATACCAGCCTCTTTTGCAACGATCAGCGAGAGCAATCACTGAACTACACAATGCTAGCGATGGCTAGCCCATCATCAAAGACTAAAACTTAACTTTCGTTGAGATTGAAAATCAAACCTTAATTGATGCTTTATGAGCACGTTTAACAATACTTTCTGATTGCAGCCGCTCAATTGATATATCTGATTCACCACGGTATCTAACAGCACTAAATTACATCTATATCATTGTTTTTATTTATATAAGCAAGTTACTACTTCGCGATCTGCCTTGTTTCAGAAAGCATGATATTCAGACTCAAATAATATTGCAAATGATAATTGATATTATTCGTCTTTCGTGGATAATGGCTTCAAATCTTATTGAAAACCACTTTTGATAGTTCTGTTAGTTGGTGGCGTTCACAAGGCAATATTTATTTCAGCGTGGTAGATGAAACCGTGAATACAAAACGATATTTACTTGCAGGTACGGCATCTGTTCTTTTTCATAGCCTAGTCTTCTCAGCGATTCCCAACACTATGGTTATGGCAATGCCTGTGGGTACTGAATCTACCCGCGTTTCATTAAATTTAGTGTCTGTTCCCCAACAAGCACCGAAACCGCAAACAATTGCTGAAGCTCCAACCAAAGCGGTAAAAGCCAAACCGAAAAAAGAAGTGAAAACCGAGCAAAAACGTTTGGTGAAAAAGCCCAAAGTGACAGAAGAGAAAGCCGTTAAACAACCGGTGACAAAAGATATTGTTAAAAAGGCAACACCCAAGAAAAAGCAGCCTGTCGTAAAAAAGGACGCGGTGAATCCTGCAGAAAAAACAACCAAGCCTAAAGAGGAAATGGTTAGTAAAGCGGATTCACAGCCAAAACCTGAAGTAAAAGCACAAGAGGCCGCAGGGGTAAATAGCCCTCCACAACTGGTTAATAAGCCAAACTTCAGTTCAACGCCAAGTCCAGTTAGTTACCCAAAAATCGCTCAACGGCGAGCGCTAGAAGGCAAAGTATTATTTGAAGTCTGGATTGACAGCTCAGGCAAACAAATTAAACAAATACTAGTGAAGTCATCGGGCACGAATGTACTCGACGATGCAGCGTTAGCTGCCATTAAACGCTGGCAATTTTCATCTTATATCGTCGATGGGCAAGCTATTGCGCATCGTGTACACATTCCTGTTCGTTTCAAGTTGGATTAAGGCATGAACACCATCACAAGCTTTCAAGAACAATTTGGCCTAATGGCTTGGCCTCTCTTCTTATGTTCAGCAATCACTTTAATGATTTTGCTGGAGCGTTTCATTCAAGTCTTACTCTGTACGGGAGTTGGCCATTCTAAAATCAATACGATCTTGGCTAAACAAGATCATAATAACCAACCACAGCTTGATCAACTCGTAACCGATCTAAAGCAAAAAAGGCCTCTGCTCTATAAAGGCGTAGCAATGTTAATTGCCCATCGTCATTTCGACAAAACATTGCGAGAAGATGCAGCCAGTATTTGGTTACAGCAAAAACGTAAACAACTGCGATCTGGGCTGCGCTTACTGGCACTGATTGGGGTTATCAGCCCATTACTTGGCTTATTGGGCACAGTGCTTGGTCTGATTGATATGTTTAAGGGCATTGCAGCATCAACGGGGTCAGTCACTCCAAACGATCTTGCCGACGGGCTCGGCCTTGCCATGCGCACCACAGCCGCAGGCTTGATTATTGCCCTACCCGCTATTACTGGATCACAACTTCTAGGCGTTTGGGCTGACAGCATTACCTCTAAATTAGAGCACTCACTCAATCATTGTAACCTGTGGATTGAAGGCATTAACTTCCATACCTCAGATGATTCAGCAGTAACTGAAAGCTCTGCAGCAACCCAAACCGCAGCAGTAATGAATGGATCTAAGGTGCAACCATGATCCGCGCATCAAACACCTCATGGGACAGTGACGAACTCAAACCTGATCTTACGCCTTTACTCGATATCATCTTCATTGTAATGGTGTTTTTATTACTGACAGCCAGTGTGAAACTTCAATCCCTTGATGTGGAATTGCCGCAAACAAGTACCGAAGTGTTACAAGAAACCCATGCTGATCCCATTACGATCAACTTATTGGCAAAAGATCCCTACTGGGCTCTACAAGGTAAAGAAGCGAATAACTGGCAAAGCTTTAGCATCAACTTATTAAAAGAAGTAAAAGCTAACCCTAAAAAGCCCGTTGTTATTGGTGCAGATAAAGGCGCATCAGTCGAACACATGCTCAAGCTTTTGGCACTACTTCAACAACATGAAATCAAAGCAACACAATTACTAATGGAAGAGGAAGCATCATGAAACGCTTAGTCTTAGCTACAACTCTGCTTTTAACCGCCACATCAAGCTTGGCTAATGAGCGTATCATCAGTGCAGGTTCAGCCATTACTGAACTTTTAAATGCTATCGGTGCAGAGCAAAACATTGTCGCAGTCGATGCCACCAGCAGAAGCTTAGTGAATAAAAATATCCCGACGCTGGGTTACCATCGCGCATTATCTGCAGAGAGCCTGATCGCGTTAACCCCTACTCGCTTATTAGGTTCGGAAGAAATGGGGCCAAAAACTACCCTCGACCTAGTGAAACAGGCTGGTGTTGAGGTGAATATTCTCAATTCAGGCGAAACAGTGAATGATCTTCTAAATCGTATAGATAGCATTGGCGAAATCACAGGTAAGCAAAACAAAGCAAACGAGCTAAAAGAAAAGGTAAAGCAGCAAGTTGCTAATATTCAAAACAATAACAAACGTGCTTCTACCGTAAGTAAAAAGCCTGTAAAAGTCTTATTCCTATCGATTCATGAAGGTCGCCCTGCAACTGTAGGTGGACGCAATACAACAGCAGATACCGTTATTAATCTTGCGGGTGGTATTAACCCAGCAGCGCAAAAAGTGGAGTCTTATAAGCCGATTTCCGCGGAATCTATGCTTGAAATGCAACCCGATATCATCATGCTAAGTAGCCGTACTTACAACTCAATCGGCCAAGCTGACGGTCTATTCAAAGAACTTCCACTCCTTGCTGCCACCCCAGCAGGCATTAATAAAGCCGTTGTTGTTATTGATGGCACGGCACTTATTGGTGGCCTTGGACTTAAAAGCCTCAGTGAAGCAGAACGCTTAAACCGCGTTTTCTACCCTTAATCGTCGAGTATTGATTACGTGTCCGTTATGCAAATCCAAAGACTTCCATTAAAAATCGTTTTCCCCGTTGGGTTGAGCTTGCTCTTCCTTGCGGTGGCTACATCCGTGATTGTTGGCCCTATGGCTATAACTCTCAGTCAAAGCTTAAAAGCCTTTACGCCTTGGCAAAGTGAATTACCCGCACACATCCAGATAGTGATCCAACAAATAAGGCTGCCAAGAACACTATTATGTATTGCGATTGGTGCCATTCTCGCTTTATGTGGTGCTGTTATGCAGGGGCTATTTCGAAATCCGTTGGCCGATCCTGGCATCATTGGGGTTTCAGGTGGTGCGAGTTTAGGTGCTGCACTGGCTATTGTTCTTTTTGGTTCTTTAGCATCATCTTTCCCGATCCTATTAACATTAGGTACTGTGCCTATCATGGCGTTTCTTGGTGGCGCAGTAAGTACTTGGTTGGTATATACACTGGGGACAGATAAAAACGGAACATCCGTTACTATCATGCTACTCGCTGGGGTGGCTATCGGAGCACTTTCTGGCGCAGCTTTAGGCTTAATGAATTACTTTGCCGATGACCAAGCTCTACGTGATTTATCACTGTGGACAATGGGATCACTCGCGGGTGCTACATGGCCAGGTATCGCACTCGCCTTCTCAACATTCGGTATTCTTATGTGGGTGTTTGATCGCAAGGCCAACGCTCTAAATGCCTTTCTACTTGGCGAAGCTGAAGCAAAACACATGGGTGTGAATGTCCAAGCATTAAAACGCAGCCTAATTTTGTTGTGTGCTGCTGGTGTGGGAGTGTGCGTATCGCTAACAGGCGTGATTGGCTTTATTGGTCTTATTATTCCACATTTAGGCCGTATGCTTACCGGGCCTAACCATAAAAGCTTACTGCCATTATCAGCCTTGCTTGGCGCATTAATTTTGCTGATTGCAGATATGATCGCCCGTGTTATTGCGGCTCCCGCTGAATTGCCCGTAGGGATCATTACCGCCATCTTAGGTGCCCCCTTCTTTATTCTGTTACTTATTAAACAAAAAGGTCGCTTATCATGATGGTTGATGCTCATATATCTGATCAATGGCAGTCGACCCACCATGATAGCGTTGCGATCGCAGCTAAAGGGTTAAACCTCAGCCTTGGTGGTAAAATCTTACTTGATGATTTTAATCTCGAGATTAGGCATGGTGAGGTGACCGCATTACTTGGACCTAACGGCGCAGGCAAAAGTACACTACTCAAAGTACTGTGTGGCGAGTTGGATGCAGGAGGTGATATCCGCATTCATAATAAGAACCAAGCTAAGTGGCCAGCTAAAGCGTTAGCCCGATATTTAGCCGTTTTACCTCAACACAGTAGTTTAAGCTTTGCATTTACCGCACAAGAAGTAGTCGAACTCGGTGCTTTACCACTCGATCTTCCCCGCGCGGATGCAACGGCGACAGCAGCTGAAATGATGGAAAAGACCGATGTCACAACACTCGCCGACAGGTTATATCCCTCTTTATCTGGCGGAGAAAAGCAAAGAGTTCATTTTGCGCGAATTCTGACACAACTGAGTGAAGCAAATGAAAATGCGATTCTAATGCTTGATGAACCCACATCGGCTCTTGATTTGGCTCATCAGCATAAGACGTTACAATTAGCGCAGAACATGGCTAAAGCTGGCGCTGCCGTTATCGTTGTATTGCATGATCTAAACCTAGCGGCACAATATGCCAATCGCTTGATTATTGTGAATAATGGCAAAATACAAGCAGATGGCGATGCGTGGCACGCACTCGAACCGAGTAACATTGAACGAGTCTACGGTTGGCCAGTCACTATGACAGAGCATCCGGTGCACAAACACCCCGTGATTTTGTAGCACTTTACTTGCGTATTTATTACATTACCCATGCGAATGCATACTAACGCATCAAAAATCACCATAGTTACATTATTATTGTTGATGTCTATCAAGTATTACCATCTTGATAAACAGAAACGTTGCACTGTGCGCTACACTCAGTAAAATGTGAACGCAAGCGATTAACAATGTAACGCTACCCTAATCTATAAAAGCCGCTCATCCTAGAGAAGCGGCTTTTCACTTTTATGGAAGGTCTAAAGCGACACATGCACTCAACGTAAAAAGAGTAGGCGTGTTGGATGGCTTAGCTAGACCCTCTTTATTGCAATTATTAGAAGAATAACTATGGCAACGATTAAAGATGTTGCACGTATGGCTGGTGTTTCAACGACAACAGTCTCTCACGTGATAAACAAAACACGCTTCGTAGCAGAAGCAACACAGAAGAAAGTGTTGGCTGCCGTCGATGAACTGAACTATGCGCCAAGTGCTGTTGCTCGCAGCCTGAAATGTAATACTACTCGCACTATCGGTATGTTAGTAACGAAATCGACTAACCCGTTCTTTGCTGAAGTTGTACATGGCGTAGAAGAATACTGTTACAAAGAAGGCTATACCTTAATTCTATGTAACACCGAAGGTAACCTCTCTAAGCAACGTGATTACTTGCGCATGCTGGCTGAAAAGCGTGTAGATGGCTTGATGGTTATGTGTTCAGATCTCGACCAGCGTTTATTAGATCTATTAGAACGCCAAAGTGATCTACCTATGGTTGTGATGGACTGGGGCCCAGAAAGCCCACACACAGATAAAATCCAAGATAACGCAGCAGTCGGTGGTTATGTCGCGATCAAGCACTTTATCGAAAATGGCCACACTAAGATTGGCTGTCTATCTGGCCACAATGAAAAATCAACCTGTCGTGAACGCTTGAAAGGCTTCCAAAAAGCGATGGGTGAAGCTGATCTAGATATTAATGAAGATTGGATCATTGAAGGTGACTTCGAGTGTGAGACTGCCGTACAAGCAGCTGAACAGTTTATTGCAATGAAAGAGCGCCCTACTGCTATCTTCTGTTTTAACGACATTATGGCAATGGCGATGATCAGTACTTTCGTTCAACATGGAATTCGAGTGCCTGAAGATATCTCAATCATTGGTTACGATAATATCGAGCTAGCACCTTTCTTCTCGCCACCTTTGACAACAATCCACCAGCCTAAACGCCGCTTAGGTAAAACAGCGATTGAAATCTTGATGGAACGCGTAAAAGATAAAAAACATGAGACCCGTGTTTTTGAAATGTCACCGGCACTCGTTGTCCGTAAGTCAGTTCATAAGCTCAATTAATTATTCTTATTGCGCATAAAAAAACAAAAAACCGACAATATTAAACGTCGGTTTTTTTATAAATTCACATCGCTTAAAATTCGATTTTTTCACACAAACACTTAATCTATAACAATAAGTTTACTTATAAAATTGAAATAGTTCTCTTCAATTTACTGCTCATTTCATTTCACACCTGAATATTCTCTCTCTCTTAATAGTAATAATTGAAGCAACATCACACTTTGACCCCCGTAAGTTAAACGATTTTCTGCTATTTACGATATGCTTATTCAGTCACGAACAAGGCAAACCATTTGAAAGAATGGGACGCAAAGCTTCCGGCCTAACAGAGTGTTATTTGGGTAACATTTAACACTTTTAAGGTAGCGGGGTTACCGATGGATTTAACGCAAAACCTGCTTCAGGATTTGACATGCTTTTGACATATATTAAGTGTGCTTTGCTAATCTAAACTCCTCGCTTATATGTTAGGTGACTCCCAGATTTATTTCACCGAGAAGTCGCATGGATAAACCAATACTTAAAGACACCCTAAAATTATTCGACTGCTTTGACAGTGTTAAATCACGGTCCATGTTTGGCGGTTTTGGCATTTTTTCAGGTGAAACGATGTTTGCACTTGTCGTAAAAAATAAGTTACACCTTCGTGCCAATGCTAAAAATATTGAGCAGTTTAAAAAAGCTGACTTAACCCCTTATGTTTATGAAAAACGCGGTTTTCCCGTTGTGACTAAGCATTTTGCAATACCTGATACCTGGTGGAATACTCCAGAGATGATCATTGAACACGCACGCGGTTCTTTAGACGGTGCAAATAACGACAAAGAAACAAAAAGTAAAGTTGGGCCTTCACGTATCAAAGATTTACCCAATTTACGGTTAGCGAATGAACGTATGCTGAAAAAAGTAGGTATTGATACTGTCGACAAGCTTGTAGAAGTTGGCGCTATTGATGCTTATAAAGCACTACTCGATACACATGATAATAATCTCAACATCGAGTTGCTTTGGGCTTTAGAAGGCGCGATCAGCGGCAGACATTGGTCGGTGATCAGTGAAACAAGACGCGGAGAGTTGTTAGGTTTATTACCTTAAGCCATTCGGTCAAAAACAACACTTTTTACAATATAAAAAACGGGGCTTTGGCCTCGTTTTTTATAGCTCCAGCCTCCTGAATGTCAGGATTACGTCAAAGATTGACTCTTCTCACAAATACTGTTCACAAAAGCATCAGTTAACTTTTAATCTTACCTTAAATAAGTAAAATACTGGCTAGCAGCAGAACAACCAACGTCAAAAAATTGTTTTTAACTACTTATGGCAACTGTTGCATGAAGGTAGCGCCACTTTAATGACGCTTCATAACCTTCGCCATAACCAACGTGCAGTCTCTTTATAGATTGCAAAAAGTGAGGCAAGTATGCTCTGTTCAAAGCCTTTTCCTGGGCAAACAGACCACATATTCAAAGACAAATTTAACAAATGGCCAAAGTTATTCCGTGCCTTTGTTCTTCTTAGCCTACTCCCTCCAGCTTTAGTCATGCTACTAGTCTCTCAGCAACTGGCTCCACTTAATGCACTCATTGATACAGTTACCCTGACATGCGGCTTTAATATCATGCTGATTGTATGGGGCGTATTACTCAAAGTTCGCGCTCGTAAATACTGGTATCGAAACTATCACATTGGCAAAACACTGGTCCTTGCATGCCTGCCTTTCATCGCATCAGCTTATATCGCTTTGTCTGATATTCCGGATAACCGTGTTGTGCAACAAGAACGTAGCCAAGCTGTAGAAGTAGCCATTAACTAAAAAGCTGCTCAAATTACAGACACTCAGCGGCTATTTTCAGTTTTTCTCTAATTAATTGAAATATTTGCGTCCTTCGTTGGGTCTCCTTTATTACCTTGGTATAGCATTGGTGCTATATCATGTGTTCATAAGGAAACGACGCAGTGCGCCTCGCGAAAAAAAACAAATACTCCATCTTTGTCCGCCCATTACTTTGGCTACAGAAGCGTAATTTCGGCGCAGAACTGAACCCTTCTTTGCTGTGGGGACGCCGTCCACCACTCTTTTGGTTAGTCGCAGGATTTTTTGGCTACCTTGATCGCCGCCACTCTCCACTTTCACCTGTTACGCGCTCTCTTGTTTGTGTCCGTGTTTCACAGCTTAATGATTGTGAGTTTTGCGTCGATGCCAATGGAATGCGCCTAGCAGAGCGTTGTGATTCTGTTGAAAAGATCAAAGCCCTCTCCCAGTGGCAACAAAACATCACCTTATTCACCGATGAAGAAATAGCGGTGCTGCATTATGTTGAAGCCATGACTATTACAGGGCAAAAAGTAACAGAAACGATGCTAGCTGATCTGCAACAGTGGTTTGATGAAGATAGCCTCGTTGAACTTACTGCACTGATCGCTTTTCAAAATCTATCAGCTAAGTTTAATACCGCGCTAGATGTGCCTGCGCAAGGCTTTTGCTCCATCCCTATCACATCTGCACTGAACGATAACAACTCGGCCGATAAACAGGACGCGTCATCGGCTACACAACCTCCACCATCAAGTAAATCGTAGGAGTTATCTCATGGATAAAAAGAAACTACTGCTCATTACCATAATTGCCACGCTTATTGGAAGTTGGTTCCTGTTTGATTTAGGCCAGTACTTCACATTAGAGCAAGCGAAGGCGCAGCAAGTCGCATTGCAAGATACGATAGCAGCACGTCCCTTCTTCGCGAGTATCGTGTACTTTTCGATTTATATTGTTGTAACGGCACTCTCTTTACCGGGCGCGGCAATCATGACTCTACTGGGTGCGGCATTATTTGGTTTTTGGTGGAGCCTGATTTTAATCTCGTTTGCGAGCACCATTGGTGCGACACTCGCTTTCCTATTTAGCCGTTATATTCTTCGCGACTGGGTACAAGCTAAATTCGGGCATCGTCTTGCGCCTATCAATGCAGGCATTAAAAAAGACGGTCCTTTTTATCTATTCACACTGCGATTAATCCCAGTGTTCCCGTTCTTTCTGGTGAACCTACTAATGGGGTTAACACCGCTATCAACCAAACGCTTTTACTTAGTCAGCCAAATAGGGATGCTGGCAGGTACGGCTGTTTATATCAACGCGGGTACCCAACTTGGCGAAATAGATTCACTCAGTGGCATTATTTCAGCCCCTGTGCTTATTTCTCTCGCGCTATTAGGGGTTTTTCCACTGGTCGCGAAATTTGTTATGGGCATTATCGAGCAGCGCCGCGTATATGCTGACTGGACACCGCCTGAAAAATTCGACCAAAACATGGTCGTGATTGGAGCGGGTGCGGGTGGCTTAGTCAGTGCCTATATTGCTGCAGCAGTAAAAGCAAAAGTAACGTTAATTGAACGTCATAAAATGGGTGGCGATTGCTTAAATACAGGCTGTGTACCCTCAAAGGCTGTTATTCGTGCGGCACATGCAATGTCTGAAATTACCCGAGCAAAAGAATTCGGCATTACTACGGGCGATGTGAAAGTCGATTTTAAACAAGTCATGACGCGCGTTCATACTGTCATCGACAAAATTGAGCCACATGACTCTGTTGAACGTTATTCGTCGTTAGGTGTGAACTGCGTATCTGGTGAAGCGCGTATCTTGTCGCCATGGGAAGTAGAAGTAAACGGTGAGCGCATTACCACCCGAAACATCGTGATT
Organism: Photobacterium sanguinicancri; assembly: GCF_024346675.1. Taxonomy (NCBI): domain Bacteria; kingdom Pseudomonadati; phylum Pseudomonadota; class Gammaproteobacteria; order Vibrionales; family Vibrionaceae; genus Photobacterium; species Photobacterium sanguinicancri. The sequence continues at coordinate 2,139,064 of NZ_AP024850.1, forward strand.
GCGACGGGTGCTCGCCCACTGGTTCCTAATATTCCGGGTCTACAAGATGTTAACTACCTTACCTCAGACACTATTTGGCAGCTAAAAGAACAACCCAAGAAACTCCTTGTTCTGGGTGGCGGGCCGATTGGCTGTGAACTCGCACAAAGCTTCCAACGATTAGGCAGCCAAGTTACCTTGGTCGAAATGGTTGACCAACTGCTTATCCGCGAAGATGCTGATGCCGCAGAGTTAGTGCATAGCAAATTACAAAGTGACGGCGTCGAGGTCAAACTAAACCACAAAGCCTTACGCTTTGAATCTATCGAGCAGGATGATGGCTCTCGCATCCAACGTGCTTACCTTGAGCACCAAGGGCAGACTGTCACCACTGACTTTGACTATGTCATGCTCGCGCTTGGGCGTGTTGCTAACGTACAAGGTTTTGGCTTAGAAGAACTCGGCATTACCACAAGCGAGCGCGGCACAGTAGAAGTGAACGACTACCTGCAAACAAAATACCGCAATATCTTTGCTGTTGGCGACGTTGCAGGGCCTTTTCAACTGACTCACGCTGCTGCGCATCAAGCATGGTTTGCGGCGGTAAATGGCCTGTTTGGGCAATTTAAAAAATTCAAAGCCGATTATTCGGTACTGCCCGCAGCCACCTACACATCACCAGAGGTTGCTCGTGTGGGGATCAATGAAAAAGAAGCCAAAGCGCAAGGCATTCAATACCAAGTCATTACTTACGGTATTGATGATTTAGATAGAGCGATCACAGACGGTGAAGATTATGGCTTTGTCAAAGTCATCACACCCAAGGGCAAAGACACTATCTTAGGCGCAACAATTGTTGGGAGTAATGCTGGTGAAATGTTAGCTGAATTCACCCTAGCAATGCGTCACAACTTGGGGTTAAACAAGATCTTAGGTACAGTTCACCCTTATCCAACCATGAGCGAAGCCACAAAATACGCAGCGGGACAATGGAAGCAGGCTAATGCCCCTAAAATGCTGTTAAACTGGGTCGAGAAATACCACGAATGGATGCGCCAAGGTAAAAAGCAGCCTGTCGCAAATCAAGCAGCCGAGCCGCTAAAAGAAAATAAGGATATGTAATGCAACGCTCACCTTCTTTCAAGCGCCTGTACTCAGGCGCAATGACACTACTGACCGCCTTAACCATAGCGGCAAGTGCAAGTACAGCCTATGCGGAAGCACCTTCAATGGCAACCGAACAAGATTGGCAGCAAGTACTTCAACAAGCCAAAGGTGAAACGGTTTACTTTAATGCGTGGGGCGGTAGCCAAGAAATCAACGAATATCTACGTTGGGCTTCTCGCGAACTACAGTCGCGTTACAACGTCACGCTAAAGCAGGTGAAAGTTGCTGACATTGCAGAAACCACGCAGCGTTTACTTGCAGAAAAAACCGCAGGGAAAAATAACGATGGCAGCGTTGATCTGGTGTGGATCAACGGCGAAAACTTCCGCTCGATGAAACACAGTAATCTTTTATATGGGCCATTTGTATCTTCATTACCTAATTGGGCGTTGGTCGATAAACGCTTGCCTGTTGATGTTGATTTCACCGAACCGACTGAAGGGTTAGAAGCCCCTTGGGGAGTGGGACAGTTAGTCTATATTCATGACACCAAGCAATTAAATAACCCGCCTAAGAACTTCTCTGAGTTATTGAGCCTAGCTAAAGCCTACCCCGGTCAGATTAGTTATCCTCAACCTCCAGAATTCCATGGCTCGAGCTTCCTGAAAGCGGCTTTGATTGCATTAACTAATCAGCCTGAACGTTTAGCCACGGCGATTGATGCGACTCAACAAACTGAATTGTTCCAGCAAATCACATCGCCACTGTGGGCGTACTTGGATCAGCTTCACCCTGTTGCATGGAAACAAGGCAAACAATTCCCATCAGGGAGTCCGCAAACCATTCAGCTATTGGATGATCGTCAATTGTTGATGGCGATTACCTTTAACCCTAATGCCGCCAATGCAGCTATAGAAAATGGAAAACTACCTGAAACCGCACAAGCTTATGCGTTTGATCAGGGGGCTCTCTCCAATATCCATTTCCTTGCTATTCCATGGAATGCTACAGCGAAAGCTGGTGCAAAAGTTGCAATCAACTTCTTGCTAAGCCCTGAAGCACAAATGCGTAAAGCGGACACCCGTATTTGGGGTGACCCATCAGTGCTTAAAGAAGAGGCCTTACCAGCAGGTGAACGTGGGTTTGCACTGTTCAAACCAATATCTGAACCACATCCAAGCTGGCAAATCGCATTAGAGCAAGAATGGCAAAAACGTTACGGCCACTAGCGCCTACGCGTTAAGGCTTTGCTCAGCAAAGACTCCGACTTTACCACCGCGCTTATGGTTCGTATCTATGACCATAAGCGCAAATAGACAAGAAATGGACAGTTAGACTAGATGTTGATCCACGTGTTGTTTTTAAGTGCCATCTTACTGTGCATCTTACCGCTTCTTCCGGGCATGGCAGGGATATTACTTCCGGCTTTCTCTTGGCTACCTGTCGCTGGAGCTAATCAGTTTATAGGGCTTGATGCCGTTAATCTGAGCGGATTTCATCAAGTGCTTTCGTGGCCGGGTGTATCACAATCCATTCAGTTATCACTCTTTACGGGTATCACCAGTAGCCTAATTGCTTTGGCGCTCACCTTCTTTATTCTTCAAGCTAATTGGCACAAACAAAGCTGGCAGAGAATTGAGCGCATGCTCTCGCCTATGCTAGCGATGCCTCATGTTGCTTTTGCGATTGGCTTTGCCTTTCTTTTCTCGCCGACAGGTTGGATTTACCGAGTAATCGAAGGGCTTGGTTTCACAACTCATAACGCACCATCGTTAACTCAAGATCCCTATGGCATCGGTCTAACCCTAGCGTTAGCAATAAAAGAGACCCCATTTTTGGTGCTGATGAGCGTCTCGGTATTAAAGCAACTCAATATTGACCGACTGTATGCTTCAGCATCTGGGCTTGGCTATAACCGTGCCGATATTTGGCTGAAAGTTATTTTGCCGCAATGGCTACCCAAAATGCGCTTACCGTTTTATGCCGTATTAGCGTTTGGGTTATCTGTCGTCGATGTAGCACTTATTATTGGTCCTACCCGTCCACCCACATTTTCGGTCTTAATTTGGCAATGGTTTAATGAACCCGATCTTTCTTTACTTCCACGTGCAGCCGCAGGGGCATTATGTCTATTAATACTTGCCTTGATCACTTTGGCTACTGCACGTTTTGGGGAATGGTTAGTATTACAATACTGGCGTCGATGGCAAATTAGTGGGGCGAAAGTTCGCCAATTGATAGGTAACACGGGTTATTTACCTTTAGTGATTATTCCACTGTGCATTATTCCAATTCTAATTATGTGGTCTTTTGCTCAACGCTGGCGATTCCCCGATATGTTGCCAAGCCGTTTGAGTGATCGCTTCTGGCTGCAAGAGCTACCAACACTGTGGGAATTATCATTCAATAGCCTTGTACTGGCTGTCATCAGTACTGCTATTGCCCTTATATTAACCATTGGCTGTCTAGAATACAGAGACAGACACCAACGCAGCATCCCGTTTTGGCTTATTGCGATCCCTATGGTAATCCCGCAATTATCATTACTTTTTGGCTTACAAGTCACCACGCACTTTATTCCAGGACAGCATTATTGGTTATGGGTTTGCTGGAGCCATATCCTCTTTGTGTTTCCCTATCTCTATTTAGCGTTAGATGGCCCATGGCGTAGTTTTGATGTTCGTTTGTATCAATCAGCCCGTAGCCTTGGCTGCACACACTGGCAAGCATGGTGGAAAGTGAAGCGGGTTTTACTTCAGCCCAGCCTTTGGATTGCCGTTGCAATCGGCTTAAGTGTCAGCCTTACTCAATATCTGCCTACGCAAATGTTAGGTGCCGGTCGCGTAACAACAATAACAACGGAAGCCGTTGCGCTTGCTAGCGGGCAAGATCGACGAGTAAGTGCAATATACGGTATTTTGCAGGGTTTATTGCCTTTCATTTTCTTTTCGCTAGCCCTTTTTGCTAGCAACCATAGTGGTGTTCGCCCACAATCAAACACGAAACGGAGTACAAGCACGGATGAGTTTATCTGTGGAAAACCTAACTATAAGTAACACTTTCGCATCGGCAGATTCAGCCGTATTAGTTAACGCATTAAGCTTTAGTATTGATAAAGGTGAGATTCTGACAATTATGGGCCCAAGTGGCTGTGGAAAATCGACACTATTAAGTGCAATTGCTGGCCATTTAGTCTCCGCATTTTCTTTGTCCGGTGATATCACCCTTAATAACAGCAGTATTCTTGATCTTGAACCTAACGAACGCCGAGTTGGTATTCTTTTTCAAGATGACCTTCTTTTCCCGCACCTGACTGTTTGGGAAAACTTGGCGTTTGGTTTGCCCCAAAATATTCGATACTCAACACGAAAAGCACGGGCATTTGCCACCTTAGTTGATATTGATTTAGTTGAACTTGCCGAGAAGATGCCATCAGAAATTTCTGGTGGTCAACGTGCACGCATCAGCCTAATGCGTACCCTACTTTCAGAGCCTCAGGCCCTGCTACTGGACGAACCTTTCAGTAAACTTGATAAAGCGCTACGAGAGACATTTCGCGCCTTCGTTTTTCAACAAATACAGCGAAGTAACATACCCGCAGTAATGGTCAGTCATGATGTGGATGACATCCCGTACGGTGGTGCTGTTCTTGAATGGCCATGGACTCAAGGAGTAACGCATGCTTGATCAATACGCCATTAAAATTATTCGCTGGCCATTAAAAACCTTATCCGCTTTGCCTGATAAACTCGGTATTACCGCAAACCAAGTAACCGTTACAGGCTTTGTTATTGGCTTATGTGCATTACCTGCCTTAGCGTTTCAGCAATACACCTTGGCTTTGTGCTTTATTGTTATTAATCGACTTTTTGATGGTTTAGATGGCGCAATCGCTCGCCGCCAAGGTATTACCGACTGCGGCGGATTTCTGGACATTACACTCGATTTTCTATTTTATTCCATGGTGCCATTTGGTTTTGTTATCGCAAACCCAGAAGCCAACGCCATCGCTGGTGCATTCTTGATTTTTTCATTTATTGGTACAGGTTCCAGTTTTCTTGCTTTTGCCATCATGGCGAGTAAACGTAATATTGAGAGCCCAGTATATAAACAAAAGTCGCTTTACTACATCGGTGGATTAACCGAAGGGACAGAAACCATTGGTTGCTTCGTCCTGTTTTGTTTACTGCCTCAGCACTTTGCTCTCATTGCTTGGATTTTTGGCACTTTGTGTTGGATAACAACCACCACACGTATTTGGGCTGGTTACCAAACATTAAAATAAAACCATTCGTTTCATATGCTCATTTAAAGGTGGCGCATTCGCCACCTTAACTCTATATTTTGGTCAATCATCGCATCCATTCTTGATGCAACTGCTCACTATCACCTAAATATTGTAAAAGCCAATCGACTGCTGGGTTTTTACTCTCTTTATTCCATGCCAAACAACATGGGCTATCAAACGGTTTTTTTTCTAACTGACACTCAACCAACTCCCCTTGTTCAATCCGAGGGATCGCCATGTGCGTTGGTACAACAGAGATCCCTAAGCCAGATTTAATACACTGTAAGGCACTATGCCAATTAGGCACCATAATACGGCGCTGATTATCAACCAACCAGGTCGTACGTTTAGGTAAGGTACGCGCTGTATCTTCAAGGCAAACTGCTGGGTATTGCGCTAAGTCTTTATCCCCTAAAGGCGCTTGGACATTCACCAACGGATGATTAGGCGCAACGACAAATTTCCACGTCAGTATACCCATGTCACGATAATCAAAATTGCCACCAACAGGAATAGCGGCTGTTGCGCCAATGGCTATATCCGCACGCCCATCAGCCAAGGCATCCCAGACGCCGTTAAATACCTCCATGGTTAAGTGCAGTTCCACATCAGGAAACGCTTTATAAAAATCCCGAACCAAGGTATTTACGCGACTTTCACGCACCACAGTATCCAACGCAACTGAAACATTTTGCGACCAACCATTTGCTACACGCTGTGTTTGCAAACGAATGCTATCCATCTGTTTTAATAGATCCCTCGCCTGCTCAACAAAATAATGCCCAGCAGGGGTTAATTCTACCTTACGGTGTAACCTAACAAATAATTCGACAGCTAATCGCTCTTCTATTAACCGAACGGTATAACTGATCGCACTCGGTACTTTATGCATCTCTTCCGCTGCGGCAGAAAAGCTTCCTCTACGCGCAACCACATCAATAACTTGCAGATCATTGTACGAAAACATATCAAATCAATTTTTTTGAAAGCAATAGTGAAATATTAACGTTTCACAGCTGTAACTACCAGATTTATCATAGCGGCAATAAAATAATGAAACTCGGTCAATTAACATGAATAAACAACCTTCTAATCTTACTTTAGTGTGGTTTGCTTGCTTAAGCATGCTAGGTTTCCTAGCAACAGATATGTACCTACCTGCTTTTGAAGTAATCCGAACTGATTTCGAGACTTCTCAATCGCTTATCGGTCTTACTTTAAGTGTTTTCCTACTAGGTATGGCACTAGGTCAATTGGTTTACGGACCACTTTCTGATCGCATTGGTCGTATTAAAGTTCTTCTTGGTGGCATGACGCTATTCAGTATTGCTTCTGCCCTTTGTGCGATGGCGCCAAACGTTGAAATACTTCTATTTACTCGTTTCCTACAAGCTTTAGGTGCATGTAGTGCAACTGTAATCTGGCAAGCAGTGGTTATTGACCGTTACGAAGGCAAAGTATCTGAGCGTGTTTTTGCGACCATCATGCCTTTAGTTGCGCTATCACCTGCACTTGCGCCGCTAGCAGGTGCACTCCTTGAGCACCAACTAGGCTGGCGTAGCATTTTCATTGCACTGGTTGCTTTTGGTGCAGTATTAGCAGTTATGACGCTTAAAGAAACAGAAAGTGCTCCTGTTGATAAAAAACAAGAGAAAGTGCTGGTTCAATTGAAACGAGATTACCAACAAATCTTAAGTTCAAAAAAATTCGTTGGTAACATGGTTATCTTTGCTGCCTGTTCTGCTGCGTTTTTCGCTTACTTAACAGGTTCACCGTTTGTTATGTCAGCAATGGGTTATTCCGGCGCAGATATCGGTTTAAGCTATGCACCACAAACTGTGGGCTTCATCATTGGTGGCTACGGTTGCCGTGCTCTGCTAGCGCGTTTTGAAGGTAATCAAATTCTACCTTGGTTGGTTAAGCTATTCTTCGCAAGTGTGCTTGTGATGTTCTTAATCTCTACCAACACTGAACCGACAACAATCTGGCCTATCCTGATTCCATTCTGCTTCTTAGCCGTTGCCAATGGTGCGATTTATCCAATCGTTGTTAGCCAAGCATTAGAAGACTTCAAAAACTGTAGCGCAACTGCGGCTGGTCTTTTGAACTTCCTACAAACTATGATTTGTTTTGCAGCAAGCGGTATCGTGTCTGCATTCGCTATGCACGGCCTATTAACCGTAACAACGGCTATGTTTGTCGCGGGCTTCCTTTCAATCATTGGCTTTGCCATTGTTGTTAAAGCGCGTCGCCAAACAGTACTTAATGAGCAAACTGCATAACGTTAAGTTTCTGGCATAACAATCCAATAAGGCTACCTTCGGGTGGCCTTTTTTATCTTCGTCATAACCTCGTTAGAACCCTCTGCTCTAAACTCTTTTCTTACTTTTAAATATAACTTCACTTCGTTATTTACCTTCTCGTGCACGACTTCTTTATTCACTCTCTACCTATCAAGTAATTAAACTCAAACAGGTTAAAATCAAGCTCAGTCGCCTCTAGGGTTCTACAGGCTATTTTCCTCACTTTTCTCTGACCTATCTAGTCCCCCATCAATTAGCATTCAGTACCTTTACCTATAAAAAGCACAAAAAACAAACAAAAATGCAACAAAATGGATTTTTTATACATTTTTCTTGCATAATAATTCCACATAAGTAGTATAACCAACAAGTGATGATTAATTCAGTATTTAAGCATGAGTATTCAAGTTAGCAACATCGATAAACATTACGGCGATACGCAAGTGTTGCATGATGTCAGTTTCAGCTGCGACGCTGGTGACACGCTTGTTTTACTAGGCCCAAGTGGCGCAGGTAAAAGCTCGTTACTGCGAGTGCTGAATTTACTAGAAACAGCAACAATCGGCGAGATGACTGTCGCAGGCTGCCAATTCAATTTCAGCAACACAATTGAAGAAAAAGCCAGCTCCGCACTACGCAAAAAAGTCGGCATGGTATTTCAGCAATATAATTTGTGGCCGCATATGACAGTGCTGCAAAACCTAATTGAAGCACCAATTAAAGTTGCAAAAATAGGTAAAGAGCAAGCTAAACAACAGGCTCTAGAAATCTTAACCATGTTACAACTTGCTGATAAAGCAGATAATTGGCCACTACAGCTTTCGGGTGGCCAGCAACAACGTGTGGCTATTGCCCGTGCACTTATGATGAAACCCGATGTTTTATTATTTGATGAACCAACGGCAGCACTAGACCCAGAGATCACCAACCAAGTAGTCAATATTATAAAGACACTCAGCCAAACGGGTATTACACAAGTTATCGTTACGCATGAAGTCGACTTTGCGAAAAAAGTCGCCAGCCACGTGCTTTACCTTGAGCAAGGCAAGATTGTTGAGTACGGCACTCATCAGGTATTTACCACGCCTGAGACGCCAGAGTTTACTGCGTATTTATCACATTAGTTCCCGTAAAAAGACATGTATACCCAATGCTGTTACTCACACTTATTGGCATAACAAAGTGAATAACGAAGCAAAATGAATAATAAAGCCTGCCAGTTTATTCAAAATAAGGGCAGGCTTACGCTAACACACGGAGTTTTATCATGAAAAAGATTGTACTTGCTTCTCTTATTGGCCTGGGTCTGGGCTTGTCTTCTGCACAAGCAGCGGCGCAACAAGAAATCAAATTCGTTATGGAGGCGACGTACGCTCCTTTTGAATACGTTGATGCAAATAATGAAATTCAAGGTTTCGATGTTGATTTGGCGAATGCACTTTGTAAAGAAATCGACGTCAAGTGCAGCTTCCACAATCAACCATTCGACAGTCTTATTCCTGCGTTAAAATTCCGTCGCTACGATGCTGCTATTTCAGGTATTGATATAACAGATCAACGCCAGCAGCAAGTGAGCTTCACCGATGCTTATTACGACAACGCAGCTGCTTTTGTCGCATTAAAAGGCAAAGTTGCAGACCAAGCAGCCTTAGAAGGTAAACGTATTGGGGTGCAAAATGGTTCGACACACCAAAGTTATTTAATCGATAAAATGTCTGGTGTGACTGCAGTACCATACGCGAGTTACCAAGATGCCTTCATTGATATGCAAAACGGCCGTATTGATTCGATATTTGGTGATACTGCAGTGGTTGCAGAGTGGTTTGAGAAAAACGACAAGCTGGCCTTTGTTGGTCAGCCAGTAACAAACGCTAAATACTTTGGTAATGGCTTTGGTATCGCGATAAACAAAGACAACCAAGCACTTGTGACTCAATTAAACCAAGCCCTGAAAACCATGAAAAACAACGGCCAATACCAAGCCATTTTTGATAAATACTTCGCTAAGTAATAGGTGTAGATATGTTAGTACCTGAATTTCTCACGGGATATAGCGCTGCCCTGCTTTCAGCTGGCTGGGTAACCATTAAACTTTCGTTGGTTAGCGTACTCGTCGGCTTGGTATTAGCAGTCATGTTTGCAGGTGGTGAAATGTCTCGCCACCGCTTTATCGCTTGGCCAGTAACTGCCTTGGTAACGATATTGCGCGGCTTGCCTGAATTGTTAGTCGTCTTGTTTATCTTTTTTGGTTCGACCCAGATATTATTTTTACTAACAGATCAGTACGTTGAAATTAGCCCATTTCTTTCTGGTGTTATTGCACTTTCCCTTATCTTTGCTGCGTACGCATCGCAAACATTACGGGGAGCGTTAAAAGCAGTTCCTGCTGGCCAACGCGAAGCTTATCGTGCGCTAGGTATCCATCCGCTTCATGGTTTTGTTCGTATTATATTACCTCAAGCAATACGCCATGCACTGCCTGGGTTAACGAACCAATGGTTAGTCTTACTCAAAGATACAGCACTGGTTTCTTTAATCGGCGTGACCGATCTGTTGAAGCAAGCACAATTAACTTCAGCGGCAACACACGAAAGTTTTACTTGGTACGCAGCCGCTGCGGCTATCTACCTTATTATCACGTTAATTACACAACGTGTCGTTAAACAGCTAGACAATAAATTTAGTGCGCAAGGCTTTTCACAAGGAGTTAAAGCATGAATGAACAGCACATGTGGCAACTCACAGATGGGTTATTGACCAGTCTAGAGCTAACAGCCGTTTCGTTAATTGTGGGTTGCTTGTTAGCACTACTCATGACCGTTACCTTGATAGCAAGAACACCCATAGTGCATTGGCTAAGCCGCGGTATTATTACCCTATTCACAGGCACACCTTTATTGGTGCAAATATTTTTGATCTATTATGGTCCAGGGCAATTTGATGCTATTCGTGAAAGTATTGCATGGCACTGGTTAAGTCAGCCATGGTTTTGTGCCATGTTAGCGCTAGCATTAAACACCGCAGCTTATAGCACTCAACTTTTCCATGGCGCCTTTAAAGCAATTCCTCATGGACAATGGGAAGCTTGTAAAGCGCTTGGTATGGAAAAAGTAGCGACCTTAGGCGTGTTATTGCCATATGCCATACGTCGGGCCATTCCAGCTTATTCCAACGAGGTGATACTTGTTTTTAAAGGAACATCGTTGGCTAGCACCATCACAATCATGGATTTGATGGGCTATGCCCAGCGTATAAACGCACAAACCTACGATACACTAACCGTGTTTGGTTTTGCTGGTGCTTTCTATTTGGCGGTAAATGGTGTGCTTACTTTGGTTTTTCGACAGGTAGAAAAACGGGCATTAGCATTTGAAGCAGCCTAATAATTAATAGTTTACTCTTACTTTACAGCCTCATACCCTCGATTCATCACTAAGCATCGTACCCTCGGTGCTTAGTAATTCTCCTCGAGAATAGACAACCTACCTCGTTTTATACTTACAGACCTCACCTACTTTGTATCAGCTAACATTAAACAATGGCAGTGCCCTACAATTTATTGATAACTTTCATAATGTTAATTCAATCCTCAATTATCTCAGCCAATAGTCAATGTGAAATACCTAGTGAGGATAATAATGATTACCAACTTCACATAAATGCATATAAAAACAATGTAATATGAAACTAATATCACCGAATGTATATACTGAAACTAGCCAGATCTAATTATCATGGAAGATAAATGAAAGCAGTATTATTTCGATTTTTAGCTATTTTATTACCCTTGATTGTTGTTACCACAACAATCACTCTTTATATTTACAACGAAGATATAAAGCAGCTTAAGCAAGGGATAAAAGATCGAGAATTAGGTCGGCAGCAGTCTTCCATGCAAATGACGCAGTTGCACTTCAGTCCAATTGTCGATGATTTACAGCTGCTTGCGCTTAAAGTGAAAGAACTCAATATCAAGAAAAAGTTATCTGTAGATGAACAACAAATCATTACCAATGATTTCAAACATATTATCACTACCCGGAGCTTTTACGACCAAGTCCGCCTTCTAGACAGCCAAGGCAACGAAGTTATTCGCGTCAATAACGCTGACGGACAAGCATATGTTTTACCCGCATCAGAATTACAAGATAAAAGTGAGCGGCCTTACGTTCAGAAAGCACTCCAGTCGCCACCAGATAGTTTATATACCTCTCAGTTTGACCTAAACGTAGAGAACGGAATCATTGAGTCCCCCAAAAAGCCCACACTACGTTTCATCACTCGTATATCTATCAATGGTAATGATTGGCTGGTTTCTCTTAACTACCTTGGCTTTACCTATTTATCGCACTTACAAAAAGAATACAGTTGGAAAAACAGTGAACGTTGGTTAGTCAATGGTGATGGCAACTGGTTACTAGGCCCTGATGAATCATCTTCATGGCTCTTTATGGATCAAGTCGCCAATGAACACGACTTCAATGCTCAATATCCTGCACTGTGGAAAGGGATTTTAGCCCATAGGCAGGGGCAGATTATTGTAGGGGACTACCTCTATACTTATTCTCGATTTTTCTCTAATGACACTAACAATCAGGATGGTCTTTACACCTTACCTTTCGGCGGGACGGATTTACCTTGGACGCTCATTTCAAAAGTAAATATTAACCAAGCTGTGACTATGATTTCCTTCACACCGGATCGAATCATCAAGTTTGCACTCACAGGTTTTTTAATTGTTGCTTTATTATCAGGGTGTCTCGTCATGGCTTGGCACCTCGCCCGCCGCTTGCAACAAGAGACAGAATTAAAACAACGATCTGAGGATCAGGCCCACCAATATGAAACCCTCGTCAGAAATACACCCAATGGCCTGATCACCCTTGATTACGAGCAACATATTACCAAAATTAACCCCGCAGCCGCTCAGATGCTTCAAGTCGCCAGTGAAGATGTCGTTGGTAAGCCAATCAGTAGCCTTGAGCTAGGTGTTAAAGCCCAAAAACAAGTCACGAGCTTAATTAATAAAATCAAGCAATCAGCAGGCATGGGCAGCCAAGCGCCAGTGAAATCACAATTAAAGCTCTCTGCAACCAGAAAACAACACCTCGAAATCATCGGCGTAGAAACCCAATACAGTAATAGTAGGGAGATTTTGCTGACTATCCGTGATGTGACTTCCTGGGTTAAACGCGAATTGAAACTTAAAAGCTTATCACGAGCACTTGAACAGAGTGACGACACAGTATTGATAACCGATTGCCGCGGTATTATTGAATACGTTAATCATTCGTTTGAAGAGCTTTCAGGCATGCGAGCAAAAGAATTAATTGGCTCACAATCGGAACCACTACTTAAGAGTGCCTTAGATTCACTCTATGATGTTCGTAGTATTCAAAGCCAGCTTAAAACAGGTCAAACCGTTCACCGCGTAGTGTCTAGAGAACATGGCGAAACAACACTATATGAAGAGAAAACCATCTCTCCGATTCGTAATGAAAGGGGAAAAATCAGCCATTACATATCAACAGGTAAAGATATTACAGAACGTGTACTTTTTGAAAGCCAGCTTCATAAACTTGCTCATTATGATGCTCTTACAAGCTTGCCAAACCGCACGCTTTTCTACCAACAATTAGAAAGTGCGGAGCAACAAGCCCGTATTACAGATGAGCCACTTGCGCTTATTAACATTGACCTCGATTTGTTTAAGCAGGTTAATGATTCGCTGGGGTATGATTTAAGTGATCAAGTGCTAATTATTGTGGCAAAACGGATTCGAAGTGCATTGCGAGACAACGACATACTGGCTCGCTTAGATGGCGATGAGTTCTCTATCCTAATCAAGTCACAAGTCACACCTGAAAATATAGCCCAACTGGCAAGCCGACTTTTAAGCACGATTAGCAGTTTAATTTCAATAAACAGCCAAGAACTATGGTTAAGTGCCAGTATTGGTATTGCGCTATACCCTGAAGATGCCAAAACTCACGATAATCTAATTAAACGTGCAGATATAGCTTTGTCGCGTGCAAAGCACGATGGCCGTAATCAAGCGAAGTTCTTTACCCAACAAATGGCCGTTGATAGCAACAAACTACTGAATCTCGAAAGTGAGTTACGCAGAACGCTTGGGACTTCTCGCTATACCCTGTTCTATCAACCAAAGGTATTAGCTGGCAGCCATGAACTATGTGGTATTGAAGCATTATTACGCTGGACCGACGATTCTGGGAAAGTTCAGCCGCCAAATGAAGTGATCCCAATTCTAGAAAGCTCCGGTTTGATCATTGATGTCGGCGAGCAACTTATCTACGAATCCTGTATGCAACTAAAGAAGTGGCAAGATAACGGTCATTACTTTAACTACGCTTTAAATATTTCAGCACGCCAACTATTAAACTCTAATATTGTCGATACGATGCATAAAGCCATCACCGAATCTGGCTGCGACCCTCACTATTTAGAGATGGAAATAACAGAAAGCGTCGTTATGTCAGATGTACGCTCCGCCTTTGATAAACTGGTAAAGCTTCAAGCATTAGGATTACGTATAGCGATTGATGATTTTGGTACAGGGTATTCGTCACTTGCTTATCTCAGCCGCTTCCCAATACATATCCTTAAAGTCGACCGTGAGTTTGTAAAAGAGCTGCCTATGAATAAAGACAGCATCACAATCACACGATCCATCATCGAGCTGGCCCATAACCTCAACATTGAAGTGGTTGCTGAAGGCGTTGAAAACATTGACCAGGTAAAATTTTTGGAAACCATAGGTGTAGAAGAATTCCAAGGCTTCTATTTTGGTAAGCCTATGCCGCTAGCCGATTTTGAACGAACATGGCTAAATGTTTCTCAAATGGAAGATAGCAGCATTAGTTAGCGACATAACCTAGAGGTTAAGTCAAAAAACGATTAAGATAAAAGTGTCAACGATTAACAGACATTCTGGAATACCTATGAGCTTTAGCGATTATTTAGATGACTTCATTAAGCAGCGTGACCAAAAAGGCACAGCAGCCCCCTCTTCTAACCGCGCTGCTTTTCGTCAACAACAGGTCGTTGCGGACGCAACTAGCCAAAGTATCGCGCGAGAAGCGCTAGCAAAATCTCAAGAAGATGCATTTACCCGCTCATCTATTGAAACGAAAGAAGATCACTATCGAGTAAATGGTCGCTGTGTTACTCAGGATGAAGCTCAGGCTATTGCACAACTACGTGTTCAGCCTAAACCCGTAAACACAGATCGTATTGCCTACATCAAGCAGCTTCGCAAAGAACTCCACTTAAAAAAGCGTAGTTAGCGCAATATTTACTGCTTTACTGTATTTCCACCTTAAAGACCACGTTCGCGTGGTTTTTTTATATCTATCCATCTTTTTCTTTCTATGTTTATTATTCTTCAATTGCTACATTCACCACCACACCCGCGCAAACGTTTGCCACGCTCAATTAGGGGCATATTTTATGCTTCAACACTCACGATGAAATTTATTCATTAAATAGATTTGCTCATAAAACAAACTATTTAACTCTCCTTTTAAACCCATAAAACAGCCGAATAGAAATAGTTAAAAAAAATATCAAATAAAAAACAAATGAAACGTTGTTTTTTATATTCACTCATGATTCATCTTTGTTGCATTTGTTACAATTAAGATAAATTTATTAACGTCGGGATTAATTAACTGAAGTACAGGTTAATAAATTATCGATAAAATAATATATGGATTTAGCTCCCCGACACCACCTGAGCATAAATCATTGATATATAAAGGATAACATATATGATTAATTATCAACCTTATACATTCAGAAACACACTTCGCCTGATAGGCAACTACGGGCTTATTCTTATATAGATAATTGATCTTGCAAGACCTTAACCTTAAAGAAAAAAGAGAATAGTGAATAAATCGCTGCAACTTTACTGCATTTTTTTACATAAACACGATGACTGCTACACTATTAATGACTAATAGACAAGATAGGCAGGCTCACTTTTTGCCGTTAAAATTAGCCCTTAAGAAAAGTATGAAAAAGAAAACATTATGAACTCACTTATTCAAATAAATGAGCTTGAATCAATGCTCATTGCGATTATCGTGCTTTTTCTCGGCTACTTTATAAATAGCAAAGTAAAGGTTCTACGCAGGTATAATATTCCGGAACCAATCGTAGGTGGCTTAATCGTTGCTATCTTCGTTGCTATTATGCATGCACAAGGTGTCGATATCGCTTTTAACGTTCCTTTAAAAGACACATTAATGCAGATGTTCTTTGCAACCGTTGGCTTAGCAGCAAGCTTCAAATTACTTGCTCAAGGCGGTTCACGCGTATTTTTGTTTCTTGGATTAGCAACTGCATTCATCATTATCCAAAATGGCGTGGGTGTTGGTTTAAGTTCACTTTTAGGCTTAGACCCATTACTAGGCCTAATTGTTGGCTCAATTACTTTATCTGGTGGTCACGGTACAGGTGCTGCTTGGTCACAAACATTTGCAAGTGAATATGGTCTACACACCTTAGAACTGTCTATGGCATCGGCTACATTCGGTTTAATCATGGGTGGTATTATTGGTGGGCCGATGGCACAACGCCTTATCAATAAATTCAACTTGAAGTCATCATTTGGCGATGGTCAAAAGCACCATATTGAACACCCAGACCTTGTAACTTACAGCGACAAAGAAGAAGACCGCATTACATCGAAAAATACGATTGAAGTGCTCTTTATCTTACTGATCTGTGTGGCTGGTGCTTCACATGTCAAAGATCTAGTCGATAGCTTTGGTATTAACTGGTTGCGTATTCCTGATTTTGTTTACGCCCTCTTTATTGGTGTGTTTATCACCAACGTTTGTGAAGGAACAAAAGTCTACAAAGTAAACAGCGAAACCGTCGATGCTTTAGGCACAATTTCGCTCTCTCTATTCCTTGCTATGGCCCTTATGAGCCTGCAGCTATGGGAACTGATGGATCTAGCGTTACCAATGCTTATCATTTTAACGGTTCAGACGCTAGTTCTAGGGCTCTTCGCCTACTTTGTGACGTTCCGAGTTATGGGCTCTACCTACGATGCAGCAATCATTGCTGGCGGCCACTGTGGTTTTGGTATGGGCGCAACACCTACGGCCGTGATGAACATGGGATCATTAGTCTCTCGTAATGGTCCTTCACCACAGGCCTTTATGGTTGTACCTATTGTTGGCGCATTCTTTATTGATATTGCAAACCTGATTGTTCTGCAAGGTTACATTAGCTTTATCCAATAGCATTTAACCCTGTAGCAATTGTTCAAAAAGCGCGTCTTTTATATAAGACGCGCTTTTTTATATCTCCGCTGGTATCCCCGCAAAGACTTTCCTCGCACGACGCGACAACCTTTGTCACGTCTCTCTTTACTACCAATTGCCCTATTTACAGCTATGCTTAACATGTTCACATGGGGTGCGTAGAAACACAGCAACTTCAATAATAAACACAGTAATCCTTCCGATAATATGTTTGACGGAGTAGCGACAATGTTAGATGAAAATCACTCTCTTGCGATCGAGTTCCCTGAGCATCAAAACACCATACACCAACTTAAAATGGCTAACGCAAATTTCAAGTCGATGGCTGATCGGTATCATAAATTAGACCATGCAATACGAGGATTAGAAAACCAAAGCCTTCCCATTGGTGATACTAGCTTTAGCCAAATGAAGTTAGAAAGAGCACATTTAAAAGATAAAATCTTCGAGATCATAGGGCAGACAGATAAGTAGCACTCTACTAACTGCTAGAGAAAGCCTATTCAGCTGCAAGTAATTTTGCTTTAGTTGTAACATTATATTTTGACAAAACATGCTTAAACTACACACTCGAGTCAAACCTGCCAGCTAACCACCTACTGTAGCTGGCTTTTTTTCGATAGCACCTAAAAGCCCTCTCAATGAAGATAATATTACAATTGTAACATTGTATGTATCTGACACTTTTCACCATCTTTTATTGATAGAATCCGCGCGCTTAAAACGAGATATTCAACTTTTGTTGAAAATGTTTAATTTTTTTAGAACTGTTTTGGATAGCCATGTTAATGGTGTCCATTGCGCGTATTGAGAGTAAGAATGAAAAAGTTTGATAGAGCTATGCAAATCCTAGTTGCTGGATTATGCATCAACTTGTGTATGGGTATCCTATACGCATGGAGTGTATTCAAAAAAGCATTGGTTGTAGATTTAGGTTGGTCAAATGCTGACGCATCAATGCCTTATACAGTAGCCATCATTACTTTTGCTCTTTCTCTTCTGGTTGCTGGTATCTTGCAAGATCGCATGGGTCCACGCCGCGTTCTTATCATGGGTGCTGTAATGGTTGGCCTTGGTATGATTGCGTCAAGCTTTGCGACTACTCCTCTAATGCTAGTACTCACTTTTGGCGTACTAACAGGCTGTGGTATCGGCTTTGGCTACGCATGTTTAAGCCCTGCAGCTATGAAGTGGTTCCACCCTTCTAAGAAAGGCCTTGTGAATGGTCTTATCGCCGCTGGTTTCGGTCTAGCCGCTGTTTACCTTGCACCATTAACATCAGCACTGATCGCACAGTACGGTATTAACACGAGCTTCCTTATCCTAGGTTGTGCAGTTCTTGTTATTGCAGTGCCACTTGCATTTACTATTAACAACCCACCAGCGGATTACACACCAGAACTTCCAGCGGGTCTTACTGGCGATGCAGCGAAAGCAAGCAAGCCTGTAGATATCAACTGGCGTGGCATGCTTAAAACACCACAGTTTTACTCTCTATGGTTCATGTTCGCGTTAGCGTCTTCTGCTGGTCTTATGGTCATCGGTAACATTACGTCTATCGCATCACTACAAGCTGATATTGCAGATGCCGCTTACCTTGTTGTTATTCTTGCAATCTTCAACTCTGGTGGCCGAATTGCAGCTGGCATCCTGTCTGATAAAATTGGCGGTGTTAAAACACTGATGCTTGCTTTTATCATGCAAGGTATCAACATGGTTATGTTCGCTACTTTCCAAAGTGATTTCACACTAATGATTGGTGCAGCAGTAGCGGGTGTTGGTTACGGTACCCTTCTAGCGGTATTCCCATCTATCATTGCTGATTTCTACGGCCTTAAGAACTACGGTGCTAACTACGGTGTACTTTACACTGCTTGGGGTATCAGTGGTTTCATCGGTCCTGTACTTGCTGCTGTTGCAGTAGATACCACAGGTACTTACACAATGGCATACACTATCTGTGCTGCAATGGTAGGTGTTGCTATCTTCCTATCATTCATCACTAAGCCTGTAGATGCTGAAGCGCTAGAGAAGAAACTAGCGAACGCGTAATACTCCTGCTGTGATTGCAGAGTTATTTGATTACATAAGCTATTTAATAACTTGGTTGTGTGACTGCATAGCAATCCAGTAAAAAATTAAAGCCCAGATACTCTTCAGTATTTGGGCTTTTTTATCGCTACTTAAACCAATGATTATTTATACCAATTTGGGTTGGTATTATTAGAAACGATTAGCAAACGTCAGCGCAAAAGCTTGGCTATCATATACAGCATTGAACGCACTATTACTAAAGCTTGAGTCGGCATAAACATATTTAATGCCCATGTCCCACTGGTTATTCAACTTATAATTCACCCCGCCTTCAGCTTCAATATAACTATCTGTCGACCACTTTTGGTACTGCCCTTTCGCAACCAACGACAAACTATCTGTTATCTCATAGTCAAGTTTCATCGCCAGGTTTGGCATTAAGCGCCAACTATCTTCTTTCGCGTAATTACCACCGTTCTTATCATCATCCATTTGAAGTGATAACAAGTGATAGTAGATGCCCAAACCAAGGTCGACATGCAATGCATCTAATGGCTGGTAACCTTTATATACCGTACCACCTAGCTTAATATGCTGAAAATTAGCCAGCACTTCTTGCCCTTGCTGATATTTATTTTTTCCTAACTTTTGATCAGCAGCAATCACGCCACGTTCACGAGAATCGGTACTGTTTAAATAAATCTCTGCATGATTGTTATTACTCAGCACATGTTGGTAGTTCATATATACAAATGGCTTAAATTCTCGCTCGAATTCAGGTGCTTCTGTAAATGCCTGCCCAGCAACCAAAGCACCTCCATCTGTCGTATTCCCCCCTAGCCCTAACTCAAAACGGCTATCATAATGCGTTGGCAATACTGGCTGCGCTCCACGCTCTGTACGTTCCGTATTAAAGGCTGCATTGTTTATTTGTATATTGACACCAACGCCACCATCAACAGCCATTGAACTCACTTGGATATTTTCATCAAAATAGGGTGAGACAAAATATTGATTAACTAAAATTGAGATACCTGCTGATGCCATAACATCATCGACATGATGACGTTTACCATGCACACGGCTGTAAGCCACAAAAGTAGCAGCGCCATATGCAGGAATACCCCATGCAGAGCCATAGCGAGACTGTAGAAACGCAGCGCCACTGAAAGCTGCGGCAGTATGTCCTGAAGGGAAAGAACTGGTCCCTAGTTCATTAGGGCGCTGGCGTTCTGTCGATTTTTTAAGCCCCTCAACAATTGTTGCACTAACGATTGTTGAGTAAGTCACTTGCTTTGCACCTTCCCAATCATCATGCATCCAAGCAGCAAATAAGCCAGCGGCTGGCACCATAATTTGCAGTACATCACCAGCGACGACAATATCATCCTGTACGGAAGAGTTAATTTGGTTTGAAGCAATTGCCTGCGAAGTAGCAGGAAGCGTCACTGCTGCCCCTACGAGTAAAGAAATAATTGTTTTTTTCATTTGAGTTTTTATATTACGTGTAATTATTATCGAAATAATTCCCTCAACGCATAGAGCGCTGTATTAACTGAGTGCGATAAGGGAAATAATGCGTTTTTTATTTAACAAAGAAATATTACAAGAAGATAACATAAGCAGACAAGCTGAAATTTACATTCAATCATACTTTAATTTAATAATGTGGATATCAGTGTGAGCTGGTAAAATAAGCGTATATTTGCAAGATCATTTATATAAACCCTGATGTATATTGCTTCTCTCCAAGATTATCATTTCGTTGTTGTTTGATTTTTAAACAACCATGGCAGGTTCCATTACATTTTAATACGTCTTTAGGCTCACTATTATTTTCAATAGTCCGTGCTTTTTATCTTCCTCTTTGCGTACTTTTGTACCTTCACCTTATTACTACTTTAGAGTTAAGGT
This sequence comes from Photobacterium sanguinicancri, assembly GCF_024346675.1. Classification (NCBI taxonomy): domain Bacteria; kingdom Pseudomonadati; phylum Pseudomonadota; class Gammaproteobacteria; order Vibrionales; family Vibrionaceae; genus Photobacterium; species Photobacterium sanguinicancri. The sequence continues at coordinate 2,159,988 of NZ_AP024850.1, forward strand.
AAAGTAGTAATCTTTCTTGAAGATCTTAAATTTGCTAACAGGTCTCACTTATCGTTTAACTGTCATCCATCTCGCAGTCTACTAATTTAAATACCCCTAAAATAATCACATTTACAAGTCATCATAATATTAATACTTATTATAATTTGTAAGACCCGCTAACGAATATCAAGCACCTATACCATTTTCATACAACACCTGCTATTAAATCTAATACCCTATTTCATTTTCAATACGATTCTTAAACTTCTTAATACTTATGCTATACCTTTTATTCAGTTGGTATCAATATTAATAACTGAAACTCAATTAATCAGTCATTCTTAAATAGCTGGTAACAGCTAAACATAATAATAATTTCTACATAAGTTTGGGAATGGCTATGAAAAATAATAACTATCTAAATAAACGATTGCTCTGCGCAATAATTTCCTCAAGCCTTTTAACAGCACCATTGGCTTACGCTGAAGTATCTCATCACCCCGATCCGCAACCGACGCCCCCCCCCCTCCCCAGTAATTCACTGAAAGGCGTTGCGCCACCTGAAGTACCTGGCATAGAGCGTTATGTCAAAGATAAAAAAGCGGCCATCAAATTAGGTAAGGCACTATTTTGGGATATGCAAGCTGGTAGTGAGGGACAGAGTTGTGGTTCATGCCACTTCAGTGCTGGTGCGGATAATCGAGTGAAAAACCAAATAAGCCCAAGCGTATTACACGAACGCGATGGCATGGCACGTAAATACAATATGCCAAGTTTCCCTTATATGGGGTCTGGCAAAGACGGCGGCCCTAACTACACACTTACCTCTGATGACTTCCCTCTTTATAGGTTGGCCGATGAAAAAAATCGTAATTCTGAAATCTTATACGAAACCGATGATGTCGTATCATCACAAGGGGTAACACCGACAGAGTTTGTTTCTCTCGGTTTTTTTGGTCTCGATGAAAAGTGTGAAAATGTTGAAGATGTATTCCATGTAAACGGTATGAATACCCGTCGGGTTGAGCCACGTAATACACCTACTGTTATTAATGCCGTTTTTAACTTCCGTAATTTATGGGATGGACGTGCCAATAACATCTTTAACGGTGTAGACCCATTTGGACGACGAAATACTGAAGCAAAAGTACTTCGCTTCGACTTAAAATATGGTCGCTTAGAGCACGAAACCGTTAACCTCAAAAACTCCAGCCTTGCGTCTCAGGCCGTCGGACCAGCAGTAGACGAATTTGAGATGGCTTGTGGCGGAAAAACATTCCAACATATTGGACGTAAGTTACTAAACACGACACCACTAGCATTGCAACAAGTCGATCCTAAAGACAGTGAGCTGGGCTGGTTATCAGCCTATCCAGCAAAAGGCTTGAATACCAATTATCGTACTTTGATTATGGAAGCGTTTAATCGCGAATATTGGATGAGTCCGACGGGTAAAAATGGCTTTAGCCAGATTGAGAATAATTTCTCTTTATTCTGGGGACTCGCTATTCAGCTTTATCAAAGTACGCTCATTTCGGATGACACCCGCTTTGACCGCTTTTTAGATGGTGATACGCAGGCACTTTCGATTGCTGAAACACGAGGTGCTGGTGTCTTCTTTGGCCAAGGCCTTTGTGTACGATGCCATGGTGGCTTAGTGTTTACCGCAGCCGCTCAAGAGATCATTCCTGATAACTTCCGTGGGGAGCTTGTCGACAGAATGATCATGAGTGACAACAACAAAGCCCTGTACGACACAGGATTTTACAACATTGGCGTTCGTCCAACCGAAGAAGATCTTGGTCTTGGTCGTACCGACCCACATGGTTATCCACTGTCGTTTACTCGTCAGTTACAACAAGGGCTGGATGGCGATCATATACCCGATGAGTTCGATATCGACAGCGATCGATTTGGCATCGATCCAGGTGTTCCAGCTGGTAAAGGTGAAACAAACGCAATTGATGGCGCCTTTAAAGTGCCGGGACTACGTAATGTCGAATTAACAGGCCCGTACATGCACAACGGCAGTATGTCTACATTGACACAAGTTGTAGAGTTCTATAACCGTGGCGGTAACAGCCGTGATTTACCTGATGGTTCGAATACGACTGCGTTTGGTGATATTGACTCTAACCTCGACCGCGATATCAGACCACTAGGACTAAATGAGCAGCAAATATCCGACCTTGTTGCTTTCCTTAAAGCCTTAACCGATGAACGTGTTCGCTGGGAGCAAGCCCCATTTGATCACCCTCAACTGTATGTACCCAACGGCCATATTGGTGATGAATATTCAGTTAGTGTAAACCATGAAGGACGAGCAGAAACAGACTGGCTTGAGATCCCTGCCGTTGGTGCAGATGGACGAGCGGCTAAAGGTTTACCAGCGTTAGAACCTTTCCTCACTGCCAGCACCACAGATCCTGTGCCCAATGGTCCTAAAGCCATAGATGACAGTGCGAAAGGCCCTTTTTATAAGGCTATCACGATAAACGTACTCGATAATGACGTATCAGACCTACCGCTAGATATTGGCTCCGTCGAAATAATTGATAAGCCAAAATCAATGACAGGTAAAGTGATCAATCACCTTGATGGTACTGTAAGCTATAAAGCAAACAAGAACAAAAATGTGACCATCACTTACCGTGTGAAAGACACAGCGGGTAATGTGTCTAACATTGCGACTATTCAGGTTAAAACTCACTGGTAGTTGGCATACACATACCTCACTTTGACGTAACTTAAACGATGAGGCGATATTAGGAGCCATTAAAAGCGATTAAGCCGCTGATAGATATCATCAGCGGCTTACTTGTTTTCATCAACACTGGGATTTTTAGACGACACTAAGCGAACTGCAGTAATTAAAACTCGATGCCCTTTCGCGCTTTCAACCCTATTTGCAAACCATGTTTGACACAATCGACACGCGACACTGTATCTGCGTATTCGCGCAACTTACGATGAGCAGCCCTACCCGTTAAAATAACAGACTGATTAGCAGGACGCGCTTCAAAAGCGGCGATCATCTCATCGACATCAAGGTGCTTACGCGCCACCATATAAGTGACTTCATCGAGTAACAGAACATCTATACCTGGGTCATTCAAAAATGTTAACGTTTGTAGCCACACTTCTCGTGCTCGAACACGTTCCCGTTCAGCACAATAACCCTCTTTAAATGAGCACCCTGTATTCATAGTGACGACAGGTACACCCAATTGCTGCAAAAGGTTACGCTCACCACTTTCAGCGTCACCTTTCAAATACTGAACAACCGCACAGCCTTGGCTATGACCCAAGGCTCTGAAGATCATACCAAAACCTGAACTGGTTTTTCCTTTGCCATTACCTGTTAGTACTAACACCCGCCTTTTATCATCAACAGCAAGATCAGATTTTTCATGAACTTTCATCTTCATCACTTTATGCCGTGCTGTTTGTTGCGCTAACTTATTTTTTTCTTCAATGGGAAGCATAACTCGCCTTTGGTTCTATTTTAAATCAATATAGCAACTTGTGTCTAAATGGAGCAAGTAAATTTAACTCCCACTCTAATCAACTGAATATAATAGATAAATTCCAAGATACTTATTAAGTATTACGCGCCTATTAATGCTCCAACTAAAACCATTTATTCACGCCCCACCTGCCATTCACAAGCTGTTAATACAAAGCATTAAGCTTACATATCGCTAAATCATCCATTTATAAAGTTAATGTAAAATATCTCAGCATAATAACAGGTAGAAAACCTGCAAAAAAAAATAGAAAAAAGTCACTTTTTATTAATAACTTACACTAGAGGGAACACCGTGTTTAAATCTATTAAAACACGAATTGCGGTCAGTGCTGGCCTAGCAATGGTATTCACACTTAGCATTGCAATGGCTTTTACAACCTATTCATTTAGTAACGTCCAACAGCAAATCACAGAACAAGTTTCTGAGCAGCTAACCCAAGCGACAAAAGATAACCTGCTTGCCACCGCTAAAGAACAAAGTAACACGCTAAATAGCCAGCTAGCACCTGTACTTGCGAACCTAGATCAGCTTCGTGCCATGCTGGAATTAAGCAGTACGGCTAACGCTAGTGCTGACTTACTGGTCGATCAATTTATCGCTGGCTTAAAAACCCAAGATGAAAGCGTCTTTGCAGGTTATATGGTTTGGGAAGATAAAGTATGGAGCGATGCGATAACAAGCAATGGTATGGCATCGATTAACGAACAAGGCTATTTATCTCCATTTTTCTCTCCAACATCTTCTGGCGGCTTCGAGCCAGCAGCAATGGCTTCGTTCCGCAACCAAGCACTTAATAACAATGGTGAACGTATTGATGAATGGCATTTAGCGCCATTTGAATCTGGCCAAACTTTTGTAATGGAACCTTATTACTACGATGTTCGTGGTAATAAAGAACTGATTACGACTATCAGCCAGCCACTAAAAGTGAACGGAAAAATTGTTGGCTCGTTAGGTTTTGACTGGTCACTTGCTGAATTCCAAGGCCAAAGTGAACAGCTTGCTCGTGATCTATTTCAAGGCCAGGGCGATGTAATGATTACCTCATGGGAAGGCAATGTTATGGCTCATAGCAAAAAAGCCTCCGATGTAGGCCGTAAGGTATCCGGTGAGACGCAACAGCAATGGGCGAACATCCAAGCGCTTGCCTCGACTAACCGTAACGAACTACTCACCATTGGTAATGAAATGGTCGCGGTATCTTCTGTTAACACCACAGGCAACCCTTGGATTGTTCTCGTATCTATCCCTTCAGAAGTATTGGTTAAAGATGTTACTCAGTTTACCAACTGGAGCGAAACGCAGAGTGAACAAGCGATCTCGAAAGGTATTCTCGCTGGCGTATTGGCGGCAATCGCAGGCATTGTTGCTATGTTCGTACTCGCGACTCGTATTGGCAATACTATGGCTGAGCTGGTTGATCGCATGCGTGATATTGCAGAAGGTGAAGGTGATTTAACTCGCCGCATTCAAATCAATAGCGCCGATGAAACAGGCCAACTGGCACAATGGTTCAATACCTTCTTAGGCCGAATGCAAGACACATTGCGCCATGCAACATCCACAGCGGAAAGTGTTGACGCAAACGCTAGCTCGGGTCGAATTAAAGCAGAAGAAGCCAAAGATAAACTGATGACCCAGCTAAATGAAGTGAACTCTTTAGCAACAGCCATCAATGAAATGAGTGCGACAGCCCAAGAAGTGGCAAACTCAGCCGTTCAAGCTGCAACAGCCGCTAACCAAGTTCAAACAAGTAGCCAAGATGGTATTGCGAAAATGGACTACGCAGCAACATCAGTCACCCAACTGGCTGAGCGCATTCACAACGCACAAGACCAAATTCAAAGTCTAGCCGCTTCAAGCGCCGCTATTCAGAGCATCTTGTCTGAAATCGGTGGTATTGCCGATCAAACCAATTTACTGGCATTGAATGCCGCAATTGAAGCTGCGCGCGCAGGTGAATATGGCCGAGGCTTTGCTGTTGTTGCTGACGAAGTTCGGAATTTAGCAAACCGTACTCAAAAATCGACAGAAGAAATTCAAGGCATGCTGGCTCGTCTAGAAGATGAAACACAATCGATTGTGTCGTTAATGGTAGAAAGCCAACAACAAGCATCAGATACGCGTGAAGAAACACAAGCGGCTCAAATTGCACTTGAAGAAATCAACGCAGCTATCAATGTGATTAACGATATGAACAACCAGATTGCCTCTGCCGCTGAAGAGCAAAGCTCTGTGACGGAGGAAGTGAACCGTAATGTTGTCATCATCAACGAAACCGCAACCGATGCGATGGACAGTATGAATGACTCTGCAGACATCACTATTCGCCTTGCTGATAGCGCAACAGATTTACGTAAAGAGTTAAATAACTTCCGTACCTAACCTGCTGCTATCATTAAATTTAAATAGTAATAAAAGCCAGTTAACCCTGTTAGCTGGCTTTTTCTTCTTCAAGCGCCATATACTCCAAAAAACTTACCGGCTGACTCAAGATCACAATTCTTTTAATTGTCCCCCAAGTTACAGATAACTTAACGTTAATTTAGATAACTAGCATCTTTTCACTTTTATTAATAACCGTCATAATTATTCCGAAAGCCAATCAGTTACCACTCTTATGTAAAGAGTAAGGTACTCATCAAACTTGGTATTTTTAATACAATAAAACGTGCTGGTTAGCCAGATTGCTATAAATCAATAATTATAAAGATTACGCAGACATGAAGATTACTAAGCCTTTATTTATCATAACCTCCTTGGTGCTTCTTGCCGCTTGTGGCGGAGAGTCAGGTAGTGATGCAAACACACAAAAACCAGTGACACCCAGCATTCCCGTAGAACCAGAAAAACCTGATGTGACCAAACCTATGCCGCCAGTTTCCCAGCTACGCTTACTGGCAACCGCAGAAACATCGGTGACCTTAGGTTGGCAAGACGCTCACAACGCATCAGGCTACTATGTAAACCGTGACGGACAACAAATCTCGGTGATCAAAAAAGGTTTCCACGCATTTACAGACAATGGCTTAACCGCTAACCAAAGCTACCTCTATGAAGTCTTAAGCTTTAATGATGATGGTAAAGTATCTGAACCGATTAGCTTTAAAGCCACACCACAAGCCAACGATGCGCCTGAGATTACCAGTCAGCCGACACCAATTGTGTTAGCTGCGGATGCACCTCATGGTTACTCAGTAAGTCAAATACTCGCGACAGATAAAAACCATGACCCTCTGACTTACCACCTTGCTACTGCTGATGCTCAACGTTTCTTTAGCATTAATGAACAAGGGATACTTTCGGTAAAAGCCTCCCCTATTGAACTGGCCAATAAAGTCATGCAAGTGCTGGTTGAAGTCAGTGATGGATTAAGCGTTTCAACTACCGAGTTGAAACTTGGCTTTATCAGTAAGGAACAAAAAGGGGTACACCGCGAGGTATATACTGGTGCCAACATGCATGGCAACCTTGCTTCGCTAAAAGTTCACCCGACCTATCCGCAAGCCCCTTCTTCGGTCAGCACTGAAGCAAGCTTTTCATCACCACGTAATACCGCAAACTGGTACGGACAGCGTATGTCTGCCTATATCATTCCCCCCGTTACCGGAGACTATCAATTCTGGATAGCAGCAGATGATGAAGCTGAACTGCTGCTAAGTAGCACCACAAGTGAAAAAGACTTCACTAAGATAGCCGCAGCCCCAACGCACACGTCGATCAACCAGTGGGATAAAAGTCCTGAACAACAATCTAAACTGATCACGCTCGAAGCGGGCAAGCCTTATTTGTTGCGTGCGATAATGGCAGAAGGGAGTGGTGCTGATTTTGTCGATGTCGCTTGGGCCATCCCAGAGGGTACGCGAGAGATCATTGCTAATGAATTCCTACTCCAACCTGTTGATACCGAAAACCCAACGCCCATCAGCAACTTTAACTGGCTGAAAAAAAGCAAAAATGACATTTTACTAGAGTGGTTAGCAGCCTCTGACAATGTCGGCGTCGATCACTACGCCGTTTATAACAATGGCAAGCTACTCAAAACAGTCAATGGGCTAAGCCTTGAGTTAACAGGGCTAACAAGCAACACCCGCTATAACATTACCGTCAAAGCCGTTGATAAGGCGGGGAATGAATCAGCAAGCAGCCAAACTGGGGTCATTATCATTAACGATATTATCCCACCATCTCCAGTCACTCAGGTTACGCTAACCAATATCAGTCACGATGGCTTGACGGTTAACTGGATGGCACCTGGCGATGCGCGCCAAGCTAACCTACTCTACAAAATTTATGCAAATGGCAAACTTGTCGGCCAAACATATGCTACTCACTACCCACTAACGGCACTCGAAGCAAACCGACGCTATAAAATCCAAGTTGAGGCCATCGATACGGCGGGTAATAGCAGCGAGTTATCAAGTGAACAACAAGCCACAACATTGGAGCTAGCGGCAGGTACACCGACCTTTAACTATGCTTCTTTTACGTTTGCTTTTGCAACCAATAGCCTCGCTAACAGTCAAGTGGGTACGCTTTCTTATACCAGTAACAATACCCCAGCCTTTACCATCGAATCAGGTAACAATGAGGGTTACTTCGCTATCGATGACCAAGGCAATATCAAGCTAGTAAAAGCACTTTCAGCGACAACGAGTGCCAATACGCCAAGCTTTTTGCTCACAGTTCAAATTAAAGATGGTGCTTTAAGTACCACATCGAAGGTTAAAGTCGTTACCCTTGCCGCTGCACAACTGCAACAACAAGGCGTGCTTCAACAAGTTTGGACGGGGATTTCTGGCAACTCAATCAACGACATCAACACCCTAGCACCAGTTTCATCGCAAAACGTGCTGCCTCAATTTAAAAGTATTGCTGGTATGGGTGATAACTATGGCCAGAAAATATCAGGCTATTTGCGCGTACCCGAAACAGGGCTATATAACTTCTGGATTGCCTCTGACGATGGTAGCGAACTGCGCATTAGTGAAGATCTAACGCCAGAGAAAGGCGTTGTCACTGCACGAATCAATGGCTATACCTCTATCGACAACTGGAGTAACAACAACCAAGTTACCAAAAATATTCAGCTTAATGCAGGGCAACTTTACTACATTGAAGCCATGCACAAAGAAGGCGGTGGTGGTGATCACTTATCGGTGGCATGGCAAGGGCCAAGTATTACTAAGCAGCTATTAAAAGGTGATTACTTAATCCCGCATAGTAGTCTCTACCCTGCGATAGCAATCATCGAAAATGGTTATCAGAGTGGCTTAACCAGCAATGGCAATCAAATCACTATTGATTTCTTACTTGACCAAAGCGCGGTCGATAGCGATGTATGGGTCTATTACGGTGAAAGGGATGCTGGCAATAATTCTCAAGGCTGGCAATACCGCATCAAACTTAGCGATTTAAGAGAAGGTAAAAACAGAGCAATATTAGACAATATCCTCCCCGGCCGTCGTTACTATGTGCGTATTGAAACACAAGGTGCCGCGGGAAGCTCATGGACATCAACCCCAGTGATTATCGATACAGTCGTGATCGATGAAAGCAAGGTAGCAGGTGAAGCACTACCGCGTTCAATTGCGCTATCGGTCACCCATGAAGGCAAGCAATACAACCTTTCGCTGACCAAGCATTCTGTACGTTCGCCGCATTATCAGTTACTCACTTACGATGAAAGACGCGAACAACAGTTCATGCCTGTTGTGCCTATGCCTGAAGTACGCACGTACCGCGGCATTGTAGATAATGATCCAACGCTCACTGTAACAGGTGCTGTAGATTCAAATGGCAAAATGTACCTCTCTTTATGGGGCGGGGATCGTCTTCGCTGGACTCATGACATCAGTATCAAAGATCGCATTAACAAAGATGCGCTGGGTAATAGCGAAATCACTAATGACGAGCTCATCATCGATTTTGATATGCCTGTCATGACCAATAATCGTTTGTACTTGCCACAACCTGGGCTTGATTTTCATAACAACCTAGGGCGAATCACCTTCACTCACAACAACTCGCAGTTCGTTGCAAACGCAGGTAGCAACATCATCAATGCTGTTGCTCAAATGGAAGGGCATATTAATGAGCTCGATTACACGTGGGCACAAAAAACGGGCCTACGTTGGGATATCGCACGCTCACTGATTGAAGTGAATGGTGATTCAAGCAAAGCCACAGATCCTCGCCCTGCTGCAAGAGACGCTGCAAACTTTTCAATTCAGTTTCAAGATTCGAAAAACGGTGGCTATTGTTGGGGGGGCGGCGACTGGGTTGGCTGTATTGCCAACTATCGAATGAACTGGGGCTTCACCCATGAAATTGGTCATAACTTTGGCTTAGGCCACGGCGAACAAACCGACAACAATGAACAAATCCAAACCCCGTCCACCCACATGGGTAACATGCAGGCATGGAAAACAACGGGTCGCTTACAACATGGCTCTAAGTTTAAAGCAGCAACAGCGCTGACCGATCCTATGCTACCTGCCACATTTAAAGACTACATCACGGTATATCAAAATGAATCTGGCTCAGTTAATCCACTGGCCAACGACTTTGATGCCAACGGTGAAATATTACGCATCAGTCACTTTGACCGCATGACAGCAAAAGGTGGCACAGTTACTCAAGTGGGTAACACCCTGCACTACACCCCACCAGCTGATTTTATCGGTGTCGATCAGCTCCTCTATACTGCAACAGATGGACAATTTGAAACCACAGGCCCAATTCAGATCCAAGTGATTAAGCGTGACATCGCTGGCAATTGGGATCTGGATACCTTAGATGGCAATACCATCAAGGATGGTTCAACTAATCACTACGATTTAACCGCGCCAGATATCGATAAGATTACAGGCAAAGATATTCTCAATACGCAAATCTCTGGACCCGGTAATGACAACGGCCTCACGATTCCATTAATCGCGTCAACCAAGATGGAGAACGATGCGCTTGGTCATGCGTTATTGCCGCATACTCTAGATCCCGGCCATAAAAGCTTTACCGCTTCCATGTGGTTCAAAATGGGAAAAACAGAGGGTAATAAGCTACTGATCGGCAAATCGTCATCTGGCCCCAACAACATGCAGTACGGCGGTTGGGAAATTCGCTCTACTGCTACAGGCGTTGAAATGCAGGTCAGTTTCCGTGACCGACTGATGAAAGATAATAAAGTCATCATCAGCCAAGCAGCCTCCATTGATGATGAACAATGGCACCACGTAGCCATGATAATAGATCGCGAGAACAACAAGCTGCAAGGCTACTTAGATAATGTGATGTTTGAAGGGGACTTGCTCGCCAGCCAAGAGCCTATCATGGCGGCGATGAACAGCTCAGGCTACGGTGGTGGATCACCTTTCAAAGTGGGTGGACATACTGCGGTGGTTTGTGCAGAAAACCAAACCGAGAACTGCCCTATCACAGAGGTTCAAGCGTTTGATAGTGTCAAGGTGTACCACAAAGCACTGACAGAAAATGAAATAGCCACATTATTTACGGAGCATTAATCAGGACTAACATTTAGTTTTAGCTGAATTACAACGCACGGGCTCATGCTTTTGAGCCCGTAGCACAGCGGCCAAACGGCTTATTCCCCCCTTAAATTAGCTAATCTCTTTTCTTTTCTGGTTTTTCCAACCAACTACCTTCTGTGACTTACCTCTCACATCTGTTCTTTATCGAATTTATCTGTATAATTCGCCGCCTAATAATTCGTGCTTTCATTTCTGTTGATTTGGCATATCTGACTAAGCAATTAGCCCATCTTATACCTAGGAATACTTCTTTGATCTCAACCGCTAACATCACCATGCAATTCGGCGCCGAGCCTTTATTTGAAAACATTTCTGCTAAGTTTGGTAACGGTAACCGTTACGGCTTAATCGGAGCCAATGGATGTGGTAAATCAACGTTCATGAAGATTCTTAGTGGTGCACTAACGCCAAGCTCTGGCAATGTGTCGATCACCCCTGGACTTAAGCTTGGCGTACTTAGCCAAGATCAGTTTGCTTTCGAGCAACACAACGTTATCGACGTTGTGATCATGGGCGACCGAAAACTATGGGAAGTCAAAAAAGAACGTGACCGTATTTACTCTCTACCAGAGATGAGTGAAGAAGACGGCATGAAAGTTGCTGAACTTGAAAGCGAATTCGCTGAAATGGACGGCTACACAGCAGAAAGCCGTGCTGGCGATATTTTGCTACAAGCGGGTATCGAAGAAGAATTCCACTTCGGTCTAATGCAGCAAGTAGCACCAGGCTGGAAACTGCGTGTGTTACTTGCACAAGCACTTTTCGCAAACCCAGATATTTTGTTACTAGATGAACCAACAAACAACTTGGATATTCATACTATTAACTGGCTGGCTGAAGAACTGAATCAACGTAAGTGTACAATGATCATCATCTCGCATGACCGTCACTTCTTAAATTCAGTTTGTACTCACATGGCAGACATCGACTATGGTGAGCTGCGCATTTATCCTGGTAACTATGAGTACTTCCTAGAAGCATCTGGTCTTATTCGCGAACAGCTACTCGCTGGCAATGCTAAAAAAGCGGCTGAAATCAGCGAGCTTCAAGACTTCGTAAACCGCTTTGGTGCAAATGCCTCTAAAGCGAAACAAGCAAGTTCTCGCGCCAAGAAAATGGATAAAATTAAGCTAGACGAAGTGAAATCAACTAGCCGTATTAGCCCATCAATTGACTTTGGCGAAGGTAAAAAACTGCACCGTCAAGCACTTGAACTACAAGATTTAGGCCATGGCTTCGATGATGGTTTACTGTTTGAAAAAGGTAACCTACTGCTAGAAGCAGGTACACGTTTAGCCGTTATCGGCGAAAATGGTGTGGGTAAAACAACATTACTACGCTGCCTAGTAAACGAATTAGAACAAAAACACGGTATCGTGAAATGGTCTGAAAATGCGTCTATTGGTTACTGCCCACAAGACAGCACTGCAGATTTCGACAACGACTTAAGCATCTTCGATTGGATTTCACAGTGGCGTACAACCAAGCACGATGACTTGATGGTACGTGGTATTTTAGGCCGCCTTCTATTTACAGCTGATGATGCCAACAAAAAAGCCAAGAACTGTTCTGGTGGTGAAAAGAACCGTCTATTGTTTGGTAAGTTAATGATGCAAGACATCAACGTACTCGTGATGGACGAACCAACGAACCACATGGATATGGAAGCGATTGAAGCACTTAACAACGCACTGAAAGGTTATGAAGGTACGCTTATTTTTGTAAGCCATGACCGTGAGTTCGTTTCGTCGCTTGCAACATCTATCATTGATGTGAAGGATAAGCAGCTAGTGAACTTCCAAGGTACTTTCGATGAATACCTTGCACACCAGAAAAAAATGCTCGCAATCGCATAGAGACAGCATTTTAATCTCGCGTTTTTAAACCAAAGAGGCCACTGAATTCAGTGGTCTTTTTTTATCATTAAAATACTACCCAGCACTTGCCTTACAACCAATAACTAGAACCAATCGGTCTATTATCCCTACCGTTTGTTGAGCACTCAAATAAAAAATATTAATAAACTTTCAAAAAATGACACAGCGGCATAAAAATGCTAAATAGTACTTACGGTTGTAAATAATAGCCTTGAATCGCCATTTCCTAAAATATAATGCTACTCAATGCACATTAATGGCTAATTCACTACAACAGGCTAACCGTTCGCAAACACACAGCTGGATACACAAAATGAAATTAATATTGAAACTGATCGCCGGTATTGTCGCCGGTATCTTACTTGGCTTTTTTGCTCCCGATGAAATCGTTCGCATACTGCTGACCGTTAAATCGATTGGTGGACAACTGATTGGGTTTACCATCCCCCTCATCATTCTTTTTTACATCACCAGTGGAATTGCAAGCTTACCGAAAAACTCGGGTAACTTGCTGGGTAAAACCGTGGCACTGTCATACGGTTCAACGATTATTGCAGGCAGCTTAGCGTTTATCGTTGCTAGCTCTGTTATTACTGGTATTCCAAGCCCAGACCAAACCACTGTTGATGCTGGCGCTAAACTAACCAGCTTTATCAGCCTAGAAATTCCACCAATGTTTGGCGTAATGACAGCACTAGCTACCGCTTTCTTATTTGGTTTAGGCATCAGTGTCACTAACAGTGTTCGCCTAAAAGAAATTGCCGATGATGGCCGTAGTATCATTGATCTGCTGTTATCTAAAGTCATCATTCCACTACTGCCGTTCTACATTTCAGGCATTTTTGCCGAAATGGCAGCGGAAGGCACAGTCTTTACAACCCTGAAAACATTTGGCGTTGTTTTAGCATTGGCTGTATTCATGCACTGGGTATGGATCACCATCCAATACACAATCACTGGTTTAGCATTAGGCATGTCTCCAATTAAGCTGATCAAGAACATGCTTCCAGCGTACTTCACCGCAATTGGTACTATGTCTTCTGCTGCAACAATCCCTGTTACCTTGCGCCAAACCAAAAACAACGGTGTGGATGAATCTATTGCTAACTTCACCATTCCACTGTGTGCCACTATCCACCTGTCAGGCTCTACTATTACGCTCGTCACCTGTTCAACAGCAGTGATGGCGCTTAGCCAACACATTGCGCTGCCTTCGTTGCTAGAAATGTTGCCTTTTATCATGATGCTAGGCATTACCATGATCGCAGCACCAGGTGCACCGGGTGGCGGTGTCATGGCGGCATTAGGATTAATGGCGTCTATGCTTGGTTTTGGTGAAGCCGAACTGGCACTGATGATTGCGCTATACATGGCTCAAGATAGCTTTGGCACTGCATGTAACATTACAGGTGATGGGGCGATTTCACTTTGGGTCAATAAATTTGCTCAAAAACAACCTGCATCTACCGCGGAAACACAAACTGCTAAGTAATCAAATTGTAGCTTGATTGATAACATAAACCGCTGACTGTTCAGCGGTTTTTTGTATCTACAAAATGAAATCACACTCAATAAAGGGCAGAGAAAATAAATACAAAAAGAAGGAATACGAAGAAACCACCTGATAGTTCCAACTTATGAAGAGTTTGACCATCAAAGACGTCGATCTCTTCTTTATCAAAACAAAATGCTTTGTCTATTTCTGAAATAAAGGCTTGGTGCTCAACTAATCTCATACACTTCCCCATTCAAGTTTAAAACATAGAGGTATGGTCTTACGCTTATCGATAATGACATCAAACAGGTCCAACCAGATAGGTGTTATCATCCATTGTACACCTTTGGCACTTTTTGATAATGACGTAATACTTGAAATCAACATTCGGTCTAACCGAATTGAATAAGGTGAAAGTAGCCCCTACTTAATGTGGCATAAATACGTTAAAATACCGCGCTATTATCTTAGCTCTGAGCCCTTTATATTAATGACTACTGCCACAACGCCAGCCAACTTCGCGGAACTTGGCCTTATTTCACCTCTTTTAAATCGATTAACTGAGCTGGAATACCAACAGCCAACCCCTATTCAAGCGCAAGTTATTCCAAGTGTCTTAGTAGGACGTGACTTAATTGCAGGCGCTAACACTGGCTCGGGTAAAACAGCGGCTTTTGCATTACCTATCTTGCAGCACCTTGCGACACAGAGTGATCGCTCTACTGGCGGAAAAGGTAATTACGTTAGTGGACTAATTTTGGTTCCTACCCGTGAACTTGCTAAGCAAGTTGCTGATAGCATTAAGTCTTACGCTACGCATTTTAATGGGGCGATTAAAACCGTTGCTGTTTTCGGTGGTGTGTCAGCGAATACTCAAATGCTTGCACTACGTGGCGGTACAGATATTTTGGTTGCAACGCCAGGCCGTTTACTTGATCTGATTTCAAGTAATGCGATTAAGCTTGATAAGGTTAAAACCTTAGTGCTTGATGAAGCCGACCGCATGTTAAGCCTTGGTTTTACCGAAGAACTAGCGGAATTATTGGCACTGCTACCGAAGAAAAAGCAAACCTTGCTATTCTCGGCAACATTCCCAGAGCAAGTACAAACGTTAACGCAAGAGCTGCTAAACGACCCTATCGAAGTTCAGCTACAAAGTTCTGACGCCAGCACCTTAGTACAACGCGTATTTAACGTGAACAAAGGTGAGAAAACAGCCGTACTCGCACATTTGATCCAACAGCATCAATGGCGACAAGCACTGATT
Source organism: Photobacterium sanguinicancri (assembly GCF_024346675.1). NCBI lineage: Bacteria > Pseudomonadati > Pseudomonadota > Gammaproteobacteria > Vibrionales > Vibrionaceae > Photobacterium > Photobacterium sanguinicancri. The sequence continues at coordinate 2,175,689 of NZ_AP024850.1, forward strand.
TTCGTGAATGCTAAAAACAGCTGTGAACACTTAGCGGATAAACTTCACAAACGTGGCATTAATGCAGAAGTATTCCACGGTGATAAAGGCCAAGGCGCCCGTACTCGCGTACTTGATGCGTTTAAATCTGGTGAAATTGAAGTATTAATTGCGACAGATATCGCGGCTCGTGGTTTAGACATTGAAAAACTGCCAGTAGTAATCAACTTTGATTTACCACGCAGCCCATCAGACTACATGCACCGCATCGGTCGTAGTGGTCGTGCGGGTGAAGTCGGCTTAGCATTATCACTGCTTGATTATGAAGATTACCATCACTTCAAAGTCATCGAGAAGAAGAACAAGATCCGTCTTGAGCGTGAACAAGTTGAAGGCTTCGAAGTGGATGAAAACATCACAGCAGAACTTCTAGCGGCCATTAAACCTGTGGCGAAGCCTGAAGGCACAGGTAAGAAAAAGCGTAAAAACAAAGCATCATCAAATGCCGATGTTTGGTTAAACAACTTTTAATCTACCCTCTTTCCGAGAGCGCTTTTAAATCACCGACTGAGCCCAGCACTTGCTGGGCTTTCTTATATGCGGTGACTATAGCTATAGCGATTCAGCTAACGATTCGAATGCTTGAACTCTTGCCTTTGAGGTTTCACGAGCGGCATTGGATGCGCTATCAGCCGAAGAGAAAGTAGCAATGACGACATTCTTTTCTTGGTTGATATAAAGGAACTGGCCAAATACCCCTCGAAAGGTCGCAATGTTTTTCTCGGAGTCATGTACCCAAAGGAAGTTTTTATAACCCTCTAGGTGTGGGTCAAACACTGCACTATCCGCGTTTTTATACACGCTATTCATCATGTGCGTATTTTCTTCTTTGGTGATAGTAAAGCTGTCTTTCACCCACTTTTCAGAGAAAACCTGCTCGCCGTTGTACGCACCATTATTGGCCATTGCTAGGCCAACACGTGCAAAGTCTCGTAGCGTCGTATTGAAGCCCCCTGTCGCTACAGGATTGTAGTTCATGTCGGTCATGAAGAAAGCATCATGCTCCACCCCGAGTTTGCTCCAGATATTATCAGCAATGAATTTGTTAAGTGGCTGACCAGAAACACGCGCAACTACCCAGCCAATCACATCAACGTTCGGGCTATGGTATTCAAACTTATGGTTAACCTTCAAATCTTTGTTCTTTTCGAACATGGCAGCAAAGCTCAACAGATCTCGTGGAGTGTCAGCCTTCATCGGATCTAATGCCATCAAATCGTACGCAGGAATAAACCCTAAGCGACGAAAGTATTCGAAATGCACATCACCGGGTGCCATGTTTACATAGTCTTCACTGTAGTTAACAGCGGAAGTCATATTCAAAAGCGTACGAACGGTTTGCTTCCCAAAGTGCGTCCCTTTCAATTCAACAATATAGGTACTCACTTTTTCATTAACATCGACCTTCCCCTGCTCAACCAATAAGCCTAACGCCTGACCAACGAGTGACTTTGTGCTTGAAGCCCACAGATGATGGTCTCTTGCGGTAAAATCACCAAAATATTCTTCATGCAGTACTTTGCCATCTTTCAGAATAATGTAGCCATCGGTATGGTCGTTAATCATCGCCTCACGAAATGACAACACTTCATCACCATAGGAAAACTTGTGTTGAACAACATCTGGGTTAAGCGCCTGAGGAATATCATTGATTGCCCCATCACGAGCGACCATCACGCTTGGGTGGATCCCCATATTTTGGAATGCCCACTGATTGAAAGGAACATGGGTATAGTTACTCAATGTTACTTGCTCATTCGGCTGTGCTGGCACTGTCGACATTGGCTTAACGTCGGCAAACACTGAGGTAGAAACTAGACCTGTCACCATGAGTGAAATAATCGACTTATTCATCTGAAATCCCCGTTAACAATCTTGTGTGTACGGGACTAGATTAACTTGTTAGATTCAAACATATAAATCCAAAATGTACGCTCAAACAGTACAAAGGTGATGAGATGATTTCGATAGAGCAAGTGGCCTGCTTTACCAGTGTTTACGAACTGCAAAGCTATAGCGCCGCCAGTAATAAACTGGGTAAAGCGCGATCAACGGTACGAGAACGCATTAACGCACTGGAAGATATGATGGGCGTGACGCTTTTTTCTATCGAAGGGAAGAAGGCAATACCCAGTGATACGGCGCATCGGCTGTACCCACGTGCAAGGTTATTGGCTAGACAGTCTTTGGAGTTCGAGAATATTGCGTTGTCTGCCTACAAAGGTAAATTAAGCAACATTACCGTTTATCACGACAGTTTAATCCCCTCACAATTGCTGTTGAGTATCGAGTCAGAGATTAAATCGCTTCAACCAAGCATGATCATTAACTGGTTGCAAAGGGATAGAAACCACTGTTTACAGCAAGTAGAAGACGGCGATGCACTGTTTGCTATCATGCCGGGTATGGGTAACCTCCACCCTAGCGCGGGCATTGGCAGTATCAACCTTGGCTCTTTTCATCTGAGTATCTTTACTGCTACCAATTCAACAATCCCTGACAAACCGGTATCTATCGCTGAGTTGGCGACTTTTCGCCAGCTTATAACAGAAAATGATCTCGCCAATGAGTTAAGACACACTAAGCTCAGCAGCGAATTTGAGATTGTCAGCTCGCAACACTTGCTCATCGATAAACTAAAACGAGGCGGATGGACAGTGTGTTCACCCGACAAGATGAGCCACCACATCACAAACGGCGATATTCGAGAAGTGGAACTACAAGAAGCCCCAAAAATGGTGCGCCAAGACTGTATTTTGTTTTACAACATGTCATCCATTTCTTCTCAACAAGAGTCTGAAATCCTCGCCGTGGCGACTCAGGTTGCGAAGAAACTTAATCTGTAGCTATGAGCCGTGGCAGCGTGTTTTTGGACAAATGTAAGTTAGAGTCAGTTACCTTATTGTCACCTTTGTTATAAGGAAAAGTATCGCAAAGCTAGGAGTGTTACTCACAAATCTTGGCCGAGGACTTTACACTTCCAACCTGTTGATTACAGCTTTGGTCTATTTTTATAACCCTATCCCTTTCAGGTCGAGATTAATAGTACACTTCGACCTGATCAAAACATAGGAATCACGGCCATTAAGCTGTTTCAGTCACAGCCTTGGGTTTTACACGCTCCTCTAGTACTGCCTCGCAAAAAATGTCATTACCTGGCGATTTTTTTGACTCTTTAAGTCTATTAAGGCCTAATGAGGCTAGAAGATCTAATACATCAGATTCCGTTAACCCCACAAGTTCAGGCGCAATTTCTTTTGCTGAATATTTTGCCATATAATGCGTTACGTTTTTAGCTTCAAATGTTGCTAAGTCACTCTTCCACGATGCTTTTTTTTGACATTCAGCAGTTAAGAATTGCTTTCTTGCTGTAGGTGAAATATGTTTGTCAGCCCATAACTCAAGCATTTTGAGACGCTCAATGTTTGTATAAGCGTTATCTAGTAACATAATCAAATGATGTGCCTTGGCTGATGTCAAACGACTGTTGGTGTATTGCTCATAATCTTCACAAAACTTGTCGCCTTCCAGTGAGCTAAGGTTTACTAAGCACTTTTTAAAATACCTTACAAAGCTTAACGCATTGTTATAATTTATCATTTTGTCTAAATCCAGAACAGCAAATGCTATAACTTATTGATTCACAATAATTGCGAACCTGTATACAAAAACACGAGTAATCGTAGCTGTATATACGTACACTGGATGTGCTGTTGCAGAGCTCCCTCATATAGGCATCAAAATAACTACGAGCCTTACTGACGATCATTTCCGCAACCTGATCTTTCCGCTCCCATTGGTTGAGATAGCCAATTTATCTAAACAGAGTTTGTTAGATCAATTGCTCTAAGTAAGTTTGGGACAAAAATATTGAGCTAGAGGGTTTGCTCTAGCTCAGATCATTTGCAGTAGGAAATGTAACCTACACTATTTAAATTACCTATCGTCTTCATCTCGTACATTTAAAAGAGATTGCACCTGTGTACTATAATCCATTTTTTAATAAGTATTAAATAGTCTGTCACCAGTATCAGGGCCTTTCCCATCAGATATTTTGTTAACTTTTGCCCCTTTATACTGATTTTCTGAAGTCCTAACAGTGAAAAGTTTTAAACCATCAAATAAACAAACTGAACTATTTGGAATTACCGTAGTTGCTAATTTAACTGAATTATTTCCATTTTCAGGCAGCTGATTTAGTAAAGTGAAAACACTCTTGCCAGAATTGATAACAGCATCAACAATGATAATTTCCTTATCAGATAACATATCTAAGTCCTCAGAAGATATTGTATCGTCGTTAATAAATATGATGGTTACGGACGCCCCTAGCTCTTCGAGCTTATCAGCAATGCCACTTCCATAGCATAAACCTGCACGCATCAAAATTAGAACAGCATATGAATTACTGTTGGATGCACTCATTATTTGTGTTGAGATAATTTCACCCAGTTGATAGTGTGCCTTACGAAGTTCCCCACCCATTATCATTGATGAACTTTTACAAATTTCGATCAATGACAAAACTTCATCTTTCCTATTGTTATCTTTATCTAAAACAAACACACTCATGCCACTTCCAACTCACTAACATTACTTAAACTATAACCAAATTCACTTCTAAATATTTGTTTTATCTGAGTAGACTTTTCTTGAACTAAATATTTTTCTACTACTCTATTCACCTTTTCGTGTGCAACAATATAACCAAAATCAGCTGATTCTAGCATTGGGATATCTATGATGGAATCACCGATAGCAGTTACATTTTTTTTCCTTTTTTGGAGTTCTAAAACAATCGATCTCTTTAATAAAGGCGTTACATAGTAATCAAGACTATTAGAACAAGTATTGCCAATTAGAACATTAAAAAGGTCATGTTTCTTTGAGATTAAATCCCATATCTGATATACACCAGATGTAATACCTATAACAAGTGCATCACGTCTATTTTTAATTAAACCTAATATATCATTACTCAAGTTAGCTCTTTCTAAAGAAATTTCTGATGCACTAACTATTAGCGGTGCTTCTTTTGATTTGTATAAACACCACACCTTATAAAACTGATAAGATGTATATCGATCATTACGAAATATTTTTTTCAGCGCATATGAGTCAATATCTAACTCTTGGCAGAAATCATATGTTACATCGTTGGTAGAAACTGTTTTATCGCAGTCTAACAATAAAACTTCATTTACTTGGCTCAATTCATTAGTTAAACCGTCTAAAATGTTATTAGCCATTTTATTATAAGAGTATTTTTCATCAAAACCTTTCACCCACGATTCGATGAAATCAACACAAGATTGAGCATCCTCATCCAAAATGACCAACTCTTTATCTAATAACGAACAAACCTTTTGCAATTCATCCTTTTCATACAATTTCCAATTAAAAACTTGTTCTTCAGTTATATCTAAGTTTCTTTTTTCACCTCCACTATTTCTAGCAAACTTGATAATCATATGAGATGGTGTATCCAGATAAAAAAAGTGATCGTAAGTATTTTTATCTTCATCGGTGAAAACTACGTTGTATGAGTTTTCATTTATAAAAGAATAGTGTCCATCAACAATCACTAATTGATATTCTTTTTCTTTTTGATTAACAATATCTACAAACTTTTTCCTTAATGCTACTTTATCAGATTCACATAGGCTCTTGAAAGAACGCCCATATGTTTCAAATGCGATGCTATTTAATGTTTTGGAACCTTCTATATGACATGCTTTAATATCACTATTCAAGTTGAGATGATTAACAACTCGATCAATCAGGTAATCTTTACCTGACCTCGATACACCATAGATTGCAATCTTCAATTTATCACCTCTAAATATTTATCAAAGTAACATTCGCCATCTTTTAAGGACTTCATTTTCTTCATTTTAACTTCAAGATCATTAAGACTCATATCGAATGAACCATAATTATATTTTTCATGTCCATAAAACCTACCGCAAGGGTAAATTCCTTTTTTTGTAATGAAGATATTCGTTCTACCTACACCACACAGAGTCCCATACATTGTGCAGTCGTACTTTTTCTTGTTTTTTTCATCTAATTGACGAATATCAAACTGACTCCCTTTGAATTCAGAAAGTAAGTTTTTGTATTCTTTTTCTGATATTGTCATATTTACATCATGAGAATCAAATAATCGTGAAAATGTCACATCTTTGAAGCTTTCATTTTCAAGATAACTACGTAACTTGTTTTTTTTATTAATTGTTTCATGATGTACTGTACAATTTATAGGAGGTTTTTCACCGAATACTGATTCATACATTTTTATGCCATTATAAACCATATGATATTTTTCTCTTCCTATGTTGTGCAGTTCTTCATATCCGTCCAAAGAAAAACATAGTTTGATGAAATCTCTGTGCTCATAGAAAAAATTTAAAATTCTATCGTTAAGTATTGTGCCGTTTGTGATCGTATAGAAAGTTAGTCTGTTTAAATTATTATTTTTCACATAAGTAATTAACTCAACAATTTTTCTATACTGTAAAAGTGGCTCTCCCGAACCTACAATGCCTATTTTAAACGTACAAACATCATTACTTATTGCGTAATCGTTAATCTCGCTTACTATGTTAATCAATTCATCAGCACTAAACTCTTGAGGTCTACCACTTATTTTTCCATTGTTTTCATTGTGAAAATGACAATAACTACATTTCAAATTGCATTTTTCACCCAATGATATACAAGCTCTATCAATCAATTTCTTTTCCTTTAAACAATTCAAATATGTCACTGCTTTTTGAATTATTTGCATCCAAATAATCTATGGCCTTCTTGTCGTTTCTACACCTAATAGTTAGATCTGTTTTATCGATCAACTTTTCAACTATTCTCCTATCATGCTTTATACAAGCTTTCATCAAAGGTGTATAGCCATTGCTATCCTGTTGATTTACGCATGAATCGTGAGACAAAAAGTAATCTACCCCATCCGAAAAACCACTCCACGAAGCAATCATCAAAGATGTATTTCCAGCATTTTTGCCACCACTTCCATAATCTATATCTGCGCCATGCTCTACAAGTAGTTTAATTATCTTCAAATTTTTCAATTGCGTAGCATGATGGATGGCAGAAAATTTGTATTTATGTTTATCTCGAACATCCAGATCAAGTTCTTTTAACTGTAACAAATACTTGATCATAGATATGTCTCTATTTCTAACGGCACAAATCAAAGGTGTTAAACCGCTATCTGGACTGTGAAAGTTTATATCAACACGACTGAGATCAAACTTTTTGACTTCTTCATATTTTCTATTTTTTACAAGTGATACAAACTCAATAGAACGAACACAGTCATAATCTTTATGAGTACTATGGAAGGTCTCAATATATTTCGATGGTGTAATTGCTGACAAATTATGAATGTTTTTTGTCAGAAATTGAAAGTAGATATCATCAGACAATAGATAGACCTCATCATTAGGTTTCGATGCGGCTCTCCTTCTTGCAATATCTGCTATTTTTTCATCATTATTTCCGTCATTTTTTATGGTTGGTTCTATACAAAATCTACTCTCTTTTTCTGTTATAAACTTCATCACCAACCAAGCTTTTTGCTTTGTCGATGGGTTCCCTCTATCTTTTAGATTGTTAAGCTCCGAAATTACAACATGGGGAATCACAACTTCATCAAAGTAGTTTTCCAACTCATCAACGATGGAGGGACGCTTGATCAATGCAGATGTATCAACAACGATAACCTTTTTTTTAACAGATGTATTCCCTACAAGCTCATCAGTTGATGTCTTAAATATCTGCGACAATTTTAGAAGTTGTGAAGAAGATGGTTCGTTCTTGCCGTTTTCCCAATTTGAGATTACAGGTCTTGCTACATGCAACCTTTCCGCAAGTTCCTTTTGGGACAAGTTAAACTCATCCCTTAATTTTTTTATATTTTTCCCGATCAACTCTGTAACCATAGCCCACACACGCCCTCTTTAACTTTGCATTCAATATCTTATGTGTAACGTACCATAACGGTAGGAATGCACTGCGGCAAGTTGAAATTCAAGTGTGTTCATATTTATTACAGCGTGTAACTGTGGATGACACATGTAGGAGGGAGACTTTGCTCAGTTAATCTCTAGATGAGAATGAGTATTGAATAGCCAACATCTAGTAAGCAATGAGTGCACAATGCAGCCATTAGAAAAACTTGGACAAATTGAAAGTACAGAGATATGTTACAAGCAACAACTCTAACGCGAAATGGGGCAAAAGCGAGTTAGAAAGTGCTATCAACACTTACTCATTCCATCAACAAAGAGATAGGGATTTACTGCTCGTAAACTCGCGCCCTTCGGGCTATTGCCTTTTCGCGCCTTCGGCACGGGCAATGTGCTTTCGCTTCGCTCAGGTGAACCCTGAGCTAGGGTTCCGCACCCTATCTCTAATCACAAAATTTAGACGAAAAAAAACCGCTGATATTTCAGCGGTTTTTTCGAATGTGGCGGAGTTCTTTGGGTATGGAGGATTTGGTACAAATCCTTTTCAAGGTAGCTCAAACGCAAAAAAGGCGCTAATAAATTAGCGCCTTTCTTAAATATGGCGGAGAGATAGGGATTTGAACCCTAGGACGGGATAAACCGCCGCCGGTTTTCAAGACCGGTGCTTTCGACCACTCAGCCATCTCTCCATGGCGCTTATATTAGGTTTTCCCTCTGCTGCTGTAAACCATTAATTCCTAAATTAAAGATTAAGTGAACGGCATTTATACAAGCCGTTGCCTCATCGTACGAATCAGATAAATTGGCGTGCATTATTCATACTAACCGCACCAATACGCGCTATAACCCTAGATAGCTAAAGCGCGCTTACGCCCTCCCCTCATCAAGACAATTAACCTATTCGTAACAAAAATCACACCTAGCCTTCATTAACCACTCTTATTATCGCCAAGCTCACAATAACTAAGGATGGAAAATGAAACTTGCACATTGCCTAGGCGCAACCCTATTACTTGCTACGTCAGCCCACGTTTACGCAAAAGAAACAATCACTGTCTATACCGCCTTTGAAACGGACTTACTGTCCGATTTTAAAAATACATTTCAAAAAAGCCATCCTGATATCGACATTAATTGGGTCCGAGATTCAACAGGTGTCATCACCGCGAAGTTGCTGGCAGAAGGGAAAAACACCCAAGCAGATGTTATTTGGGGACTGGCAGGCTCTTCACTTGCGTTACTTAAAGAGCAAGGCGTCATCAAACCTTTTACCCCCGTAGGCATGCAATCATTAAAACCCACCATGATCGATCCGCAAGCCAACCAAGCTTGGTATGGTCACGATGCCTTTTTTAACGTTGTCTGCTTTAACGAAATTATCGCCAAGCAACTTAACTTGCCGAAACCAAACACGTGGGAAGATCTCACTAAGCCAATTTACAAAGGCCACATTGTTATGCCTAACCCGAGTTCTTCAGGTACGGGCTATACCCAAGTCTCGGCATGGTTACAAACTATGGGGAACGAACAAGGCTGGGATTACATGGCGCGATTAGACAATAACATCGCCAAGTACACCCATTCAGGCTCAAAGCCCTGCGTTGAATCTGCCCAAGGGGAAACGGTGATTGGTATCTCGTTCGCGCTTCGCGCCGCTAAGCTCAAATCACAAGGTGCCCCTATTGATTTGATATTACCAAAGGGTATTGGCTGGGATACCGAAGCGGTTGCACTGGTGAATACTGATTCTAAAGCCGCACAAGCCTTGGTTAACTGGTCTATCTCAAAAGAAGCCAACGAGCTTTATAACACCGTCTACCCTGTCGTGGCCCATAAAGAGGTCAGCGGCAAGGTAAAAAACTACCCCGATGTTGAATCCGCTATTGCTGATATTGATTTTAATGCCATGGCAAATGACCGCGCTGCTGTTTTGAAAAAATGGTCTGCGCATTTTGAATCCCGCACTGAAAACAGAAGCTAATAAGAAGTAGTCTTAACATGAATGTATTATCGATTTTTGACACCCACTTAACGGTTAACAACGCGCCTTTTCATTTCTTCTGGCTACGTGATAACTGCCCATGTTCAGAGTGCCTACATCCGTCTGGTCAACGGCTACAAGAAGTCATTAACCTTGATCTCGACATTAAGATCCTTGATGCCCAATACGATAACGATCAGCTCTTTGTTGAATGGCAAGATGGCCATCAATCTGTCTACCCGCACGCACTGCTATTTCCTTCTGATGCTTTGAGCCACACGACAAATACCGATGAAGGTATGACGCTATGGGGAAGCCAATTAGATCAAGCCGCAGTCAGTGTTGATTACCGCGACCTCGATAAACCAGAGTCAAAATATCAGTGGCTTAATCATGTTAACACCCACGGTATTGCGTTTCTTCGTCACGTACCTAATCACGATCAGCAACTATTAGAAGTAGTTGATAAATTCGGCTACGTGCGTGAAACCAATTACGGTAAATATTTTGAGGTTATCACCAAAGAGAACCCAGAGAATTTGGCCTTTACGCCAAAGCCACTGAGCCTGCATACCGATAACCCTTATCGTCACCCTGTACCTAGCTTGCAGTTATTACATTGTTTAGTGGCGGCACCTGAAGGTGGGATCACTGCCCTAGCCGATGGGTTTTATGCCGCGCAAATATTGAGAAAACAATATAAGCATCACTTCGACACCTTGAACCACACCATACTGAGCTACCGTTTTAAAAGTGCCGAAGCCGATCTACAAAGCGGTGGCAGCGTTATTGAAACAGATACCCAAGGTAGAGTTACGAAAGTACGCCTTAACAACCGTTCGATTCAAACTATCCGCTTGCCATTCAATGAACAACGCGCCTTTTATGAAGCTTACCAATGCTTTATGGAAGTGCTACACAGTGAAGAATGCAAGTTCACGTGCAAGCTACAGCCTAGTGAATTAATGATGTTTGATAACGAGCGTGTGTTGCATGGTCGTGAAGTGGCCGCTATAGGTGAACGTCACTTGCAAGGTTGCTATGCCGACAAAGACTCCTTGCTGAGTACCATGCGCACCATTCAAGGAGAGCGATAATGAAAGTTATCGATTTTATCCACCAGCAGTTCATCGAGAACGGCCATGTCGCCTATGGTGAACGTATCTCTATGGCTGAGCACATGATGCAATCCGCTTACTTTGCCGAAAAGAAAAACAGCACTCGCGAGGTGGTTGTCGCCGCTTTTTTGCATGATTTTGGCCATTTAATTTTAGGGCTACCTGAAGATATAACAAAAAACGGTATAGATGGCTTCCATGAAGATATTGGCGCTGATTTTCTTCGCCCATATCTGCCAAGCAGTATCCTTGACCCCATTCAGCTTCATGTCGCGGCAAAGCGCTACCTGTGTACGGTAAAGCCCGGTTATATGGCTAAACTCAGCCAAGCCTCTAAAGACACTTTGCATGTCCAAGGTGGCACAATGAGCGATCGTGAAGTACATCTATTTGAAGCAGAGACTTACTATAAAGATGCGATTCAAGTGAGATTATTTGACGACCTTGGTAAAGAAGAAGCATTAGCGCATCCTAGTCTTGATTATTATCTGGCGTTAACCGAACAATGCTTAACCCAAGCCGTACTGATTTCAAATAACAACACAAATGCAGCAACGTCCTTGCACACGGATAGCTGTTCAAGCTCCTAACCTGTGCTTCACGACTGGAACTAAACAACTGAAACTACACAACTGAAACCACAATAAACGATGAGCAGCCAGTAACGAGTGGAATACCATCCCAAGACTAAAAACGGCTGCTCACTATTTACGTAAAAAGATGAAAATATTGTTCCCACAATTCGCTTGGTTGGAGTAGAATCCGCGCAAATTTAGGGCCTAGATACATACTGCAGAATCCCCTCTCGGCAGCCATGCATCGCTTAGAACTAGGCTTTTACTAACATCTTTTATTGCAAACACCGAATGCCCCCAGCGTTCGGCAAACTGTTTTAACGAATAGCACCTTTATTGATCTCCCCAAAAAGATCAAATAGCTCGATCAACATTGTGATTGAGGGACTTCCCCTTGATCGGAGAAAAACCGCGTGACCGATTTTATCTATAACCCGCCAATGTCCCCATGGCTGGATGTTTTACACCTAGACAAAGATATTATTGCTATCAACAAACCTTCCGGCTTGCTTTCAAATCCAGGTCGAGATCCTGCTCACCAAGACAGTGTATGGACACGCGTTTTAGCAGATTACCCGCAATCTCAAATAATCCACCGCTTAGATATGGCGACGTCTGGCCTTATCGTACTCGCACTTCGCAAGAAAGCGGAGTGCCATATGCGAAGCCAATTCCAACACAGGCAAACCAAAAAACTCTACTACGCAAGAGTGTGGGGAGAGGTTGAAAACAACAAAGGGGTGATTGATTTTCCATTAACTTGCGACTGGGAAAATCGTCCATTACAAAAGGTGTGCTTCAATACAGGTAAGCCATCGTTGACTCACTATAAAGTGATTTCACGGGAGCAGGGTACGACATTACTGGCGCTATTTCCGACCACAGGTCGATCGCACCAGCTACGGGTTCATCTTCAAGCGATAGGGCACCCTATTTTAGGGGATCAGTTCTATGCCCATGAAGAAGCAATTGCTAAGGCGCCACGGCTTCAATTACATGCCGCAGAGCTAACGTTCAGACATCCTTATTCTGAACAACCCATGCACATATTTGCGCCCTGCGATTTTTACCCTGACGCACCCACGCAGTTATTGCTTGGCAATCATGCTTCACAAGTGAAGCGACGCGCTTAAACGATTTTTATCGTCTCGAACTGGCCGAACGCAGCAAAATATCATAAAAACTTTTTGCTGCGGGGCCAGTTTTCGCGCCTTTAGGGAGCGTTAAATGCAAAGGGACTTGGTACTGGTCGGCGTTTTCAACCTTCAGTACAACGACGCTGTCGTTCTTGCGACTTTGCACCACATGCTCAGGAAGGCGGCAATACCCTACCCCTTGCTCCACCGCACGAAAGGCGTGGTCAAAATTATCAACAGTGATTCGCTGACGTGATTTCAACCACCCTACATCTTGCTTGCCAGATTGATGAAGCGTACGCCCTAAATCCCGAATAACAATCTGCGTGGTGGTAGACATATCCGCTAAACATAAAGAGTCTTTAGACGCTAACGGATGATGAGATGCCACGACAGGCACCATAGATGTCACACCAAACGCTTCCGCAGGATAATTGGTGATAGGCAAATTGACGATAGCCACATCGGCTTGCTCATTAATCACCATCTCTGTCGTTTTTGATAACGATGTCTCTATGATTTGAATCGAGGTCGTACTGTTCTGCGCCACAAACTCAGCCATCGGCTGATATAACCACGCCAGATCGCACAGGTGATCAACCGCGATGGTGATTTCTGATTCAAACCCTTTAGAAAGCTGCTCGCTTATTTCTTCTAGTTCGCGGGCTTGCTCTAGCATAGTCGTTGCACGACGCAGCAAAGATTTTCCATCTTCTGTCAGCACAGCCCTGCGCCCTTGTACTTCCACCAAGGACACCGCTAATTGTGATTCCAGCTTTTTAACGGCATAGATCAAGGTGGTATGACTCTTATTCAGTGCTGTTGCGGCCGCCTGAATACTCCCTGCCCGATCAATCTCATACAGGGTTAGCCACTGTTCTAACGTGCTCTTTAATCTCATTGGTCTATTTTTTCCACAGTTAACCACAATATTATGAACTTTTCTGTTCGTTTTTTATAGATAAGAATAGATCCATAGCAAAGAGCTAGCAGCCGATATGGTAACTGACTTTATCGACTATTTTTTATTTATAAGGAGACAGACCCATGGCTAAATTACTTCAAGTTGATTTCGATTTTAATGGCCCATTTGGTGAAGAAATGGCGACAGCATTGGTTGGCTTAGCAGAATCAATCAACCAAGAACCTGGCATGATTTGGAAAATTTGGACCGAAAGCGCACAAGATAAGCTAGGCGGTGGCATCTATCTTTTTGAAGATGAAGCAACAGCCCAAGCCTATTTAGCAATGCATTCAGCACGCTTACAACAAATGGGCGTTAATGATGTTCGTGGGGTTATTTTTGATATTAACGAACCACTAACAAGCATCAACAAAGGGCCAATGGCTTAACCGTCTGAGCAGTAAGGTAAGAAGATGACCAACAAAACGTTTTTAACACTACACGGCAGCATTTATTTTGTTTTCGCATTGGCGCTATTTTTTATACCAAGCCTCATGTGGCCGATGTATGGCGTCGAGATCAACGACCAATATGCGTATTTCTTGTCGCAACATACCAGTATTTTCTTGGGTGGCATCGCCGCTGTTAGCTTAATGCTGAAAGACATTGAGGCAGGTATTACCGCCAAGAAGCTATTAACGGCTCTACTCATTTCGAACATGTTAGGGGTGATTATTACCGTTTATGCAGGTGTAACAGGCATTTTTGTTGGTTTTGGTTGGAGTGATCCTGCTTTCTTCACCTTCCTGTCTGTTCTGACGTACCTACAGCTTAAAAAGCAATAACGCCACGCACAGGCATCAGATATACAAGAAAAGCCCACTTTTGGTGTCAGTCCAAAAGTGGGCTTACTGAAACATAAAAACAAATGAGACTTGAGGGCTAGAGTATCCACATAATGTCTACACTTTAACGCATCACAAATAGTTCTTCATGATAGCTCTGCTCAATATTAAATTGATGTGCATCTAGCTCTTTTTTCAGCGTTTTAGAGAACACTTCTGGCCCGCAAAAGTAAAACTCGTAGTCACTTAAATTACCGCATTGGCTCACGATTCGTTGTGTATTTAATCGAGGCGAATGCATAGTATCTATCACACTTAAGCTCACGCCGGCTTGATGCGCAAGGTGCCACAACTCATCGACCAAATGATCATCGACACCACGGGTACAATAAAACAGCTCAATACGAGGATGGTTCTTTTCTCTTTTGAGCGCTTCTAGCGTCGCGAAAAATGAAGCGATGCCCACACCACCAGCAATCCAAATTTGTGGCTTACTTAAGTCAAATTCAAGGCGGCCATAAGGCCCTTCAATCGTGACTGCATCGCCCTGTTTCACTCGTTCATATAGCCCAGTGGTAAAATCACCCAGTTCTTTGATCAAGAAACGTAATTCTGAGTCTTCACTACCCGAGACGATAGTGAATGGATGTGGGTCTTCATCACCAAAACGTAAGTACGCGAATTGCCCTGCTGTGTGTCCTTGCCAAGCGGCGTCTGGTTTTAACACCAATTCCATGATTTCCGCTTGTGGAAAGTAACGCGTTGTCGCAACAACCGCAGAGTAGCGATTACCACGCCCAACAAAGCCGAATAAGCTGTAAAGCGCAGCAATAGATCCAACAAAAGCAAATGCCAACGTTAGGTAATAAATAGGCTCCCCCAAATAAGCATGCTTAAGAAGGAACACAGAGTGCACTGCGATCAATAAATACGCGACAGACATAAGACGGTGTGACAATTTAAACGGTTTATATTTCACCGCTGCCCATAACGACACCGCGAGCAAGACAAGGAGCAAATAAAAGCCCCACTCACCGATACCTTGAGCGAACTCACGCAGCTCACTCACCCATAGCGTCCAGCCAGACAAATTACCTGCAGGCCCAGAGCCGTCATGGTGAACTGGCCTTGCTAATACGCCAGACATAACTAGCCATTTTGGAATTTGGTACCATAGCCAGTGCGTAACGCCTAACGCAACCCCACCGATACCAAGCCACTTATGTACACGGTAAGCTTTATCCATACCGTTAAGCCAGTTCTCAATCACGGGCAGGCGCATCGCCAATAGCATGGTGATGGACATTAACATCAAAGACAAAATACCTGAGTATTGAATCATGGCAGAGCGCCATTCAAATACATTATTTGAGGTAAAAAGTTGCGGTTCCATCGCAAACCAAAAGGCAGACATTGTGGCAATCATTGCCCAAATGATATTGCGGACTGTTTTCATTCTTTCATACTCATATAGACGATAAGTTTACTTTAACTCTCACGATGTAAAACAACGTCAATATGCGTAAATCTATTTAAAGATTCACTGTTGCCCTATCGGTCATCGGTCATCGGTCATCGGTGCTTATATCCAATAATTAGCGATACAAGATAACTGTACTCAAGTTGGTAAATTCAACGCATGCGAAAATGCCCAACATTTCTGCTGGGCATTAACTGAATATGGCGGAGCGCTTTGGATATGGCGGATCTAGTACAAATTCCTTTCGCTTAGCTCCAGAAACAGTCGATTGCATATATCGCCTATTATAAGGTGTGCCGACTCTAAACTAACCAAGCACACCAAACTCCATACCAAGACTACCGAAGTCCAGCGTCACCTTGACAGCTTTCTTTACCACTAGTAGCTGTAGGATAACTATGGAACATATATAAATCTGTTCCCAAAAAAAATGACTTTTTCTTCAGTAACTTGACTCTTTCCCCCTGATGATAATATGAAGAATTTGATATTTTTGACCTTGCAACAGAGCCATCAGCAAGTTTTACAACAATCATTAGCACATTGCCTTCTTCACTAGAAATCGCCGTTAAATGTGTTACCTCGCCGAAAACTTCAACACCTTTAACTTGGCTTGGTACATAGACAATTGTTAATAGAATTGCTATGGCGCCAGCAATACACAATACAAAAATACCTTTCCATTTATCTCGGTTTAGTCGCTGATCTAACTTATCAGTAGCTTTACTCATAAATCACCAGATTAAAATGTTGCATTTCTATTGTGATATAACACTATGTAAAATGAGTAACCTACCTAGCCTCAGCCACCTTTGGTTTTGGCGATAGGGTAAACAAATTCATATCAGAAAATGGTGCACACCCTCTCTTTTAGCTCAACCATTTGACTGAACCGAATAGTGAATTTAAATATGACCCAATTATCAAATTTTTTTTTGTCAATATACTAGTCCCATAGCAACAAGACTGGGAAGCAAGTCATGAAAAAAAATTACATCAAAAATTCTATTCTAACCACAACTGTAGGTATCGCCATGCTAGTAAGTAGCTCTGTTCAAGCAGATGAAATTAAACCTGAAATCTATATAACTGCAGCCCCATCGGCACAGACAGAAGAAATTAAGCAAGCTGCCATGAACTACGCTAAATTCTGGAATACAGGTGAAGAGGTTTATGCTCACAAAGCATTGTTAGCAAACTTCAAGGATATGACCCCACCAGAAGGAAGAAAAGAAGGTATCAAAGGTGTATTAGAAGCCTCTCAAAGCTTCCGTAAAATTGTCCCTAATTTACACGTAGAAGTTGAACATTTACTCATTGCAGGTGACTTTGCAACGATTCGATACCGTTTTAAAGGTAACTTCAACGGAAAAATGGGAGAAGTTGCAGGACAAGGACAAGTTGTCGACTTCCCAGCAGTCGATATCTATGAAATACACGATGGCAAGATAACAAAAAACTGGCACTTAGAAGATTACAATACTTTCTTTTCTCAAGTGAAGTGATCTCTACTGACTGCCTTTTCATAATTACCAACTTGAGCTCGATGGTATTCATGCTCAAAATGAGTTAGTCGTGGGTTCTGGCTGAGAACGATACTATTGCCGCAATTGATTAATAACATAGGCAGTTTTGAACTCAACAAAGCCCAATGCCATACCTTTGAACTCGGCTCTAGGGTTCAACATTTATCTCTAATCACAAAATTTTAATGAAAAAAAACCGCCGAAGTTTCAGCGGTTTTCTTAAATACGGTGGAGCGCTTTGGATATGGAGGATTGGGTACATATCATTTTCACGTCAGCTCAAACGCAAAAAAGGCGCTAATAAATTAGCGCCTTTCTTTAATATGGCGGAGAGATAGGGATTTACTGCTCGCAAGCTCGCGCCCTTCGGGCTATTGCCTTTTCGCGCCTTCGTCACGGGCAATGTGCTTTCGCTTCGCTCAGGTGAACCCTAGGGCGGAATAAACCGCCGCCGGTTTTCAAGACCGGTGCTTTCGACCACTCAGCCATCTCTCAGTAAATACCGCGAATAATGAGTAGGTCAATAAAGCCTGTAAAGCATAAAAACCAACCGCGCAAGAACCACACAAGCTGTATTCCTATTGACCACGCCCTCTACATTTATTCACAGCCTTAAATCTTAACACAATGATTTTAGACGATTTTAACATGTCTTTTTGGAAGTAAAAATGCGTTATTAAGAAACATGTAGATTCCTGAATAAGTCTCTTAGTTTCATATCAATAGTCGTGCATTTGAATATATCGCGAGTATAACTCTCGCCCTTTGAATCACTACGCAAATATAACCATTACAATTATGACTAATTTAAACACATTCAAACACTCAGCTCTGGCTATTCTACTTTCAAGTTGCTTTTATACCCCACAAGCATCCGCTGCGCTAACGTGTGAAATCAACGCACTTTCCACCTCACAAAACCCGCTTATTGCAATAGAAGGTGCCGATCTTGATTGCCGCAATGAATGGTTTTCAGCCAGCGTAACGCATGCGCAAACCGTTTTCAGCGATCATCTTGTTGAGCAAGCACAGGTACGCTTATTAAACGAGGTAAATAACTATCGAGGTGAGCCAGAACAAGCTGTAATTATAAATAACCTCGGTGAGTTTATTCGTGCAGCTTACTACGTTAGATCTAACAATAAGCAACAGCTTGGTGAATTCTCAGATGCTCTTGATCTCAAGCTAGCTCAAACTATTAATGCCTTTATCACCTCGCCTTATGCGATTAATTATGGTTATGAGCAAAGCTCTGCACTGAAAAGCATGACCATCATGGTGGATAATATTCGCCGCTTACCACTGACAATGGCAAACCAGCTGGCCTTACTTAATCACTTTACGCCTGAAAGCGCTGAACATACTCGTTTCATTGAATCAATGAATGACCTCTTCCGCGCGATGAGTGGCCATACTGGTAATGATGATTTCTACTCGGATCTGGTTAAACACCCTGAGTACCTACACCAACTAGAACAGTTTATTTACGATAACGAATGGGCGTTAGAAACGGATGCTAGCTTTATTGTCAGTAACGCTTCACGAGAAATGGGCCGTTTATTAGCAAGTCCATATAAAGAAACAAAACAACAAATTCTAACGATTCAAAAGAACCTACTTGAGCGTTACCCATTAGGCGGTAAGAGCGATAAGATTTGGGTTGGCATAGCTGAAATGGTGAACCACTTTGCACCTGAACAAGCTGAATCTATGGGGCTAACAGATGGTAAAGCACAGCTAGAAGCCTTAGTGATGCCATTTAACTATCCTTGTGATGGACCCGCTATTGTACGTGCGCAAAAAATGGATCAAGCACAGGCGCTAGAAGTCTGCGCAACCCTCAATGAAAAAGAAGCTGATTTCCACCAGATAGTAAATAGTAATGGTGTACCTGTGGCTGATGACCATAACGATAATGTTGAAGTGATTGTGTTCAATTCAAACAGCGATTATGTCACTTATTCTAGCTTCCTCTTTGGAAATACGACCGATAATGGCGGTCAGTACTTAGAAGGTAATCCTGCAAATCCAGATAACAAAGCTCGCTTTGTCGCTTACCGCAATGAATACGCAGACGGTTTTAGTATTCTAAACCTAGAACATGAATATATTCACTACCTAGATGGGCGCTTTAACTTATACGGGGACTTTGGTGATGTATTACGTGACGGTAACACTGTGTGGTGGCTTGAAGGCTTTGCTGAATACATGCATTACAAAGAAGGTTATAACGCTGCAATTGAGCTAGGTAAAACGCATGCATACTCACTACCAGAAGTAATGGCAACAACCTACTCACACGACACTAACCGTGTATACCGCTGGGGATACCTTGCTGTACGCTTCCTAATGGAAAACCACCCAGAAGAAGTTGACCAACTCTTAGCACTTGGTCGTAATAACAACTTCAAAGCATGGGCGAAGAAGAGCCAAGACATTGGCCTGCAATACGATCAAGAGTTTAGTCTTTGGCTCGATACGTTACAAACAACTAGCCAACCAACACCTGGCGGTAAAGAGCCGATAGTTACTGCGCTATCACTGAACAGTACTGTTAGATTGGAAGGTGAAAAGTACAGCGAACAACAATTCTATATTGATGTTCCAGAGTTCACTCGCTCACTTGAGCTATCAATTCAGGGTGAAGGCGATGCCGATTTATATGCGAGTTTCGATCGAGTTGCTCACTACTATGATCATGACTTTACGTCTTTCAGCCATGGCAGCAACGAACAAGTCACTATTGAACCTCAAGCAAATGGCTACATTAAAACGGGCCGTTATTACATCAGTATTGATGGCCGTGAAGCATTCAATAATGTTGAGCTACTGGCTAAAGCGGAAGTTGAGAACCAAGGCGGAAACCAAGGTGGCGGTCAAGGAGGCGGTCAAGGTAGTAGCGCAGGCCAAGATGATTTAGCACCTGTCGTTCTCGCAACAGATGACCCAATAAATCTTGATATCATTAACACCCGTTACCTGGCTCTTTATGTACCAGAAGGTAAAGACACAGTCCGTATTTGGGTGACACCAAAGGCAGAACAAGATAATACCAACGTTGGTGAACAAAGTAATGTCGACCTTTACGCGGCGCAGGCACATTGGCCTACCCCAGAAAAACATGATGCATCATCTCATTACACGGGTAACAAAGAGTTCGTTGAACTTAAAGTAAACCAAAACGGTTATGTCCATTTCATGCTGAGTAATAATGGTAACAAAGCAGAAGTGGAAGTGTACGCAACCGCGTATTAATCCTTTGCTTCTTTATTAGAAAAGTAAAAATAAAAACCACAGGGATAATCCTGTGGTTTTTTATTACAGTTACTGGCTGGTCAATAATAATTATAAACCGCTTTGCCTATTAAAGAAAAAGACCATTAGCCAAGTTGGTATCACTCGCAGAAAAAAGCCAGCAATTAAGCTAGCTTTACAGGTCGTTTTACAAAAAAGGAATACACAAAATTAAGATACGCGGAAACGACTCATCATTGATTGAAGGTTTACAGCAAGTTGACTTAGTTCAAAACTCGCCTTCGCCGTTTGGCTAGCACCTGTTGCGACTTCAGTCGATGACAAATGAATGCTTTCAACATTACGACTTAGCTCATCAGCAACCGAATCTTGTTCGTTACATGCACTCGCAATCTGCATTCCCATATCGGCTATTTGCGCTACCGTCTGCTCTATATTCTGGATGGTTTCTCCAGTATGCTGACTTTGTGCGACACACTGGTGGATCATATTACAACTCATATTTGTCGCATCTTTAGCTTCATTGGCACTTTTTTGCAGCTTATCGATAATCGCTACAATTTCACCTGTTGATTGCTGTGTACGCCCCGCAAGGGTTCGCACTTCATCTGCAACAACGGCAAAACCACGGCCTTGTTCACCAGCACGCGCGGCTTCAATTGCAGCATTAAGTGCCAACAAGTTAGTTTGCTCGGCAATGTCTCGAATCACATCAATAACCATACTGATACTGACCGACTCACGTTCTAGTTGCTCTACCAGTGCGCCCGCATTTTCAATTTCTTGAGATACTTTCAAGATAGATTCAATGCCTTTTTGTACATCTTGACTGCCTAACTTAGCTTCATCATTTGCTGATGCGGCAGAAACAGAAGCCACTTCCGTATTACTCGCAACATTGGCAACAGTCGCTTTCATTTGCTCCATGGCAGTGACAACCATAGTGATCTCGTCTTGCTGCTGTTTCATCCCCTGAGATGACTGTTCAGATACGGCACTGACTTCTTCCACCGCGGTACTCAACTGAGTCACGGCAGCAACAATCTCAACAACAAGAGACCGCAGGTTGTCTTGCATTTTGATACTCGAATCTGCCAGCATTCCCAATTCATCATCACCTATTTCATCACGTTCTAAGGTGTGAGTTAAATTACCTGCTGCAATTTCACTTGATAACACCATCACCTGATTTAATGGTAAACAAATTTGGCGAATTAAAAACTGGTTCATCAAAACCATAAAGACTAACAAACTTACAATACAAGCAATCGTCATGGTACTCACACGCGAAGTCGTATCTAACATCTCTGTCCGGTTATTGGCAACAAAGCCAAGGTTTAGCTCTAGCAGACCATCAAGCGCTGCCATCATATCGTTAAATTGACGATATGTATTACCAAGCACCTGTCCAGCTTGAACGGTATTCCCCTGACTTATCGCTAACTCAAAGCTATAAATAGAATCAACATAGATTGCCCAAGCGTCACTTACCTTCATAAAGATCTGGCGCTCATGATCAGATGCCACAGTGGCTTCATAAGCTGCCAGCATCCCTTTGATTTGGAGGTTATTCTGCTGAGTGCGTTGAAGATAATTTTGCATCGCCACATTATCGTTATTGAGCGTCAACGTGAAAAATTGAGTTGCACGATTACTCGTCACTTCATACTTCAGCGCTTCCACAGATAATACACTCGGCAATGTCGAGTCTGTAAAATTCACCGTCCCTTCGCGAACTAATTTAAGCTCGCTACTTAAGAAAACACCAAGTGCAATAATAACTAGCGCGATAGCAGAAAATACAACCGCAATTTTTTTACCTAATGATAAATTTTTATATGACATTTATATACAACCTGCCTTCTGTGAGGCTTTTTAAAGAAATGGTTATGATTTCAACTTATTTATACCGTTAAAAAATCAAATAACTGGACACACTAGCGGCAGGTCGAATCACTCACTTAAATTATATTTTCCTCTAAATACCCCACTGAACAAAATCCACGCTAAATTTTTATAAAAAAAAGCTTATGTAGTTATGTTGAAAATTTAATAATACAAAAATCACATCATTAACCCCGATTTACTTTTATTCACTGTTACCTTGGTTGTCTATTAATTCATTCACATTTAATAATGTCTTGTACGTTTTCATCAATATAAGTGGCTTGGTGTGAATATAGAAACTACGCCGTTTAGTCGACCTTGAAGTGAGAGTGAGAGTGAGAGTGAGAGATCAAGCATAAGTGCTTGCTGATAAAAAAACGCTCGTAATTTAGCACCTTTATTGAATGTGCCGAAGCGCTTTGGGTATGGCGGAAAGATAGGGATTTACGGCTCGTAAGCTCGCGCCCTTTGGCTTTGCGCGTCTTCGGCACCCTATTTCTAATCACAAAATTTAGACGAAAAAAAACCGCTGAAGTTTCAGCGGTTTTCTTAAATACGGTGGAGCACTTTGGCTATGGCGGATTTGGTACAAATCCTTTTCACGTTGGCTCAAACGTAAAAAGCCAGCAATTAAGCTGGCTTCTTTGAATATGGCGGAGAGATAGGGATTTGAACCCTAGGACGGGATAAACCGCCGCCGGTTTTCAAGACCGGTGCTTTCGACCACTCAGCCATCTCTCCGTAAGTGCGGCGAATAATATAGACTCACCCAAAGTATGTAAAGCACTAATTTTAATAAAAATATCAATTACTCACAATCCAACCACACTGGTGTTTTATCCAACACAAAGCTTCAATATATTCGTGATAAGCATATTATTACTCTAGCCTCTTGCTGCTATTTACTTTTTTCACCTTCAAAGTTAAGTCTAATTGCAAGCACTTCATTCCATTAAACTTTAATTTTTTGTAAAAAACGTGAAGTATTCGACACTCAATGTTAGACGAACCCGTATCTGTTTCTATACTTATCTTTGTTAACAGTATGTTTACTATAAACAAACAATAGGGTGCATGTTGCATCTTTATGCATTGTGACAGTATTTCACTACATCACAAACTTACAAAGGAAGGTACTAATGGCTAACAAATTTTCAGTTGTTTTTGCGGTCCTCGCCACCTCAACTGCACTATTTTCAGCTAACGCATCAGCTGATGGCACGCTAGATAAAGTCATGAAGCAAGGCTATGTTCAGTGTGGTGTGAGCGCAGGTTTGCCAGGATTTTCAAACCCTAACTCCAAAGGTGAATGGGAAGGCATTGATGTCGAATTTTGCCAAGCTATTGCTTCAGCAACTGTCGGTGACAAATCAAAAGTAAAATATATTCCACTAACAGCGAAAGAGCGTTTCACTGCACTGCAATCTGGTGAGATCGATGTGTTATCACGAAATACAACATGGACATTGCATCGTGATACCTCATTGGGCTTAAACTTTGCTGGCGTTAGCTACTATGATGGCCAAGGCTTTATGGTAAAAAAAGAGCTTGGTGTATCGAGTGCAAAAGATCTTGATGGCGCTGCTATCTGTGTTCAGTCTGGCACAACAACAGAGCTCAACCTTGCCGATTACTTCCGTGTAAATGGGATGAAATATAATCCTGTCGTGTTCGATACCGCTCCCCAAACCTCTGCGGGGTTTGATTCAGGCCGCTGTGATGTATTAACCACCGACCAATCAGGTTTATACGCACTCCGCCTCAACCTTAAAGATCCAAGTTCTGCCGTTGTTCTGCCTGAAATCATTTCTAAAGAGCCACTAGGCCCTGTTGTTCGTCAAGGTGATGATCAGTGGTTCAACATTGTTAAGTGGACGCTGAATGCAATGATTAATGCCGAAGAATACGGCGTGACATCTGCCAATGTTGATGAAATGAAAAAGTCTAATGATCCAAATATTCGCCGCCTAATTGGTCTGGATGGTCCTAAAGGTAAAGGCTTAGGATTGCGTGATGATTGGGGTTACCAAATCGTTAAGCAAGTGGGTAACTATGGCGAGAGCTTTGATCGTACGATTGGTGAAAACTCACCACTCGCGATCAAACGTGGCTTAAATGCACTGTGGAAAGACGGTGGCATTCTATACGCTGCACCTATCCGTTAATGAAGCAAAAAATAAAGAGGTGGCATGATGCCGCCTCTCTTTTTAACTGGCGGTGGTAGAACTTGCTAGTTAAACCTCCACATAGGGACTGAGGTTGTTGTATGGCTCCTAAAACGACAGAAGCTCTAAATACACCACGTACATCGGATGTATCACTCCCAACCCCAAAAAAACAAAGCTTGCTCTATAATCCCACCTTTCGTGCCATTATTTTCCAAGTTTTCGCTGTTGTTGGGCTTTTCTTTTTTATCTACTCCATCGTGAGTAATGCTATCGCAAATCTTGATGCTAGGGGGATCGCCACAGGGTTTGATTTTCTTGAACAAGAGGCTGGCTTTGGTATTGGCTTAACGTTAATTGAGTACAATGAAACCTACTCGTACGGGCGTACCTTTGTTATTGGTTTATTGAATACAGCGTTGGTTTCTGTACTCGGTATTCTTTTAGCGACCATATTGGGCTTTATTATTGGTATCGCTCGGTTGTCATCCAACTGGATTGTCAGTCGTTTAGCGGCGGTATACATTGAAATTTTCCGTAATATTCCACTCTTGCTACAAATCTTTTTTTGGTACTTTGCGGTTTTGCAGGTACTCCCCTCTCCTCGTCAAAGCTTGAGTTTAGGTGAAAGTGTTTTCCTGAATGTACGTGGATTATATTTAGCTAAACCCGTTTTCGAACAAGGTTCTATGTGGATGGGGCTGGCACTGGCTATCGGATTAATACTCAGTATTGTCTATGCCATTATCGCAACACGTAAACAACGCTTAACGGGTGAGCAATCGCCTATATTACGTACTGTGTTGCTGCTTACTATCGGTTTACCTTTCGTTGCTTATCTTTTGTCTGGTATGCCTATATCGCTGGAGTACCCAGAACTGAAAGGCTTTAACTTTCGCGGCGGAATTAGCATTTTGCCAGAGCTCGCTGCACTGTTATTGGCACTAAGTATCTATACCGCGTCGTTTATTGCCGAAATTGTCCGTTCGGGGATTAATGCCGTGAATTATGGCCAAACAGAAGCAGCGTCAGCCCTTGGGCTACCGCAAGGTAAAATACTGCGTTTTGTGGTTATTCCGCAGGCATTACGCATCATCATTCCTCCCTTAACCAGCCAGTATTTGAATTTAACCAAAAACTCATCGTTGGCGATGGCGATTGGTTATCCAGATTTAGTGTCTGTTTTTGCTGGCACCACACTCAATCAGACGGGACAAGCGATAGAGATTATCGCAATGACAATGGGGGTTTATCTCACACTAAGCCTGCTAACGTCGTATCTGATGAATATCTACAACAGCAAAGTCGCTTTGGTCGAGAGGTAATGTATGAGTGAACATCAATTCCAGCCAGACCTACCGCCACCAGCAAATACGATCGGCTTTGTTAGTTGGGCAAGAAAACATTTATTTTCTTCGACAATCAATACCATTCTGACCGTTGTGCTTGGCTATATTGCACTCTCAACGCTGTGGAATGTGATTGATTGGGCATTTCTAACGGCCGATTGGATAGGTACGACCAAAGAGGATTGCACCAGTAACGGAGCTTGTTGGGTATTCATTAACGTGCGCTTTGATCAGTTTATGTTTGGCTTTTACCCGTCAGATCAACTGTGGCGACCACAATTATTCTATTTCACTCTGGCCATTTTTATTGCTTTATTGGCAATAGAATCGACACCGGGACGAAAATGGATTTGGCTGTTTTTTGTTAATATTTATCCGTTCTTTGCTGCCATCTTACTCTACGGTGGTGTGTTTGGCCTTGAAGTGGTTGAAACGCACCTGTGGGGTGGATTATTAGTCACATTGATCATTGCCATTGTCGGTATTGTTGTATCGCTACCTATTGGTGTGCTGCTTGCACTGGGTAGACGTTCAGATATGCCGATTATTCGCAGCATTTGTACGGCTTATATCGAAATTTGGCGCGGTGTTCCGCTCATCACCGTTCTCTTTATGGCCTCTGTCATGCTGCCACTGTTCCTGACCAGTGAAATGGAAATGAACAAATTAGTGCGCGCATTAATTGGTGTAGTGCTGTTTAGTGCGGCATATATGGCAGAAGTCGTACGTGGTGGTTTGCAGGCAATACCTAATGGTCAATATGAAGCAGCTGATGCGTTAGGCCTAAGTTATTGGCGAAAAATGTATCTCATTGTTTTACCTCAAGCGCTTAAAATTACAATTCCATCCATCGTAAATACCTTCATCGGTTTATTTAAAGACACTAGCTTAGTACTCATCATAGGTATGTTTGATGTACTCGGGATCGGTCAAGCCGCAAATACTGATCCCAACTGGCTTGGATTTGCGACTGAGAGCTACGTTTTCGTCGCCCTCGTCTTTTGGATTTTCTGTTTCAGTATGTCTCGTTACAGCATTTATTTGGAAAATAAGCTGCATACCGGCCATAAGCGTTAAGCAAGGATAGCATTATGACAAACAACACGATTATCGAGGATCCGATGATCCAGCTAACAGACGTGAATAAGTGGTACGGTGAATTTCATGTTCTTAAAAACATCAATTTAAATGTGACTAAGGGCGAAAAGATTGTTATTTGTGGCCCTTCAGGCTCAGGTAAATCTACCATGATCCGCTGTATCAATCGGTTAGAAGAGCACCAGAAAGGACAAATTATTGTTGCTGGTAACGAATTAACTAACGATCTAAAAAACATTGAGCTTGTCAGAAAAGAAGTCGGCATGTGTTTTCAACACTTTAACCTTTTCCCTCACCTTACCGTGTTAGAGAACTGCACGCTCGCGCCTATTTGGGTGAAGAAGATGCCCAAAAAAGAAGCCGATGAAATAGCCATGCGCTATTTAGAACGAGTAAAAATCCCGGACCAAGCCGATAAGTACCCAGGCCAATTATCAGGCGGCCAACAGCAACGTGTAGCCATTGCGCGTTCCCTGTGTATGAACCCACAAATTATGCTGTTCGATGAACCAACATCGGCACTCGACCCTGAAATGGTACGCGAAGTGTTGGATGTCATGGTTGAACTGGCAGATGAAGGCATGACAATGCTATGTGTTACTCACGAAATGGGCTTTGCCCGCCAAGTTGCAGACAGAGTGATATTCATGGACCAAGGCGAGATTATTGAAGAAAACAATCCACATGACTTCTTCGACAACCCACAATCAGACCGAACTCAACTGTTCTTGAGCCAAATATTGCACTAACATCGACGACACTTGCAGCTGATCATATCAGCGTGTATAAAGAAATCTCCTGATGGCTTCCTTTTTTGGTTACGACGTAAACAGGAAGCCACTTTGTTTAGCGTGTAAACTGTGATTTCACTCATATAAACGTAGAGTTGTAACATTCATTTACAACTTCGGTGATCACGCTAACGAAATGTTAAGTATCATCTAGCCACTAGCTCTTAGACATAGCTGCGTTAACCGTGACAAATAATGTAGGCATATACTTGCATTAATGAACTTTTAACCCCATATATGTCTTAACAGATAATAATATTATTAACCCTAAGGGGAGTCTTCATGAACGATCGTAGTGTTAACCAGAGTGGTGCGTACGAAAGCGTGCTTTCTACAAACAAGGTACTTCGTAATACCTATTTCTTACTTTCAATGACATTAGTTTGGTCTGCTGTTGTTGCTGGTTTCGCAATGGCGATGAACCTTCCGCATCCAGGCCTAATCATTACGCTTGTGGGTTTCTACGGCTTAATGTTCTTAACTGAAAAGAACCGTAACAACTCTATGGGCCTTGTAGGTACATTCGCCCTAACTGGCTTTATGGGTTACACCCTAGGTCCGATCCTAAACATGTACGTTGGTGCAGGTATGGGTGATGCGATCATTACGGCTCTTGGCGGTACTGCACTGACTTTCCTTGCATGTTCTGCTTACGCGCTAACAACGAAACGTGACCTATCGTTCCTTAACGGTATGATTATGGCTGGTTTCTTCGCAATCATTGCAGCTGTTGTAGCGAACATCTTCCTACAACTTCCAGCGCTTTCTCTTGCGATTAGCGCAATGTTTGTTCTGTTCTCTTCAGCGGCTATTTTGCTGACTACACAGTCAATCATCCGCGGTGGTGAAACAAGCTACATCTCAGCAACTGTTACGCTGTATGTATCTATCTACAACCTATTCTTGAGCCTACTTCAACTTCTAGGCTTCATGGGTAACAACGATTAATCGTCACTTAGATTTTAAAAAGCACCTTTCGAGGTGCTTTTTTTATGTCTATTGATCATGCAACGACTCAAAGTGTGGGCCTATGATAGAGAAACTGCGCAACTTCTACTTGCAGGTATAGCAACGAATCACTATTCTTGCAGCGTTCCAAATGTTGAGGCGTACCATGCTTGAATTCCAAGGTAAATCGATTGAAACCGATGCTCAAGGTTACTTAAAAAACGTTGAGGATTGGACCCCAGAACTTGTTCCCATGCTTGCAGAAGAAGAAAGCATTACGCTATCAGAAGCACATTGGGAAGTGGTTCATTTTGTGCGTGAGTTCTACTTAGAATTCAACACCTCGCCAGCTGTTCGCATGCTAGTTAAAGCCATGGCGAAAAAGTATGGCGAAGAAAAAGGCAGTTCTCGCTACCTTTATAAGCTGTTCCCGAAAGGGCCAGCCAAGCAAGCAACCAAGCTTGCGGGCTTACCAAAGCCAGTAAAATGTATCTAGCTTGAAAAATGAGCAGTGTTCTATCCTTAGGATAACTCTGCTCTTTTTATTCAGGGCTAGTACTTTTACTGTTCACCGTTAACTAATCAGCGTTAACTTATAAGATTTCAAAACCATCAACATGGCGCCATTCCACCTCTTCCGCTTCTACGCTAGCGACCATTGATGTCTTCGGCCCTTCTTGTAGCCATAGCAACAACTGCGTAATTGCCTCTTCATGGCCACAAGCCAATACCTCTACAGAACCATTCGGTAAATTTTTCGCATACCCTGTTAAGCCACATTTCAAACCTTCATGGGCGGTGTGAAATCGAAACCCAACCCCCTGAACCCGTCCTTTTATACTTGCTTTTACACAAATCTGTGACATAGCTCACCTCAAGAAAACATTCATATTCCCGATAAAGTATTAACAGTTTTATTATCTTGCTGTGCATTATTGTTTATATAGGAACACACATGAAAGAAGTCGCTTTTCGATGGATTGATAAATACCTTATTCACCTGAAACTACAAGAAAAGTTCTACCTGCTTTTTCTTTTGCCTTTTATTGCAGTTATCAGCATCAGTGCAATTTTAGTCGATAGCGCGGGTAAACACCGTATTGAAAATACAACAAATCATGTTGCTTCAATGTCTGCGTTACTCTCTGCGAAACAAGTAGAACGTTCTGAAGCGAGTTCACTGCTGATCAACAGTGGTCTACGCATTGGTTCAGGTGAGATTTCTTCGACTGTTCTTGGTATGAACTACAGCATTAGTGCTGAAGAACCACAAAGTGTATTAAGCTACCTATCACCGCTTCAAATTGGTTTATCAAGCATTCTCATGCTTATGACATTGGCATCTATTTACTACATCATGTCCTTCATTGGTGGCGCGATGTTTACCATGCATAGAGCCTTACAAAACTTAGCGGATGGTGATTTAACAGGCCGTTTGAATTTTTTCCCTGTGCGTGATGAATTTAGCATGATAGCTATCACCATTGACCGTGTTGCAGAACGCGAACAAAAGCTAGTGCAAGCAACACAAGAAGCCACGGCGTTAATGCAACAAATTAGTAGCCAATTACGTCAAAGCACAATGCAAAGTGAATCACTGTCTTCTGGTCAACAGCAGCACCTTGATTCATTGGCAAGTGCGACAGAAGAAATGGCATCATCTATTCGTGAAGTTGCCACGCATGCACACGATACATCAGACCAAACGCGTGAAGCGCAAGCAGTTAGTGAAAAGGGTCGCGAACAAGTTAATGCAACTAAATCTGCGATTTCGGCACTTTCAGGCGAAATCAATCAAGCCTCTGATGCGGTTAGTGAGCTAGACAGTAATGCCGCAAAAATTGATGATGTGGTCACCACGATCAATAGCATTTCTGAACAAACCAACCTTTTAGCCCTAAACGCAGCGATAGAAGCAGCACGAGCAGGTGAACAAGGCCGTGGTTTTGCTGTGGTTGCTGATGAAGTTCGAACGCTTGCGGGCCGTACACAAAGTGCGACCGTTGAAATTCAAAAGATGATTGAAGCGCTACAAACCAATAGCCAACAATTGATCTCTGTAATGAAAAACACGGTTGATAACGCATCGAACAGTGAGCAGTTGATGGACAATGTTGATAACGAAATCGGGCAAATTACCGTGCGAAATCAGCAAATTTCCGATCGCAGTACTGAAATTGCAGCAGCCGCTGAACAACAAGGTGCCGTTGCAGACAACATTGCTAATAGCGTTGAGCAAGTACGTGAGCAATCTCGCCAAATCGCTGAAATGATTTCTGCCTCGGGCGGTGAAATTGAGCGTTTGAATCAACAAGCTGATGTACTGGAATCTTTAATGAGCGGCCTAAAAGCCTAACTTATTCGCTCATCTCAACATGACACACAAACAAGCCGCTTCTGCGGCTTGTTTTTTATCTCTACATGCCGAACAAGATACTTATCTACGCTCCACCCTCTATTATTATCGGCGAATCGCTTCAATACCTTGTTCAGATTGGTATTACGACCAGAAGTTGCTATTATGCGCCCCCAATATGAATACCCTACTAGGCTCGTCATGACAGCATCTATCTACTTGGTAAAGGGACGTGAAAAGTCACTTCGCCGTCGTCATCCTTGGATTTTCTCTCGCGGTATCGATCGCATTGAAGGTAAACCTGAACTAGGTGAGACGGTTGACGTTTACGACCACAAAGGCGAGTGGCTTGCTCGTGGTGCATTCTCACCGCAATCTCAAATTCGTGTTCGTGTTTGGACGTTTGATAAAAAAGAGAAAGTTGATGTTAACTTTTTCATTAATCGCCTTCAAAAAGCGCAAGCACTACGTACTATTCTTGCAGAGCGAGATGGCTTAACAGGCTACCGTTTAATTGCTGCGGAATCTGATGGTCTGCCTGGTATCACTATTGACCGTTACCAAGACTACTTTGTCTGCCAGCTATTAAGTGCGGGTGCTGAAGTACAAAAAGATGCTTTAGTAGAAGCGTTAAATACATGCTACCCAGATTGCAATATTTACGAACGCTCTGATGTTGCAGTTCGTAAAAAAGAAGGCCTAAAACTTCGTACTGGCGTACTATCAGGCCAAGAGCCACCACAATTCGTTGTTATCGAAGAAAACGGCGTAAAAATTAACGTTGATATCATGGGTGGCCATAAAACGGGTTTCTACCTAGACCAACGTGATAGCCGTGAAGCCGCGGTTAAATACGTCAATGGTAAGCGCGTTCTTAACTGCTTCTGTTACACAGGTGGTTTTGGTTTATATGCTCTTAAAGGTAATGCAAGCAAGGTTGTGAACGTTGATGTGTCTCAACACGCGCTTGATACTGCACGCTTGAACACTGAGATTAACGGCTACCCAGTAGAAAATGCTGAGTTCTTGAACGCGGATGTATTTAAGCTGCTTCGTGAATACCGTGAACGTGGTGAGCTTTTTGATGTTGTTATTATGGATCCACCTAAATTTGCTGAGTCTAAAAACCAGCTTGTAGGTGCATGCCGTGGTTACAAAGATATCAACATGCTAGCCATGCAGATCCTAAAACCTGGCGGTACACTGCTGACTTATTCTTGCTCTGGTTTAATGGATAACGGCTTATTCCAAAAAATCATTGCCGATGCGGCGCTTGATGCGCACCGTGAAGTACAGTTTATTGAACGTTTCAGCCAAGCGGCTGATCACCCACTAGACAGTGCTTACCCTGAAGGTTTCTACCTGAAAGGCTTCGCGTGTTACGTGAAGTAACCGTGAGTTAGCTTGAAAATAATAAGCCCAGCAATTGCTGGGCTTATTGTTATTTCATAGTAACCAAGAACGGTCTAGCCGTTAAAAATTACTCTTCAGCTGAACATAAAGCTTATCTTTACCCAGTTCACTATCCAGTCCACGTGCATAGCCAAACGATACTGGTAGGGTTATGTTGTAACCCAATTTAGCCTCAACTGTTAGCTGCAAGCCAGCACCTGTTAGCTGTTTACGCTCAGTACCGCTATCCCACATAGCACCAGAATCAACAAACACCGAGCCCGATATATCACCAAGCCCTACAGGGTACAAACCCCAGTTTTTCTCTACACGCCCAAGCCAAGATGTAAGTTCTAACCGCTGTGTGAAATAACGGTGACCACGCATTACATTATCATCATAACCACGTAATGCCTGTGTATCTCGCCCGAACATCACGGCTTCTTTTGCAGTGTTAACGCCGCCTAAGCGGAATGCTTTTGCATCATTATCAGCATAACCCGCACCCAAGCGTGCTGTTAGTGTCATACGGGCAGGTAAATCCCATGTTCCTAACCATTGCGCTTGATACTTCTGACCTTGGTAATCGGTTTTAAAGGCTTCATTAGTTTCAACGATCAAATCCGCATAATGACCCCAGCCTGTACCCGGCACGTTCAAATAGCCTTCACGGTTATCAAAAGCTACCCCTAAACCGACTAAAGCTTCGTTTGTGCTATTGAACGGTTTAAGGCCACTATTTGTCGGTTCAGATTCAACACCCTCATGGCTCCAAGTAACACCTGCATTAAGGCTTAACTGATCTTCAAATGCGTTAAAGATATTAGTACGCTGTATCGCAATATCGTCTTCACTCGTGATACGGTATTTATCATCGCCTTTCAGTGCTTTTTCAAATTCGTAACTACGCTGAGCTGATACGATCCAACGTGTATCGTATTGATAAAGCACATTGTAATTCGCCAAATTATTTGAAAAATCCCAACTTGCAGATACTAAGTAGCTATGACGATTGAGTGCGTCGGTACCCGAGGTAGATGCACCAACCAACGATTGCTGATCATCTAAACTTAACACGGGTAACCAGCTTCGAGGGTACAACGTAGAAAGCGCGCTATAAGGTTCTGGCTGCGTCTTTTCTACATGGTTGGTTACGGCTGGCGGGTAATCATGGCGCCCTTTCTTACTCGTAATTTTAAACTTGCTGATGGCTTTAGGCGATTGCATTTCACGCAATGTATAGCCATTTGAACCATATGCTTGGTATACCAAACCTAACTCAGGCTGCCATTGAGGAGCAAAAGCACCACCCACTTCACTGGTCCATTGCTCAACATCGCCGTTAGCTAAATCCATCACATAAATGTTATAGATGCCATCATAGTCAGCGCTATACATCACGCGACCATCATCTAACATCACAGGTGTACTTTCCGTTGCTTTAGTATCGGTCAATGCTTGCCATGTTCTCGTGGCTAAATCAAAGCGTTCAAGATTCCAGCCTTGCTGCGGGCGCTTTAATGTCGCAATAATAGCAGAGCCATCAGCTACAATGGCATAGTCACCTAAGACAAATTCTTCTGTTCCTTGCCACAACTTTTCTTGCTGGCTATCAGCTTTCGCATCAATCAACCATAACTCACTTAGCCCTCCAACTTTACGGCTAGTGACTAATTGCTGGCCATTTGGCATCCAACGCACTTTCTGGAATCGTGAATGATCCGTAATACGAGTCCAACTCTCTTCCTGATATATAAAAATATCATTGGTTAAGCGCCCATCGGCATAACTGATTGCACGTGAAACAGCAAGACCACCAGACGGGTGCGAATCCATAGCTGAGATGCCTTTGGTATAGCTTAGTCCCTGCCAATGAGGACTTCCCTCTTTTAGCGTCAGCGCACTCAACTGAGGACGATCTTCACCGTTAGATTGGTTCACTAATAAACCATGCACACTCGCCGCGGTTGTTTGCTGAAATAGACTGGTTTGAACATCTTGTCCTGTGACAGCGGTTGATTCTAACTGTGCGATTTGTTGGCTATATTTGTTATCTAAGTATTTTTCAAAATCTTGCCACAACGTTAGGAAGTCTTTACCAAAGGCTCTCTCTGCTGAACCACTTATCAAGAAATATGGAATGATTTTCCGACTGTAATCTTGTAAGTAATTTTCAATGGCTTTTTCACCATACGTAGTCGCTAAATAATCATAGAAGTACGCGCCGTAAAGGTAATGCGTATTAAATGGAAGTTCACGTGCAGAAGAAACCACTTGATTCAGCGATTTCTGTCCTTCAGCGATTTCCATGCGCATTTGCATCTCGAAATGATTACTTTCAAGACGTCCATACCCAAGCGTTTTATTGGTTTCTAAATAAACCGCTAGCCCTTCAATCAATAACGTTGGCGTGAGTGCATGTGGGAAAAGAAATGCTTGTCGCCCTAAAACATGACGAACACCTTTTACCGCCCCGTTACCCAATTCCATTTGAAGAATATGCGTATATTCGTGACGCAGTAAATTATGCATCCACTCATCATTGGATGCCAAGCTGCTAACATCATCAGGGGGTGACATGTATAAGCGAATTTGAGGGTAAGGAACCGGTGTCGCCCACCCATTTGAGACGTCCACGTCATCAACGAGAACAAGCTGTGTCTTTAGCCTTGGGGCGGTTTTAAAAAATGGGAGTAATTCAGTATGTACTCTTTCGGCAATGTCTAATGCACGGCTGGCATCTTGCTCATGACCATTGCGAAAGCTCACAGAAAAATGTTCTGAGTCTTGTGTTAGCCATGTTTGATCTTGCTTATCCCATGCAACAGGCTCGGCTGCCACATTGGAAACAACGACCATAGGTGCAACAAGCGCACCGACTAAGGCTAAAGGCGTTAGTGTCTTTTTCATAAATCCATTTCTTATTATTGCCTATCATTATGCAGGCGTATTTTTATATTTAATGCTGTCTTAATTTACAGTTCGCAAGCTGGAATAAAACACATCACCCAAACAGCATTAACCAAATAACATCAGAGTAAGGGGTTAACCATCAACACCGATTAAGTGAACGGTGTTTTATTGGGTGCTATATAAGCATAATTCGTTTGGTAATGTCTAGGAAATGAACAGTATTTTCATGGAACACAGCAAATTCACCGTCCCATTCATCCAAGAAAGCATAAATCTACCTCGATATATCAACGAGATTGCTCAACGATGAGTGGTGAAATATCAACCTATATAACAATTTAGGCGATACTCTCTCTGGTTACATTCATTTTCTGTTAAAGTGAGCAGTGTAAATTATCAAGCTGCGATATCACGCATTGACTCAAGGATAAGATATGAAACTTCGAACCGCATTTATTGCGCTTGCAGCAGCAAGTGTGAGCCTACCTGCACTAGCAGATGTAACTCTTACGCTACCATCAACGGCTGAATTAATTCTAGTCAATGGAAAGAGTGCAGAAGGTAACGACGCTTTAACGCTAAAAGACGGCATGAACCAAGTCGCTTTCCGCTATGAAGGTGGTTACCGCGATAATGGCGATTACACACTGTTTAGTTCAAATGTCATGATCATTAAATTTGATGGCACCAATGCGGACTACACACTGAAACTTCCTAACATCAAATCTGAGATAGAAGGCAGCCGTTTTAACAAAAAGCCTGTTATCACACTACTAGATGAAAATGATAAACCTGCTGAGTTTAAACAAGACAGACTTATCAAAAATGGCATCCAGTTTGGTCGTAACTTTGAAGCTGAAATTGCCGCGTATAACCAAACATCTAAACCGGCTGCACTTGCAGGCGCGGTAGCAGTAACCACACTACCTGCAGTTGTTGCGACCACGACTCCAGCGACAAATACGGCCGCGACGGTTGCACCTCAGCAAGGCGAAAATACGGCTGAGAGTATGTTGAATTACTGGTATTCACAAGCCGACGAGGCAACAAAAGCACGTTTTAAAGCACGTATAAGTCAGTAACCCCTCAGCTAAAAGCCTCTTGGAAATAAGCGCAGCAATTGTGTTGCGCTTATCTATTTTTCTTTTTTAATACTTATATCTTCCCTAAATTATCCGCTCTCATATCAATAGCCGCTAAATCTGTACATAAAAGCCGTTGTTCATAATATTTCCGTCAAAAACCTAAAGACGATGAAAGCATTGACCTAATGTATAGCTCTATAATTAAACAATATTTCACAATTATACCCTCTTCGAATATAGCTACATTATTAAGTTACCGCTGCAAAATAAGCATTGTTTTGTTACATGAAATCAACATCCATTTGGGACTAAGTATGTAATTCTAGACATTCTTAAGTGAATCATTTCTCTTCTTATCTATAGTTAGTTCACGACAAACATAAAGTTTCACTTTGTCGATTAAGAATGCGAATTTCATTACTATTATTTAAGGATGATGTCATGAACCACTCGAAACAAGGAAAGGTACTCAAGCAAAGCTTTATGCTGAGCACGATTGCCGTTTCATGTGCTCTAGCTTTTAACGCACAAGCCGCAATGGACTGTAGCAATATAGATAATTGGAACAGTACAACTGCTTACAGTGGTGGTACTCAAATACAAGAAGCTAATAAAGTCTATAAAGCCAATTGGTGGACAAAGGGAAATAACCCAGCCTCACACTCTGGTGCACATCAAGAGTGGAGCTTTGTTGATGACTGTGGCAACGGCGGTACCAACCAGCTGCCAACTGTCGCCATTACCTCGCCTTCTTCTTCTGATTCGATCATCAATGGCGATGTAGTTGCTATTACTGCTAATGCAGCCGATGCTGACGGGACAGTCGCTAAAGTTGAATTCTATGTAGGCGCAACCTTGCTTGCGACTATTACCCAAGCACCTTATGTTACTAATTGGACTGCCGTTACTGGTAACCAAGCCATTAAAGCGATTGCCTTTGATGATAAAGGGGCTACAGCTGAGTCTGTTACAACAGTGAATGTGACAGACACTTCAAATACAGTACCAACAACCGCAGTGACTTTGTCAGCAAACAGCGTCACGCTAGGTGATGTTGTTACCTTCACCGCAACAGCGGCTGATACTGATGGCACCGTTGCTAAAGTTGATTTTTATGTTGATGGATCACTGGTAGGAACAACTGCAACAGCCCCGTATACACTGGCTTACACCACAACTAAAGCAGGCTCACTCAACGTATTTACTCGTGCTACGGATGATTTAGGTGCTACGGGTGATTCCGCGATTGTCTCGCTTACCGTGAATAACGGTGCGGTAGTGAATAACTGTCGCCCTGATGGCCTATACCAAACCGAAGGTGTGAATGTTCCTTACTGTACCATTTACGACCAAGATGGCCGTGAGCAAATGGGAGTTGATCACCCTCGCCGTGTTATTGGTTACTTCACTAGCTGGCGTGCAGGTGACGACCCGCAAGCACAATACCTTGTCAAAGACATTCCATGGGAACAACTAACCCACATTAACTACGCATTCGTGAGCATTGGTTCTGACGGTAAAGTCAATGTTGGTGATGTTACTGACCCAGCTAATGCTGCAACAGGTAAAGAATGGCCTGGGGTAGAAATTGACCCTACATTAGGCTTTAAAGGTCACTTTGGTGCACTTGCAACCTACAAGAAAAAGCATGACGTTAAAACATTGATATCAATCGGAGGCTGGGCTGAAACTGGTGGGCATTTTGGCGTTGATGGTAAACGTATTGCTGATGGTGGCTTCTATACCATGACAACCAATGCTGATGGCTCAATCAACCATGCTGGTATTGAAACATTCGCAACATCTGCAGTTGAAATGCTACGTAAATACCAGTTTGATGGTCTGGATATCGATTACGAATACCCGACCTCTATGGCTGGTGCAGGTAACCCAGATGATAAAGCCTTCATGGAATCACGTCGCGCTTACCTATGGGCTTCGTACCAAGAGCTGATGAAGGTATTGCGTCAGAAACTTGATAACGCATCCGCTCAAGATGGTACGCACTACATGCTAACCATCGCTGCACCATCATCTGGTTACCTGCTACGTGGTATGGAAACATTCGATGTCACTAAGTACCTCGATTACGTCAACATCATGTCTTATGACTTACACGGT
This sequence comes from Photobacterium sanguinicancri, assembly GCF_024346675.1. Taxonomy (NCBI): domain Bacteria; kingdom Pseudomonadati; phylum Pseudomonadota; class Gammaproteobacteria; order Vibrionales; family Vibrionaceae; genus Photobacterium; species Photobacterium sanguinicancri. The sequence goes on from NZ_AP024850.1 coordinate 2,214,641, forward strand.
GCGTGGAATGATCATGTTGGTCACAATGCAGCCCTTTACGATACTGGTAAAGATTCAGAGTTGGCAATGTGGAATGTCTACAATACCGCAGCATACGGCGGTATTGGTTACTTAAACACTGACTGGGCTTACCACTATTTCCGAGGTTCAATGCCTGCGGGTCGTATCAACATTGGTGTTCCATACTATACGCGCGGCTGGCAAGGTGTTACTGGCGGTGAAAATGGCCTATGGGGCCGCGCAGCACTGCCAAACCAGGCGGAGTGTGGTGCAGGCACGGGTGAAGGTGAGAAAAACAACTGTGGTAACGGTGCGCTTGGCATCGACAACATGTGGCATGATCTCAACTCGGCAGGTAACGAGATGGGAGCGGGTTCAAACCCTATGTGGCATGCTATGAACCTTGCACAAGGTATCTACGGTACTTACACCGCAGCCTATGGGTTAGACCCAATCAATGATCCACAAGATAAACTAGTAGGTAGCTATACTCGCAACTACGATAGCGTGGCGGTTGCCCCTTGGTTATGGAATGCAGAGAAAAAAGTCTTCTTATCCACTGAAGATAAAGACTCTATCAATGTTAAAGCTGACTACGTCATCGACAAAGGCATTGGTGGCATCATGTTCTGGGAGCTTGCCGGGGATTACAACTGTTATGTGCTAGACGCTAACGGTAATCGTGCAGGCGTAGATGTCAGTGAGATGTCATGTAAAAACGGTAATGGTGAATACCACATGGGTAACACCATGACCAATGCCATGTACGAGAAGTTTAAATCAGCAACACCTTATGGCAATAAAGTAGCAACAGGTGCAATTCCAACTGAAGCTCTCGACATTGCTATCTCTGTAGGTGGGTTCAAAGTGGGTGATCAGAACTACCCAATTAACCCTAAAATCACATTCACCAATAACACTGGTCATGCATTACCTGGCGGTACGGAATTCCAATTCGATATTCCAACATCGGCACCTGATAATGCAAAAGATCAATCTGGTGGTGGCCTAAAAGTTATCGCTTCTGGCCATACTCAGGCGAATAACATTGGTGGTCTGACAGGTGAGATGCACCGCGTTGCCTTTACCCTTCCATCATGGAAAGAGTTACCTGCTGGCGGTACTTACGAACTTGATATGGTTTATTACTTACCAATCTCAGGCCCGGCTAACTACGCTGTGACTGTAAATGGTAAAGAGTATGCCTTTAAGTTTGAGCAACCAGATCTACCACTAGGTGACATCAGCGGTGGTAATAACGGTGGTGGTGACAATGGCGGCGGTGACAATGGCGGCGGTACATGTAGTACGACAGGCCTAAACGTTTATCCTAACTGGCCACAAACAGACTGGGCAGGTAACCCAAGCCATGCTAATCAAGGCGATAAAATTGTGCACAGCGGCGTAGTGTACAAAGCTAACTGGTGGACTAGTGCCGTTCCTGGAAGTGATGGTAGCTGGGCAACAGTATGTAGTGTGAAATAACATTCATTAAGCAAAAATAGAGTGCAGGGATTACCCTGCACTTTTTGATTACCTAGAACGAAAAAACCAGACACGATTTACAGGAAAAAACCCATCCCCTCGCCCAGTTAGCTCCCCCCTAACACACAAGAGTAAAAATACGCGACAAACTGTTCAAAAACCGACCAATCAGTTCAGCGGTTACATTTCCTCACTTTTATCTCATCAATAAATCCATTTACAATAAAATACAGATACTTATTATTCATGTTTTGACCATTATTGTTCATTAGTCCATTTAGCCTTGTAGGATTAACTAAACTATAATTAAACAGCGTTTGGTTTATAAGCACTTGTTATTAATATCTAAGAATTTCAAAAAACAAAATAATCCTAGGACTTTCACTCTTTTATCTTGAATTTCATTTCAAGTCTCATGACTAAACATATTCATTTTTTATGGTAAAGTCTCAATCCAATTTTTAATTTACTAATTAAATGAGTATTTAAGGGAAATGAAAAGGTTCACTAGTCTAGTTTTATTGGCTTTGTGGTTTGTATCTTTTAACAGTCTTGCTGCTAACTTTACACAGCAAACCAATAAAGCACAGACACAAGATGTTATTATTAAATACGCATTTAAAGCTGCAAAGCTAGAAAATATAATGGATTATCAATTATTTAAGGATGGTTATTTAGCTTACGATCATACGAAAAATAAAAAGAAATCTATTCTGACAATTATTGATTACAGCAAACCATCCACACAAAAAAGATTCTTTGTGATTGATTTAAAAAAGAATAAGCTTCTATACCACACTTTTGTTACTCATGGCGTTAACAGTGGTGGTAAGGTTGCTAATCGATTTTCTAACGTAGTAAATTCAAAACAAACATCTTTAGGCACTTTTCTCACAGATACCACTTACCAAGGTGGCAATGGCTATTCATTAAAGCTTGATGGCTTAACCAAAGGCATCAATGATAACGCGCGTCGACGTTACATTGTTATCCATGGCGCCGATTATGCCAACGAAAGCTTCATCAAACGTAATGGCTACCTAGGCCGTAGCTGGGGTTGCCCTGCACTACCTAAAGCACTGTCAAAATCAATCATTAATACCATTAAAGGTGGAAGTGTTATTTACGCTCATGCGTAATGACATTGGCAAATAATTGCATATAAAAATCAGTCACAACAATAAATAAAGAAAGTTAGTAAACTGGCACACCTTAAGTGTTTGAGATTTAAATAGTATATTTTATTAATGACGGCGTAGGTTTATATAACCAACGCCGTCAGCCTTATATTGCAACGCGTTATTACTTCCTTGCTTTTGCTCGTGAAACCACTACCAAACGGTTCTCTAATACCTTTTTCTTGGTTGTGCTCGCCTTGTCTATCTCACGTAATACACGTGCTATTTCACTGTCTAAATACTTAATTGTTTTGGTTTTTGTTAAAGATCGAATGACCTTTTCTGCATTTGTAGGTATTGGCTGCTCGAGCGCCCATAGGTAGCTATAATCGCCACTTTTAGGCGGTGTTTTTTTCACTTCAACAGGTGGCTTTGCCATATCCGCAATTCGACCAACCTTATCGTAATACTGATGAACCAGTTCTGAACGATAAAAAGGCACTTCACCTTGAAGATACAATGCATTGCCAACATCCGTGGCAATACTTACTTTCGCTTCTGGAACAAAAGTGCTCGCACACAAACGCTCGCTATCTTTGGCATTTTCTGTGGTGTAAAACACATTTGCGGTTTCTTTTGCCCGTGTTAAGGCCACATACGCTAGACGGCGCTCTTCTTCTGTATCTGCACCAATACTCGCGGCAGAGCGATTAACATAGGGAAAGGCATCTTTATCCCAATAGGGTAAATACACATGGCGGTACTCACAGCCCTTTGCTCTGAATATTGTCGTGAGTTGCACACCATGCGCCGCTTTCTCACGTTGATGAACTTGTCCTGTTTGGTGGGTATAGTATTCAAAATACTGTAGCGCTTTGGCACAGTTTTGATCCATTGTGTCTAAAACCGTTTCAATGCTATCTAAGCGCTCTAAAGCTTCTTCAATCTCAGAGTTAGTCGCTTCGGTTTTCCAAATCCAATTGTCTAACAGGCTATCTTTTCGGTACTGTCGATAAACTTCAACAGCCTTGAATGCGCCTTTTCGCTCGATGCGGGTCAGTAGATCTAGCCGATCGATGAAACTATCGAGATTAGCTTCTTTGTTCTGCGCTTTTTGCTTCTCTGCGTAACTTAACCATTGCGTTGTTGGCAACGCAGCGACAGCTGCACACATTGGTTGCAACACTTTATTGGGCACATAACAGTGGGGAAAGCACATTAGGTTAAATAATAAGCCTGATTTTTGCTGCTCCGTCCCATCTCTAAAACGACCCGTTGTAAATATCATCAAATCCATCAGCAGTCTAACTTCACGGCTATTGGATAACACTGACGGTATCGGCATTTGATATGGGATCTGCTTAGAAAGAAAAGCGAGCTCAAATAGCAAAGCTTGAGACCAGCGACGGACTAAAATCGCCATATCATGGCTTTGAACATCATTCGCAATATGATCGTGGATCGATTGTGCAATTTCGCCAACCTGACGGCTACTTCCATTCACATGCACATGGGTATTGTCCGACTTAGCATTAGCGACAGTGATAAAATCTTGAAATCGATTTTTATTTTGTGCAATCAACTGCCCAGCGGCCAGTGCTAAAGAGTGACCAAAACGAAAAGTGTTAGACAAGGTGTAGGTTGTTGCAGGCGCAAAGTCACGTTCAAAATTGAGCATGAATTGAGGGGCACTACCCCGCCATTTATAAATACACTGGTCGACATCACCCACAGCAATAAGCTGTGCTTGGTCACCCAACAATGCCTTTAGCAAAGCATATTGCGCGTTATTGATATCTTGGAATTCATCAACCACCAGCAAGCGGATCTGATTTTGATACTGGGTGCGAATCGCCTCAGATTGCTTCAGCACTTTTACCGATTCAACCAGCCAATCATCAAAGAACAATTTCTTGTGTTGCTTTCGAACCGTCTCAAATTCTCGATACGCATCGAGAATAAAACGATATTCATGGTTAATATCTGTCAGCTCAAAAACTTCTTTCGGCGGCAGTAAATAGGCTTTCACTAAGCCTATAAAATTCATCAAAAGTTCGATGGTTTTCGGATCTTTAATCAACTGCTGCCGTTGATACGATTTTTCCTGCTGAGCAATACCACGAAGGATCTGCTTCGCAAAGCGCTTATCTTGCTCGCCTTCATTAAAATCAATTTGATAGCCTGTTTCTCGCAAGTACCCAGTTTGATTTAAAAACTTCAAACAAAAGCTATGGAAGGTATGCACAGGGACATCCTGCATAACACCCGATGCATGAAGTTTTTGTTTAAAATCAGACCGAATGTCTTTGTTAAACATCAGAACGAGCATTGAATTAGCCGAAATCGATTCCAGCTTTTGCCCAATCAAGCCAACTAAAGTTGTTGTTTTACCTGTGCCCGCACCCGCGATACACACGGCATTACCATCTTGGTGCTGAATAAAAGCATCTTGTTCTGAAGTAAAGGTCGTCATAATTCTAACAGGCTAAAAAATATGACTGCAATTTTGCCATAAATTGTGAAGTTAATGGATTTAATCCACCTTATTCCCATGCTTCTGGCTAGTTTTTGCTCGTCGGCAACGTTCCGAACAGTACTTTACTTCATCCCAGCAACGCTTCCATTTCTTGCGCCAACTAAAAGGCTTTAAACAAACAGGACAAGGTTTTGTTGGCAGAGCAGTCTTTTTCATTAGAGGCCTTATTGATAACTAAGAAAGTAAATGTGATCGCCATATCGACAACCTTCGTAGATTAGAGACCAGACAGGAGGAAATATTATGAAAGCTTGGTTAAAAGTTTCTTTATTCGCAATTGCGGCAGCCTTTATTACTGGGTGTAACGATGACGATGATTCATCAACAACACCTACAGAGGCGCAACTTCGTGTAATACATGGTTCGGCTGATGCGCCAGCAGTCGATATTTTAGTGAACGATGCAGCAGCATTTACCAATCAAAACTTTAAAGATGTGACTGAATACGCCATGCTGCCACCAGCAACTTACAACGTTAAAGTCGTTGGGGCTGGGACAACAACAGCAGTCTTTGAGGCCGATATTCCAGTAGAAGCAAATAAAAAATACAGTGCGATCGCCCTCGATAAATTCACAGGCGGAACAGGACCATTCACTGTCATCTTGCTTGAAGATAATGTTGAGATGAAAGATGACATGGCACAGATAAGGTTGATTCATGGTTCAGCCTTTGCAAATGATGCATCTGCAGCAGGTGTTGATATTTATGTCACAGCACCGCAGGCGGATATTACAGGCTTAACTCCCAATGTATCTGCGCTAGTCTTTAAAAAAGACACAGGCTATATCGCGCTACCAGCAGGTCAATACGACGTAACGCTAACTCCAACAGGGACTAAGACTGTTGTTAAAATGGTGACTATTGACCTTGAAAATGGAAAAGTTTATAACGCGATTGCATCTGATATGGACGCAAACTTTGCGGCAGTAGATTTAATTTTGATGGACGGCTTTGTGGAATAAACCCTTTATCAGAACCTTGTTCCTAACAAACAAAAACAGCCCATGATGGGCTGTTTTCATTATACCTTAATACCCGTTCAATTTACGCAGGAACAAACATTGAGAGTAAGGCATGACTGGCTGTTGACTAGCCCGTCTAATTAGAAGCTGTATTGTACACCTAGGCTAACAGCTTCTTTAGATACTTTTGAATCGCCATCTTTGTATTTACCGTAGTGACCCACTTCAGTAGTAAGTGCAATTTGCTCAGTCACTTTGTATTTAGCACCAACACCGTAAGACAGACCTTTCAGTGATGCTTTTTCTTTTTGACCGTTAGCTTCTAAAGACACTTTACCGTATGAGTAACCAGCAAGACCGTATACAGAGAAAGAGTCAGTAATTGGGTAGCTAGCTAATGCGTAAGCACCCACATTGTATTTTTCTTTTGCTTTTAGCTCTGTGTTACCAGCAGTGTATTTACCGTTCTTAACGCCCATACCCGCACGGCCTTCTACCGAGAAGTATTCGTTAACTTCGTAACCTACTTTACCATTGATTGCACCAAGCTTAGTCTTTTGCTTGTCACCGTCAGCTTTCATTGTTTGTTGCTGTAGTTGTAAATCACCACCTACATATAGACCTTCTGCTTGTGCAGCTGTCGCACCAAAACCAATAGTTGAAACGATTGCTAAGGCTAATAACTTTTTCATGATAGCTCCATGTATTTGTAATGTTGTTTTTAACAACGTAACGAACAATTTTTAAATTCCGTTTCGAACGCTGTTTTATTCGATGGGGTGAAATTTACTCGAGTTGCTGAGGCTTGTAAATAGCAAAACTTAAATTAATTAAACATTGTTTTATTGTGGTAATAGAAAACAACAACTTAGAGATGAAAATAATTTAAGCTTGTGTATTTACTCTAATTTCAAATACTCCATTATGGATTCAATCAAATAAATAACCATTATATTAGTAAGACAATAGATGTGTTTAACCTATATTACTTACCGGTTATTTACTCAAAGTCAGCCGTATTTCAATTTAAAGCTACGTCTTTTAAACCTATGTATTTTAAACCTATGTTTTCGCTAGACCTCAGTACAGCCATTGATAAGTAATCAATGCTGGCTAGCTCACTCTGCCATCTCAACCAATCGCTTTATCTCAGCTTACATAAAAGGCAAACGATTGCTTTTTTACTGGCAGAGTCTTCAACTTCTGGTATGATCCGCACAGAAACAGGCAGTTGCCCTTCACAAGTACCAACAACAAGTGAGTACTTGTGCTTTCATCGCATTAATATGAAATAGGAATTTCGCCATGAGCCTCGCTGATCAAGTTCTTGCTGTAAATAATGACCTTCCAATCCGTACCGACAAACCCGTGCATAGCGGTAAAGTACGTTCGGTATATTGGTTAACTGAAGAAGACAGCCAGCGTCTGATTAAAGAAAAAGGCTACAATGTTAAGCCTGATGCCCCATTAGCAATTATGGTTATTAGTGACCGTATCTCAGCTTTTGACTGTATCTGGCACGGCGAAGGCGGCATGAAAGGTGTACCTGGTAAAGGGGCTGCTCTTAACGCGATTTCAAACCACTGGTTCAAGCTGTTCAACGAAAATGGCTTAGCCGACAGCCATATTTTAGACATTCCTCATCCTTTCATTTGGATTGTCCAAAAAGCGAAGCCTGTTATGATTGAGGCGATTTGCCGCCAATACATTACGGGCTCTATGTGGCGTTCATACGAGAAAGGCGAACGTGAATTCTGTGGTATTGAAGTACCAGAAGGCTTAACGCGTGACCAAAAGCTACCTGAATTGCTGATCACCCCTTCAACCAAAGGCATTTTAGAAAATGTTCCCGGCGTGCCTGCGGTTGATGATGTAAATATTACCCGCAAAAATATTGAAGATAACTTTGCAGCCTTCAATTTCAAATCTACCGATGATATTGCGTATTACGAGAAGCTATTAAAAGAAGGCTTTGATGTGATCAGCGGTGAACTCGAAAAGCTTGGCCAAATCTTCGTTGATACTAAATTTGAATTTGGTTATGTGGAAGATGCACAAGGTAACGAAAAGCTGATCTATATGGATGAAGTGGGTACACCTGATTCATCACGTATTTGGGAAGAGTCTTCTTACCGTGACGGTAAAATTGTCGAAAACTCAAAAGAAGGTTTCCGTCAGTTCCTGCTTAACTACTTCCCTGATGCCGACATTCTACTTAACAAAGATCGCATGGACGAGCGTTTTGCCCTTGCTCGTGATAACGAGCTGCCAGAAAGTGCATTAATGGCGTTATCAAAAACCTACACAGAGATCGCTGAAAAAGTAACAGGTCAAAAAATTGTCCTTAGCCAAAATCCTAAAGCTGAGATCGTCGCGATCCTACGTGAGCGATACGGTTTGATCGATTAAGCATTACGGATAATCACTGCAAATTTGAACTGATATCAAAAGGGCTGCAATTGCGCAGCCCTTTCTTATTCCACATCGTTTTCCACATCGTTTCGCCATTCACGCGGCTTTTCGTGTAAACAGCCACACCACGACATCTGGGTTCGAAGGGAAATACCAATGAATATAAGAGGCGGTTGTCGCCCCTTTGGTCCACACAGGATCGGTCTTACGACCATATTGGCTCACAGGCTGAGTTAGCACTTCTTCCTCCGACGAGGTCATTGAATAATGGAAAGTGTGTCCACGTAATGTGCCTAGCTCAAATGCCGCTTCAACTATGCCTAATGCTGCCAGTTTAGGCTGCATACGAGAATGCGCATTAAGCACTCCACACATAGCGACAGGAGAAGTATTCAACCTAGCTGTTTCTGATTCACCCTCTGGTGCTACCACCGCCGTTAACGTTTTATTAAGGTAAAGCATGCCGCCACATTCTGCGACACATGGCTTACCTGCTTGAACGTGCTGTTGAATTTGAGTGATAAGCGCCTGATTAGCATGTAACGCATCAAGGTGAAGTTCAGGGTAGCCGCCCGGTAAATACAAGGCATCACAACATGGTAACGCGGTACCCGTGAGGGGTGAAAAATAGACCAGATCAGCCCCCAAGGCTTCTAGCAGCTCAAGGTTTGCCTGATACAAAAACAGAAAGGCGTTATCTTTTGCGACCGCTACCGTCACACCAGAGAGTGCCGTTTTTTGTACCTCAGTCAAAGCGCAGGGATCATCATGTAGATCAAATGCGATTGGTTTAGGCAATGGAATGTCACTACTGGCTGCAATGACACTTGCGGCATGATCTAGCCTAGCTTCAATGTCATCCAGCTCACTGGCCTGTACCAAGCCTAAGTGACGCTCAGGTAAAGCCAAATCCATGTCTTTCGGTAACCAACCACAGAATGTCAGCGGTGGACGTAAACTTTCTTGCAGCATTTCAGCGTGACGCTCAGAGCCAACACGGTTTGCAATCACGCCAAACACATCAACATCCTGACGGTAGCTGGCTAGCCCATGTGCAATCGCACCAAAGGTTTGTGCCATTGCGCCTGCATCTATCACAGCCAAAATAGGGATACCAAACGCCGCGGCAATATCAGCACTGGAGCACTGGCCATCAAACATCCCCATCACGCCTTCAATTAAGATCAAATCCGCTTCTTGCGATGCTTGTGCCAGTAAATTTCGACAATGTGCTTCGCCACACATCCAAAAGTCCAATTGATATACAGGTGCTTTAGAAGCTAAGGCTAAAAACTGCGGGTCAATAAAATCAGGCCCTGTTTTGAAAACCCTTACATTCTTGCCTTGCTGCGTGAAGTAACGCGCTAATGCTGCAACAACCGTGGTTTTCCCTGTGCCAGATGACGGTGCTGCCACAACCAAGGCTGGGCATGAATATGAACTCATTGATTGTCCTTAATGTGTGTTAATACTGTGTTTACGCGCTGCAAGTCAGCATCATTGTGCGGCAAACCAAATCGAATCGCATGTTTCTCGTCGCACAGTCGCACCAGTACCCCTTGTTTGGCTAGTGTTTGATGCCACCAAGCCGCATGCGGCAGCTGAACCGTATGAAAAAGTATCCCGCTGGTCATTGTTGCTTCAACAAGGTTATCTTTGCTGGAAAAATGGAGTAACAACACTTGGTGTAATTTATCTGCCATGGCACAGATTCGTTCACGGGTTTGCTGCTGCCAAGGTGTATCCGCTAATGCTTGCTGCAAGATATAACGGCTAGGTCCTGCAACCGTCCAAGGACCAAGCAATGCCTGTAGCGGATCAAGCACCTTGGGCTGAGCGATCACAAAGCCAACGCGTGCCCCAGCTAAGCCAAAGAACTTACCGACAGAGCGCAACACGATACAGTTTTCTGTTAGCGTTTCAGCAGCGCAATTTCCTCGTACCGCTGGATTGTTACTGTGTAAAAGCGAATGCGCTGGCGTGAGATCCATAAAAGCTTCATCAACCACCAGCCAACCACCTCGCACAGCCAATGCTTGCTGCCACAGGTGTAATTTATTAGCTGAAACATAATGGCCCGTTGGATTATTCGGGTTAATCACTACCAATACATCTATGCTATTTAGCTGCTCAGTGGATGGCTCATCATGGTAAAAAACCAAAGAGATAGTAACCGTAGGAAATTGCGTTAACGCTTTTCGCCAAGCCTGTTCATGCTCTTTATAACCCACCTGCGGCAACGCGATCTGAATATCTTTTTTGCAGCTCCCCTCGACTTCACCATCACTTTCAATCAATGACGATAGGATCACACAGGGCAGCGCCATAATAGCAGCTTGGCTACCTGCGACAGGCAAGAGTGATTCACAACCGTAATATTGCTGCGCAACTTCTGTTAAACCATCGTCATCTTCAGGCAGACGATTCCACACATGTGTTGGGATCTTGCCGATAGGATATGTCCAAGGGCTAACGCCTGTAGAAAGATCGACCCATTCTTCTAGCGGTCGTTGATACAAGGCCGCGTACTCACGTAACTTTCCACCATGGTTCAGCATGTTTTACTACTCATAAATAATCTCGGTTGTGCTCTATAGACTTTATAACGCGGCAATAATCACCAAGACAGCGACCCATAGCCACGCGCTGCGCTCCACTAAACCACTGGCTAACGCTATTGCGGCTGCCGTTGCTTTCTCACCCTGCCCCATAAAAATTTTATCGTGTTGAATCCCATGGTATATGGCAGGCCCACCAATGGTAGTATTGATTGCCCCTGCGCCACTTGTCATCACAACCCCACCATTAGGGCTGGCACACAAATGCGCTTGAGTATGCCAACAATGAAGCGCATTTTTAGTGTTCCCCACTAAGGCATAAGTCAGGCCTGTTAGCCGAGCGGGTAACCAGCCCATCGCATCATCAAGTTTTGCCGCGCTGTAACCAAAGTGGCAGTAACGATCATTTTTATACCCCCACATCGCATCTAAGGTATTCACTAATCGAAACAACACCGCGGCTGGCGCACCACCAATTATGAACCAGAACATGGCACCAAAAACGGCATCGTTACCATTTTCAAGCACTGACTCCACCGTTGCTGACGTCACTTGATACTGATCCATTGCGCTGGTATCACGGCTGACAATCCAACCCACTTTTTCACGCGCGGCACAAAGGTCACCAGCTACCAAAGGGCGGTAAATCCATTGTGCGTGCTGCAATAAACTGGTTTTCCCCATCGTGAAGTACAACACGATGACATTTGCCGCTAACCACAGATATAACGAGACATGATAGAGCCAATCAAATAACCAGTATGACCCTAACAAAAGAGGCAAGATCGCCAAGCACCACGCGCAGACACCAAGCAAGATGCCTCTTGATCTCGTATTAGCCATTCGAGAGCAACGTTTTTCAGAAGCGCGAACGGCCTGGCTCGACGCTGATCGATTTAGCTGCTTTTCAATCCAGTTTGCCAAATGACCAAAACCAATCAAGGGATGAAAACGACGAACTTCGCCAAACCAAGCGTCTAGCAACAAACCGGCCGCCAATAAAAGTGCTAGCGTGACTGAAACCGAATCAAACAACGCTGGCGGAGAATAAGCCCACAACATGATGCACTAACCTTCTTTATTCACAGTGTCACCGTCGACCACACGCGCTTTGCGGCACGCATGAGAAAACGTCGGGTCATACAATTTAGAATCAACAAAATCTTGTTCCCCAAGCACCTTACTGACAATGATCATCGCTGTTGAGCGAATATTGGCATCATGCATTTTATCTGCAATGTCAGCCAAGGTGCCTCGAATGATGCGCTGCTCTGGGTGAGAGGCTTTTTCAACCACAGCCACAGGCCAGCTCATTGGATAAACCTCTGAAAGCTCGCGCACCACTTTACGAATGAGCGTTGCACTCAGAAATAAACACAGTGTCGCTTCATGCGCTGCCAGTGATTTGAGGTTTTCTTTGTCTGGCACAGGCGTTCGGCCAGATGCGCGGCTTAATATGATCGTCTGGCACTTTTCAGGCAAAGTGAGTTCTTGACCCAATGCCGCGGCAGACGCTTGGAATGACGACACACCGGGAATAACCTGCCAATCAATACCAAGTGCATCTAAACGACGAACTTGCTCAGCCAACGAGGAGTAGATCGAGAGATCCCCAGTTTGTACACGGGCAACATCTTCGCCATTCGCAAATGCATCCGTGTACACCTTGGTGATCGCATCCAGATCCATATCTGCCGAGTTAAACACTTTCGCATCGGGTTTTGCCCGTTCAATCACAGCTTTGGGTACTAAGCTGCCTGCGTACAAGATCACAGGGCAACGCTCAACTAAGCGCGCGCCTTTAACTGTGATCAAATCAGGATCTCCTGGGCCTGCACCAATAAAGAAGACGGTCATACTAATTCACCTGCTTTTTCACCCTGTTCTTGACGAGCTTTCACTGCTTCACCTTGCTGTTCTGCGGTAGCAGTATTTAACGAATGCCCTCGCTTTTGCCCTGACAACACAGCCCCTGTTTCAAGCTGGTATTTATTTTTATAGCCACGTGGCGTAACAATCCAATCGCCAAAGTAATAGCTATTACTGTTACCCACGAGTACCGCAGCATTCATACCAAACTCGAGTGTAGTAAAGCTGTCGAGCGTGCTTAACATCACACCTTGATCATCACGATACGCAGCATTCACTACCGCCACTGGGGTCTTGGGGTCGCGGTGCTGCAATAGGATCTGTTGCGCGGTTTCAATATGGCTTTTACGCTTTTTCGATCTTGGGTTATAAAACGTGATCGCAAAATCAGCCATTGCAGCCGCTTCTATCCGCTTGGTGATCACTTCCCAAGGGGTCAGCAGATCCGATAATGAAATCGTGCAACTATCATGACCAAGTGGCGCCCCCACCAAAGATGCACAGGCATTCGCCGCAGTAATCCCCGGAATGATGGCAAGCTCAACAGCAGGTAACTCAGGATTACGCTGTTGTAATAGCTCCAGCACTAAGGGCGCCATTGCGTACATACCAGAATCGCCTGAACAGACGAGTACAACAGATTTGCCTTCCGCTGCTGCATCAATCGCCGCTGCTGCTCTTTCCCACTCGCGCGTCATGCCACTTTGAATCACTTCTTGCTGATCAATCAGAGAAGTAATTAAGTCGACATAGGCTTTATAGCCCGCTACAACATCGGCAGATTCAATGGCGTCGCGGGCGGCGGGGGTCACGAGATCGATACTGCCCGGCCCAAGGCCAACCAAGGTCAGTTTAGCCATGGTTCACCTCGGCGGTGCCGATAATCTGTAAAGCACGTTCTGGTGCGCCAATTTTGATCAACCCTTCCGCGATTTGCTTTTCGATTATCTCGATCAGTTCAGGCACATCTAACATACAGAACTTTTTATTCGCCTTATCATTGAGCGGCTCATTCGCCTTGTCATTCACCGTATCAAAGCTGTTAGCTGTTGCGTGTTGAACAGGTTCTGCAACTTGCACCTCAAAATCGGCGTCAAGTTGACCTTTGATACTGGCGAGGTCATTTTCAAAATGATTGCCTGAAACTAACAGTAGCGGCACTAAACGCAGCTTAGGTTTTTCACCATTGACAATCATAGGTTGGCAAGCCTGCTTCATCTCTTCGCTTAGGCTATCAATGAGTAATCCAAACGGCCACGCCCCTTCTAACGAGCAGGTAAAATTACGCTTAGAGATTTTAGTGAGTAGGCTATCGCAATAATGAATGGCTTGATGCCCAGGGTTATCCAGCAGTGGCGCACCATGGTGAATATATAAGTTACACCCTTGATCAACGGGAAAGCGCTGATGTAGTGCGCCAAGCAGTTTCGTTGCCAATTGGCTATGATGCATGATGGCAGGTGTTTGACCGATACGTGATAGCGAAAACTGCTTAAAGCCATCTACAATTTTGGTTAGGTACAAATGTTCATCCGTTGGGAACAAGTAGCAAGAAACCACTAAAATATGCTGATAGCCTTGAGTATCTAAATCCGCTAACACTTGCGGCAAGCTCTGACACATTTCGCCTTTACCTGCGAGCTTCTTAATAACCATTTTAGAACTGGTTGCCATGCGAACGTGGCAGTCAGGATACAGCTCACTGATGTGTTGCTGCAGTTTCACGTAACGCTGTTGTTCTACCACAGAGCCAAAACAGCTCAGAACAATAGCGGTACCTTGGTTGTAATGGCGTAAACGTTTCATTGATATTCCTATTTCAATTTTAAATTATGTTTTCCGTAACAATCTTGCCAATCTGTGCATCTTCTATCGGTGCAAAAAAGCCTTCATCCAGCACCTGTTGCAATGGTGTTCGCGTTTTCAGCGCGAGGAAGAGTTGCTGCCAATCGTCTTCTGTTAGCGCGTCGATATTGCGTAGCCACAGGCCATTATTAATCGGGGTTTCATGCCTTGCTAAGCGCTCATAAATCACCAACGCGGCGCGATTGCGACATGTCCCCGCACAATGAGTACGGCTGATCTTAATGCGGTTTTCACCCTCACTCAGCCCTAATTTTTTCAGATAAGTTCTTAGATGATGGGCTAAATTTCGGCTACCTTCTTTAGCACAACGGCCACCTTCACATACCAATACATGGTGGCGGTGATATAACATAGGGCGGTTTAAATCGACGTGCTTTGGCTTACACTGATACCCTTTGACGACTTCATTACCGTGTGCATTAATGTGGCAGTTTTCACCTAGCCAGTTCTTCCACTTTTTCTTAGCTATAGCTTCATCGGCTGGTATACGCGCGCAGGCTAAAGTCATGTTGAAGCCATCTTGCTTGTACTTCCACTTAGGCACTAATAAGCGATTCGCTCCTGCTTTTTTCAGTGCCGCAGCTTCCGCAACCGATGATACGCCTGTGATTTTTTTGACAAACTCAGAAGGATTTTCAATACCTTCAACATCTGCTAATTGCGGCGCTTCATAAGTGACAAACGGCGTTTGTTGACGGTAAGAAATCGCATGAATACCCGCTTCATCTGCTTTTAACGCAATACTGGAAAAAGCAGCCACGGACTCTGACGCTAAATTATGTTCATCTAGGAAGGTTTGTAGGCCTTGCTGAATCACATGGGCAGGGGTATTTCTGTCGCAACCTATTCCTAAGACCAACGACTTTGGTCGCCATAGCACACATTTATTTTGCCAATCTGCATACCCTTCTGGCACTTGCTGATCACAAATCAATACCAGTCCATCCCATGCTTCGGGAGAGATTGTCGTTAATTGGGTCGCTGCCAGTTCTGGGTGGCAAATCAAATTGGTAGGCATAGATCGCTTTTCACGCCACCAATTCTGTTGCCCTGCGCGTTGTACTATCAATACAGACTTTTCATTCACCACAGCAGCAGAGACGGATGTGATCGCTTGTTCGCATTCAGGGGCTAGCTGCCAGCCAAAAGCGGCACCCAGCATATCCACCGATAAACTCCCTGCGACATCTGAAGCCGTTGTCACTACGGGGGTCGCCGTTAATAGCTCAGCAACACGACATGCTAAAGCATTCGCGCCACCACGGTGGCCTGACAACATAGGAATGACAAAATTGGCATGATCATCAATACAAATCACCCCAGGATCGGTGCGTTTATCCACCATTAGAGGAGCTATCATGCGGCTCACAATCCCTGTGGCGAAAAAGCAAATATGATGGTCATAATCACTAAAGCGCTGCGCCATAAAATCCGACAAGGGTAAGGTTAAACGCTCGGCTTGTGCCTCATTTCGCTGGAACAGCTCTTGACCAACATCTGAAACAAACACAGTGGCAAATGGCAAGGTCTTTGCCAATCGCTGCGCTTGCTTTGCACCATGAAGGGTAATGGCATAAATAGCTATTTTCACGCAGCTACTTCCTTTGCTAACGATGAGGCTTTGATTTGTTGAGCCGAGATTTGCTGAACTGGGATTTTCAGAGCTGGGGTTTGTTGAACGAGTGTTTGAGGAGCCACTTTATCCGTAGAATCTTGCTCTACTGACGTGCCGCGTAACACACCACGACGCGCTCGCACTGAAAGCTGCACCATAGAGAAATAACGATGACCTTCAGGCACGTCACGCAAGTCTTGATACACCTCTTGCTTGTCGGTAGTGGCATGCGATACATAGGTAGCACAAGAGAGCATATCCATGCTTTCCAGTAACGCTGTTAACTGAGGAACAATACGCCCCGCTTTGATCAACATGATGGTATCGAACTCTTCCACTAAGCGCGGTAGACATGACAATCCCCAAGTGGCAGGCACCACACAAAAACGCTCTTGTCCGTCAGCTAAAGGAATTTGGGTCTGAGCGGGAATAGCCGTGACCGAAGTAATACCCGGTACAATTTCAACCTCAAGCTGTGGCAATAATTCTTGTAACTCTTCTTGAATATAGGCCCAAGTGCTATAAACCGAAGGGTCGCCTTCTGTTGCAAAAACAACATCTTTACCTTGTTGTAAACGCGCAATTAACGACAGTGCCGCTTCACGCCACGCAGGAATATTAATCTGCGGATCGCGGCTCATTGGAAAGTGTAAAAACAGCTTTTCACCCTGCATGTCTTCATCTTGTACCGCACCTGCAACGATCTGGTGAGCAAAAGACGCCTGCGAGCCTTTATCCTTTTCAGGAAACGCCACAACATCCACAGTGCTGATTAATCGGTGTGCTTTTAATGTCAGTAGTTCACTGTCGCCAGTCCCCACCCCTACGGCGTAGAGCTTGCCTAATTGTTTAGTCATTATTATTTTCGCTGTGTAATTCTGTTTGAAGACGTTTATCAAAGATAAAAAGATGGATAGGGTTTTCTGCTTGATAGCGAGTGTAGTGCGCCAAGGGCACGCCCTGAGAAACAGAGACCATTTGGACAAGCGCCTTGACGTTGCGCTGTTTTGACCAAGTGTGAAGTTCGGCGACTGAGTCTATGGTGACGGCGGTGGCAACAATAACGCCATCATCGGCTAAGCGCTGCCAGCAGGAATCTAAAATCGCCGCCATTTCACCACGGCTTCCGCCAATAAATACACTCTTAGGTTGAGGTAAACTGGCTAATTCCTCGGGCGCTTTCACTTTTAGCAATTGCACATTGTCGGTCGCATGAGCAGCAATATTGGCTTCAATCGATTCATAACAATCGTTGTTGGATTCCAAGGTATAAACCTGCCCCTGCCAACACTGTTTAGCCGCTTCAATAGCCACAGAGCCAGAGCCTGTGCCGATGTCCCAAACACTATGGTCAGGGCGAATACGCATGCTGCTCAAGGCTAAATGACGGATAGGTTGTTTGGTGATTAAGCCACGCTTGGGCATGCGTTTTTCAAATGTATCATCGGCTGCATATTGACCATACCCCCCCCAATAAAGTGCTTGCTGGCGTTGTAACACAACAAGATTGAGCGGATTAAAATCCTCAACTTGTTTTGTGGCTAATTCAGCCACTGTGAACGACGTGACCTTTTCTTCTATACCGCCTAACTGTTCACAAACCCATATCTGCCAATGCGGCTGATGATAAGTCAGTAAGTGCTTAGCTATGGCTGCTGGGTGATTATTGCTGTCGGTTAATACACAAAATAAATCCCCTTGCTGCATTTGACTGACAAGGCCCGTTAATGGGCGGCCATGAACAGACAAACACGTAGCGTCTTGCCACGGTAATGCCAAACGACTAAACGCCAGCTGCATGGAGGAAGGGCTAGGAATAAAGCGCAGTTCTGCTGTCGGTAAGTGGTTACTTAGTGTTTTACCTATGCCGTAAAACAAAGGGTCACCCGATGCTAAGATAACCACTCCGCCCTCTTCACTTTCTTCTAATACTGCCGTAAGCCACGCTTTATAGCCTTGCGCCATTGATAGACGTTTCCCTTTGCATTGAGGGAACCAAGTTAGTAAACGATCGTTACCTGCAATTATACGAGCTTGCGCCACCGCATTGACCGCACGGCTGGTTAAACTCATGCAGCCATCTTCTGGCACGCCCACAACCGTGATCGCGGGCTGTTCAGAAAAATTGGTATCACCGCTGAGCATTAGACCGACTCCATCAGCAAAGCATGAATTGTTGAAACCACTAATGGGCTTCCCCCTTTTCGTCCCACACTAGCGATATAAGGGATTGTGGTTTGATCGATCAGTGCTTGTTTTGATTCTTCCGCTTTCACAAAGCCAACAGGAATACCGATGATGAGCGCTGGTTTAGCTTCGCCCGCTTCCACCATACGTAAAATTTCAAACAAGGCTGTCGGCGCGTTGCCAATAGCAATGATAGAGCCGTCTAATACACCGGCTTCACGCGCATATTGCATGGCTTGAATCGCTCGGGTTTCACCGCTGGCTTTAGCCCGTTCAATCACTGTTGGGTGGCTGATAAAGCAATGTGCTTGGTTACCATGTACTGATAGACGCTGCTGGCTCAAACCTGTCGATATCATTGTGACATCGGTAATAATTTTGGCCCCTGCTTGTAGGGCTTGAATACCCAAACTCACCGCATCCTCACTGAATTGAAATAACTGAGCGTATTCAAAATCACCAGTGGTGTGGATGGCGCGGCGGACGACATTCCATTCAACAGATGTGAACGAATGTCCGCCGTGAAATGCTTCTATTTCATGGTCGATAATCGCGAACGAATTATTTTCGATTTGTCGACCTTGCGCAGTCATTTGCTGCATCTTATTCATGGTATGTCCTTATGCGCTGACGAGTGTGCTCACTGGAGCTGTAACAGTTTTTCGTATGATGGGAAGGTGAATAGTGTTTAGCCAGTAGGCTGCCATCAAAATCAATCAAGCGAAACTCGATATTGACGTGATGATCAACATAGACAGCTGCGTGCTCCGCAGCTTGTTGGCATAACAGATCTAAAAAGGCTTGTGGGGATGTTTCACGCCATAAATCTAAAACATGGCGGCCCGTATTCGCCTTGCTTATTTGCTGACACAGCTCTGCTGAGCACTCGCTTTGAACAGCAAGATCAGCCAATAATTGAAAGTCTATCGCGCGACCCGATACATGGGTCATCATGTAGCCAGCCACCATTTTGGCTAACTTGCCAATCATGGCGACAACAGTGACTTTTTGAACTTGATAACGTTTGCTGGCACGTAGCCCGACACCGACAAAATCACCCGCTTGAATAAAGCAGATACTGTCTAAATGTGGCAGCATTGCCATGGCAGATTTTTCTGAGCGAGAGCCAGTGGTGAGCACAACGTGATTTTGTTGGTTCGCGTTAGCAATTTGAACCGATTGACGCACTGAAGCAGAAAAAGCAGAGGTGGAATAAGGTTTGACCGTGCCACGCGTGCCTAGAATAGAAATACCGCCGATTAATCCTAGACGAGGACCAATGGTTTCTTTGGCTCGTTCTTCGCCATCAGGCACACGTATTTCTAACGCGATACCTTGCTGACAACAGCTACGTAGTTTGGCATCGGCGTTTAGGTTCCATTCTAGCTGCACCATATCGAGGATATTAGCCCGAGGAACAGGGTTTATCGCAGGTTGCCCAACGGGTAGCTCCAGCCCCGGCAGCGTTACTCGAGCAACCCCTACACCACCATCAAGAGTAAAACCTAACTGTTCACTCCATTGTGCAAAGCACTGAATTTCAGCATCGTGGGTACAATCAGGATCATCGCCTGCATCTTTAATAACGCCCGCGAGTACCGCTCCTGCGTGATGCTCAAGCTGAGACACAGCAAAAGTGGCAGATTCTAGATTGGGCAGCGTGATTGTTATAAAAGATGGTGAACGCCCTGTTAGCAAGGCATGAACAGCGGCTCGACTGGCAGCCGCAGCGCAAGCGCCAGTTGTAAAACCAAAGCGTAAATCACTGCGTTTTTTAGAACGCTTAACCTTGGTAACCAAAGCCCGCTCCACTGATTTTTTGACTCGCCATGACGCCTTACCATTCCATTGTGGTAATGTTGCATAGCTTAATCTTAAAGCTCGGCATTCATTACAGGGGTTACAATACAATTACCCCCGAATAGCCAAGCGCAACGATAGAGAAATCGCCGGAAGGTACGATGCTGAGTATCCCCGCTCAGAATTCGGAAGTTAATGAAGTAACAGGTATCCTGACTGACGACTAGACCACTTTAACCCCTTCCCAAATGATGCAATCATCATCCAGTGGCTTGGTTAAAACTCATCGCTTACAGTTGCGGGTACAGTTCAGGTTTTTCACCTGATTCCCTGCATGGTATTCACCATGTTCACTCAGTACTTTGACTGAAATGACATTACTTATTATGTGGTTTATTATCAAACTAGTTTAATGATATGCCCCTAGTTATCAACAATAATATTTACTTTTCATTTACTTAAATTACGTGTGATGCCTTTAGCTCAAAAATATTCATTTCAGTGTTCATCGGAATACCTTCTCCGCATGACCACGATGTTCGACCATGCAGAATATTGTTTGCGCATCGAATCCACTCGCCGTGGCTAACCACGTAAACCGTTTTTCCTGCGTGTCGTCTTGCTAAAGTACGCAAAAATCCCACAACTCGGTGTTCAAACATCGGCTCACTTTCTGCCAATAGCTCTGCTGCTATTGTATGACACGCATCCAATCGTTTTTCATAGCGTTTTTGATACGCTAACCAGTGTTGAATAAGTAAGAAACCGTCATTACATTCATTTTTTCGCTTACCCTCGAGAATACCAAACCTTCTTTCCCGTAAACGTTGATCTGGCACGATATATCCACCACTTTTATTACAAATAATGCGTGCAGAAGCCATCGCTCGCCCTAAGTCACTCGTGTACACCACATCAGGTTTGTATAAATGACACAATCGGTTATTCACCGCTGTACGCAAGAGGGTTTTCCGTCCTTGAGTGGTTAACGGACTATCGCGCCAGCCTTGAAGTTTATTCGCCAGATTCCATTCTGTTTGACCATGACGAATCAAAATAAGTGTAACGCTAGCTTCATTTGGATTTAAAAGCCCATGCAGATTTGTTGAACTCATTAGATCACTTGGTTATTGGTTATTGGTTATTGGTTATTAGCGTAAGCGAAGGTTCGAAGGGTTAACACCTAACAAACCGTAATTTAAAGTTTACACTTTGGTGTATTTTTACAGAAACAGCATAAGGCTATGGTATAGCCGCAATCAAGCAAAGTCGGTATTATCAGCCTCAGCAATTTATTGTCGCTTTTCACTTTTTCGTACTCAGTGAAAAGCTTGTAAGTCCTTTATTTTTGGTCATTTAAAGGTTTACACCTGTGGAAGGCAATAGTTCGGTCAAACTCGCCTTCCCGACTCCTCACGCTACTTCCCTAACGGTAATGTACTTTTGTATGTTGTCGATTTTTTTGTGCCTATTTTTCGTGCCTGTAGTTCAATGTTATAGCCATCTATCGGCATGGATAACTTCGTCCCACTCTTTCAGGTACAAAAAAGCCAAGTGACTGGCACTTGGCTCTTATATTACTGTGATGCATTATCACGCTTTACATGTGAAGCATATTACATGCGTTCAACTTTCATTTTTGGCACTTTAACATCCACCACACAAGTCATTTCCATATGGCGTGAAGGCAATGTTTTGGTGTCACAGTGACGAAGCTGAGCCACACCTACGCCAACAGCCTTACTGGTTAAGCAAGATTGGACATCACCGTATGATGACTGCGAACCGTTGCGGTCTAGCACAGTCTCATTTTGGGTAAAGTGCTTCTCGATAGCAACTCCGTTAGTTTCCATAACAGCTAAAGATAATGCACGATCACGTGCCGCTTCTTCCAGCGTTGTAATGCTATCGCGATCACCGCCAGCAACAACAACTGTTTGCTTAGACGTCACGTAAATACGTTCACCAGCGGCATCCGTCTCATGGATAACATGCATGTTAAGCTGACTTTCACACGAGCTAACATCACCAAAAATCTTTGATTTTGCCGGTGGTACGTGAACGGTCACCCCTGGCTCAGATGCACAGCCAGCAAGAAGAAGTAATACCGTTGCTACACTAAGCTGTTTTAATTTGTTCATCGTGTTTTTTGCTCATCTGAAAGTAGTTTTCAACCATAGGAATCGAATCTAAGATTGCCATGTTCTTAGGATCAATCACGTTAGCTTTCTTAATCAGCTTGTAAGCCTGTTTGAACTCACTCTCAAGGAGCTTAATCATCCCCATGTTATGAGTCGCAATTGCCTGATCAGCAACGTTTGGCGATGCTTGCGCAATTTGCTGGAACATAGCATACGCCTGATCATAACGTTGACGCTGAGCATATTCATTAGCAAGATCAATGCTTTCATCATCACCACTTAGCAAACGTACAGTGATGTACTTTTGGTGTGGCGTAAGATCTTGGGCAACATGAACGGAAAGGTCTTCTAAAATCGAGTTGTTCATGCTGTCCCAACCTTGCAGTTTGGAGTGCGCGGCACCTATGCTGTCTAGGTCATTATGCTCGCTGTTAGACTGACTAAAGTAGTTACCAGACGTTACTTCACGGCCGTTTTTCGTCACAGAATAAGTGACTGTTGCTGAACGCGTACGTTTTGCATAATAACGGAAGTAATTACCATCATCCGATTTCACTTCTTCTTGCCATGTCGACTCGTCTTTATCCCAGCTGATCTCGCCAGTAACAACAATGCCAAGCCCTTTATTTGCAGGATCAACATAGCCATATTCACGAATTTTACTACGTAGCATCTTTGAAAAAACAGGGCCTTTACTTTTTTCAGAAGAAGAGAAGTTACTCACTTCCATTTGCTTGTAATTAATACCTTTGTTGCTTGGTGCTGCAATGGTTGAGCCCACTTCAGTGTAAAAAGCACAACCTGATGTTAATAGTGTTGCAGCAAGTACAGTAAAGCCTAACAAGCTTTTCATCATCGCTTTCATACCACTACCCCTCTAAAGATGCTAACGCTTGCTTCATTGCTTCTTGCGCTTCTTCTGAGTCAAGTTTGCTCCACACCTGATCGTTACGTGCTTTTTCAATTGCAGCTGCCATATTTGATTGGTACGCATCGTTTGTCATTGCAACTAAGGTATACATACCACCAGTTGGTGAAGTTAGCGTTGTCATGACACGTGCATCACGAATAACGGTACTAACCACGTTGTTTATGGTGATTTCTACCATTTCAGAAACGTGTTCATCACTGACTGTTTTAGTCGTTGTGCTTGATTGTCTAGTGACTGCATCAAACTTACTTTTGATGTTATTTTCCATCTGTGAGGCTAAACGTTGTTGTGCATTGTTCAACGCAATTTCACGCATGATGCCTGAGCCAGCAACACTTTTCTTGGCGTAACCCACACCAATAATTTCGTAACCTTGGGGCGTTACTTCACAAACCCATTTTGGCGCTTCTTTTGAAGGCATATCAGGGAAATAGCAATCGGCTTTTTGAATGTCTTCCGCTGTTTCAATGCTCGAACAACCGACCATAGTAACGACACCAAGAGCGACCATTAGCTTTAACAAAACTTTATTCATATCAATCTCTACCACTAAGCAATTATTAATTGAGTAATTTTAATATTATTGTGACTGTGCCAAGCAACAACAGGTATTCACATACGCCATATATCACCATGCATCAGAAGTTTGACACAAAACACATGTCAATTGAACCATGTTTTTATCATGATGTTAAGTTTCAATCGCAACTCAAGGGCAACAGAAATAAGCTGTGCAGCACATTGCGCATGATACACTTGCGAAATAATTTCATGTTAAATTAAAATGGTATTTTGGGGAAAGCCATATCCGCACAAGGAATAAGCAGAGTAAGACTTTATGACACAATTAATGGTGATTAACGTCGCCTCACTATATGCAGATAAATATTATGATGAAGAAAAGAACATTCCAACACTGTATGTTCAGAGAAATACAAACTTCAATCCATAGATAGTAAGCGGCTTGCGCCTGTCATCAGTACCTGTTTTACACCCATTAAAAAAGGCATACCTAAGTATGCCTTCTGTTGTGTAATGCTAAATAGTGCTTAGATCACTTGAGCCATCAATAAGAAGCACCCAAACAAGAAGCTAAGGCCAAGCGCAATATTACCGCCAGATGCTTGGTATAACATACCCTCAGCCGTTTGAGCCGCTTGTAACTGTATTTGATCGTTATCTTGCTGACGCACTTTCACTGTCATAGCCATTGGTACAAAAATCGCCAAGAACACCAAAATAATGCCGGCATAACCTAGCACTGCAAGGAACTGATCGGCAGCAAGCAAGGCACCAATAAGTGGGAATATGAATGTCAAAACATAAGTCACAACACGGTTTTGCTTAAACGCATCTTCATTTTGATGGTATAGCGACATCGCCACGCCAAGGAATGATGTTAAAAGCGCAAGCCCTGTAAACACAGATAGAATCGTATGAATACTACTGTATTTAGTACCTAATGCTGCAATAAGCTCTGACACATTAGCAAAATGCACCAGTTGTTCAGAGGTAAGGTTACCCACTGCCGCATATAACCAAAGTAGGTAACAAAATAGTGGAATAATCGAGCCTATTACCACCATATTGCGCAGCTGCTTTTGCGATGCACCTTCGTTATAAGTCACTAATGATGGAATAACGACCATAAAACCAAAGCTAGTGAATAGCACTGAACTTGTTTTGATCAAATCCACTTTACTGTCGCTAGTGACTGTTAATAGGTTTTCCATAGAAATAGACGGCACCAGCGAGAACAAGGTCATCACAAGTACAACTAGCATCATGCCAAATAATACACGGTTGAGCTTATCGACCACTGCGGTACCCGCAGCAACCACAACACCAGCGATTAACGTAAATGCGACTTGTGTTTGTAGCATCGTCAATTCGAGGCCTGCGCTTGCCGCCATTTTCTTCACTAAGTCACCGGCACCTATGATGTAAGCCATTAATAGGCAAACCAATAACGCATACAACAAGCCATTTGTAACAACTTGTCCGCCTTTACCCAGTGTTTTACGCGCGATGGTATTCATACTTAAACCGCCACCCGCTTTAATACTGGCTTCCAGCAAAAGCAGTGCCGCGTAAGTCGTGCCCGACCAAATGATGAGCATCAGCAATGTGCCCCAAAGCAGGCCGAATTGTGCTAATACCATAGGGATAGCGAGCATACCTGCGCCAAGTGCAGTACCGGCAATGATCAATGCACTGCCCATAATTTTTAAATTCACGGTGTGTTCCTTAAAGCGTTTTCATTCTCGTTTTATCCATTTCCAGCATACATTGGTCGATGTTACTGGCCATATAGGGATAATGTTCATTGTTAAGCGATAGGTTGCTTAAACCATCTGAATTACGCGCAAAAGCGCTTCATAAACGAGAAGTAATTAAATCGCTCTAAAGCAATAAAAGAGGTAGCAGAAATTGAGGGGTGTGAATTATCAGAACAACCTTGCAAGGCTACTCTTTGTTTATCACCAGGCACTATATGCGATATAGCCCCTAGGTTGGTGTGAATCATCATCGTACTCCTAAAACGATCAGTCCATTATCATATTGGTGGCATTCCTTATGCCATCAATGCAGTATTTTCCATGGTCAGTGAAAAATGCTGTTTGTTCGGTCAATAAGCAAAGTAATAATCTAAAGAACAAAGCACAATACACGAGTGCTATTTATTTGCTTTATACCACAGCAATGTGACATAGATCACACTTGCGTTTACGAGATATAAAAAAGCCCCGTGTGATATCACGAGGCTAATTAGCACTTTATCAAAACCACCTAAGGTGTTTTAAGCCAGCGCAGTATCAGATTCAATCGCCACTAGCATTAACCGGTTAAACTGTCCTGGTTTAACCGCTATAAGGCTGCCATCACCAAATTGAATCCCATCAAAAAAATCGCGTCCCCACTTCACTCGCTTAAATCTAGCGTAATGCGCTTTTGCATAAACACTTTCTAATGCATTCAGTACGCCTTCCTTTTTTGCCTGATCAATGATCGCTGGACTTAATAATTTATTGGCAATCGTCATCCTTGCCTCCTGCTCTTGGGGACTTCATTCCTTTGTACCAAAATCTGGCAATGATTCAATAGAGAATGCATTAAATGAGGAGATTCTGAGCGTTAATCTACACTCTACTGTCGTGATTCAATCTTTCCTACAATAAAGAAACCAATCAGCATACTCAGCGTAAAAGCGATTATTGCAATATTACCGCCACTCAAGGACGTTACAGCAGGACCAGGACAAACACCCGCAATCCCCCAGCCAATCCCAAAAAGTGCAGCACCCGTCAATAACTTAGGATCCACTGAGTTATTTTTTGTCACCTTAAACTCGCTGTCACAAACAGGTTTATCTAAGTGACGAATAACCAAGAAATAGATCGGCATAAAAACCAGAAGCGCGCCACCCATGACAAACATCAGGCTTGGGTTCCAATCGCCAGCTATATCTAAGAATCCGATAACATTAACAGGATCAACCATACCCGAGATCATCATGCCTAAACCAAAAAGCACACCAGAGGTCAATGTCATGAGCCGCGTAAACATCACGCTTGAAACTATCGTTTGAATCAACATATTTAGCCCTTATAGATGAAGACGAATGAAGGTTGTGGCGATCGCACTCCCCATAAATACACAAGTGGCAATAATGGAACGTTTAGACAAACGGCCCATTCCGCAAATACCATGCCCACTCGTACAACCATTCCCGAGCTTGGTGCCTATGCCCACCAGCAAACCAGCTAGAACGACCATAGGGATTGATGCAACAGGTAAGTCGAGTGGTAATTCAAACCCCAGCATCGGCGCGATTAAGCTCGCAACGACCATGCCGATAATAAAAGTGACTCTCCAACCAAACTCCCCTTTCTGAGGTTTTAGTAAGCCCGATAGAATTCCGCTGATACCTGCAATACGACCATTCATTACCAATAATAACGCAGCAGATAACCCTAGTAACATTCCGCCTCTTAGTGCATCCCATGGAAACTCGCTCATCTCACCATCCTCTACATCTGTACCTATTATTGGCTTCCTACGTTCGCCAATATCCTGTCTAATAAATAGCTTAACCTGCCCCTTAAATTAGTCAACACTAATTAAGTTAAAATTAAATTAGACAAAGCTAATTTAAAGTTTTACAGTGATTCACTAATAACGAAAGTTAAAATAACAATATCAGGAGTGAGTATGACTAAGATTGTGATTATCGGCGGTGTCGCAGGTGGTGCCTCGGCGGCGGCTCGCGCTCGTCGACTAAGCGAAGACGCTGAAATCATCATGTTTGAACGTGGTGAATTTGTTTCTTTCGCCAATTGTGGTCTGCCATACCATATTGGTGGTGATATCCAAGATCGCAGTAAACTCCTCCTCCAGACCCCCGCTAGCTTCCTTGCACGCTTCAATGTTGATGTTCGTGTAATGAATGAAGTCATCAGTATCAATCGTGATGAAAAAACAGTAACAGTCAAAAACCTACTCGAAAATAGCGAGTACACCGAAAGCTATGACTTCCTTTTGTTAAGTCCTGGCGCGGGTCCTATTGTCCCGCCTATTCCCGGTGTAAAAAACCCGCTCACCCATAGTCTTCGTAATATCCCAGACATGGATCGAATTCTTCAAACCATCGAAGCAAATAACGTTGAGCATGCAACGGTTGTTGGAGGCGGTTTTATTGGCCTAGAGATGATGGAAGCCTTCCACCAGCGCGGTATTAAAACCACGCTACTTGAACTCGCCGATCAAGTGATGACACCCGTCGATAAAGAAATGGCAGGTTTCGCCCATAACGAAATTCGTGCTCATGGCGTCGATCTACGTTTAGGTGTTGCCTTAACTGGCGTCGAGTATCTACCTGAGCCTCATATCGCCAGTATCGAAGCAGGTGAAAATACCCAACATCAGCACATTAACGGTCACCTCACCCTCTCTTTGAGCAATGGGGAGTCGTTAAATACTGATCTACTGATTATGGCGATAGGTGTTCGCCCTGAAACTGCATTAGCAACAGATGCAGGGCTTAAAATTGGTGAACTTGGTGGTATTTGGACAACGCCTAACCTACAAACAAGTGACCCTGCTATTTATGCCGTGGGTGATGCCATTGAAGAAACTGACTTTGTGACTGGCGAGCAAACCATGGTGCCACTGGCAGGTCCAGCGAACCGTCAAGGTCGTATGGCTGCCGATAATATGATGGGCAGAAACGAAAGCTATCAAGGCACACAAGGTACTGCGATTTGTAAGATTTTTGATTTAGCCATTGCTTCAACGGGTAAAAATGAAAAACAACTTAAACGCGATGGCGTAAATTACGAAAAAGTGTTTGTTCATACTGCCAGCCATGCAAGCTACTACCCCGGCGCTGAAATAGTGTCTTTCAAAATGCTATTTGACCCGAAAACAGGCAAGATCTTTGGTGCACAAGCGGCAGGTAAAGACGGCGTCGATAAACGCATCGACATCATGGCTGTTGCGCAGCGTGCAGGAATGACAGTCGAACAACTTCAGCATTTAGAACTCACCTATGCACCACCTTATGGCAGTGCAAAAGATGTGATTAACCAAGCTGCATTTGTTGCCAATAACATCATTAAAGGGGATGCCACACCTATCCACTTTAACGAAATAGACCAGTTAACGGATAACCAAGTGCTACTGGATGTTCGCAACCCTGCTGAGCTGGAAAATGGCTATATTGCTGGCGCACTGAATATTCCGGTAGATCAACTTCGCCAACGCATGAATGAGCTACCAAAAGACAAAGAAATCATAATTTATTGTCAGGTCGGTTTACGCGGTAATGTGGCCTATCGTCAGCTCGTCAATAATGGCTTTAAAGCTCGAAACTTGATTGGTGGCTACCGTACTTATATCACTGCCAAGCAATAAGTTAAGGCTTCAATATAACAGGTAACAACGATTTACCATTACGAGAAAGGAGCGATTAGGCTCCTTTTTCATCCCTGTCTCACAGTATAAAACGCAAAAAAAGCCGCAGCAAAAGCTACGGCAAACGCTAGAATAAAGTGATGGTTTACACTGTCCCTCTGAACAATTAAGGGCTCAGTCATTATTATAAATAAAGCACGCTCACTGAGCGTGCTTCTAATATCCTATCTACACTTCCGCGACACGTGATTCTTCACCCGTTTTGGCAGTTGTTAGCAATTCGTCGTCTAATTCCTGATTAACAGCTTCAAGGGTTGGATCTATCTCAATTTGAGAAGATAACTTAGACGTTAGCATTGCCAGCTGCTTTTCCAACTCAGCAACTTTATCCTGCTTTTCTTGCCATAGTCGCTCAAAGCCATCGTCTTCTGGTGTTAATGCTTGTTGTGCCGCAGACACTGCCACTTCAACAGCCAACTCTTCTTTAGTTGGTTTATCAACTCGTTCACCAACTTCAAAACAAGCCGCTTCTAAGATCTCTCGTTGCAGTTCTTCAAACGCTTCTTGCATGTAATCTGCAATCACTTCAAATCCCGGCAAGGATTGGTTACAAGCAACCAAGGAGTAATACATAGTATCGCCATTACTGAAGAAGGTAATATTAAGCGTTTGTCCTGGCATTAAAACAGAAACTGGGTATTGTTGCAGCACTTTCGCACCCATGAAATACAGCTGTTCTTTAGCGCCAGGAACATTTGAAATCAGTAGGTTAGTTGTCGTTGGAACATAGTTATTCACCCCTAACTTACCCGTTATCAGGGAAATCCCATTGATCAGTAAAGAGTAATTGATGTAAGCATCTGGCGATATTGCTAAGGCCTCACGTTTTAGATCATTGGTGGCGGTTTGAATCGCTTCTAAGCGCTGTAATGGCGTAAGATTCGGGCGGCCTAATTCCACATTACCAATGGTCATTTTATTGCCATGCCCAGCATTCTTTTCGTCTTTATTACGTAAATTAATCGGCATCATTGCGACTAGTGGTTTACGCAATGGCAGCGCCCTATCGTTCAAATAACGGTTCAGTGCAATATCTGAAACGGTATAAAGCACGTCATTCATTGATGCACCAGTTATGGCACGTAAATGTTTAATTTGCTTGATGGAGAAGTCCCCCAAGCTAAGTGCTCTATTACGCTGCGGGCTAGCATTAAACGGTGTTTTCGGCGCAGAGAAAGGCAAGGTTAAATCACTATGCCCTAAATTAACCGCTTTCATCGCAAGCTTAGTACCAAGACGGAACATAGATGGTAGCAAAGAAATTTGTTTTGATGCTTGTGTAACTGTTTTCATCACCATGTCAGTGAGATGGCTTTCCTGCTTACGCTGAGAAGATGTTTTGCGTAAGTCATGTTGCCATAATGGGCCATTGAAAGACTCATCTATATCTGGTGAACAACTAGAGGTGAATAACTTACTAGCACGAATGCCGTCTACAACCGAATGATGCATTTTCATCATTAAAGCAACACGATTACCTTCCAGCCCATCAATAACCCACACTTCCCATAACGGTTTTGCGCGATCAAGAACCTGACCGTGAATACGACCTGCTACTTTTTGTAACTGCGCATCACAACCTGGAGCGGGCAACATAGTAAAGTGGATATGATCTTCAATGTTAATCTTAGGTAATACATCCCAACGGGGTTTACCTGTCATGCTCCAATTCAGCTTCCAGTTAAAAGGCTGGCACGCATCTGGCTTTTGCAAAAAGCTCGCATAAACATTTTGCGCAAAATTTGCCGCATCCTCTTTCGGCGGCTCTAGAATAATCAGCCCTGAAACATGCAGAGGCGTTTTCGCTGACTCGAAGGCCACAAAACTAAAATCCAACAGCGATAAGCTCGGCATAAATGATCCCTTTTATTCCTATAACAAATTACTGCATTTACGGTAACAATGAATATTAGATCATTCTTTCTAATTTCATTCTCAGCCTAGTGCCAGCATCACAAAATCAATCTTAAAATCGCGAAACATTGACTCTTTGTCACCATACATAAATCACCGCGTGATCTATGTCGCTTATACATCCAATAAAACGCCTCTAACGCAGTATTCTCAAGACTTACAGCACCATTGCTGTACTACTATTTTCAAACAAAACTATGATGCTTTTTACCCAAGATAAAATGGTATCTAGTCAACATTATGTGCACAAAGGATGTGACCACAGTCAACATATTGCATAAAGATGACGTTATTGGCGAAAACTAGAATGAATGCTCTATTCTTTCCTCCAATAATAACAATTTCACAACAATAAAATTTAGCGGGTCATCCCTATACCGATAACAAAGGAATGTGATATGTCTGTACTTGAACTTGTTGAAACGCATCCTGCTCATCTAACTCCGCTCATGGCTGGCGCTCATGACTCTCTATCTAAATCACCAGCTATCGTATTCGATCACCATGATGATCTTGTAGATCAAGTCATCGCTAAGGTCGGTAAAAAGATCATCTTAGGCCTCCCACTTGCTATCGGTAAGCCCATATCTTTTGTTAACGCTATCTATCAACGCGCGAAAAAAGATCCTTCGATCTCGCTGACTATAGAAACTGGCATCACGCTTGAGAAGCCAACAGGAAAGTCATTCCTTGAGAAACAATTTCTTGGTCCTTTTGTTGAGCGAGAATTTGCTGATGTACCTGATATTGAGTACATGCAAGATATCCGAAGTGGCAATTTGCCTGATAATGTCACTGTCTGTGAGTTTTTCTTTAAAGCAGGAAGCTGCTTATATTCTAAACAGCAGTTAAATTACACCAGCACAAACTACACCCATGCTGTGCGCGATCTTATTGATAAAGGTGTAAATGTTATCGCTCAACTGCTGGCATCCAGAATATGTGACGGTGTAACAACATACAGTTTGTGCAGTAATTCAGATTTAGGCTTAGATTTAATACCCGAACTAGATAAGTTAAAAGCGGAAGGAAAAGCGATAGCTGTGGTGGGTGAAGTCAATACTAACATGCCGTTCATGTACAACCATGCTGAAGTTCCTGCCAGCGAGTTCGATTTTGTTTTAGATGCCAATAGCAAACCTCAGCACCATGACTATGCAATATTTGCCGCACCAAACACCCCTATCTCGCCAGAAGATCATTTGATTGGCTTATATTCCAGTACGTTAGTAAAAGACAATGGTACTCTTCAAGTTGGCATTGGTTCATTAAGTAGCGCCTTAACTTATAGCACGCTGTTACGTCACCAACATAACGATGACTACCTAAAAATCCTTAAGCGACTTCAAATCAAAGAAAGGTTCCCTGTCACACAACTGGTAGGTGATACAGCACCTTTTAATCATGGTTTATACGGTTGTAGTGAACTCATGGTCGATGGATTTTTACACCTCTACGATGCCGGTATCTTGAAGCGCCAAGTATTTGAAGACATCAATCTACAGCACTTATTAAATAACCAAAAAATGACAACTAAGGTTTCTACTGACACCTTACTGACGCTATGTGAACATCAACTTATCTCTGAATATTTAACAGAGTCTGATGTCAGTTACTTAATTAAACTAGGCGTATTTAAAGAGAATGTTGTTTATAGAAACGGCGTACTACATATAAATGGCCAAAAAACACCGGCCAACTTACACGACGCTCAGTGCCTACGAGAAATCACTCAGTTCTGCTTAAACAATGAGCTTAAAGGCGGAACGGTTATGCATGGTGCATTCTTCATTGGCCCTCAAGAATTTTATCAGGGACTACGTGATTTAACCGAAGAAGAACATAAGCACTTCTGCATGACGAGTGTGAACTACGTTAATGATCTTTATGATCATATGCTAGGCAGCCAACAGCTTAAGCAGGTACAGCGTCAACATGCTCGCTTTATTAACTCAGGGATGATGGTAACGTTAGATGGTTCCGTTGTATCTGATGCACTAGCCAACGGCCAAGTTGTTAGTGGAGTGGGTGGTCAATACAACTTTGTCGCGCAATCACACCAACTTCCCGGCGCACGTTCTATTATCAAAATTCGTAGTACTTGTGTCCGTGACGGTAAATTACAGTCCAACATTCTTTTCAATTATGGACACACCACAATCCCTCGCCAGCTTCGTGATATCGTTGTAACTGAATACGGCATTGCGGATTTACGTGGTAAGCCTGACCATGTTGTATACACAGAGCTAATCAAAATTGCGGATTCTCGCTTCCAGCCAGATTTACTTAAGCAAGCTAAAGCCGCAGGGAAAGTTGCCAAGGATTATGAAATTCCAGCAGCCTTTAGCAATAATACGTCAGAATCTATCCATGCATTCTTAGCACCTTATGCTGATCGCAATTGGTTCACCCCTTTCCCGTTCGGCTGTAGTTTTACAGATGAAGAGCTAAAACTTGTCAAAGCACTTAAAAAGCTAAAAAAACAAGTCAGTACACCGAAAGGGAAAATAAAAGCTATAACTCAAGCACTTACAATAAGAAAGGCGACAGAAGAACAACAGAAATTGTTAAAACGAATGCACCTTGATGATCCCAAAAACTTAGAGCAACGTATGACCCAGAAGCTACTTATTAATGCGTTGAGATAAAATTAAAATAACACTGAAGTAATGTAGGTATCACAATGACTAAAAAATACAAGGAAATCGCCCTATGCCCTTATGCGGCAATATGGGGCTGTATGAAGTGCCCTGTTAAGCGTGTTTGTCCCGGCAAAACGACCATTGGTGATAAGCCAATCGAGCCGATAAAAAGAAAACGCTAAGCAGCGAAAAAGTGATAGATGAAGGAGGATAAACCTCCTTCATTTTTATTCTTTGTCCAATTAGAAAACATGCCGATAAGAGAAAATTAAGCTATTAATTTAAAGTATTTTTACCGTAAATGATTGGATAATCACAAATGGATATGTACTTAAAGCCAACTGAATACTTTGACTACCAGAATAAATACATTCAAGAATTTGCCGCGAATACTGAAGGGACGAGCCTCACAGAGAAAGCAGTAAGCATCTATTACCTTGTTCGCGATAGCATTAAGTACAACCCCTACACACTGAAAGACGGTGTCGCCAGCTTGAAAGCCAGCTACTGCTTAGAAAATCATCAAGCTTACTGTATCCCTAAATCAGCTTTAATGATCGCGTTATGCCGTTACCATGGCATTCCAGCAAGACTTGGGCTCGCCGATGTGATTAATCACCTTTCCAGCCCTAAACTCATTGAATGGTTAAAGACAGATTATTTTGCGATGCATGGCTATGTCGAAGTGTATTTAGAGGGTAAATGGGTAAAAGCAACACCCGTTTTTGATCAAGAATTATGTACTAAATTTGGCGTAAAACCGCTCGATTTTAATGGCAAATCTGACTCGATCTTACAGGCAAACACCACTGACGGTAAAAAACACATGGAGTACGTTAAACAGCATGGAACGTTTGAAGATATGCCCGTGGCTTTAATTTTGCAAACAGTGCAAGAAGTCTACCCTCATCTACTTCATGAGTTTACAACAATGTTTAACCCCGCTTCGAATCACAGAGAAGAAACGGCCGAATGGAACCCAAATCAAGATTAATTTATTTATTATCAAGAACATGAAGCAGTTCAAAATTCAAATAAATCATATATGATAGCTTAACAATCAAGATGTAACATTTACTCACGCTTTCTGTAACACAATGGTGACCTTTATGAGCAGCCGTTTTACTACACAATTGCGATACGAGAATTACTATCGTCTATGAACGATAACAAGCGCTGGCAGTCTGTACAGCACTCAACAATTCCTTCCTCACACCACACTCCGCTTCCACCTTCATATCACGGTGCCCGATCCTGGGTAATTTTCAAACACCTTCCAACTCTACGGCGATATACCTCACTTTCGCCCAATTATTTGCACCGTAATCAGTAATGGTAAGGAAGTTATATGGAAATTTTAATGGGAATTGCTGCGCTATTAGCAGCTTTATGTTTGTTCTCGCTATTTAGTTTCAAAGCACCTAATGGAAGTGCTGCAATGAGCGGCTTAGCTGACGCCGCTATCGCCACATTCTTAGTCGAAGCAATTCACAAGTACGTAATGGGTAATTTGTTAGGGGTTGCTTATCTTGCTGACTTCGGAAATATGGTCGGAGGTATGGGCGGAATAGCAGCGGCTACTTTAGTCATGCTTAGGGTTGGTATTCAACCTGTATACGCCATAGTAACGGGGCTAGCAATGGCCAACCTTGGTATCCTTGAAGGCTTTATCGTGGGCTACCTTTTCTCTTTCCTTGCCCCACTGTTCAAAAAATACTTACCGGAAGGGGTCGACGTCATCGTTGGTGTACTAGTGCTTGCACCACTCGCAAGGTTGCTGGGTATTTTCATTAGCCCCGCTCTTGAAATGCTAATGGGAACCTTAGCAAACATGATCACCGAGGCGACATTATTCTCACCACTAGCTATGGGCTTCATGCTTGGCGGGTTAATCAAAATGGTGTGTACTTCGCCACTCAGCTCGATGGCACTTACCGCGATGCTCGGCCTAACCGGTTTACCTATGGGGATCGCTGCAATGGCTTGTGTGGGCGGTTCTTTTACCAACGGTTATATATTCCACAAGCTAAAACTGGGCAAATCAAGTAACACCATCAGTGTAATGTTAGAGCCACTGACTCAAGCACATATAGTGACACGTAACCCAGTGCCTATCTTCATGTCTAACTTTATTGGTGGTGCTTTTGCAGGCACAATTGCAGCCTACTTCGGTATTGTGAATGATGCTCCTGGCAGTGCCGCACCAATTCCTGGATTACTTGCATCTATTGCTTTCAACGCACCGCAAACCCTCTTTATGGCAACCGTTGCAGCCGCATTTGCTGGGTTACTTGGCGGGGTTATCGGTCATCAAATTTACAAACGTTTACTGGCTGAACGCATCCCTCTTCAACAGTTTGCTAATGGTTAATTCTGACCAAGTAAATAGATTCAACTAACTCACAATAACCTGAAAGCCACTCACTAAATACGAGTGGCTTTATTGTTCATGCTCAAAGCTCATGTCCCTTCTTCATACCACTAATACATACCGCCAAGACATACTGCTGAGACATAGCTCGCATATGACCATATTGAGAATAAGGTCAAATTTCCCAACAAAATCATGACACCAGATCTTACTTTCAGAGCTTTCTTTTGATTTACCCGCTCTTAGATAGGAGTATTATGCGCAATTAGTGTATATGCCCCAATGGAGCACCAACTTTATGAGTATGATTGGAACATTCCTCTGTAATTTAACATCTAAACAACGTGCTACTTTAACCGCCGCTGTTTTCTCCTTCACATCTATGTCTGCCATTGCGGCCCCTTCGGGTAAAGACATGTCTATTTGGTTTGATGTTGGTGGGCCTGTTGGTGGGCCTTACGCAACCGTGGTTCAAAATGGTGCTGTGCAAGCCGCCGAAGATCTTAGCGTTGACCTGCGTGTTATGTATTCCGACTGGCAGCCTCAAAAAATGGTCGAAAACTTTAAACAAGCGCTAGCAGCCAAACCAACTGGCATTGTTGTAATGGGACACCCTGGTGATAGTGCTTTCGAGCCTTTAGTCGATGAAGCTTTTAGCAAGGGAATCAAGGTGACATCTGTTGATACTGCGTTGCCAGAAACAATGGCGACACAGCAACCGAATGGGTTTGGCTATGTCGGCGTCAGCAATGCTGATCGTGGTATACACCTTGCGAATCAAGCATTACGTGATGGTAAATTTAAAGCGGGTGATCGCGCTTTAGTCTGGGGGATCAAAGATATAGCTGAACGCAGTGATTCAACTCGCGGCCTAATCTCTACCCTTGAAGACGCAGGCTTAAACGTCGATTTTATTCAAATATCACCAGAGGTAGACAAAGATCCATCCCTTGGAACCAATGTACTTTCTGCTTACCTCGCACGTACACCGGATGTGAAATTAATCATGGTCGACCATGGTGCCTTAACCTCACAAATGGGTAACTTCCTACGTAATGCAGGCGTTCGACCTAGTGAATTATTTGTTGCTGGGTTTAGCCTTTCCCCTGCCACTGCTGATGCTATTAAAACGGGCTATGTCCAACTTGTTGCCGACAGCCAACCTTACTTAATGGGTTATTTATCAGTTGTTCAAGTGGTACTAAGTACCCGATACGGCTTCTCTGGCCTTGATATTAATACCGGAGCTGGCTTCGTCAACGCGGCTAACATTGATTTCATTGCGCCTTTAGCAGCCAAAGGCATTCGTTAATGGTCGGAAATGTGTTAGAAATTTCGGGGCTAAACAAATGGTTTGGCCCTGTTCATGCGTTAAAGAATATCGAATTTTCACTCGTACGCGGTGAAGTCTGTGCCTTGCTAGGTGACAATGGTGCAGGAAAATCAACGCTGATCAAATTAATCAGCGGCGTCGAAGCATTAGAACAAGGCCACATGACGGTCAACGGACAAACTGTCGATATCAAAAGCTATGGCGTAAAAGTGGCGCGGCAATTGGGTATTGAAACTGTCTATCAATCAGGCTCACTTGGTGAGCAGCAAAGTGTATGGCGAAACTTATTTCTAGGCCGTCACCTGCGCAACAAACTGGGCTTTATCGATCAAAAAAAAGAACGTCAGCAAGCCACTGAGCTACTCAATAAACTCAATTTCCGTGGTGTTGGTGCCAATATTGATACCCCAGTTAATTTACTATCAGGAGGAGAACGTCAGGGATTAGCCATTGGCCGAGCAATGTTATTTGATGCCAAGGTAGTGATTTTAGATGAACCAACCACGGCACTCTCTTTGGGGGAAGTTGATAAAGTACTGCATTTTATTGAAACCCTAAGAGAACAAGATCGCGCTTGCCTGCTAATTACGCACAATATGAATGACGCATTTCGTGTTGCTGACAGGTTTGTTGTAATGGACCGAGGTCAAATTGTCGCCGAATACCATAAATCAGATATGACGAAAGATGCCCTACATAAAGCCTTACTTGATGCTGTCGGCAGAGGTGCCTAATGCTAACCTTCTTTGCTCGACATAGGATCCCAACACTGACAGCATTGATCTTGATTATGCTGTGGTTGATGTTCACTTACTTAAGTCCGCAGACTTTTCTTCATCTGCGAATTTATACATCATTTATGTCAACTATCCCTTTCACTGCAATGCTGGCCTTTGCGTTAACATTGCTGATCATTGCACGTGAAATCGACATGAGCTTCCCCTCTGTGGTCGCTTTGGGTGGTTATGTCTTTGCTGCACTTTTCAAAGCAACGCAATCTCCATTTATAGCCTTGATGGGATCAATCACTGCTGGCGTTCTCTGCGGTATGCTGAACGGTTGCTTAGTGGTTATTTTCCGTATTCCCTCCATCATTACCACTATTGGCACGCAATTTTTCCTCGGTGGTTTAACCACGGTATTAGCTGACGGTATTGCGATAAGCATGCCAGAGATCCGCCAAACCAATCTTCACACCCTAATGGTTGGCCGCATTGCCGATGTGATCCCAGCGCAAATGCTATGGGCGTGTGCGCTATTATTTGTACTTTGGCTAATACTCGCGTGGCATGTATTTGGCGATAACGTCAATTTTATTGGTGATAACCCCAAAGCGGCTGAAATGATGGGGGTCCCCGTTGAGCGAACTCGCATGTTGCTATTCATGCAAATGGGCGCAATTTCAGCCTTAGTCGGCGCTTTTGTCAGTATTGAAATGAGCAGTTGGTGGCCAAACCAAGGCCAAGGCTACATGCTACTTGTATTTGCATCAGTCTTTATTGGCGGGACATCAGTGCTCGGAGGCCGAGGTACGCTTATGGGCACGCTTTTTGGCGCCTGCATCATAGGTATTCTTGAAGCTGGCATTATCAGCGCGGGGTTAGCGGGTTTTTGGACGCGTTTAATCTACGGCGTCATTATTCTACTTTCGCTCGTTGTACACAGCATCTTACTCAAACAGCATTCTGGTTCGTTATCGCGTTTATTTTCTTCTCGTTAATCAGAATTGTTGGCCTAGTTTTTCATTTTTATTTCTATTTTTGTATTCATAGTAAAAGGATTCGTTATGGCACAAATTACTATCATTGGGGCGGGCAGTGTAATGTTTACTCGCCAAATTTGCTCTGCCTTGTTGTCCTACCCAGCGGTTGCTGGCTCAACTATCACTTTAATGGACATTCAATCTGAAGTGCTTAAACGCAGTGGTCAGGTTGTCGCTAAAATGATTGAACAGGCCAACTTACCTGTCACTGTAAAGATGACGACTAATCAGTATGATGCTTTGCAAGGGGCTGATTTTGTTATTAACGCTATTCAAGTTGGCGGGCTTGAGCCATGGCGGCTAGATATCGATATTCCCGCTAAATATGGCGTGATCCAAGAAGTTGGCGATACCATGGGGCCTGGTGGTATTTTCCGCGCACTACGCCATATACCGCCAATGCTGTCGATATTAAAGGATATGGAGCAAGCCTGCCCGAACGCCATATTTATCAACTATGCTAACCCTCTCGCTCCACTGACTTGGGCTGCAAAAGAGTTCAGTCAGATCACCACGGTTGGGCTTTGCTACGGTGTCCGTTATACCGTTGCTCAGCTGGCAGGATATTTAGGACAAGGGCCTTGGGTTGATCATCCATCAACGCCTGAACGCTGGCAGAAGTTGATGTACCATCAAGTACCCGAGCATATTGACTATGAATTTGCTGGCATTAACCACATGACGTGGATAACGAAGATGCAGGCTAATGGCGAAGATTTAATGGAGGCAATTCGCCAAATCCCCAATAACCCTGACGTTTATCTAGCTGATGGGGTACGTTGCGAAATGCTCAAATTCTTTGATTATTGGTGTACTGAAAACCACTGGCACTGTAGTGATTACGTTCCATACTTCAGAAAAAATGAAGACATGATCAATCGCTTTCTACCTCTGCGCTGGAACCTATTAGCACTAGAAGAAAAAGTACATGCTGCAGGCAAAGCTGAGATAGATGCCCAGCTTGCTGGTGAGCAAGACTTTATCATAAAACCCAACATGCTAAATGCACCAAAACTAATCAATGCCATGATAAGTGGTGAACGCGTGCGTATTAACGGTAATGTCGCTAATCAACAAGCAGATGGCTTGCTAATTGAAAACTTACCGCAAAACTGTGTTGTTGAAGTGCCAATATGGGTCGATAAAACGGGTTTACACCCGCAAACAATGGGACGGCTACCGACTCAATGCGCCAGCTTGATCAAAACCAATACAGCGGTTCAGGAATTGATTGTCGAGGCTGCGTTAAACAAAGACTTAAATGCAGCACGCTATGCCCTTGCGCTAGACCCTGTCACCGCGACGGTTTGTACGTTGTCGGAGATAGATGCCATGTTCGAAGAGATGGTTGAAGCGCAGCAAGTTTGGCTTGAGCAATACCGTTAATACTAGATCATTAACAAAACACAGAATGAACAAGTCATATTTCCATCAAAAAAGTAGCCAGCAAAAATGCTGGCTGCATATTAATGATTCGATTAAATCGTACCTTCAACCTACTATTGACATCCTTTATCAAAGTCGACAACAATGGCTGCATTTTCATATTCACCAGATATTTTTAGGTAACCCCAATACTGATTTTGCCAGCTTAAAGTAATGCACTCATCATTACCTGCATTATCAGACCAAGCATGTAAATTTGAACCATTCGGCCAATCAAAATTACTGTACTCTAATTTCAAGTTACCACTGCCATTTGCTGTGGTAATTGACATAGTTTGGTATTTACTTACTTCTGAAATACTTAGCCATATTGGTTGATGAGACCCCAAGCAAACAACCTCTCCGGCCGCTAACCTTCCACTAGTCACTTTATTTTCTATCGCGCAATTGATAGGAAAACGATCGTGCCCACCTTCCTGAGAAACGGCAATAGAGGTAGACGCTGATGCACTTAAACCAGAATCATCCGTTACCGTTAAAGTAACCGTGTAAGTACCTTTGTTTGAATATTGATGGATTGGGTTTGCTTCTTGGCTACTTGTTCCATCCCCAAAATTCCACATGTAACCAACAATCACCCCATCATTATCTGTACTATTAGCACTGCTAAATGGAATGTCAGTTCCTATTTTTCCGTTAGTCGAGACGCTTATAACTGCTTTAGGTTCACCTGAATTATGAGAAATTAAATCTTGCTGCCATTGTTCAAATTCAGACTGATACTGATGTTCCCAACCCTGAATAATTGCTTTATATCCGCCCCAATCACCAGCTCGTGTTTCAACCAACATACTATTAATTTCATTTTTATGTTGGCTAAACATAAAGCGGACTGCTAGGTAACCCCAACGATAAATACGATCCACATCAAAACCATCATATGTAGTTTCAAAGATCTGGCTCAGAGTGTACACGCTACCATCTTTAATAGTGTCTAACGCTGCTGAGTTATTGTCTTCATTCGCAACATACTCTGCAATCCCTTCACTCCACCACACCACTTTTTCTGTTGGTGCCGCAAAATCACCGAACATATTAAAGCGGCCATCAAGATAATGAATAAACTCATGCTCTAAATTCCAGACATAATGCTCAGCATTGGCATATGGCGCTTCATAAGCAACAAAATTAGGCACATTGTTTGGTTTTGATGGATCACCTTCAAGGTACATACCACCATTATTCGTGCTAATCCCAAAGATAATACCGGCATATTTCTGGTAGTCACTACTGGAATCAAAAATATTGATTTGCAACTGAGTGTTAAAATCGTTTTCTACAGGCTGGTTACCCGTTTCAAGTAAAGTATGAAAATAGGTTTCCTCGTAACCCATCTTGTCACACGCCGCTTGATGTTGCTTGTCTGTCATATCTTGCGACAAGATACGAAGGCTATCACTACAGGTATAACTCTGGGACAACACCAACGCTTTTAATTTAGGCTCAAATCCACATATACCATAATCGGCACATTCAGAGTAATGTGAGGCAGTATCAGCTGCTGCGAGCCAAACAGCATCACCAAAGCCATACATGTTATAACGAGCAAATATTGATTGAAGCTTAGACTTAACTAATGGCTGAATCGCAGTATTTTTATACATGGTTAAGCGACCTAATTCACGGCCAGCATTCGCTGCCATAAATTCATCATCAGCACCAATAGCCGCTTCATTTAGAGCGAAGTTACTTAATGCCATGACTAAGTCATTTCGAGAGCCAATTGTACTAACATACTCGGTATTCCACTGACCGCGATACAGAACAGTAAAAATACTGTTCACTGCGTTACGAATTGACCAATGCTGAGCATAATCACGATTCCAACGATTTAACCAATTAATCAGCACATCAAGGTAAGCATGTTGAAGGTTAGCACTGTCCATTGCGATAATAACTTCACTTAACACCTTACCGTGTGCATCATTACTCTGATAAAAGAAAGGATTGCTAACAAAGGTATCTATAGCCTCTTTAACGGCAGGGGTTACCCAAGGCAAAAAATCAATTTCTTTGTTGTAATATTCAGCATAGTAGCCCGCTCGTAAGTAAAGATAAAAAGCTTGTAAGTCTTCGCTTCCTCCCCCGCCATAAGATTGTGCTAAGCGGGTTGTATGCTTAGCCACGTTGTACATATTGCCCGATTCAAAGGCTGCCTCTTGTATCTCACTGTTGGCAGAAAAGAGTTTATTAATACAATCAGTACCTTGATCTTTAATCACTTCAACAGTATTGGACTCATTAATAAATGCACTTAAATCACAAGCTTTTACTGCATCAGTTGTAGATGCACGGTTAAGTGTGGTGTGCATTTTACTGTCTTGAATATCTTGCTCTGGCAAAACCGAGAAAGGGGATCTTTCTGTTAATTGAGATTCTACACCATGGAATGTATGAGACTGATGATCCTGGTGTTCTACCATTTGTGATATTGGTTCACTATAAGCACTGACATTTAAACTTACGAGTAAACCCACCAATATAATGTTCATTTTATAAAGTTTCATATATATTCTTCTTTAGTGATGTATTAAAAATACCGAAACTCCTTCGGCACCATTCACGAAATAATCCAACTGCAAATAAAATATATATTAAAAATTAAGATACATATGACTTTAGGAGCATTACAAATTAAAGTTCCACTTTTTAGCACCTCTGGTTTCATACTTTTAATCAAATTTTTTTGTAAAAATCACAAGCGCATAATTTTCACTTATATAAATATTCCCTTCCGTTATCCTCATAACCTTGTCCTCTTTCAAGAGGCTACTTCATTAAAAATTTTTGACACTTCAATCAATAAAGAACTATCAATCTCGATTAGCTCATTTGAAAAATAAATCTGTTGCCCTGGGGTAAAGCGAACTAAGACATTCGTAACCTCGCCACAGTTACTTTCACTATTAGCCGCATGAATTTCACTAATTTTATTATCGAACTCCGTCTCCAGCTGCTTTTTCTGTTCTTGGGTTATTAGTACCCTTCCCTGACAGACCTCAGTAGGAGAATCATGAGAAATTGAATTTTGTAAAAAGCGTTTTTTGAAAAGTAAATCTAACGAGCTACCCTCTTCGATAATAAAACGTCGCCCCAAATGATAACTAATTTCCTTGCCATGTATTTCGATATACCCCAACCTTTCAGCAATAACAAGGTAAAGGCGTAGACTCTTACTGGATAAATTGTATTGATCGGCAACTTCTTGAGGGCGCATGTTACGAGCTGTTATCATATAAATAAAATCAAGTAGATATGGATGACCAGCAAAGAAGTCGCTTTCTTTTCCTCGAATATAATATTCATTATTTCGTTGTAGCTGTCGGGCTAACTGTGAGAGTTCCACTAAATCGGTATTTAGTTGTGAAGCATAAAGTAATACCTTATCTAACCCCAAAGATGAATTATGTAAATGGCGCTTTATAGTGGATAATGGAATACCCATCTTTTCTGAAAGCATACTATAACACAGTCCATCCTTTTTTATTTTATACCGTATAGCCGCCAGCAAAAACTCAGCTCCAATATGCATGTGATCCTCCGTGATCTTAAAGTATATTTACACTAAATAATTAATGATTAAAA
Source organism: Photobacterium sanguinicancri (assembly GCF_024346675.1). Classification (NCBI taxonomy): domain Bacteria; kingdom Pseudomonadati; phylum Pseudomonadota; class Gammaproteobacteria; order Vibrionales; family Vibrionaceae; genus Photobacterium; species Photobacterium sanguinicancri. The sequence goes on from NZ_AP024850.1 coordinate 2,259,148, forward strand.
AAACAAATGAACAACTGATAAGTATAGCGTTAATATCACAATCAATTAGTAAACAAAGTAGAGTATGGCAATTCCATATTATATTTTAGCTAATGATGCCAAGTTATTGATCACATCGTTCTATTTAGCAATATATACTTGCTTGTTTTATAAAATTACTGAGATTATCATAACCTCGAACTAATTATAATTGATAATAAACCTTAATTTTTATACGTTAATTCAAAAGTGAGGTTAATTTTTTTGAAGTTGATTCAATTTATTATTCTCATATACTACATCAAAGTTACATCCAAGTTTTAAATTAATATTACCAAGACTGTAGTATTAATAAAAATGCACCTTGAATTATTAATGAAGATTATTTCAAGTTAAATCAGCTTACCTAAACACTGAATTAATGATGTTTAATATGGAATTCTTCTCTTTTTGATAACGTAAAAAAAATGCTTTGCATACTAACAACGTCATAAATATCGATACGTATCTTGAAACCGAAACCTAACATTGCATAAATACGCCTAGATAAATATAAACACGAATGCATATTATACCTCAGGGGCTATAAAACAGCATTCATAATAAACCAGTGAAATTTACTTTTCACAAAATTGGCTAAGACCAAAAACAGAGGCCAGTTTTTGTAATTTCTATAAGACGAATTTGAGACTTTTCCCTTAAATTCAAATGCTTAGTAAAGTCATAAAGAGGATTCATAATGAAAAAGCTATCAATCATCGTATTAGCAAGTATCGGTATATTCGGATGTAACATGGCAATCGCAGCTAATAACAATATTGAACAAACAGAAGCACAAGCAGCACCTAGTGTAAGTGTTGACCCAGCAAAGGATTTCCTATCCCAGTTAGGCCTGTCACAAAGTGATGTTGAAATGCTCTATAAATATCACCACAATACCGTGATGTCTGAGTTCAGAAATAGAGATAACCTTTTGTTTGGTAATGTTGTTCCACTGAAGAACACATCATTTATGCCAGCAAATACAATTGGTAATATGGAAATTGGTACAGGGTACCATTTAGTCAATTGGGATCAGCAATCAATCGCTGAGTTTAAAGATACACTAGGTCGTGTTGTATTCTTAATGAACACCCCTGAATTTCGCCGCGACTTTAATCGTAGTATTTTTACTGTTAGAGCCCAAAGTTCTGAGAATGTCTTAATTCCCAGCAGCTATGATCAGTTAAAAAGCTACGTCAATCAGACAGCGGCAAGATACGGAAATCATGTGACAGCTTATGTGTCAGACTCTCATACACAAAGAGCATGGGGCACTAATCGTCTTTTTATCCAGTTCGAACAATCTGGCATAAACGCGGCTCTAGTTGCTCATGAGATGATGCACGGTGTCGGTTTCGCTCATGATGGTAAATATACCGGATGGAATGACAACATCCCATATTATGTACAAACAATTCTCTCTATGAACGAAAGTGCATCAGATATCTGTAAGAATGGACGTTCAAAATGTGAACCCGATATGATTAATTTTGGGGAGTTTTATAATAGTGACGATAATGAGACTTACCGTCCAGCCAACCGAGAAACTGTCAAAACATCGGTCGCATTATTAGGCAAATACTTTAACCACGTAAGTTAGTATCTTATAACTAGGTAGCCAAAATGAAAAAAAGCCCCAGCATTTCTGCTAGGGCTTTCTTCAATATGGAGGCGCGTCCCGGAGTCGAACCGAGGTCCACGGATTTGCAATCCGCTGCATAGCCACTCTGCCAACGCGCCATATTGTGTTGCTCTACTCAATACCGTCTATGGTAACGATACTAAGGAATAGATGGTGCCCCGGGCCGGACTTGAACCGGCACAACGCGAACGTCGAGGGATTTTAAATCCCTTGTGTCTACCAATTCCACCACCAGGGCACGCAATTCTTTGCGATGCGCTAACTGAAAAGTTAAACACCATCTTTGCCTTACTGCTATAAGCAATCAGACTTTAATTTGGAGCGACACATCGGGTTCGAACCGATGACCTCAACCTTGGCAAGGTTGCGCTCTACCAACTGAGCTAGTGTCGCATAATATGGAGGCGCGTCCCGGAGTCGAACCGAGGTCCACGGATTTGCAATCCGCTGCATAGCCACTCTGCCAACGCGCCATATTGTGTTGCTCTACTCAATACCGTCTATGGTAACGATACTAAGGAATAGATGGTGCCCCGGGCCGGACTTGAACCGGCACAACGCGAACGTCGAGGGATTTTAAATCCCTTGTGTCTACCAATTCCACCACCAGGGCACGCAATTCTTTGCGATGCGCTAACTGAAAAGTTAAACACCATCTTTGCCTTACTGCTATAAGCAATCAGACTTTAATTTGGAGCGACACATCGGGTTCGAACCGATGACCTCAACCTTGGCAAGGTTGCGCTCTACCAACTGAGCTAGTGTCGCATAATATGGAGGCGCGTCCCGGAGTCGAACCGAGGTCCACGGATTTGCAATCCGCTGCATAGCCACTCTGCCAACGCGCCATATTGTGTTGCTCTACTCAATACCGTCTATGGTAACGATACTAAGGAATAGATGGTGCCCCGGGCCGGACTTGAACCGGCACAACGCGAACGTCGAGGGATTTTAAATCCCTTGTGTCTACCAATTCCACCACCAGGGCACGCAATTCTTTGCGATGCGCTAACTGAAAAGTTAAACACCATCTTTGCCTCACTGCTATAAGCAATCAGACTTTAATTTGGAGCGACACATCGGGTTCGAACCGATGACCTCAACCTTGGCAAGGTTGCGCTCTACCAACTGAGCTAGTGTCGCATCAATATTTCTCAGCGACCTTTGCCGTGAGAACGAGGCGTACTTTACTAGATTCTAAAAATGAGTCAATTAAAAAAATAAACAATTTATTCAATCGGTTAAAAAGCAGCCCGCAGTGAATGATATATATTCAGATTGATCGATGATACTCCAAGTAACTTGCTAAAAAACAAGCAGATAAGCAATTTCGCGGAATATCCTTTAAATAATAAGCCCCTCCCGTTGTACGAACGACAAGGCAAATACATCACATTTCCGAGAATTATTGAAATATCACACTATCTAGCTGGTACAGATTCGTTTGTAGGGGTTACTTAACTCATCAACCTCTTTACCTACTGTAATCGGATGACTCTAGAGTTAAGGCTAGTTATCGCATTTGCTATAACCGTTAAAAAATTATAATACCTAAACCGCCTCCCCCTCTCATTTCACAAATCGGCACACCATGTATCATCACCAATCAGGCTGAAGCGCGCGTATTAGTAAAGTAACGCATACAGAGTCAACTCCGACAGCATTCATTTTTTATTCACATCTAGTAATAAAACAACGTAATACAGCGTAAATACCGATCATACAACATCAAATAATGATCAAATCATTGATTAACTAACCGCTACCCCTTTGGGGTTATTTAAAATTGTAGTTGATTTACATCATATTTATTCACAACCTGTCTTATTACTATCGGCTCAGATTTAACGCCTTTGTTAAGAGGATATTATGAGCAAAGTCAGATTGGCGATTATCGGTAACGGTATGGTAGGCCATCGCTATATCGAAGAATTAGTCGATAAAGCAGACATGGAAAACTACGAAGTCACTGTTTTCTGTGAAGAACCACGCATAGCATACGACAGGGTCCACCTGTCATCTTACTTCTCACACCATACCGCTGATGAGCTTTCACTGGTTAAAGAAGGCTTCTACGAAAAACACGGCATCAATGTTCTTATTGGTGAACGTGCAATCACCATCAACCGCGCTCAGAAAATTATCCACTCTAATACCGGCCGTGAAATTCAGTACGACAAGCTAATTATGGCGACGGGTTCTTACCCTTGGGTTCCACCGATTAAAGGTAATGAAGGTAAAGACTGTTTTGTTTACCGTACCATCGAAGATTTAAAAACCATTGAAGCAACAGCTAAACGCAGCAAAAGTGGTGTTGTCGTAGGTGGTGGTTTACTTGGTTTGGAAGCAGCTGGCGCACTAAAAGCACTGGGTGTCGAAACGCATGTGATTGAATTTGCTCCTGTGTTGATGGCCGAACAGTTAGATCCACAAGGTGGCGAACAGCTACGTAACAAAATTGAAAAACTGGGCGTAAAAGTTCATACCGGTAAAAATACGCAAGAGATCGTTGCCGAAGGTACAGAAGCTCGAAATACCATGCGCTTTGCTGATGGAACATCGCTTGAGGTTGACTTCATTGTGTTCTCGACCGGTATTCGCCCACAAGACAAGCTTGCTATGCAGTGTGGTTTAGCCACTGGCCGTCGCGGCGGTATTGCTATTGACGATCACTGTCTCACATCCGATCAAGATGTTTATGCCATTGGTGAATGTGCATCTTGGAACGAGATGTTCTACGGCCTTGTCGCGCCTGGTTATAAAATGGCGCAAGTTGCCGTTAGCAGTTTAATTGGCGGCGACAATACTTTTGAAGGCGCAGACATGAGTGCCAAGCTGAAACTGCTTGGCGTGAAAGTAGGCAGTATCGGCGATGCCAATGGCCGTACACCAAACTGCAAGAGCTACGTATACCTTGATGAAAGCGAAGAAGTGTACAAACGCATTATCGTTTCTGAAGACGGTAAGAAGTTGCTTGGTGCTGTGCTCGTTGGCGATACCTCTGACTACGGTAACTTACTGCAGTTAAAACTGAATGACATCGAATTACCCAAACACCCGGATACATTAATTCTACCTGCACATGCAGGTGCTGAAAAACCAGCAATGGGGGCAGACTCCCTACCCGATTCCGCGGTTATTTGTTCATGTTTTGATGTGACTAAAGCCAAAATCGCAACAGCCGTTGCTGATGGCCATACTACCCTTGGCGAGATCAAAGCGGTGACGGGTGCAGGTACAGGTTGTGGTGGTTGTTTACCTCTTATTACCCAAGTACTGAATGCAGAGCTGGCTAAATCAGGTATCGAAGTGAAAAACCACTTATGTGAACACTTTGAATATTCTCGCCAAGAACTTTTTCACCTTATCCGTGTAGAGCAAATCAAAACCTTTGATGAGCTACTGAAAAAATACGGCAAAGGCTATGGCTGTGAAGTATGTAAGCCAACCGTAGGCTCAATTCTGGCATCAAGCTGGAATGACTACGTTCTCACGCAAGAAAATACTCAACTGCAAGATACCAATGACATCTTCTTAGGCAATATGCAAAAAGATGGCACCTATTCTGTTATCCCTCGTATGTCAGGTGGTGAAGTGACGCCTGCAGGCTTAATGGCGGTCGCTGAAGTCGCCAGCGAGTTCAACCTATACACCAAAATTACAGGTGCACAGCGCATTGGTTTATTTGGCGCACAAAAAGACGACTTACCTGTTATTTGGGAAAAGCTGATAGCTGCAGGTTTTGAAACAGGCCAAGCCTATGCAAAAGCCCTACGTATGGCGAAAACCTGTGTGGGTAGCACTTGGTGTCGTTTCGGCGTGCAAGACAGCGTTGGCTTAGGTGTCGTGCTTGAAAACCGCTACAAAGGTATTCGTACTCCGCACAAAATGAAGTTCGGTGTGTCTGGCTGTACCCGTGAATGTGCCGAGGCGCAAGGCAAAGACTTAGGCATTATTGCAACAGATGCAGGCTGGAACATGTATGTAGGCGGCAATGGCGGTATGAAACCACGTCATGCTGACTTACTCGCTGCCGACTTAGACAAAGAAACACTGCTTCAATACATCGACCGTTACCTCATGTTCTACGTACGTACCGCTGACAAACTACAGCGTACTTCTGTTTGGCTAGGAAACCTTGAAGGCGGAATTGAGTACCTACGCGATGTGATCATCAACGACAAGCTTGGCATTAATGCACAACTTGAAGCGGATGCAGAGAAGCTCATTGCAAGCTACCAGTGTGAGTGGACAACCACGCTCGATAACGATGACCAACTAAAACGCTTTAGCCACTTCATCAACTCAGATGAACGCGATAGCAATGTTGTCTTTGTCTCTGAACGTGAACAACACCGCCCTGCTACAACAGAAGAAAAGTCGCCTGTTTATAACATTTCAGTGGAGGAACACGCATGAGTCAGTGGATCACAGTCTGCAACCTAGATGATGTCATTCCAGGCACTGGTGTTTGTGCGTTAGTTAATGGCGAGCAAGTTGCGTTGTTCCGACCAGATACATCAGACACATTCTATGCCATCAGCAACATGGACCCATTTGCACAATCTAACGTGCTATCTCGTGGCCTCATTTGTGAGCATGACGGTGAGCTTTGGGTGGCAAGTCCTCTCAAGAAACAACGCTTCGCATTAAAAGATGGTCGCTGTCTTGAAAATGTAGAAGCATCAGTCAAAAGCTACCAAGTACAAGTAGTTAACAGCGAAGTTCAAATCGCAGCTTAAACCTATAAGTCCTTAGCTTCACGCTAAGTTTCAGGGAATTTTGCTTACCAGTTGTCAAAATTCCCTGCTTTTTGGAATAGGTATAGAAGCCATTATCTATCCCCAAAAGATTTCGATTTAAATTTAAGAAAGGAAAACACGCATGTACGCAGACACGATTAAGAAATGTTCAGCCAATGCTGCACGTATCGTTGATTTTGCAGATAAGGAAAAGTTTGGATTCTGGCTAAGTTCTGCCATGGCAGGCGCTTATGTTGGTCTAGGAATTATCCTTATTTTCACTTTGGGTAATCTTGTCGACCCTTCGATTCGCCCATTAGTCATGGGTGGTACCTTTGGTATTGCCTTAACATTAGTGATCATCGCAGGCTCAGAACTTTACACCGGACACACTATGTTCCTCACCTTTGGTGTAAAAACAGGCCAAATAACCATTGCTGATACCTTACGCGTGTTACCACAAACATGGGCTGGCAACCTAATCGGCTCTGTGGGTGTTGCGCTGCTGTTCTTTTATGCTGGCGGTGGAAAGCTACTACCTGATACCAATAGCCTACTTAACAATGTGGCTATGGCTAAAACATCAGGTTCAGCCACTGCTCTCTTGTTCAAAGGCATTTTGTGTAACTGGCTTGTCTGCTTAGCTATCTGGATGTGCCAGCGTGTTGAAGGATCTGCCAAATTTATCGCCATTTGGTGGTGTTTATTAGCTTTTATTGCCTCTGGCTATGAGCACTCTATTGCCAATATGACTATATTTGCATTATCTTGGTTCGGCGAACACAAAGAGGCATTTACATTAGCTGGGATTGGTCACAACCTATTATGGGTAACCATCGGCAATACAATTTCAGGCGTGGTATTTATGGGTCTAGGCTATTGGTTTACAACACCTAAAGCACAGCGCCCAGTGATGAATTCTGAAAAAGCGAATGCATCAAGAGCACCACAAACAGCGTAATTAAACGTCACGGTGCAGTAGCGAATACTGCACCACTGATTGCCTTAGCTAAATATCGATTTTGTTTCAAATTGCCGAGTGGAGTAAGCCTAATGACAACCGACAATAAAGTCTGCCACCTGAATCTTCAATCAACGATAGGTAAAGTAATATTGGTTGGCGCTGGACCAGGTGATCCTGACCTATTGACAGTAAAAGCACTACGCATGCTCCAGCAAGCTGATGTCGTTGTTTATGACCGACTGGTTTCAAATGAAATCCTCCGATTAATTCCCGAAAAAACGAATCTAATTTTCGTTGGGAAACAAGCTGGTAATCACTGTGTACCTCAAGATGGTATTAACCAAATTTTGGTTGAACAGGCGCTAAAAGGCCAAGTCGTTGTTCGATTAAAAGGCGGTGATCCTTTCATTTTTGGTCGAGGTGGTGAAGAACTTGAAGCTTTGCTTCCTTATGATATTCCTTTTGAGGTTGTACCGGGTATTACTGCTGCTGCAGGTTGCGCGGCTTATGCTGGGATCCCCCTCACCCACCGCGATCACGCACAAAGCGTTCAATTTGTGACAGGTCACCTCAAATCAGAAAGAGAGCAAATCGATTGGTCATCCTTGGCAAGATCCAATAACACATTAGTGTTCTATATGGGTCTTAGCCAAAGTGGGGAAATTCGTCGTCGATTAGAAGCAAACGGTATGTCGCCACTGACACCAGCAGCGATTGTTGAGCGCGGTACAAGCAACAATCAACGTGTATTGCCTTGCTCATTAGAAACATTAGAGATTATTGCGGCGCACGCCGAAAGCCCAGCACTCATCATTATCGGCAGCGTTACGCAGCTTGCGCACAAACTATCGTGGTTTGAGCCTAAGCAAAGCCTACAAAGTTGCTATAGCAAAATGACCACAGTAGCAGAAGGCAAGCGCGACATAATCTAATAAATTTATCTTTGATTAAGGTGAGATAAGAGGAATATTAGATACAACAAAGCCAGCAATTAAGCTGGCTTTTCGGACTTTAACCGTCAAACCTCATAGTGAGATCCGGCATAAATTTGGAGGCGCGTCCCGGAGTCGAACCGAGGTCCACGGATTTGCAATCCGCTGCATAGCCACTCTGCCAACGCGCCATTTTTGCCTCACGACTACAGATGACTAGTCATCTGTATATAAGTTTCTCCGTGAGAACGAGGCGTACTGTACCCTGCTCAGAGATAGAGTCAATAATAAATCTATCAATTAAGAATCAATTGCGCACTCAGCCAACAAAGCTATGACATTTTATTCAACATTACTAGAAATCAACCAACCCGAGTATTTAGCTCTTCTTCGTCGATTTAGTTAGTACAGAATAAGATACACTGCTAGAACCACCAGCCAATCCTGGTTTCACGGTTCCAAACACGGTGTTTTCAAACAGGATATAATAATTACCCGCAGTTAAGTTAAACCAGCCAGTTTCATGGCTACTTTCTAACGGAGTAATGCTTTTAATGTAACTCAACGTTGCATTGGAAAAAGCGTTATTTTGTGTGGTTGCAACCCAAAGCAGATAGCCACTTTCATCCACAACATACGCCTCGATTGCATTACCACCCAGTAACGTCGCTTTTAGCTTCACTTGTTGAGCAGTATTGATGGTGAATGACTCTGATTTATATTGATCGGACTTAACATATAAAGAGTCTGATTCCACCACATCCTCACCACTATCACATCCAGCTAAACCTATAACAGATGAGAGAGCCATTATGGCAAGAAGCTTTTTCCTATTATCCATATTATTAACAACGATGTTTTATTGGGTAATTCACTATATCAAAAAAGTCAGCAAAAGCTGACTTTTCTTCAAGTTAAGTACTATTTAACAGTCCATTGTGACAATGATCGCTTAAAGTCTTCATAGCCAAATTCATTCAGCTTTTGGATTTCACCCGTTGAGCGCTCACAATAAATGGATGGCATTTTCAGGCCATTAAACCAATTCAGCTTCACCATGGTATAACCTGCACTATCGACAATATGAAGGCGCTGGCCGATCTTTAATGGTTCATCAAACTGAGTGACACAAAACTGATCACCAGCAAGGCATGAACATGATCCGATAACATATTCATGCTTACCATCATCTGATGCTTCAGCAATCGTAGCTGGCTCATCATAAATAAGCGTATCTAAGCGATGTGCTTCTGTAGCTGAATCCACAATCGCAGTTTTCATGCCGTTTTCAACCACATCAACCACAGTCACAACAAGATCTGCCGTTTTAGTAATAATCGCTTCACCAGGCTCAAGGTATAGCTGTACACCGTGTTTTTCTGAGAAGGCTTTTAGTGCCGCTGCCAGTTTTTCAATCGCATAGCCCGGCCATGTGAAGAACACGCCGCCGCCTAAGCTCACCCAATCAAGTTTGTTTAGGTGTTCACCAAACTGTTCAGAAATAGCATCAAGTAACCCAATGAAAGCATCAGCATCTTTGTTCTCACAGTTCATGTGGAACATCACACCATCAATCGTGTCAAAGACAATCGGGTCAATGTGATCGGATTGAACACCAAGACGAGAAAACTGACGCGCGGGGTTCGCCAAATCTTGCCCTGCATAGCTCACACCTGGGTTAAGGCGTAAGCCCATTGACGCTTTGCCTTCAACAAGATGGCGGTGCGCCGCTAGCTGTGTTTGTGAGTTAAAAATCAACTTGTCACAAATATTCGCTACTTCTTTTACATCGTCTTCGCTGTAACCCACGCTGTAAGCATGCGTTTCACCACCAAAGGTTTCGTAGCCTAGCTTTACTTCAAATGGACCACTGCTTGTCGTGCCATCTAAGTAAGGTTTGATGATGTCGAATACACCCCATGTCGAGAAGCATTTCAGCGCCAGTACCAGCTTTACGCCTGATAGTTCTTTTAGCTGCTTTGCTTTCTCTAGGTTTTGGATCAACTTGTCTTCGTTGATCATGAAGTATGGGGTTTTTAGTTGTTCTTTATTGTTTACTGTCATTGTTCATTCCAACAACTCTTCGAGTTCAGTCTTAGTTTCCCCTCTAACGAGGGGAGATACTTTTTGTCTACAGCCAATGAAAAATAGGCATTTAGCAACAACACATAAAATAGAAGAGAGCCTCTGCCCTCTTCTTTATATTCACAACGTTTAAACTTTCGACGCTAATAACCTATAAGGCTTTTAAGCGCAGGCATTTCTCTTCAGTGCTAGGCGGAAGCGCAGAGTTTATAGGCATAAATGAGCACTTCCAACGACGCAATGAAAAGAGATAACCAGCTTACTTTCCTGTTAATTTAGCCAATAATCAGCAAATTCTACGACTTAGCCAAACCAAATAAGGCTTTTAAGCGCAGGCATTTCTCTTCAGTGCTAGGCGGAAGCGCGGAGTTTATAGGCATAAATGAGCACTTCCAACGACGCAATGAAGAGAAATAACCAGTTTAAAACCTTATTTCAAGATTTTGATGTCTGGCTGACCCACTGGTAGCTCTTGAACGTGCCAATCTAGACCGATTTCAGGCATAGTCTCTAGGAACGGATCTGGGTTTAGCTGTTCCATGTTGAATACGCCTTTATCTGCCCATTCGCCACGGAAGAACTGAAGTGCTGCAGTAATCGCTGGCACACCTGTGGTGTAAGAGATCGCTTGGTGCTCTACATCTTTATACGCTACTTCATGGTCGGCATTGTTGTAGATGAATACGCTGCGTTCTTTGCCGTCTTTTTTGCCTTGTACCCAAGTACCGATACAGGTTAAACCTGTGTAACCTGGCGCTAGTGATGTTGGGTCTGGTAGTAATGCTTTTAATACGTGTAAAGGCTGAACAACGGTACCATCATGCAGTGTTAGTGGGTCTGGGCTTAGTAAGCCAATATCACGCATGCAGTTGAAGTAGTTTAGGTAAGCATCGCCAAAGCCCATCCAGAATTCGATACGTTTTGCTGGGATGAATTCCTTCATTGAGCGCACTTCATCGTGTGCCATTGAGTAGACTTTTTGCGTACCACAGTTAGGGAAATCAAACTCTAGCATACGTGTGTGACAAGGTACTTGTTTCCACTCTTCGTTTTCCCAGTAGAACGAATCACCTTGGATTTCTAGCATATTGGTTTCTGGATCAAAGTTAGTCGCGAACTTCTTACCGTGGTCACCTGCATTCACATCCATAACATCGATGGTGTCGATTTCATCGAACAGGTGCTTAACTGCGTATGCTGCAAATACAGACACTACGCCTGGATCAAAACCTGCACCTAGGATACCTGTGATACCTGCTTCTGCGAATTTCTCACGATAGCCCCACTGCCAATCGTACGCTTGTGGTACTTGCTGGCCTTCTGAGCATAAATCTACCGCTACTGATGTATCTAGGTAAGATACTTTCGCTTGGTAACATGCTTCCATGATAGTCATATTGACCCATGGAGGACCTGCATTGATCACAAGATCAGGCTTCACTTCGTTGATCAGTGCAACCAGCGCTTCAACGTCATCAGCATCTACTGCGCGTGCTTCTAGTTTTTTCGTTGTGTCTTTCAGGTTGTTACGACCCTTGATTGACTCAATGATTTTTTCACACTTAGATACTGTACGTGATGCGATAGTGATATCGCCTAGCACTTCGTTGTTTTGTGCTGCTTTATGTGCAACAACCCAGCCAACGCCGCCTGCACCAATTTGTAAAATAGCCATAATTTTTCCGTTTATTAAATCAGTAAAAATCGTAGTCAGCGAACACACTGACTACGGTTAAGTCGTGTATTAGCCTGTCACTAACTCAAGTTGAGCTGCGACTTGGCGTATTTCGTTAAGTAATGATTCAAAATCTGACAAGGTCAGACATGGGTTCAAAATCGTCAATTTCAGTGACACCTTGCCATCGACGATGGTTTCCCCTAATACCGCTTTTCCTTGCACTAACGCATCAATGCGTAGCTGTTTATTCAGCTGGTCGAGATCGACAATATCTTGCCCAACGTAGCGGAATAACACAGTTGAAAGTGCAGGATCTGCAAATAGTTCAAAGTCTGCAGATTGATTGATCATGTCTGCGACTTGTTGAGTTTGACCTAGCAAATGATCGTACATTGCGCCCAGCGCTTGCGTACCCACACACTGCATGGTCATTAAGACTTTTAGCGCATCAAAACGCTTGGTTGTCGCAATAGATTTATCTACCAGATTTGGCAGTAAATCATCTTCACGGTTCAAGTAATCTGCATGGTGAAGTAAGTACTTAAAGTTCTCTTTATCTTTAAGTAATACTGCACCACAACTGATTGGTTGATAGAAAAGCTTATGGAAATCGACACTCACCGAGTCCGCTTTTTCTATGCCGTGCAAACGTGATTTGTGACGGCTGAGAATCAGTGCCCCACCGTAAGCACCATCAACATGGAACCAAAGGTTATGTTGTTGAGCAATATCAGCCATGCCCGCTAAATCATCAATTGCGCCATGATCGGTTGTACCAGCTGTACCGACTAACGCAAATGGCAGCAAGCCATCATTACGTAATGCTTCAACGGTTTTTACCAGCGATGCAATCTTAATAGTGCCATCTGGGTTGGTATCAACACACTCAACAGCATGTTCACCCAGCCCCATCAGTGATGCTGATTTTTGTACCGTAAAATGCGATTTCTTCGAGCACAGAATGCGCAACTTACTCGCATACTCAGGCAAGCCTTGCTTCTGGATATTGTGACCAGAAATGGTATCAGCCGCCCAGTCACGAGCCAGTAGCAAGCCCATCAAGTTACTTTGCGTACCGCCAGAGGTGAAAATACCGTCAGCTTGTTCACCCAATTTGTAAACACCACACAACCAATCAACCACTTTTTGTTCTACAAAAGTGGCTGAACTTGCTTGATCCCATGAATCCATTGATTGGTTCAAGGCAGCAATAAACGCTTCAGCCGCAACAGCGGGTAATAATGGTGGGGTATGCAAGTGTGCGATACAGTGAGGATGCTGAACAATGATCGAGTTTTTGGCAATCAGCTCGCCCGTTTGCTCTATTACAAGATCAAGCGGCAACTGCTGATTATCCAAGTCGATATTATTAATCATCGACTTGAGGGCTTGAGGTTCTAGGCCTGAATACGGCGCATCACACTCTTCAAATACTTTTTTCAGTACTTGAGTGGTTTGATTCAGTGCAGCTTCAAACAAATCTGCACCAGATTTTCCAGTATGAATAAAGTGATCGCGCCAATGGCTCTGCTCGCTAACCGCAAGCGACTCAACCACCTTAGCAGGGCCTGCTGTTGCAATAATGGCCTTGCTTAGTGCATCAAGTGCAAAATCAATTTGTTCAAGAGTGATGATTAAAGGCGGAAGGAAACGTAAAACAGAACCTTGACGACCACCTTTTTCAATGATCAAACCGCGCTCTAGCGCAGCACGCTGAATTTGCGAAGCAAGTTCTGGATCGGCTTCTGGTTCACCAAATTTGTTTTTGCTACCATCGGTTTTTACGATTTCAGCACCCAGCATTAAACCTTTACCACGCACTTCGGCAATACAGTTCGTGTACTGAGCGATGCGCTCTAGTCCTTCACGGAAATACTGGCCTGCAGTTTGGGCATGTTCGACTAAGTTATCGCGACGGATAATTTCCAGTGCTTTTGCACCCGTGGCCATTGCTAGCTGATTACCACGGAAAGTCCCCGTGTGTTCACCTGGGCGCCATGTATCGATAGATTTATTGAAAATCAAAATCGACATTGGCAAGCCGCCACCAACCGCTTTCGATAAACAAAGAATATCAGGGTTAATGCCCGCCTCTTCAAATGCAAAGTTATGGCCTGTTTTACCAATACCGCACTGAATTTCATCGAAAATTAATAAAATACCCTGTTCTTGGGTAATTCGGCGTAATTCGCGTAGCCAGAATGCAGGCGCAGGAATAACCCCACCTTCCCCTTGGACGGGTTCAACAATAATTGCCGCTGGTTTTTGAACACCACTTTCATCGTCGCTGAGCATGCGTTCAATGTAGCGGATACTTTGTTTTGCGCTTTCGTCGCCTTGTAAGCCAAATGGGCAACGTAAGGTATAGGGAAATGGTAAAAAGTGCACATCAGACATCAAGCCTTGGCGACGTTCTTTCGTGCCAAGGTTACCCATCATCGCCATCGTACCGTTTGTCATCCCATGGTAAGCACCATGGAATGCCGCCATCGTATTTCGGCCTGTCGTTTGCTTCGCTAACTTAATGGCCGCTTCAACAGCATCTGCCCCAGACGGACCACAGAATTGGATACATGCATTTTCAGCAAAGGATTCTGGAAGGAAATCCATCACTTCTCTGATGAATTTATCTTTTGCTGGTGTCGTCATATCAAGCGTTTGATACGGTAAACCCGCATTCAGCTGATCGATAATGGCTTGGTTAATTTCAGGGTGGTTATAACCCAAGACAAGCGTACCTGCCCCTGCAAGGCAATCAACAAACAGTTGACCACGTGTATCTTCTACCAGTACACCTGCCGCTTTTGCTATTGCTAGTGGTAAGCGACGAGGGTATGAGCGAACTTCCGATTCATAATGCTCCTGACTCAGTAGTAATTCATCAGGGGTCAAGTCGTACAAATCGTGCACGACAGGCACATTAGACGCATGTTTAAGATTATCTAAATCAAACACGTTATTCATGATTATTCCATATCAAAAAATTTGCTGTGTTTAATCCGTAAACGCATTGTAGGAACTATAGCTGTTAGTATTCGATAACAAGGTTATGCGTAATTGCATAGCTATTGTTAACATACCAAGGGTAACCATAGACACTTTGGAGTTTTACGGATAACACATCACTATTCAGCAGCTAAAAGCTGATGAAATGCATAGTGCGCCAGAGACTGGCTATAAATTTTAAGATCGGATGTTCAAGGCTCAGTAATAATACTGCAGTTGGGTAAGACAAAGCTGGATTGGTTTTTGAAAAATACAATATGCACTGTTGGGTTCCTTCAATATGCGCCTGATTTATTTGTACAGGCTTGCACTATTAATGCCCTTCTACTGCTGCGAAGTCTTCGCATCAGTACCTACGGCACGCTATAGCAATATCAGTAAGATCTGCCATAACGCATGTGCCTCAATAAACATGGTCTACTGAGATTGGGCAGGAAAGTAACACAGACGACAGTGCGTTTCCACCGTATATTTCATTTTGAACATAATCTAAAAATACTGTACATATTTTTATTGATTAAAAACCAAGCAGATAGGAGCTATCCATATTCCAGATAGCAAAAAGGCGACCTAAGTCGCCTTTTTTTGATATGTTTATTTACATATTGTCGGCATGAAGTAAATCATCTTTTGCTGCTTTTAAGTACAGGTACATCGACCAGTAGGTTAAAACCAACGCAATATAGAGTGATACATAACCAATCCACACCGCCCACTCAGTCGGATGCCAAAGCAATATGAAGAGTGCAAACATTTGCGTTGCTGTCTTCACTTTACCAACCCAAGACACGGCAACGTTAGAACGTTTACCGAGTTCTGCCATCCATTCACGTAAGGCGGAAATTATAATTTCACGCCCAATCATTGTTACCGCTGGAATGGTGATCCATAGGCTATGATAGTCTTCAACAACCAGTACTAACGCTGTCGCTACCATCAACTTATCGGCAACAGGATCAATAAAGGCACCAAAACGTGTTGTTTGATTGAGTTTACGAGCTAGATAACCATCAAACCAATCAGTCACACCCGCTATCCAGAACACAAATGCCGTCGCAAAAGGCGACCATTCATAAGGCAGATAGAATGTAATAACGAAGACGGGGATAAGAAACAAGCGGATGAAGCTCAAAATATTCGGAATTGTTAAACGCATAACGATTATTCTTATAAGTGATTTTAATAGAGTGCCGCAAAGCTAGCTATGTTGCAATGCGTCAAATATCTTTTCTGCCAAAGAGTTACTGATCCCTGGAACCTTGGCGATGTCTTCTTTACTGGCTCGTTTTAGTTCTTGAAGTCCACCCATGTATTTAAGTAATGCTTGTCGACGTTTAGGGCCAATCCCTTCAACATCTTCTAATGCACTGCGGTTACGTACCTTGGCACGTTGTGCGCGGTGCCCACTAATAGCGTGATTATGGCTTTCATCACGTATGTGCTGAATAAGATGCAATGCTGGTGAATCACTTGGCATTGAAAATTCTTCACCCGTTACTAAAAGTAGGGTTTCCAGCCCGGGTTTACGTGTTGTGCCTTTCGCCACACCAACAAGTAATGAACGCTTTGGCCAATCTTGCATATATGTACTCACTACATCATACGCTCTTGAAAGCTGACCTCTACCCCCATCAATAAAAATAATATCTGGGATCTTATCAGGATCCATTTGTTTACCATAACGGCGCTCTAACGCTTGTGCCATGGCTGCGTAATCATCCCCACCGGTAATGCCTGTAATGTTAAAACGGCGATACTCAGGCTTTAACGGACCATCTTTATTAAACACAACGCACGAGGCAACGGTTTTTTCACCCATAGTATGGCTGATATCAAAACATTCCATTCGATTGATTACGTCTAATTTGAGGGCTTCTGACAGGGCAGAAAAACGCTGTTGAATCGTCATTTTATGATTCAACTTACTAATTAATGCTGTATTGGCATTCGTTTGCGCTAATTTTAGATACTGACCACGACTACCACGCGGGTTGGTTTTCAGGGTGATTTTCCGCCCAGCGACTTGGCTTAACGCATCTGAAATAACGGTTTGCTCGTCCCCTAGCGACTCCCCTAACACAATCACAGTTGGGATCACTCGACCTTCCGCTTGATTAAGATAAAACTGAGTCAAGAAGCTGGATAAGACTTCAGGTAAATCCGCGTCAGATGGCACTTTAGGGAAATAGCTGCGGCTACCAAGGATTTTGCCTTGGCGAATATACAGTGCATGAATACATGCCATGCCGCGTTCATGTGCAATACCAATAACGTCAATGTCATCTTCGTTGTCATGGCTGACAAATTGCTGCTCTTGCACACGACGCAATGCTTGAATTTGATCGCGATAGGTTGCGGCCTTTTCAAACTCCAGCGCTACGCTCGCTTGTTCCATTTTATCGACTAGCGAACTAATGACTTGGCGATCTTTGCCTTGCAAAAATAAACGCACATAGCCTAGTTGATCGTTATATTCTTCGTTGCTAACTAGGCCTTTAACACAAGGACCTAAACAACGACCAATCTGATACATCAAGCAAGGACGGCTACGATTCGCATAAACTGAATCTTCACATTGGCGCACAGGAAATAGCTTTTGCATCAAATGCAGGCTTTCTCGCACAGCACCTGGGTTCGGATATGGCCCAAAATACTCCCCTTTACGCTTTTTTGTACCACGATGAATACTTAAGCGAGGGTGCTTATGGTGGCTTAAAAAGATATAAGGATAGGATTTATCATCGCGCAGCAATACGTTGTATTTAGGTAAATACAATTTAATGTAGTTGTGTTCGAGGATCAGAGCTTCAGTTTCTGTATGCGTAACAGTGACATCAACTTTATTGATGTTTTTGACAAGCGCCCGCGTTTTTTCGCCTGCAACATTAGCGCGAAAATAACTCGAAAGGCGTTTTTTGAGGTCTTTAGCTTTACCGACATAGATCACCTCACCAGTGGCATCGTACATCCGGTACACGCCAGGCTGGTGAGTGACTGTCATCAAAAAGCTTTTTGAATCAAAAGCTATTTCTTCGTGATGTTCTGACACTACAAAGTCTCTGTGTCTAGCATCCCGTGGCGAATTGCAAGGTGGGTTAACTCCACATCACCACTTATATCAAGCTTGTTGAACAAACGGTAGCGGTAGCTATTAACCGTTTTAGGACTTAGGCTCAGTTGCTCTGAAATGTCGGTAACTTTCTGGCCTTTAGTGATCATCATCATGATCTGTAACTCACGCTCAGAAAGATCTTTAAACGGGTTTTCAGCATCTGAAGCAAATTGGCTAAGTGCCATTTGCTGCGCAATTTCAGGTGAAATATAGCGCTGTCCACTATGCACCATACGGATAGCATTGATCATTTCGTCAGGGCCTGCGCCTTTAGTCAGGTAACCTGACCCACCAGCTTGCATAACCTTAGTCGGAAATGGGTTTTCCGTATGAATAGTTAATACGATAATCTTTACATCAGGGTTGAAGCGAAGAATCTTACGGGTAGCTTCAAGACCACCGATACCTGGCATATTCATATCCATAAGAATGATATCCGCATGTTCACTACGGCACCATTTTACGGCATCCTCACCACTGTCGGCTTCCCCTACCACTTTAATACCACGGACATCTTCAAGAAGACGTCGGATCCCTGTGCGAACCAGTTCGTGATCATCTACAAGGAATACATTAATCAAGCTGTATCTCCAATGATTTGGCTCTGCACCCAGTCAGAATTGACGGGATTGCTTAATAATACCTAATTTTACCCCAACTTGACATCCGAACACATTCGCATTCTGTGCCTTAGCGCAAAAATTCGAATCAAGTTCAGGCTTGACAAGTCTTACCAGAAGGGCATTTATTACAGGCTTCAAATTAAATATCTGTAAACAGCAGTATTTACTAACTCTTCCAAAAAATAAAGTAGAAAAGAGAGCAAATTTAGATGGTTACAAAATATACACTCTATTTTATCTTTAGTTGCGAACTTTGTTAATACCCCAAAGTGGCAATAAGTGTTAGTACTTTTAGCGATCTAACGAGCTATATTGCGCTTTGCCACTAAGATTGAAACCTTGTAAATAAGTTCTTTACTTTCAGAGTGATAGACTTATTGGTAATAAATATCCAATATCTTTCATTTCAATGCCTAACTTGCTTTACAAGCATAGCGTATCTTGCCTACTTTTCATCTTTATAACAGTGAGCAATAGCGCATCAACACACATATAAAAAAGCATATTAACATTTCAAATATACGCTCAGAAATTACTTCTCCTGTCTAATATCTAGACGTCTAGAAGTAGAGCGTTCCTTTCATGCTTTTCTTGCTGTATGATTGCCGCCCTTAATGCCTTTGGTGCATTGATTTTATTACCGCTCTTGGTTAATTACGGATAATTGAATACTAAGTAATCTTTCTTGATTACTTGAGTGAATGCTTGAGATAAAACAGCAGAACGCTGCTTGTTTTAGCAACCATGACAGCGGATAGAAAAAATAAAGATAAATAAAGGTTCTATCATGACGCTTTCTGCTAAGACAGTGGTGCTTATCGCCATTGGTGCTGCCCTTTATGGCATTGGCGGACTCCCTATGTTTGGTATCCCAGTTTTTGCCAACACCACGTTGAAACCAGCTATGGCTGTGCTTGCTTTATTCGGGGTTCTTTTTGGTCCGCTAGTAGGTTTTCTTGTTGGATTCATCGGTCACTGGGTAACCGACCTATTTGCGGGTTGGGGTGTATGGCTAACTTGGGTTTTGGGTTCAGGTATTGTTGGCTTACTTATCGGCCTATATCCAAAAATCACCAAAGACCGTTTAGATAAAGGTAAATTCAATAAACTGGATTTTACCCTTTTTGTCTTCCTCGCATTCTTAGGTAACGTCGTTGGTTATGGCTGCTCGGCTTATCTCGATTCTGTTCTCTATGCTGAACCTTTCGTTAAGGTAATGGCACAGCTTTCTATTATTGCCGCAGGTAACACTTTACTGATTGCCATTGTTGGCCACTTTATTCTTACTGCTGTCGCTAAACGTAAGCAGCAAAGCTACAACCTTAAAGAGGCTGATTAAGCATGACCATCCAGTTTTCTGATTTCTCGTTCAAGTACTGGGCGTTAGAACAGCCGACCTTAAAAAATATTAACCTGACTATTAAGAAAGGTGAAAAGGTTGTCATCATTGGCCCAAGCGGAAGCGGCAAATCAACATTAGGTCATTGCCTGAATGGTTTAATCCCCCACTCTATTAAAGGGGAAACGACGGGTAATCTTACGCTAAATGAACAAGACATCGCCAAACTAGATTTGCACCATTGCACCAATATGGTCGGTACTGTATTGCAAGACACCGATGGTCAATTTGTTGGTTTAAGTATTGGTGAAGATATTGCGTTCGCTCTCGAAAACCAAATGGTTGAACAAGCAGAGATGCACCGCATTGTTGAGAACACGGCTAAGATGCTTGATCTCGATACCATGCTGGAACTGTCACCATTCGACTTAAGTGGCGGCCAAAAACAGCGAGTATCGCTTGCAGGCGTAATGGTTGATGATGTCGATATTCTACTATTCGATGAACCACTAGCTAGCCTTGACCCTCAAACGGGTAAGCAAGCCATTGAGATTATTGATCAGCTACACCGTGATACAGGTAAAACAGTCGTTATCATCGAGCACCGCTTGGAAGACGTTCTTCACCGTCATGTTGATCGTATTATTCTGATGAACCGTGGTGAAATCGTCGCTGACATGACACCTGACGCACTGATTGCCAGTCCGCTGTTACAACAGCACGGTATCCGTGAGCCTCTCTATATCTCAGCATTAAAAGCCGCAGGTTGTGAAATCACAGAAGCGGATAAACCCGCTTATTTCTCAACTCTTATGCTTGATAAATTTGCCCCACGTGTAAACGAATGGTTTGCAAAACAAACCGCACCAGTTGCGACAGAAGCCACAGCCCCTCTGCTAGAAGTGGAAAACCTTAGCTATTCCTATGATGGCGAGCGTCAGACACTGGAAGATGTAAGCTTTACTTTAAATAAAGGTGAATTTGTTTCTATCCTAGGTAAAAACGGGTCGGGTAAATCTACCATCACACGTTTAATTATGGGCGTACTTGAACCAGATTCTGGCTCTATGTCTTTCAACGGTGAAGACCTATCTACCCTGTCTATTTTTGAACGTGCTCAGAAAATTGGCATTGTATTGCAAAACCCGAATCATATGATTTCTCATCATATGATTTTTGATGAAATTGCATCAGGTTTACGCAACCGCGGCATGGCTGAAGTAGAAGTAGAGCGTCGTGTGCACGATGTGCTTAAACTATGCGGTTTGTACCGTTTACGTCACTGGCCGATTGAAGCGCTTAGTTATGGTCAGAAAAAACGCGTAACGATTGCGACAATTTTAGTGCTTGAACCAGAGCTATTAATTTTGGATGAACCAACAGCAGGTCAGGATTACCATCACTATACAGCGATGATGACCTTCATCCGTGAGTTAAATGAAAAACTGGGTATCACCATTTTGATCATCTCTCACGACATGCACCTTGTACTGGAATACACCCAGCGCGCCATTGTTATTGCAGATAGCAAGCGCCTTGCTGATCAAGCAGTAAACGAAATATTCAGTCAACCCGCTTTACTTGAGCAAGCCAATCTTAACGTAACGAGCTTATACACGTTAGGCAAAGCACTCGGTATCAGCCGTTTAGATGATTTCATTCGTTGCTTTATCGAGCACGAGGCGCAAACAAAATAATGAAAACCAATAAAATTAAATTTGGCATTAGCTACGTTAATACGGGTTCAATGCTGCACAGCTTAAACGGTATTACTAAGTTCCTGCTCTTTATGGGCTGGGTAACCATGGTGCTGATTACTTTTGATATCCGCGTCATCCTTGGCTTAATCGGTTTAGGTTTGTGGCTATTAAAGCTGTCTCGTGTTCCATTTCAGGTTTACAAACCCTTACTTGTGGGCACCACTGTCGTTTTAATGATGAACGCCCTCTTTATGTTCCTGATTGCCCCGCAACAAGGCATGGAATATATGGGTACTCAAACTGTTTTACTCGCCCTACCCGGCAGCTACAGTATTACGGCAGAAACCTTGTTTTATTTAGCAACAGTAACACTGAAATATTTCAGCATGTTCCCGATTGCCTTGGTGTTTGTCTTCACCACGCACCCGACCGAATTTTCAGCAAGCCTGAACAAACTTGGCGTACCATACCGTATTGCTTATGCTGTGAGCTTAACCCTGCGTTATTTACCTGAAGTGACCAAAGACTTCATTAATATCATGCATGCACAGCAGGCCCGTGGTGTGGATATATCTAAAGGCGTACCAGTATTTAAGCGTATTCGCAATGTTGCTAAAATCTTAGGACCATTGATATTTTCAAGCCTAGATCGCGCGGATGTGATTGCTAACGCCATGACACTACGTGGTTTTGGTCGCAACACCAAACGTTCTTGGTATAGCCTAAAACCGTTGCAAACGAGAGACTACGCAGTATTAGCGACAGTTGCCCTTGTATTGGCTATTGGCTTAATGAATCGCTACCAATCTGAAAGCTTATTCTGGTACCCGTTCTCGTAAGTTCAGCACCATGACGATAAAAAGCCGCTATCAAATAGCGGCTTTTTGTTTATCTACGAAGCGCAATTGCCACCACGCTAGCGCTCTATCACATCATCAATGGACGCTTTACGCTCGCTGTTCAATAATCATTGGCTGCTTTTTAGCTGGCCTTATCATCAAGTACACCGCCAGTGCGGCGAGTGCAAAACCGACGGCACCAAACACATCAAACTGTTCGCCAAACGCTAACCATGCTTGAAGTGCTGTCATTGGCGGCACTAAATAAAATACCGAGGCAACTTTCGATGATTCGCCGTGTTTCACCATGTAGAGCAGTAATAATATAGCCACCAGCGAAAGCACTAATACCAGCCATACCAAGGTCAGAATAAACTGCGAGTTCCACTCAACCACCATGGTTTCCGTGGATGTTGCCACCACCGCCAGCAACAAGCCTGTCGCGATATATTGGTAGAAAGTCCCGCCAATTAAATCAACACCCTGACAAAAACGTTTTTGATATAAGGTCCCTAACGTGATCCCCAATAAAGCCAGCATGGTAAAACCAAACGCCATTGCTTTAGCGCCTTCTTGCTGCCATTCCATATTGCCTTGCAATACTAAACTGATACCAACAAACCCCACCATTAATCCAAACCACTGTGAAGATCGCAGTTTTTCATTACTCATGACCACCATAATGACAGCCGTTAAGATTGGCTGAATACCCACTAACAGTGCGCATAGTCCTGCTGGCATACCTAGCGAAATAGCCTTGTAGGTTCCCCCCAGATAAAAGCCATGGATCAACACACCAACAGCAAACGAATGCCAACGCATTTTCCCTTTTGGTAAATGGGCTTTCAACGCCACTACAAGTACACCGAACACCAGTACATTGGCCATCATACGTAGCATCAAAAAAGTCGCAGGTTCCGCATAAGGTAAGCCAAAGCGCGCGCCAATAAACCCCGAACTCCATAACACCACAAATAGATATGGGGCGATTTGTGTCAATCTCATGTGACCTACCTTTTTTATTCCATTTGCTATAGATTATGCAGGTACAGAAAATCATGAAAGTGACAGTTCTGGCTTATTTTTAGGGTACAGTGATGTGCTTATTGGGGAAGGTATAAATAATGACAGGTAAGAAATACCAACACGTTGTTCAATTTATTCGTGAGCAAATTAGTAGTCAGTGTTATTTACCTGATGAAAAGTTGCCCTCCATTCGCGCGCTAAGCCAACAACTTAAAGTCAGTAAAAATACGATCATCCGTGGCTACGAACAGTTAGAAGCGGCAGGCGATATTACGCCCCATTCACGATCTGGGTTTCGGGTTAGCAAACTCAATGCATCACCAAAAGAGCCTCAACTTCCCCCCTCTGAAGTTGATCTCATTGGCTTGAGTAAAGTTATTCTTAGTCAGCCACTTAGCCCTGATTTAGTCCATGCAGGATCCGCGCACCCTAATACGGATTTCCCCGCAATTCGTTCTTTATATGCAGAAATAGGTCGCCATAGCCGTTATCAAACCCATATTCCCAGCCATTACCAAATTCCGCCAGGAAACGAAACGCTCATTAAGCAATTGGTTCATATTAATCAAGATCTTGGGATTTTTACTACGCCGAATAAAATTCTAATTACTCATGGGGCGCAGCAGGCAATCAGCTTAAGTTTACAAGCGATAACTCAGCCAGGTGACGTGGTGCTCGTTGACTCACCTTGTTATTTTGGCACTTTGCTGATCATCGAATCGTTAAAACTGAAAGCGATTGAAGTACCAGCAAACCCGACAACAGGGATTGATCTTGCCGCTACAGAGCACGCAATCAATAACTGGCCAATCAAAGCCATTGTAATTAACCCTTCCTATAACAACCCAACAGGCTATGTCATGCCTGATGTCGCACGCCGTCAATTTTTAAGTGTGACAAAGAACATCCCTATTATTGAAGACGACGTATTCGGTGGCTTGGCCTATCAGCAGCAACCGTCTACGCTGAAAAGCTTAGATCAGCAAGATCGTGTTATCTACTGCAGCTCGCTATCAAAAACGCTCGATTCACGGTTACGTATTGGTTGGGTACTGGCAGGCAAGTATCAAGAAGCGATTGAGCAACGTTTACTGTGTGACAACATGGGTAGCCTAAATTTGATGCAATCGGCAGTAGGCGAGTTTTTAGGTTCAGGAAGATATCGCCAGCATTTAGGGATGATTCGACGAACTTATCGTCGTAATCAACGCAACTTCACTACCCTCTTTGTCGATGCTTTAAACCAGCACCCTGCATTAGTTGGTCAATTCCATTTGTCTCAGCCCGAAGGCAGCTTCTTGTGCTGGCTCACATTACCGACTAATACAGATACTTTTGCTATTTACCAACAAGCTTTAGCCATGGGGATCAGTATCTTACCCGGTAGCATGTTTGGTACCCAAGGACAGTACAACCACTGTATTCGACTAAGCTTCGCGACATTCGAACAAAATGACCATTGGCAGCAAGGTATAATTCAACTCGCTGAGATAATTGCCAGCCATATCATATCTATCTGATATTTTTATATATTCATCAAAATCTCTCTGTTTCAATATCAAATACTCAAATTTAAGTAAGTACTTCCCGCCCCTATTATTACCACACAGTAAAAGTAATTTATCATTTAATCGGATTATCAACATCTGAGAAATAAATATAATGGCAACCATCAAAACGAGGCACGCAATCGTGCTTACGAAATATAAATATAAAGAGAGATGTCATGACCGATAAATTTATCAAATCTAAAGCTGCCATTGCATGGGGTCCAAACCAACCACTATCTGTAGAAGAAGTGGATGTGATGCTGCCACGTGCAGGTGAAGTACTTGTTCGTATTATCGCAACAGGCGTTTGCCACACAGATGCATTCACCATGTCTGGTGATGATCCTGAAGGCATCTTCCCTGCAATCTTAGGCCATGAAGGTGGCGGTATTGTTGAGATGATCGGCGAAGGCGTCACCAGTGTTGAAGTCGGCGATCATGTTATCCCGCTTTACACCCCTGAATGCGGTGAGTGCAAATACTGCCTATCTGGCAAAACAAACTTATGTCAGAAAATTCGTGAAACCCAAGGCCAAGGCCTAATGCCAGACGGAACGACTCGTTTCTATAAAGATGGCCAGCCAATTTTCCATTACATGGGCTGTTCTACTTTCTCTGAATACACGGTATTACCAGAAATTTCACTAGCAAAAGTAAACAAAGAAGCACCACTAGAAGAAGTCTGCCTACTTGGCTGTGGTGTCACAACGGGTATGGGTGCAGTACTTAATACTGCAAAAGTACAAGAAGGCGACACTGTTGCTGTCTTCGGTCTAGGTGGTATTGGCCTCTCTGCCATCATTGGTGCTCAAATGGCGAAAGCGGGTCGTATTATTGCGATCGATATTAATGAAAGTAAGTTCGAACTTGCTCGTCAACTTGGTGCAACTGATTGTATTAACCCAACTAACTACGATAAACCAATTCAAGACGTCATCGTTGAGCTGACTGACGGCGGTGTTGATTACTCGTTCGAGTGTATCGGTAACGTGAACGTAATGCGCTCTGCACTTGAGTGTTGCCACAAAGGCTGGGGCGAATCAGTTGTGATTGGTGTTGCTGGTGCAGGCCAAGAAATCTCGACTCGTCCATTCCAGCTTGTGACGGGTCGTGTATGGCGTGGTTCTGCTTTCGGTGGTGTTAAAGGCCGTTCTGAGCTACCAGAAATTGTTGAACGCTACATGGCGGGTGAATTCAAATTAAACGACTTCATCACCCATACTATGGGACTAGAAGATATCAACGAGTCGTTTGAGCTAATGCACAAAGGCGAAAGCATTCGTACTGTTATTCACTTCGATAAGTAACAGCTAGTCCTGTTCTACTATGCAGCCTTTGGCTTAAGGCTGCTGTCTTTCATGACCCGCATGCTTGTTCATGCTGCTATGGATAGCACTTTCTACCTTTGATTTTGGCACATGCCCACGCTTTGCATTCACTGCAAAGCGTCTTTTTTTAAGGAACCATAATGTCTCGAATCGTTGTCGTTGGTGGCGGAGCTGCAGGCCTTGAACTATCAACTCTACTTGCTAAATCTGTTCGTGAAAATGATGAAATTTTATTAATCGAACCTGAAATTGATCACTACTGGAAACCACGCCTGCACGAGATTGCAGCGGGTACTTTTGATAGTGATTTAGACTCCGTTTGTTATTTTACCCATGGCGCAACACACGGTTATCAACACTACCAAGCCGCTATGACCAACATTGATCGCCAACAAAAAGTGGTTAATGTACGAAAAGCCGATGGTACCGAAGATACCGTCAGTTACGACTATCTAGTTATCGCCATTGGTGCAGTAAGTAATGATTTTAATACCCACGGCGCAAAAGCTCACTGCATGTTTTTAGACTCTGCAAGTCAAGCCCGCGAAGCATGGCATCAAATTAGCCACGTGCTTCGAGCTGGCAATGACAGCACTATCAACATTGTTGGTGCTGGCGCAACGGGTGTTGAGCTTGCCGCTGAATTAGCACGAGTGAGCAAAAAACTTAAAAGATATAACGCCGCTTGCTTAAACATTAATCTGATCGAAGCTGCTGATCGCGTGCTACCCAATAGCCCGCAGAAAATGTCTGACAAGGTGCTAGAAAAGTTAACACGAAGCGACGTTAAGGTACTGCTCAATACTCGCATTGAGGAAGTGACTCACGATGGCATGCAAACAACCGATGGCCTATTCCTCGCAGCCAATACCCAATTTTGGGCCGCTGGTGTAAAAGCACCTGACTGGTTAAATGGTATCGGCGGCTTAGAGTACAACCGAATGAACCAGATCTTTGTTAATCAAGACCTTAGTTCAACCATAGATCCTGCGGTTTTTGCCATTGGTGACTGTGCATCTATTCCACAAACAGATGGTTCAACCGTCCCACCAAGAGCACAAGCCGCTAACCAAGCTGCGATTCATTTAGCGAAAAGCTTAAGCCGCCATTTAGACGGACCAGCACTCACACCTTTCACTTTCAAAGATGGTGGAATGGTTGTCGCCGTCGGGCATCACTTTGCCGTCGGCTCGTTTGGTATCGCTCCGTTTGCTCAGAACGAGCGTTGTGAGGGCAAACTGGTATTACAAGGCCGCATGATTCGACGTATATACGATACGATTTTCCGCCTACACCAAAGTACGGTAAGTGGCGTATTCACTGTTTCACGTTTAATGATCACCAAGCGATTAAAAGCGGTATTTAAACCGACAGGTATTTAACTGCAACCACAGCCCTCACGACTTCAAGTGAGGGCTAAATAGCCTAGTTGCTATATATTGAGAGCCTACTATGCGTTTCACCTTTTTCAAATCTCTTCCAGTGCAACTTCTACTAGCGGCTATTTCAGCTTGGCTACTCGCACAACTGATCCCAGCCGATTACATCAACACCGACTCTGCTAGCTTTTCGCTTTTAATGCTGGCAAAAACAACATACATAGGCCTACTTAAAATGGTCGTCGGTATTGTTGTCATGCTGTCGTTGTTACAGGGGATAACAAGTATCGGCTCGACCGTGAAGTTTAAGCAGCTCGGTTGTAAAACCGTCGCCTTTTATTCTTTCACTTCGATCATTGCGATCAGCTTAGGTTTAGGCGCATCGTTAGCACTCCCGGCTTGGCCGCAATTAGTGGATCCTGCAACAATTACCCTGAGTGAGAATACCCAATTAATCGATAATAGCTCTGCATCATCAGGTGCCATTATTGGTAAATTGATCAGCATGGCACTACAAAATCCTATTGCTGCGCTATCCAATACGAACTTACTGGCTATTGTTGTATTTTCAATCTTACTCGGCATTGCATTACTGGCGAGCTTACCTGCCAAACATGCTGTTTTTGAGGTAATTTCAGGACTAAATATATCCGTAAACACATTAGTGTCTGGCATCATTCAGTTTGCGCCTTACGCTGTTTTTGCCATCGTGTTTGAGTTCTCTGTCACCAGTAATGGCGAGCTATTTGGTCAGCTGGCGAAATTTGCAGGCTTGGTGTTTCTCCTAACCTTTATACACGGTGCCATTGTTTTACCGACCATTGCCAAAGCAACCACAGGCATTGGTTTTAAGTCACTGTTTAAAGCACTGTCTGCGCCTATGGTGATGGCATTTACCACCTCATCTAGCTCAGCAACCTTGCCATTATCAATGCAAACAGCAGAGCAAGAACTTGGAGTATCGCAGTCTACAAGTAGCATGGTATTGCCGCTTGGTGCCATCATGAACATGGATGGTACTGCATTGTTCGAAGGGGTTGCTGCTATCTTCCTTGCCCAGCTATATGGCATAGATTTAGGAACAAGCGGCTACATCATGATCTTTATTATGGCGATGGTGTCTTCTATTGGTGCTCCGGGAATGCCATCAGGGTCGATGTCTGGTATGCAGTTAGTCTTACTCGCTGCGGGTATTCCGCTTGAAGCAATTGCAATCTTGCTAATCATTGAGCGACCACTAGATACCTTCCGCACTGCGGTGAATGTGGAAGGCGATATGATTGCAGCTTTGGTTGTTGATAAGTGGCAAGCGAAAGCTTAACGGCTACAGCAAGCTAAGAGAAGAGCAGTTAAAATGCTACTCTTTTTTTAAAAAGCCCAAATGAATAGTAAGATTTTGAATTTATAGCCAGAACAAACGAATATATGCACTTCATATTGTATTGAGGTGTGTATGTCTGATCGCGTTGAGTTTAAGTGGGATGCTCCGTTAGAAATTACAGATAAGCAGAATGGAGATAAACTCCTTGAAGCTTTTCCTGAAGACAAACTTGATCGTGTTAAGTATGCAAACTTCCTTACTCGATTTTTAGCTGCTCAAGGCTATGACACAGAAAATCAAGAAAAGCATAACTACGTATTAAACCTCAATTCCGAATGGGGTTCAGTAAGACATACTTCCTTCGTCGCTGGGCTGAAGACCTCAAAAAACACTACCCTGCTGTCTACGTTGATGCTTGGAAACAAGACTACTCTGACGATCCGCTCATGACTGTGATCTCTTCAATGATTAAGCAGTTGAGAGAACAGGCTGGTAAAGACGCAGATAAGGCTGTCTTTAAAGCTCCCCGTAAATTAGTTGGTTTATTAAAGGCTGCAGCTCCAAGTGTGGTTGGCGGGCTAACAAAGCGTTACCTCGGTATTGACCCTGTAGCAATTATGAATGCCGCTGATGACGGAGAAGTTGGCGAGGTGCTTGATGAAAATGGAGAGCCTCTTAAAGATGAAAACGGAAAGCCTATCGACATGGGAGCTGCTGCATCTAAGATGGTTAAACATTTGATTGATGAGCATGATGCGAAGGCTTCTACAATAGAAAGTTTAAAGAAGAATGTTGAGCAATGGGTTGAAGCTGTTGTTGGCAAAGATCAAGAGAAGAAAGAAGACGAACTTAAACGTACATATCCTGCCTTTGTCTTTATTGATGAGTTAGACCGTTGTAGACCAAGTTATGCTGTAGAAATGCTTGAGACGATTAAGCACATCTTCGATATTCCCGGTGTTGTCTTTGTCGTGGCTACGGATACTGAGCAATTGCAACACGCAGTTAAGGCAATCTATGGTGATGGTTTTGAGGCCAGAGTGTACTTAGGTCGTTTTTTTAATAGCCGCTATACATTGAAAGAGTCCACTTTTAAGAATTTACTTCCAGTTCACTGTGATATTAGTCGATTGACACCGAGTGCTCTTGAGTCTCGAGGTATTGTTTATTGGCCGAAGGTTGAAAATGATGATGACGCAATTAGTAATATCACAAATATTTACGAAGGTTTTAGTCTATCGGCAAGACAAGCAATACAGATAACTGAAAGGTTGATTATAACATTAGGGAGCTTTGTTAAAGGTGAGTATGTCAACATTTGTTATTTGTGCGTACTTTTATGTATAAGAGAAAAGGACGTTTCCGTTTTTTCTGGCATCATAAAGAAAGACCTTCCAGATAATAACCATCATCTAGATCAAAATTATCAATCGTTGATGTCGCTACTTGATAACAAAAGACAAATAAGCTTTTATGTGGAGCCTAAAGAATTGATTCAGGATTTTAGCTCTCACTGCCGAGTATCAAACAATAATCGAAGCATAAATCGCTATCAAGATGCGAAATATGACATTTCCATTATGGCGTTTTTACGCCAAGTACATGGTCACTATATCTGTGGGAAATCTAAAAACCTTGAACAATCCGTAAAGGCTTTATACGACGAACAGGAAAGAAACTCTGGGAACATTGGCGCAAATAAAGCTAGTCATTGGGCTAATGTATCATGCGGCTTGGAAAATGAAGAATACAAACACACAACATACCTATATAAAGACCTCGTAGAACTAGCTTCAGCAATCGACTGGATAGACGGTGAAGACGAAGCATAAACCAAAGCTGATTCTGATCGCAGCACTAAGCCTCCTCAATAGCTTATCTCTTAGTGCTGCTAACACATATCAAGATATAACCATCCCTGCGAAGGCCGTTGTCTCAATCTATGACGGAGATAGCTTTTGCATAGACATACCAGACAACCTAAAGCTTATCGGCCGGAATGTACCCGTGCGAGTATTGGGAATAGACACGCCAGAGTGCAAGGTAAGTTGTCAGGGATGTGTCTTTGGGCAATGAACTTTACGTCTTAGCCTTGCGCGGTCTTATGACGGTGGAAAGAGAGCCAGTAGTCATAGCTCTCTTATCGAACCTTCGTATTATTCTCTGCTACCAGTGAAGCGATAGACCCTTTTGACAACTTTTCGTCCTTGGCCTCCAAGAGACATTGAAGCCGACACCCCATCGGTATTGGCGCTAAGACCACCCTTACCTTCACCTTCGTAATATTCCTCAATCTCGACTTCGACCGCATTCTCTATGCGGTGTGCAATTGCGAGTTCTTGAGCTACTTGGGCTTGCATCTTGGCCATGTGGAGGGAGATTTCTTGGCGTTTAGCTTCCTCTTCTAGTGTCGATATCTCACCGCTAGTTGAAGCTTTTTCTATACCTAATGCGGCCTCTAAAAGAACGCCAGCTACAGGACTAATGAGTGGTGTTGTTTTCATAAGAACATCTAAGGTCTTTTCTTTGAACTGACTATTTGTTGAAGAAACCATGTTTATCACGCTAATTAGAATTTAATTAGGCTGACTATACCAAAACAAACGGAATCTAAACCGTGATGTTTGTCCTGTCGATAATCATTAGTCTGCCCCTTTGTTCATTGTTATAACAGGTATAAAAAAGCGTTCGCTATAAATAACGAACGCTTTCCATTCTAACGTTACATCAAGCTACACGAGCAAAATCAACTCACGGCTTATTGCCCGAGTTCCGTTTTGGTTGCTGAGCCCAAAGGTGATTCGGCGGTAATAGCTACTAAAAATGCTTTCAAGGCTTCGGCTTCTTGATAGGTTAAATTTAATGGCCTGATCTTCTCTGATAGCTTGGGATAATTTGGATCGTATTTACTCCATCCAAAAGCGGCGTTACTTGCCATACCTTCTGAATACATCGAAATGACACCATCAATAGTATCCACTAAACCATTATGAAACCACGGGCCATGATTCATTACATCACGCAGTGAAGGGGTTTTAAATAGCCCTACATCATGGCTATTGCCGCTTACATTGTATTTACCTAAGTCTTCATAAAATGCTTTGTAATAGGTTAAACCAACATTTTCAAACTTATGATTGGTAAATTCAGACCCCATATGACAATTGGCACAACGTCCATTTCGGCGATAAATATCTAACCCCCACAACGCTTGGTCAGACAAGGCATCTGTTTTGCCTAACTCAGCCTCTTTGACAAAACGATCAAACTGACTCGGTTTGCTAATAATCGTTCGCTGAAAAGTTGCTAATGCCATAGCTAGTTGCTCTTGAGTGATCGCTCCTTCACCAAATACATCATCAAACTGTTTCGGGTAATTTGGATGGGCGTTTAATTTCATCACCAAGTTGGGTAACGTTTCTGCCATTTCTAATGGATCTTGAATCGGCATCAACGCCTGTTGCTCCAATGTTGCAGCTCGTCCATCCCAGAACAATTGAGGTAAAAATGCGCTGTTAACTATGGTTGGTGCATTGCGCTTGCCACGCTGGCGATCATGACCAATAGAGACTTCTCTACCATCCCCCCACCCTTTTTTCGGTTCATGGCAACTTGCGCAGGCGACATCCTGAGCCTGAGAAAGAAACGGGTCGAAAAATAGCTTTTTCCCTAATGCCACTTTCTTTTCATCATAAGGATTATGATTTGGGAAAACAGGATGAGGCATAGTGCCAAGTTCTTGATAACCACCAATATCATCCACAAAAGGAGCGGGCCAATGATAAGAGTGAGTCGCATAAGCTTGTCTCAAGCGAGTAATATCAGGCTTAGTATGATTCCTAACTGAACGCGGGTCCTCTGTTGCGCGAGGCTCAAACTCACTCGCAATCAGTAGTAGCTTAGCTGTTTGCGTTGCTTGATTCTGAGCTAACAAAGGTGAAGGTTGCAGCGTTGCTGCCAATGGCAATGTTATCGTGCCGTATCCAGTTTCAGCTTTCGCTGACGTTGCACTAGGTAATGACGCTGTAACCCAGTAATCTCCAGCAGTTGGCGAGTTTAATGACGTTGAATACAACAATTGGTACTCACCCCCACTCACTTGCTGATGCATTAATAATGCAAGTTCATCAGCAGTGGGTAAGCGCCAATCACTACGGCCACACTGCTTTGAGCTATTAATCACTTGCAACGCCGCTTCTATCGAGCATTCAGTTTGACCACAGTTGGTCACACTAGAATCACTCGCGTAATCGCGTGAAGTGCTTGTCGCATCACTGCTATTTGGCGTTAGCCAATATACATATGAGAAACGCTTATCACGCAAGTACAAGTTGTCACGAACCAAACCTCGCATATCATCAAGACAACGCCATGGTGAATCCTGATAATTATCCTGCTGACGATTACGTGCGAGTGGTTGCCCGGCATTATCTAATCGAATAAAGCTGGTCTCTTCCGCTTGCGGCTTTATCTGTTGATTGGGTAACGATGTATCACGGTAGTTACCACTCACCAACATAACAGAAGCAGGCTTGCGCTTATTCTGGCTCAACGATTTCTTGCGGTTGGCACCAAAGCTATAACGATAAGCAATATTTTCTGCTTGCTGCGCACTGGCATCATTTTGAAGCCAGTAAGTTTCAAAGCCAACATGTGGAAAGAAGAATGGATCAATCGCTGCCTGATTATTATCCAAGGCAAAATCTTGTTCGCTGGTCAAATTTTGCATTTCATAAGCATACGGTAAACGCCAATCTGTTTTACCACACCATTGCTGTTGGTTGGCATAATCAATGAGGTTATTGGTTGTACATGCTTTACCACTCAAGGTATTTGAGAGCGAACAATCAGCAGAAAAACCAGGTAATGTCGCTTCCCAGTTTTGCCACGAGAATGTCTCAGTATTAGGGTGAATAGCCGTTAGCCAAGTGACACCATGATGCGTTTCTGCATCTGATACGCATTGCCATACCTTTTCCGCCGCTTGATCGTTAACTGCTACAACAGAAAAACGGGGGGTTGGTTTATTTACACGGATCATCCAGCCAATGGTTTCTGCCGACGGACCATCAATAAGCTCTAGCTTAAATTGATCTGCACCTGATAGTGCTAACGGTGCTTGATAAATAACGAGTCCATTAGCAACACTCACATTTCCCAGCGTTGCGGGCTGAATAACACGTAATTTTTGCCCGGCCTTCAACTTATACTGATAAGAAAAAGTATCACCTTGCGTTACTTGATGCTTAACAGACTTCTTTCCTTTATCTGGCTGAGTTGGATCTGGCGTATCAGGTTTCGTCGTATCGGGTTTAGAGCCTGTCGATGATGTCGTGTTACCCGCTGAATTATCAGAACCATTACAGCCTGCTAGCAACAAAAGCGCTGTTAACGAAACAGCGCCAATAAAGGTAATTGAACGACTCATTTCTGTTTTACCGATGTCGAAATAAGACGTACACGGAAGCGTTCTGAGTGTAATTTGCCACTACTTTCAGACCATTCATTTTGGAACGCAACAGCCATATTTTTGTTTTTTGGATCGGCATAAAACTCAGTCGCCGTCCAGTAATAGCTGTCGAACCCTACTACTGTGTCATTTAAGATGCTCTTGGTATAACCCGCACGGTAGGACATATCTTCCATTCCGTACGCCAAGCTATCAATTAGAAGTGATTTAAGTTCAGATTCAGATGGCAGGCGCCAATCATTACGACCACATAAGGTTTGTGTATTAACGGTTTTAGCATAGGCTTGCGCTTGCGCTAATGTCATCAAAGGTGCTGCGCTATCAATACGCTGCCATAAGATGTCAGTATTCGGCACCACAGTTTTGAAGAAGTTATCAGTAGAACACGCCCATTTAGAGGCGTCTTGGTCACGTAGTGGCTGACCCGCTACACCATTCTTGATAAAACGCTTTTTCCACTCATTATCTTCATCACCGGCTTTATTAACTTCAGATTTTAACGGCGCTGTTATTTCACCCGTCGAGTTATCCGATTCATCAGGTATAACCGCCCCACTCACTAACATTGCAAATCGAGGCTCATTGGTTGAACGAGGTGACATTTTTTCGTATGCGAAGTCGCTGCCCATCCACATCACTAGCGCATCACCAACAGTTTTATTCGAGCCTTGCCAATCACCATCAGGACCTTCATGACCATTTAAATAAATGGTAAAGTGATTGGTCCAATAAGCTTCATCATAATTCGCATCAAGGTAGGGGAAGAAGAAACGATCAATCGGTGATTGGCGCTTTTCTTCGTTCAACATCTCTGTTGTTAATACAGTCTTCCATTCATTACGTGTCGGCATTCGCCAATCTGTTTTGCCACATAACTTTTGTGCATTTGCTATTTCCGCTAAATTATCGGTATTACAATCTTTATCAAGCGCACAACTTGCCGACATGTAGTCACGGTGATGTTGTGTTCTCTCCCCCCAGTAATAAGTTGAATCAAATGCAAAGTCACCATTTGCTTGCAAGACCTGCCAAGTTAAATCTGAACTTGCATCGGTTACACATGACCAATCACTTTTGTCGCGCGTAAGTACTTGCAGATCAGAAGCTAACGCACCACCTGCTGCATCTAACTTGGTAAAACGAGGAACAATCGTATTCTCATCTTTTTGGAACAAGGGCAATGTATACCCTAAGACTTGATACGGCTTATCACCCACTTGGTAATTTATTTTAAAATGATAATTCTGCTCAGAAGCCAAACGTGAATGTATTACCGAGCTTTTTGGATCGCTAGAATTAACATTGCGAGCTTCAGGTGAATCTATAATCGCTTTTGCTTGCTGAGCTGACTTATTAACCTTGCTACTACTCGTAAGCTCAAACACCATTTCACCAGAGGCTTGATCAATATAAGCTCGACCAAAATTAGTTTTAATATTTGTCACATTCGCCGCTGTTAATGCTGAAATCCCCGGCGCGTCGAAGGTCACGCGGTTAATCGCGATTGATTTAACTTGATCGGCAGTGAGCTCTGTTATCTGCTCTTTATCATTTGTATCAGGTTGAGTGGGCTGTACGGGTTTAGTCGGTTGTGACGGAATTGAAGGCTGTTGGGTAACGGGTGTTTTGTTATCACTGTGGTTACACCCTGACAGTAAAGTCGCAGCAATAAATACTAATGGTTGGCTGATTTTCATATTATAGTTCTATTGTTTTTTGTTGAGCGGCGCAGAGTATACTCAAGAAAAACCAATTGCAAATAGAAATCAATATCATTCGCTATTAGATCACAATAATAAAGCACCGTCCTAATATTGATTTAGTAAATAGGAAGCCAAGCAGCACACAGTGTCAATAGTACCGAAAAGATGGGAAATGGAGAGTCTTCATAATGCTATTGCTAGCGATTGGGGATAGTGGCTTTGGTACAAATCCCCTCTAAGCCAAACGCATACGAAAAAGCCCAGCATTTCTGCTGGGCTTTTTCTAATATGGCGGAGAGATAGGGATTTACTGCTCGCAAGCTCGCGCCCTTCGGGCTATTGCCTTTTCGCGCCTTCGGCACGGGCAATGTGCTTTCGCTTCGCTCAGGTGAACCCTGCCTAGGGTTCGGCACCCTATCTCTAATTCACAAAATTTAGACGAAAAAAAACCGCTGAAATTTCAGCGGTTTTTTAAAAATGGCGGAGAGATAGGGATTTGAACCCTAGGACGGGATAAACCGCCGCCGGTTTTCAAGACCGGTGCTTTCGACCACTCAGCCATCTCTCCATGAGGCGTATAATAAGGGGTTCGCTAAAACCTGTAAAGCAGAAATAAGCCCTAAAAAGCTCACCCGCACAATAAGCAAGCAAGATGCGAGTAATACGTCGATATTCACACCTCTCAGCCAAAGAAAACCGCTACTAACAAAACCATCAAAAAGATGACACCTGTCACTTTTAGCAATAATGCTAACTGACGTGTTCCCCCTTTGGGTGCTTGATTACAACATCCCATGTTAATTCCCCCTTTCTCTCACCAATGCAAAAACGGTACACCTTCCAGCTAATGGAAGGTCAAGAGTGACTTTACCGCTCAAAGCAATCAACAACGTTAGATAAAAAGAAAATAGCGAAGTAACACTATGGGGTGCTCATAGTTAGAGCATCTAAGCCAACAGACAAATAACAAACGAAACGCCACTTATTAAAACCAAGCAAAACCCTGAAATACGGCTTTGCTTAGTTGAAGACCCTGACATTAAAATAAAAAGATTACTTCTTATTTAAAAAGAACACATGCTCATTATTATCACGATTATGAGTCACCCACTTTTTAACCGGCCGATACCCAGAAGCACTCACCTCAACATAATAGCTATCAGGTTGTAATAACATGCCATCTTGATATTTTGGCTTAATATTAAGAATCCGAATTCTATTCTCTGATACATTTGAACGTACAAACATCGCCACCTTACCATTTACAACCTTAGGTTCAGTTTGTTTATATTGATCGATACTTAATAATGGGTAAATTTTTTCATCCCAATCATTAATTGGTTTCAGTACGTGTTTTTCAAACAGAGAAAAAACATGGAAGTTTTTATCAAAAGCCATACCGATAGGCTGAATACTCGGCTGAGAATGAAGCACCCATGTAATAGCGGATGACGTCAATGGCGACACACTGTTATCAATAGATTTCAGGAAATATGCGGTTGTTGAACCTTCATCTGTAAACTTAGAATTTCCCATCAATAATGGGACCGAGAAAATAGCGATAATAACAGCTAGCGCAGCAACATGGTTCATTCGCTTGCTTTTCGACGTACTAACCTCGTTTTCGCCATAACTTAATAATGCCCAAAACTTAAACGGTAACTTAAAGAAAGTTATAAGCACTAAAAACAACGACAAGCTCATTGATATAGGGGGAACAATGATAGAACGAAGTGCACTCTTCCCTTCATTTTCATACAAGCCACCATCTTCGAACCTAACAACGGAAGAGTTAATATAAGCAAGCCATTTGTCACGTTCGCGCTGTACATTCACTAAGGTGACGTTCTTATAGAACTGCTTATTGTTCCACGTCGTCAATACAGGGTTAACATAATATTCTTCACCCATGCTCTGTTTTATCTGATTTTGAATGCTTGAGTGCTTTTGGAACTGATTAAAGTTAAGGCCTGGAGGAATACTAAGATCCCGCTTCGCCATTTCTTTATTCCACTTTCTTTTGGCTTTATCTCTGGTGGTGGTTCTTACTGCATTCTTGAACGCTGTCACATCATTAATGGTCCAGTTAGTAGCTAACTGAACCCCTTTATTTTTACTTTTTCTCACAATATTACGCGCAGTAATCTTGTGATGTCTAAACTGTGAAAAGGTAGCAATTCCCATGGAATAACCTGTTTCAGACTTAAATTCCCCTTTCATTAAGTTCAATATGTTAGGTACATAGTCGCTAGGTTTACTGGAATAAACGAGATGCTGGTCCTGCTCTCCCCCATCACCGGTTGCCAACTCAAGACCAGCAAGTACAGCTGACAGGCCTAAGGTTAAAATAGTCTCACTAACTGTTGTTGTGCCCTTAACTCGTCCCTTTTCAGTTACCAGCCAATAATTCATTTCTTTGTAAGGAAGGCCATATTTCGCTAAACCTTGGCGGTAATGACTTTCAACCGTTTTAATACATTTGTTCTGATGCTTAATATTGCTATAACGGCTTATGCAGTTATTCTTTTCATCAAAAGCTTGAGATATTTTAGGTGCCAACTCTTGTGCTTTGCCTTCCGCTCGCATCAAATAGGATTTTTCAGCCGATTGATAACGCTTCCAGCCTTTCAAAACATCGCTTTCAACATTACTCCAAGCTTTATTGGCTTCATTATGGCGAGAAGCAACCGCATCGTTATATTGTTTATTGGCTTGCTTATAATCGCCCCATGCAACATGTACATCTTTTCGCATATCTCGATACACGGCATAGTCTTCATCGAACCGTGCCCCTGCACGATTCAAAAGATACTTTTCTAGAATCGCATTTTTTTGCTTATCCACATCGTTTATAAAACTGTCATTGCTGTAAATAAGCCCCCCCATTAATGCAAGAAAGGTCATTTCGTGGGCAGAGGTTGCATGTTCAGGTTCAAATGGAATGCCTTCTATCCGTAATGCATTTTGCGCCAAACTTGAACGAAGTACATTAGACATAAAGGCATTTTGTCTTTGTTCTGCGCTAGATGAATCAATAATAAAATAATCCACCAGCCATTTTTGACCAAAGAAAGTAGTAGGCCAAACAATAAGCGCAACGACCACCATAGCTGGAATTGCCGTTCTTTTTTGCGCAGCCACGCGCCCAGAGACAAGCAAATCAATCATTAATAAGGTAACACCAATACCTGATATGGCACGGCCAAAAAGCTCTGTAATATGTAATGTTTCATCCGAAAGACCCGATGAACCCGCTACCTCTACAAGTTTTGCATTGAAAATGACTTCAGGTATCAAGTAAATCAGTGACATTGCGAATAAGAATAGCGCAAGCCATTTAGGTTTTGATTGCATAGCGTTTTTTACTCAGGAATAACAATATGGATAGGATCGAACACAACATTTAAATCGGTGTCGGCAGGTATTTCAGGCTCGGCAATAAAAACGGCTTTCTTCGTTACCTTCTTAACCACTCTCTTAGGCATTGTTAATGATTTAACTTCACCATCAATTGCTAAGTAGTAGCCATTTTTTAAATAATCACCTTGAATCTCAAGTGCCGAAAAATCACCATTTCTTGGAAGTTGGCTGATTTTTTTCCCTTGGTCGGTCATTGGCAAATAACCACCGTTCTCAGAAATCAAACGAGGAAAGAGAGACGCACACACTTTATATTTAGATGTCGTTACGTCAGCAACATCTGGTAAGAGTTTATTTTTGCTAGCTAAAGATTGCAATGTGCTGATATGGTAATCATCACCATTGATTGAGTAAGTCGACACTGAAAGGTTATTTGCTTTTGCACGCTGATAAATGGTTGAGTGTTTAGCATAGCTACGAATATCAACATGCAATCCCGCGTTGCTTCCCAACTTTCTCGCGACTTCTGTCGCGCTAATCTTAGGGTGATTTTGCTTTGCTAATGCTCTATCTATCGCCCGATTTGATGAACCTCGATTGCGCTGATACATCTTATCATTGGATATTGCCTGCCTGATTGAGCGTTTATAGCGTTGAGCTGAGAGACTATCGGGCCCCCACACATAGCCCAAATAAACCTCATCATCTAATCCTCTTAGATGCTGCAGTTGATATAGTTTTCCTGAAGTAAAGAAGTACGATCCTGATGCTAACGAGCGCTTCACTATACGGTTAAGTTCGCTCAGCTGGTCAAGCGTCGCATCACCTTGAATGTTAATGGCTAACCGCTGATGAGCTAGATACGGATCCCACGTATTGGCAATCTC
Source organism: Photobacterium sanguinicancri (assembly GCF_024346675.1). Classification (NCBI taxonomy): domain Bacteria; kingdom Pseudomonadati; phylum Pseudomonadota; class Gammaproteobacteria; order Vibrionales; family Vibrionaceae; genus Photobacterium; species Photobacterium sanguinicancri. The sequence continues at coordinate 2,299,855 of NZ_AP024850.1, forward strand.
TTTAATTGAAGGAATACGATCATCCGTTAGTTGCCCGTCGCGATCTCGCAGCCGCAGTTTTGACAAATCGTTAGTCGACAACTCATAGAACTTCTTTCGGTGTCCTTGTTTATTTGCCGCAGCTCGGCCTGTTTCGTCATCGTGATAAGCAAACCAATCCCCTGCTTTCGTTACCCTCGCACTAATGTTGACAACATCAAAGCCATTACGGCTTGCATACTCAAGTGCATCCAGCGAGTTTTCACTAAACCTCGCATCACCTCGTTCGACACCTATATCTAGTGGACATGTTTGATTAAAAAAACCAAGATCGCCGCCTAGTGTTAAATACAGATTTCGATCCGTTAAAGCATATTGAGAGTCGACTAAAGTACGGGTATCAAGGCTTTCACTACCATATTTTGCGCCCTCTGCATTATCAGGATAATGACTAAGCAATTGAAAACGATCACCTTCTGGCTTTTGCGGTGAAGTACAGCCTTGTAGTAATAAAAATACCAACAAAGGAAACAGTGAATAACGTGTAAACATAATTAATTAGATAGGTTCTATATGAGTGTAAGTGGCGCTCAATGCTTCTTGAAACAAATGGCGGTTATCACAGTAGTCTTTTTCAAATTTCAGCCCGCTCTTTTGAGACTGCTGGCCCAATGCATTTTTCCGTTCAGCGGCCTCCTGTGTGTAAACACATTGCTCTTCGTCTGCATAACAGATCAGTAAAAGATCATGGAGATGTTGAAATAATTGCTGACAAGCATCCGCATTTTCTATTTGGTCTGAAAAAGACTGAATAACCGAATTTTGGTGCGCATCTATTGGGGCTAGATACCGACGTTCGGCATTGATTGCAGCGTTGTCGGCCCAAATAGCTCGAATTGTTCGTACATCTTCTTTGAAGACAGACACTTGATAACGCACACTCTCAAGCTCTGACAGTAATGCGTCACAAGATGTTTTATGATAGTGATGCTCAAAACTAGGCATATATGCTCCTTATTCCGTCCGTAGGGGCTGATCAAATGCAGCTAACAAATCTGATTTTGATTTTAGCGAACGTTTAAGCTGGTAATTGACTGTCTCTAGTTCTTCTAATGATGTATTGGCGTTACGTAGCTCAATGAAATTGCTGTCATTACGCTGATGGAGTAAAGCCAATTTTTGGCTTAGTACTGAACATTGGGATTGCATTTTTTTATATTTAATTTCAATCGCATCAATGCCTTCGGCAACCCCATCCAAGTTACGGCTCTCATCTAAAAAGAATCGGTAAGAGCGATTAGATCGCTCTTGTTGCTGATAAGCGACTTCTCTTACATGTTCTGAATTTGCTAACGCCGCTCTGCTGCCCTCGACTTGATAAACGGCTTTCTTTAACTCAGCTTCTGCCTGCTTTAATGCCGCTAGCGCCTTATTTTCGATTGCCACAAACTTATTCATGGTGGATTTCGCTGCAGACTCAGCCCTTTGCGCTGCAGCCGTACATGGCCCTCTGCGCTCTACACGCTTAGTACCATCTGGTTGCGTGACCTCGACATGAGAAACTTGCTCTTGCAAACTCCTAAGACTTGACAGTGCACTAGCATGTTCGGCTCTGGCTTTATCTGCTGAAACACGTGCTTCTTGGTACTGCACTCTCACAACATTAACGGCAGCACGTGCCCTCGATTCCCATTGCTTAGCCTTACTCAGTTGGTCAGCCCAAAATGAAACTAATTTAGCGCCGACACGCGTGTTTTCAGCCGACTCTTCTTTCAACGCCGCTAATCTTGTTTTGTTCTCATTGTTTTTTTGACGCTGTTCTTTCACATCACCTTTTAATGCAGAAAGGACAGTCACCCAAGATTCAACACGCATTTCATTCGCAGCAAGATCTGAAGCCGCCCTTTCTGCATGCTCCACCGTTAAATTGTGGAGATCATCTGCACCCTGCAAAAACTCGTTTAAGAAATACTGGCTTTGCTCTAATTGATGCTTAAGTTCACCAAACTGATAAATCAGCAATACAGGGCTCATTGTTCCCCCCTAGACGCTTTATCTGAATGAACGGCCAATGAAGCGATCCTGTCTACATGCTCCTGAACTTGCACACCACAAGCCGATATCTGCTGAAAATACGTTTCAGTATCTTCAGCACCAACGCCATGATAGGTATCTTTAAGCGCTAACCATTGGCCTTGCAACTCATCAGCAGCTTCATACAAACTTGTGCCTAGCACTTGGGTAGCTCGTAAAATTGTTTCTCGTGCATGCTGGCGCTTTTGAATCTCGTTATTCTTCATTGAGGTACCTTCTTAATATCGAGAGGCGATGAGAAACTACATCGGTTATATCTGGCACAAGACGAGATAGAAGGAGAAGATCCCCCTCTAATTCACGTAACGCAGGTTCTAAATAACGTCGATCGTCTTCGTCTAATAAAGGAAGGTTCTCCTCAATTAACGCCAGCCAAGCTGACTGGCGTTTTTGAAAAACTTCCTGAAACTCAACCAAGCCATCAACGAATCGATGCATCTTTTCTTCAGTTTCATTCAGAGACATGATTACTCCCAATCAGACATTCGGTTGAACAAGTGATCCATCTTGGCTTTATGATCATCAATATCGTTAAAGAAATAAGGTTTGAAATGATTCGGTCGATTTTGGGTATGGTCAACATAGAGCGCATTGACCGGGTTTTTACCATCTACCTGCAGTTGAGACGCAGACCTCACTTTCAGCAAAGAGAAACTGTCATCTTCCGACATTTGCAGCGCCACTTTATGACGAACATTGTCGATATCGTGGCGATTAAACACTTTCTGTAACGCGCGCACACTATCGCTCGCTATCACAAGGTGAATACCAAATTCAGCACCTGCATCCAAAATCTGGATAAGTTTTTTAGCCGTATCCGATGGTTCATTCACGCCGAATTTACCTGCTTTCATTTGCAATTCAGTCGCACGCTGAAAATCATTACAGAAGATAAAAATCGATGGGAGTTCACCAACTTCGTCTTCATACAGTCCACGCCTTTGCTCTAATGTCTCATGAACTTCCGTGATTTTTTCTTCAAATTCACGCGCTTTTTCTAACACGGTGACAGCAGATTGCTGAGGCACACTGCATGACATCGCACCATGCCAAGGTGAACCTTTAATGCTGCGTTCATAAACCACAGCTTCGTACCGGTCAGGGGAAAAGTTCAGTGGTAGTTGTGCTAAAGCAGCGCTCATCATCCCCAAGCGAGCTTCATTACTCTCACCGGTGATCAAAATATGCTCATGTGGGCGACGACGAATAATTACATTTGCATGACCATGGATATTCAGCTCTTGGCCTAACCAAAAAACAGCTGGAGACTCAACGGCATACCACTCTTTCTCGCCTAACCCACCAAGATGTGGCGACGTATTAGCAAATTGTGTCCAAGCTTGTTCACTTGGTCGAGAGGCATGATTGAGTAACTGCGCTAATTGAGGGTTATGGCGTAATTCTGGTTGGCCTGAACCATCTAATAAAATGGCTTTGTGAAGGCAATCGAGCGCTTTATGTTGTTGCCATTTCTGTGCTAATTGCTGGATCAATGCGCTGCGGGAATCGTTATCTAAGAAGGCAACTCGACCCGCCACATTACGTTCATCGTCACCAGCTCCATCGTTAACAACAGCCTGACCAGGTTCCTTACACGCGCGTAGTAAACGCTTACCGTTATGTCCAAATTCTTGCAGCGAGGTGACATCTGCCGATGTCATTTTCATCCCTACTCGTAAATGGATGTTACCGAATATATGCTGCTGCTTTTGCATTCCCGGCGCACCAAAACGCTGGGAACCAACGAACATATGAATACCTGCACTTCGGGCTTGCGCCGCTAATTTGTACATCAGCTCAGAACCCACACCGTCCCGATCATCCTCGAACAACACTTGGTATTCATCGACAATCAGCATAATGCGCGGCAGTTTTCCTTCGGGCGAACCTGCTTCACGGTAACCACCGAAGTTCGTTACACCTAAGCGTTGGAACAGTTCATTGCGTCTTTCCATCTCTTGGGTAAGTTCATCAACAACACTACGAGCAAGTTGAGGGGATGTTTTGAGTGAGACCACTTTGGCATGCGGTAAATCCGAGTATGACTGAAACTCGACCCCTTGCTTGCCATCAATAAGATAGAACTCAAGTTCTTCTGGTGAATACTGGCAAGCCAGACCCATAATAAACGCATGGTAAAGGTAAGATTTACCTGCACCCGTGGTTGCGCCAAGCATACCGTGAGAGCTACTTCGGCCATCTTTGCTTTCACCAAACCATATTTCAAGGTCGTTCATCTTAGAGCCAGAACCACCAATTGCAGAACGTAGTTCGTTCGATGCATCACCCTGCCACATGTCAGCGTTTACTGTACTCACAACATCAGTAAAGGCTAACTTACGTTCTTGGGGTTTAGCTTGAGATAAGCTATCGAAAAAACGGGTAATAACATCGTCAGTTAATTTTTCGCTGTAGTTTGTTTCGCTATCATTTGTTGTACTTAGTTGATCTACGACTTGGCGCTGAGCAACAACATTATAGCGAGACTTAAACATATCCAACGATGTGCCATTAGGGTAGTTTTGTTCGTTATCTAAATGAAGAATGACGTACTTGCCTGTATCGGTCGCGTTATTCGCAATAGATGCTAGCAACTCAATCGCACGGCGGTCATAGCCTGACGGGAAGTTTGCCGCAACAATAAACTCAAAACGTTCATTGCTACGAATAGTCTCGTCTACATCATGTAATCTTTGTGTAGTCTGATCTAAGAAAGTCTGACGGATACGCAAAGCATCATCTTCAATCTCTTCAAGTACCTTACAAATGTCTTTCTCTATCATTCTTTTATAAGGAATATTTTTATTGTAGAGAAAAGATTTACCGCCATTTGCCGGGTCTAACAAACTAAACTGACTCGTGTATGGCATAGTGGCATTCAAGCGAATAACCAGTTTATGTACTTCATTAATTGCATCATCATTGCCACGATTGCCAATAACAAAACAATTCGATGTCGATAAAAATGGCATCATAGCCGGTATATTGACCTTTCTACCGTCAGGTAAAGCCAAGCCTTGATACCCAACAACAACATCATATGGCATTAGCTGCTCATCAAAGGTATAGCCTGACCAATCAACTTTGCATAACTCTGCTTGTAGCGGTGCTGGCAGTGCTTCTAGCGCATTGCGTAAAGAAGCGCAGCTCGCTAACTCTTGTTCACTTAAGCGGATAAGAAGATCGTCACAATATTGCGGGAGAGACTCAGCATGAGATGATGCGCAATTGGCTAATTCATCGTAAGACGTTAACCATTGACCTTTGGTGTCACAGAATGTGCGATTCGCTGATACTGCCTGTTCTTTAAGTGCATCCCACGAGACATACGCTTCGCCATTTTTTCCCGATTTTGCTTCAAGGGACTTTTCGATTTCTTTTTGAGTAAACATGATTATCCCACTTGCTTAGAAATAAACGCCGCAACAGCCGCCATAAAAAGACCAGTGCAAAGTAGCTTTTTCATCATTGCATTTCGTTTTAACTTTGCAGCTTGTGAGGCTTCAGCTGCTGCGATTTCAAGCACTTTCTTTTCAGCTTCCATCTGTGTTTGTTTCTGGTCTAACACTCGCGTGCTTTCAACATAGGCCTGATGCCCTCTAAGCAATTGCTTTGACAGCTCACAGAAATCGGCACTAAGACGCTGATGTTTCGCATATGCTTCTGGCTGAGATGCATGATACTCATCAGCCATTCTTTTACTCATTAAATTCGAGCCAATCTTCTCTGCTATTTGAGGCAGTGCTTTCTCCGCCAAAAATAGTTCGTATGACGTTTTATTTTTACCACGCATCTCATTAATACTTCCTACATAACTTGTTACGTTAGAAGCTGCTTTTTCTGCTTGTTGCTTTTGTTGAGATACTGCTTGGACTTCCTTAATTAAATCATCAATATGGTTGTTTACGACCTGAGGCGACATCAAACCTTTCACTCCCTTCAATCCTTATTCTCTTAATCTTTACAGCATTATTGGCTGACTCACTAAACCAATAATCCTGTTAAAGGTATTTAATATTCAACGCTAATCACTGCATTCTAGATATTTAAATTCACCGCTAGTATTGATGGATAAACCACCACTATTATTAATGCAGTGCATCAATAATATTAATACCCATAGGGAATTATCCTGGGGTCGCGCTGATACCAGTACGGTACAATTCTTACCTGCAGCTGGGAATATTCACACGCAACCTTAGACAAATCATTTAATAGCATAGCTAATAGCATGCCTAAGTAAGGTCAACTAATAACCATTAGTGCCTTTATTAGAAAATAAATATGTAAATATACACACTGACTATTCAAGTTAATGGCTTAAATAAAGCAATTCCTACTGAACAATAACCCATCAAATATAGATAATTTAAGCGCTGAGTTTTGATATGAAAAATACAAGTACTTAGTATGCATATACTTATATATTTTGACATTTTGTCAATAAGCGAAACCCCCAAACGATCAATAATTAATCAATTTGAACAATATAAATAATTTTAAAATAATTTTCGCTTAATGCTAATTTTTCCGTACCTTTACCACCAGAGTCAAAATGAGGACTATAGCGAGCATATCGACACCGAATAGGAATTCAATATGAGCTACGACAACGCAATTAATGCAGAGCGCATTAAAAACCAGATGAAAAATAAAACCCTAGGAATTGTAATGAGCTGCATTTTACCAGGCGCAGGTCATATTTACAGTGGTTCTCCGATTAAGGGGATTATTATTATGATTCTGTTTATTGCTTGTATGGTGACCTCTTTCCTAATCGCCCCACTCTTCATTGCGTTCATCCTTTGGCTATGGGGTATGTTCTCCGTTAACAAAGAAATCATTGCTTTTAATGAAGCTTTGCTTACCTCTGAATTGAACCAAACATCGCCACAATAACTTTACCAAAACCATTAAAAGAGCATTAAAATCAAATGAATAGAATTATAAATAGCGCTAAATACTGTGCATTACCTCTTGTTGTCCTTCTGGTTGGTTGTGGTTCTGAGCTACCGTCAGAAAAGGAAGCACAAGCCGCATTCGAAAACTCAATTAAAGAAAACTTGGGTGATACAGCCCAAATTACATTCGACAATTTTGACTTATCAGAATGTAAAGCCGTTGAGGAAAAAGAAGGTAGTGATGTCAAATGTAATGTCAAAGCCGATGCACAAGTAAAAGGGATGATTATGGGTGTTGCCGCAGATGAATCTAACCAGATTGACGACAACTTCACTTTCCGAAATATCGATGGCACATGGGAATTGGTTTAATATTTAATTAAATTGAGTACTAGAGCTGATTATAGTTCTAGTGCTTTTTACTAATATAGTGCATCCTCAATGCCAAATATTATAAAATCGCATTTTTTTACTTTTACCCTATCATTAAATATACACTCAAATATTATTTTACAGAACTTAAAACTGTAAAATCACACTTCCGCCTTTGCAAAGAAAAACCACGCTATATATAACTAAGCTTCACGTTTAAAAAACCACCACTTATATTGTTATTACGCGTTTCCGCTTGCGCATGGCTATATTTATCTACAGACTTATAGGACACAAAGCCTAACCTTCCATATAAAACAATTACCGCATGAAAGATAAGCAATGCCTTTTACAAGCACATAATGCGACTGAAATACTCGCAGGTTGGCAATCTCGTGACAAAGAGAAATCAAATGCCTTTTTCATTACCGCTTATCAAGATATTTATAGCATCATTCAAGGATTGCTCTGATAAAAATAAACCCGTTGAGACTATCTTTATTCAAGCGAGTGCAACCGAACTCACGCATGAAGCAATTGTTAAGTTAAATAAATGGCGAAACGATGAAACACCATTTACTCACCGTAAAGAGTTTGTAGATTATGTGCGCCGCTCTGTATGGCATTTGCTCTTTAGTGAACATGAAGCAAAACAGATTAAAGACGATAAGAAAAAGGACTATGCTGATATTGAACAATTAAGGTCGACGGTACACATTCCAGACTTATCTCTAAGTCGAGACTTATACTTGGTTTTAAATAAGCTGAGAGAGCGCTACCCCTCTCAAGCTGATGCATTTGAATATAAGCATTTTTCCGCATCGACAAATAAAGAAATTGCCATGCTGCAGAACGTAACAGAGCGAACAGTGAATAACCGCCTGTTATTTGCAACCAACTATCTTAGAAAAGCCTTATCATAGTGGAAGCCTCTGACCTTTATGCCGATCTGCTAGAGTTAACACCAGAACAGCAAAAAATCCAGATTAATAAGATCAGGGAGCGTGATAAGACGCTTGCTGAAGATCTAGAATCCATGCTCATGTTTTCTAGTGGAAACCTCACAGTAACGAGCAATGACCTTTTCTCTTTCCAGACAAATCAGAAAGCGGCGCCTGACTTCATAGGTAAAGAAGTCATGGGATTTAAAATAGTCAAAATACTTTCCGAAGGTGGTGCAACAGGGCAAGTATATCTAGCTGTTCAGACTATCGTATCGCCAGAAACATCAGAGCAAAACCGCCACTATGCTGCAGTAAAAATACTCAGAGGTAGCGTTCTCACTTTACGTGAACGCCAGCGCTTGTTTTATAGAGAAGCAAGTAACTTAACAGCACTTAATAATCCTTATATTTGTAAACTTTATGGTTCAGGTGAGATTGACGGGGCACTTTGTATCGTCACTGAATTTGTAAACGGAAACCAGCTAGATACCTTTCTTTTGGCATCTCGCCCATCAAAAACAAAGCGGCTTAAATTACTGCAACAATTATTAGATGGTATGGCCTACGCTCATCGCCACGGGCTTTATCATGGTGATTTAAAGCCTCAGAACTTACTTGTGGATGAGCAAAGCAACATCAAAATCATTGATTTAGGTTTTTCTAAACGACTTGATGATATTCCTCCTCTTAACGACAAAGTAGAAGAAGACTACATCAATGCCTTTTCTCACCACTGGAGTCCACCAGAACAAAAGCTTGGAATTTGGTATCGTTCTCGATCTGACATTTACTCACTAGGTGTATTGTTTTTTTACTTACTCTCAGAGGGAAAACACACTGAAACAGACTTACCCCTTGATTCTGAACCGCGCATACCTTACCTGATTGCCAATGGTTTTTGCCGTGAGAGCACTGCCATTATAACGAAAGCCATTCACCCAGACGCAGAAAAAAGATACCGAGATGCTGATGAGATGCGGGAGGATGTAGATCGATGGCTAAAGGGCTATCCTGTTAATGCCTATTCGCAAAAGCTTACCTATAGAATACAAAAACGTGTATTGCGCCATCCTCTGATCTCAGGAACATTAGTCAGTGCAGCCTTACTTCTACTAATAGGCTCAGTCTCGTTCATACACAAACACTTTGATCTCATCGCAGAAAAACAAACGACCGATGAGGTGATTGAACAGTTATCAAATGTCTTATTATTTTCGCAACCCGCGCTTTTTCACTCCTTTGAAAGCCCGACAATAGTTAGCCTGTACTTGCACGCATCGACTCAGTGGCTTGATTCGCACCATATGCTGACTGCTGGTGCTCACTTCCAAACGGGCAAAGTACTTGTCATGGGGCTACAAGCTCTGCAGGAATACAAGATCGCAGGTACTCTACTTTCTATCTTATCCAAGCATCAAGTGCGTTATAGCAGTGACGAACAAGCTGACATTAAGGTTTTGCAGTTAAAAAATAGTCGGGGGATTATGATCTCGACACCTGATTGCCAACAGCAGAAGCCAATAGAAAGTGAGAGTGACTTTTGCCCAAAACAGACGCTTGCCACTGAAAACTGGCATTACTTGGCGAAGTCTTCTCATAGGACTAGCAATGACTGGAGGTTGTTTGCAGAGTTGATTCAATATCCACACAGTGAGCCATTGCAACACCAAACTTTGATTCAAGAGATCACTGGCGAAATTCTGGATTCAGCCGCGCAGGATCGCCAAACCTGGTCACAGCTCGCATTTGATGAAAAGCATGACATCTTAATGCTTCTCTCTAATCAATATGTCACTAGCACCGTCCACATTCCCGAGCACATGAAGCATGCAGTCATTACTTTTTTAGAAGACTGGATTCAAAGTACCTCTACGGCAAGCAATAAATACAGGGCTGCTAACTTGGCCAAAAATATTGCTTATGGCTTTAACCTTGTGGAGAAAGCACAGCACTTTTCAGATTTATACCAATCGCTAAGGGCAAAAGCACTGCCCCTCAACACCAAAACCTTGTCCTTTGAGCCTCTAACTATGGTGGATCTTCGCGATCCAGAAAAGTCTAAGGCTTCGCTCCGAGCCGTTGAAAAGAGCATCATCAGCAAGTATGGCGAAACAGTAGCACTATCCAGTAATGCCATTAATTCTTTAGCCAGTGCGTATTTACTCTTAGGCGATATCCAGAAAGCAAATGAGGTTTTGCAATTAGACGAGTCTACACACTTTCAAATAAGTGCTGAAATCCAACCTCTGTTTACTACAGCACCGTCGCAGATGATCGTCGCTATTTTTCAGCGCGACTGGCAAAGTTTTCACCAAGCTTTTAATACATATAAAGCACTTTCGATGGCACAAGATGATCAGCGGCTGCTGACTCTTGATCCCTACTTTGAATTGTTTGAGACGTTACTCAAGGAACGTGAAGTAAAGCAATCAAGCTTGATGCTTCAAGATGCACTTCCTGAGCATCTTGATTGGCTGGAAAAAAACGTCTATCTCCACTATGCCACCCGAATAACAGGTCATCATAGCCAAAGTCATGCCTTCTTTTCGAGGCTATTAAATCACCAAAGTACCGATAAAGCAGTTGCACGAATCATAAGTACAGCACCTTTGATGGAAGAAGCTATAACCTGTTATGCACAGCAACTATTACAAGCAGGATATACCCAGCGCAGCATAAATCTGTTGGTCAATTTACTTGCAAGAAAAACCAATAATCATCCGTCAGATTTCACCAAGATGCAGGTGTTATTTTTAGCCAATGGATACCTTCAAAATAATAATACCGCAGCCGCTCTACAGCTCTGGCAAGACTATAAGTTAAGCCCCCAGCAGTTTTCTTATCGCTCAGATCTATATAAGTTGGCTGTTTCTATCCAGAAGGTCTCACGCCTATAACCCGTTAAAACGAGTATCTAGATTGTATTACCTACCGATATTCATGCATACAAAAAAGCCAGCAATTAAGCTGGCTTCTTTAAAGATGGCGGAGCGCTTTAGGTATGGCGGATTTGATTCAAAGCCTTTATGCGCCTTCGGCACGGGCAATGTGCTTTCGCTTCGCTCAGGTGAACCCTGATCTAGGGTTCGGCACCCTATCTCTAGTCATAAAATTCAGACGAAAAAAAACCGCTGAAATTTCAGCGGTTTTTTCTAATGTGGCGGAGAGATAGGGATTTGAACCCTAGGACGGGATAAACCGCCGCCGGTTTTCAAGACCGGTGCTTTCGACCACTCAGCCATCTCTCCATGGGGCGTATATTACGAACATCGGAGGATGCTGTAAAGCCCAAATACACCAATCGATGTAATTTTATACAACCAAATCAGACTTTTACGCACGAGACATCCTTTGTTATCATTAAATTAACCACGGCAAATAAATGATAACAATTTACTCAGTAAGCACGGAGCTCAATTCGCCACATCATACAAAAAAGGCAGCATCACCTAAGTAACACTGCCTTTCTCTTACTGCTAATTTGCAGTCAACTTATTAACGCATGATCATTTGTTCACGACCAGGGCCAACCGATACCATTTTTACAGGTACGCCCATCAGTTCTTCAATGCGTAATACGTAAGCTTGCGCTGCTTTCGGTAACTCTTCGAATTTGCGGCACGACGTGATGTCTTCATTCCAACCTTCCATTTGCTCATAAACAGGCGCCAAAGAGGCAGTTTGTGGCCAAATTGGGTTTTCACTGTGATCACCGTCGTAACCCACACAGATTTTCAGATCTGTCAGACCACTTAAGCAGTCCACTTTTGTTAGAGCGATCTCTGTAGCTGCTTGGATCTCAACACCATTACGGGTTGCAACTGCATCAAAGTAACCCATATCACGTGGGCGACCCGTGGTTGCACCAAACTCGTTAGCAGCTTCACGGAAAGCATCTTGCTCTTCCATTGCTGTAACCAAAGTACCTGTGCCTACAGATGAACTAAATGCTTTAGCTACTGCGATAACACATTCAGGGCGAAGTGCAGGTAAACCACTGCCAATACCTGCATATGTTGAGATAACATTTGATGATGTTGTCCACGGGTATTCTCCGTAAACCAAATCACGGCCCGCACCTAGCTGCGCTTCAAACAATAGGTTTTCACCTTTAGCTTGTAGTGCTTTAAGCGGTTGCGTTACGTTACAAATCGCATCGCGCCAAGGTGCAGACACGTCAAGTAACCACTGGGTCATTTCTTCTGCTGTTTGCTCAAACTTAAACGATGGGTACAAAGCTCTAAGCTGTGGAAGTTTCCAATCCATCATGAATTGAATACGTTCAAGCAATACTTCAGGCTGTTGTAACCAACCCACTAAGATGCCTTTTTTCATAACGCGGTCGCCGTATGCAGGTGCAATACCTTGACGCGTTGAACCATAAGCACCATCGCCTAAACGTTCTTCTTCTAATGTATCTTCAAGAGCATGAAGCGGTAAACACAGTGTTGCACGATCTGAAATACACAGATTCACTTTTACGCCAGCAGCTGCCACTTCTTCGATTTCTTTGGTTAGATGCTCTGGGCTAATTACCATGCCTGGGCCCAAAACCGCTAAACAATCAGGGTTAAATACGCCGCTTGGTAGTTGGTGTAATTTGAATGTACCTAAGTCATTCACTACAGTGTGACCTGCGTTATTACCACCTTGGAAACGGATGCTTGCCGAAGCTTTCTCTGCCAAGAAATCAACGATACGGCCTTTGCCTTCATCACCCCAGTTAGCACCAACAACAACGATAGACGACATAATTAACTCTCCTTAAAAGCGAAGACATCATGCTATGCCTCATCAAGCAATAAGAGAAATTAATAATTGTTATTAGCCTAATAAGAATTCCATATGACCTTTTGCTTGCCATCCGATAGAATATGTTCAATGAATACACACAGTTTGTCGTGATTTCGCTAAAATCGGCAATATTAATCACAGTTGAATAACGGTAAGGATCTCATATGCTTGACCTACATTGGCTAAACACTTTCGTCACATTAGCTCGGCTTGAACACTTCGGGAAGACAGCCACAGAGCTTCACATGACACAGCCAAATGTTAGCTTACATATCAAGCAGTTAGAGAAAACAACGCGTGTTAAATTAATTGAGCGAAACCCTTTTCGCCTCACTCAAGCGGGTGAGCGTCTACTGAAAAGTGCACAACGTTCACTACAAGAGTTACAAGTTTGTCAGGCCGATCTCAACGCCATTAACGACATGAGTCAAGGGACCGTCTCCATTGCTGCAAGTGACATTATTTCTCGCTTATTACTCATTAAACCTTTTCAATCTTTTAAGCGAGAGTTCCCTGGCATTGATTTATCTTTATTTAACACGACCTCGACACAAGCGGCAGCATTAGTTAAAAGTGCTAAGGCTGATCTCGGTTTTGTTATTGCCCAAAAGGAAAGTCAGCCTTTGCACTTTACTGAATTACGGCAAGTTCGATGGTGTGCTTTAGGTGATGGATTACATGCATGGCAACAACAAGCCAACAGCCATGACTGTACTCTGTCTGATGAAGTGCCTACATTAATATTACTTGGCCACGATACTCGAACACGTGATCTTATCGATCTGGCGTTACCCAGTTTACAATTACCCAAATATCGCATTATGGAAGTAGGTAGTGTTGACGCTCAAATCGACTGGGCTGAAGCAGGTTTTGGGATTGCTATTGTGCCAGCGTTCTCGCTTCACCCTAAGCTTAATCTGAAAAGTACAATCACCCCATTACCTGATTTTCCTACCACCAGCTTAGGCTATATCGTTAGACAAAATCAGGTGTTATCGCGTGCCATTAAACAGCTTCTACAATGGGTAGGCGAAGAAATAACGAACTCTCAGCACAGCTGATCCAGCCTTTTCCGCTTAGCTTAAATGAACGCACTTATTATCTGAAATCAGGGGTTGGTATTTATGTATACATACATTTCAGGTCAGGTCAGGTCAGGTCAGGTCAGGTCAGGTCAGGTCAGGGATAAAAAAGCCCCAAGGAAAAGGGGCAAAGGGTACTGATATTATCTTTGGCTATTATTCGGAAAAATCAGGTTCAAAAAGTAACCGTTTGTGGTTGCTTCATTTTGACGATCCACTCTTTGACAGCGGCGGGTGACATTAATTTTGGGTCGCCTAAATCAGCATCATCAGCGTCTGCTAATTCAATGGGCAAGACATTAATAATAGCTTCAAGATCTTCATGTGACTTCACTTCTTGATCAAATACACTCGCCATCGTGAGATCATGCTCAGCATGACGTGCGCGAACAGCTTTCACTAAACCATCTAGCAAGGTGTACCAGGTTGTCATCGGGCCTTGAACGACTGACGCTGATTCTGCTGCTGAATCAATAAAAGCAAAAGGAATCGTCGCAATAGGTTGCTTCATTTGCATTGCCGCTAAAATCCAATCTGTATCAAACGAAAAATCATATACCGTTGGCTTTTTAATGATCTCTTTTAATACACCTGCGCCATAAAGTTTGAACGCGGCTTGTGTATCTTTGATCCCTTTTGAAAAGATCTCTTGCCCTATCATTCGTTGCATATGACGCAACGTTTTTATACCCACACCCCAACGCTCTTCTTGTTTAATCAGAATTGAATCTGGGTGCTTACGATTGCCCAAAATAACATGGTGATGATTTGAGATGAATGGCTTGAGTAATAAGCCTAACTGACCAAGATGAACGGAGTTATCGGCATCGGTATACACGACACACTCAACGCCATCTGCAAGGGCTGTTTGACAACCATAAATAATAGCGCCACCTTTTCGAGAGTCGTCAACCGATGCTAAATTTTTTAACGGGCCATCAGCCGCAGGTAGTGCATCCGACAATTTCAGCACCTTCACTTGCTGTGAGTTGACACTGCCTTTAGCAATCTTATTTGCGATGTTATAACTGTTATGCGGACAACCATCATCAACGGGGTATAAAATCCAATCAACAACCGTTCCCTGTGTAACCCAGTTCAGTTGTTCTATTTTAACTCGAAGTGAATCTTCGCCATGTGGATTCGTCGCGTCTTTCATATTCAAACGGTTATGTTCACCCCACATAGCAAACACCACACCAACAGTGACAGGTTTAGTCACTGTGAGTAAATAGCGACGAGACTCTACAAGTTTCACTGCTAATTTAAATTCAAGCGGACAGTTAGGTTGAGCGGCAATCTCCTGATATCGCCCTATTGTTACATCTTTCAAGCAATACAAGGTGTTCGCTAGTTTCAGCAACTTATGCTGATGAGTCGCCTCTGTCAGATCAAAATAGTCACTCGCTGAAAGTAGCACCTGTTGAATCACTTTCTCCGATACAGTCATCTCGCTCATCCTTTAGTCCTTGTGAGAATTAGTCACCTAAAAGCGAAGCTAAACAAACAATCGATCAGCAATATGTTGCCTATAGGGTCTATTTAAAGACTAGTAACCATATGCAACTAAGCCAAATAAATGTCTGCTTTTATTTGCTCTAATGTAGAGGTTTTTCTAAAGATGAGATCTAAGCTCACTCTCTTGCTTAGAGGATGAAATATATAGGGAATTATCAGGCATGAAGGACAAGTCAGCCGTGCTCTGACGGCACTTCCAGAGCCTTATTGAGGCTTGGTCTAAACGATAAATTAAGCGGTTTAATTACTTTTCTTTACCACTCATTCACTCTCCACAGTGATAGGAGCAAAGCTTCGACGCTGTAGTGGCGTTACTGTCACGTCTTCTAATGTCGCAAGGTTTCCTTTTGCCATTGGATTTTGCATCTTATTTGGTGCAGGGACTAGCTCTAATGCACCTTGATTAGGCGCTTTTTCTGTTAGTTCTTTTCCTTTACTAGCTTGTTCGTTAAATGAAATTTCATCTATGGGTAATACGACGACATTGCTGACTGCATCTTGTTGTTCAACCTGAGGATCACTTTTAGTCTGAACAAGATTAGGATTAGCGGGGATCACCGGTGCTTCAAGTGCTCTGGCTGGTGTCATCGATGCCGCCATTTGTGATCCACTGACCTTGTTTCTTTGTTCTACCTTACCTTGCTCTGTTTGTTTTGCGTCTTGGTTTTGTATTTGGTTAAGTGCCCCATCCACTGTAGATACATTTGCCTCAGACGAATCAGGTACTGTCGGTAATTCAGGAGCAGAAGTGACTATGGGTTGAAACTGCTTATTTTGAGTAAAGCTATTATTTAAACCGCTGAGCTTTTTCCCCGAAGATGATGGTGGTTGATATCCAACTTGTGGTTTAGTCCCAGATAAGTTCACTGACGATGAGCCTACTTGCTGACGATCAACTAAACCAAGTTGAGGGCTGGTAAATGAAAAGAAATTTAATTTTTCATCCCAAGCTTGCAGTGTATCCAATTCATTTTGCCAATGTTCGTCGATGGTTGCGGTAAAGTCATTGATCTGAAGTTGAGTTGATAACTGCGTGTTAGCCGCTTCATAACGCATATGGAGCTTTTGCTTCATCTGATCCCAGTTAGTTCCCCCTGTCATAAAGTAGCGCATGCTATCTGCCCAATATTGATAAGCCTTCGCGCTGTTAGTTTTGTCCGCCGCAATAGCCGCCAATGCTTCAGCAAGCCCCGCATATTGCCACATATTTTTACGGCCAAGCTTGGCTTCTGAACTTAAAAAAAGAATAGATAAACGATGGTACTGTTCAGCCGCTTGTTTATAACGACCAGATTTAGCCAAGAATGTCGCCTTACTGTATAAACTGATTTCAACATCGACAGGTGAAGCAATAACAGCACGTATGGGCACCAAAACAGTCAGTAAGCACAAAATGAGAAAGCCAGTTTTTCCGCGTATTTTAACTAAATCAGACGTAATTAAATTCTGTATGAATAAGCTCATTTGAACGTCTCCACTAAGCATCTTCCAGGGTGGTCAAATCGAGAATTAAACTTAACATCACGGTATTCCAGTGCTTTATTCGGCTGATAGAGTTTACCGTTAGCTTTATATAACAATGCTTCCAATACACCGGCATTGGTATTCAATGTAATACTTTTTTCATAACCACTCGTAAGTTCATAGCGCCCTTCGTACCACCCACGGTCTGCATCATATAACTCTCGAACCAAGACCATTAATCTATCGGTATAGTCTGTTTTCCAGAGTGTCCACATTTGAAAGGCAGCCTGAGTCGAAATCAAAGCCAGTTCATCGTGGTCGCTACCATCTTCAGCCACCGTAATCCAAGGGGTGCCCAATGCATAAATACTGTCATAAACAAAATACGGAGCACCACTCACAACATGTGAACCTCGCGCGGTATATATCCGTTCTTTATCCCATCTAGATTCTTGTACGCGGTAGAGCGAATCAGCCATTGCGGCTAAAGTGTCATTAGTATGCTTCGCATCACTACTCGTATTATCGTTAATGTCATCCCAGTTAAACTCAAGCCCAAGCTTCAAGAATGGATTACTATAAACAGGGCGAAGTACGTCGTAATCACGCGGATCACGGCCGTCAAACATAATATCAATACCGTTAATGGTGATCACTTCGTAGGGGTCTAAACGCATCGCTTTTTGTGGCACAACTTGCCAATCAAGGTAGCCATACGACGTGTACTCTTCTATCCCTAAACGGCCTTCTTTATAGCGAAAGATTTGCCCATCATCTTTCACTACTCCGCCGTATAATTCGCCTTCATTTGTTACCAGCTCACAGAAATTCCACCGTAAAACGGCCTTATCGATATATTCTGAAAATTCAGGGTTACGTTGTTTGGTCATGGCGAGAACAATAAGCAAACGACCAACATCAATCGATGACCAACCAATGTCTTTTGGTTGGTTACCATAATCGACCATTTGACCTGTGGTGGTGTTGTAGACTTTATTTGGCACACCGATAGAACTCAAAGGCATTTTATTTAGAAAATTTAAGACTAACGATAATCGCTCGTCATGTTCTTTACTGGTAATAAATTCAAATTCTTGTGCCGCCATCAGCGCAACTAAATAATCAGCTAATGACGACATATTTGTTGAAGGGTAATTATCAATCGAATTAACCAAGCCCGTTTGCAATTGGGTATTATTTTCTACATATACCCATGCAGTTTGAGCCCAAGCTAATTCTTGCTCAGTTAATTCACCATAACGCCCTTGTCTTAACACTTGGGAGGTGTTCATTGTTGTTAAACCATCTTGCACGCCCTGATACACCACCCCACAAGAAGTTAGTGCCAACAGCGAGCATGCAATAAGTCCCTTTCTCAACATCTACATCCCTTTATTTGAGAAATTATTTCTTATTAAGTGTTTTTCTTGGCAAACACTGTCCTTCATAACCAAACGGTGATTCCAATGCTTTATCCCATAAACTAACAGGCGGGTTGTCTAAATACGTCAACAACTTACCTTCTTGTTTATAAAGTAATATTTCCAATGTAATCCCGTTATTGTTCGAGGTAAAGGTGTTAATTAATCCCGTACCATTTTCAAACATTCCCTCGTAAAATCCTTTTTCACGATCGTAAAGGTTCGAAATATGGTCAAACACTAAATCAGTATATTCGGTGTCCCATAACACCCAAAGACCCATTGCACCTTTAACAGCGACAGCTGAGTATTGCGGTAAATACTCACCCACTTCAGAAATGGTATTCCAAGCATAGCCATCAGTGTAAATCGTGTCATAGACGAAGTAAGGCGCACCTGCTAACTGGTGTTCTGTACGCGCGGTGATAATACCGGTTGCTTCATATCTAGCTTCTTGAACACGGTAAATTTGAAGCGCAAATTCCGCCATCCATTCATTGGAGTAGTTTGAATCATGCGGTGTTTTATCAGATGTTAAATCCCATCCCATTTCAACGCCATCAAGCACAAAGCTTTCTGTTACTACATAGCTGTGCGCCTTTAGTTTTCGCGGATCTCGGGTGTCATAAGGTATGTCGTAACCATACAAGTTTATGGTGCTATAAGGCTCTGGCATCGAAGCTTGACTGGTATCAAAGCCCCATAACTGGAAACCTTTTGCAGCGTATTCTTCATAACCTAAGCGCCCTTCCTGTAAGTACTGAACTGGCTTGTCTTTCTCAAGCAATGCACCAAACATGGTGCCTGTTTCATCAACAACATTACAGAAATTCCAGCGTAGTACCGCCGAATCGATACCAGTACTATATTCTGGATAACGGTTTTTAATTATATGAAGCCAAATTAACAACCGACCTAAATCAAGCGCCGAGTAGCCTATTTCGCCCGGTTGGTTACCATAATCCACCATGGCAGCGGTTTGGGTGTTATAAGCTTTGTTCGGCAGTTCTCCTTTAAAGAGCTGCATCGTATTAAGTGTTGTCAAAAAACGAATTAGACGGCGGTCAAACTCTTCTTTTTCAATGATCCCCAATTCAAGCGCACTTGTCATACCTGCGAGATACGAAGCAGCATCCCACCATGTGACTGATGGGTAGTTATTTACCGCGTTCACTAGACCTGTCGATTCTTGAAAGTTATTTTCAAAATACTTCCAAGCAATCCGAGCCATATCCATTTCTTTTTCCGTCAGCTTACCATGACGAGGTTTAGGCACATCCCAGTGGTTAGGTCGCTCGATAATTTCATCCGACAAACTACTGTATTTATTACCGCAACCAGCCGCCAATAGTCCCATCAGGCAAACAATGATATAACGCATACAACACTCCCTATCAAAGCTGCGTTTTACTTAACACCAACGCTCAACAACGTACCGTCTTGAACGTAAGCAAGTGACTCTAAAACAATGCCATTAGTATTCGCGGTAATTGCTTTGTTAATGCGTCCATCACTTTCATAGCGACCTGAATACCAACCCTTTTCTTTCGAAGATAGTGCTTGAGCATCTTCAATTAACAAGCTGGTATATGGGGTGTCGTAAAGCGCATACCAGCCAAATGCAGCCTTAGTTGATAGGGTTTTCAGATGCGAGGCATCATCCCCTTGATCTGAAATAGCATTCCACTCTTTGCCGTCAGAGAATACCGTGTTGTAAACAAAGTACGGTGCTTCATCGACATTATCTTCACTCACTGCCGTTAAAATCCCCGTACGCTCATAGCGATTTTCTTGTGCTTTATAAACGCGAAAAGCAAAGATTTTAGAAATACTATCAGCACCAAACTCTAAGCTGTCGAGGATATATGATTCACTCACGACGTAGTTATGTGCATGGTACTTAGCTGGATCACGTTTATCGGTTGGGATCTCGACGCCATCAATTTCAACTAGGTCTAAGTAATCGATGTATTTCATTGCATTAAAGACATCTCGCCCCATTAATGACAACGCTTTCGATGCATATTCTTCATAACCGATACGGCCTTCTTGCACCAACTCAAAGCCATCACCTTTTACAGCTGGACGCGAACCGTATAAGTAACCTTTGTCGATCATTTCAGTGACGTTCCAATGGTTTAATACATTATTCACTGGCTTATTAAACTCAGGGTATTGCCAAATTAAAATATTAAATGGCACCAAAATTCGACCAATATCAATCGCAGACCAACCAATACCTTTTGGCACAGGTTGGTTAGCATAATCCACCATTTCTAGCGTTTGTGTGTTATAGGCTTTATTCGGTAATTGACCTTCAATTAAAGGGATACGCGCTAATGTATTAAGCACTTTCTCCATACGAAGGGTGAATTCTGCATGGCTCACAACATTCAGTTTTTCTGCCGAAATCAATCCCATTAAGTATGACGCGGTATCCCACATGGTTGTTGATGGGTAACCATCTACCGAGTTAACTAACCCTGTGTTGTCTTGGTAGTTATTATCAAAGTATTGCCATGCGGTTTTCGCCCACAAGTACTCTTGCTCGGTCAAAATGCGATTTTCACGCAATGGGATTGGCTCTGATACTTCAAAAGTAATATTACCGAGTACTTGGCCGTAATCACGCGTTTCAATCGTAAATGCTACAATCAGCGCTGTTACTAAGCCTCCAATAAAGACAAAGTGGTGCCGTGCATTCACAAGTGCTTTTTTAAATTCCATATTCTAATTCCTCCGATCCTTGTTCCTGCTCTTTATCTGTTGGTGGTGACCAGAAAGCGGCTGCAATCATTCCCCACATCGCCATCATATTATTAATAATCCAAAAGCTATTAAGCACTAGGCCACCAAACGAATAGCTACCATAAGCACCTGATGTATAACCAACCCAAGCGAAGCACATACTAAATAAGCTCAATACAAATACTGTTAGCTGCGGAATAATCATCTTAAAGAATGTACCGCTTTGACGCTCTTTTGGTGTCGTTGGGAAGCTGATTTTCCGCCCTCTCAATACGGTCCATAGGGCCCGTAAGTTAACAGGGAAAAAGGACAAGAAATTCGTCTTCCCTTTATAGCCAGCAACCCCCCATGTACCTATCATCATGGCAAGCTCAGCAGTCAGTACAAACGGTAGGAAATGCAGGTAGAAGGTTGTATCGTAAGCGCTCACCGGTGCAATACTGGTTAAGAAATAAATGATTGGACACGCTAGGAAAATAATATTCCAAATTGCTGATAAGTTAGACCAGAAGCTCGCGCCATACATTAACTTTTGCTTAAAGTTCATACCTTTACGGAACAGTGGATTATCATTCATAAAGATATCGATTGAGCCGCCAGAATATTTAAAACGTTGCACCGTCCACGTTTGTAAATCTTGCGGTGATAACATTTTACTTTCGACTTGCGGATGCTGAACTGAACGCCAATTACGCTCCGTATCTGAATGCAGAACAATCGAGGTATAAATGTCTTCTGAGACGTGAAATTTATAAGGTGTAAACTCAGTGTCGAATAAAATCTCTTGGCGCAGGTTATTCGAAACGTCCTTATCAACCGTTTTTTCTTTGGTTAATTTACGAATTTGGCGCTCAACTTCATCATGTTCTTTACTAATTTGCTCACTGTAAGCACGCAATGCCGCTTCCATTACCGCTTCTCGACGGTGAATAGAGCCTGCGCCGCAACAAAATGATGCATTCACCCAGTTGCGACGACGTTGAATAACGTCGTAGAACATTTGCGGATCATTAACGAAGGGGTCTTCACCTAAGGTTACTGGTCCATAAAGACGTTCAACACCACGACCAACTAAACGGCCAAAACCGCCCATTTTTTTACCAAGCCAGTGTGGTAAACGCTCGCCCTCAGGTAAATCAAAGAACCATTGCGGCGTTTGTACCCAAGCAACATCGGGGTCACGGAAATAGCCAAGAGTATGCTCTAAGATTGTTGGGAATGGGCGCGTATCGGCATCACAAATAACAATGAAGTCACCGTATGTTTGCTCTAGTGCATTACGTAAGTTACCCGCTTTGAAGCCTGCGTTACCTTCTCGTGTTAAGTATTCCACCCCCATTTCTGCCGCTAAGGCAGCCATTGCTGGGCGCTTACCATCATCAAGAATAAATATTTTCATCTCGATATCGTGCGGGTATCGAATTTTCTGTGCATCCAAAATACTCAAGCGCACTAATTCAGGTTCTTCATCGTAGGTGGGAAAAAACACATCAACACTGATGGGACGATCTTCTTCAGAATCGCTCACGCACTCGGCAATTTTGTGTGGTGGTTCACGACGTGGCTCATCTTTTGTTTTCCATAAATTAAAGGTAAATAAGATAGAACCAATAAATGCGCACGATTCAGCAAATGCCAAAGGTAGTGAGAACCACATTGCTTCATAATTCAGTGCGTACGTCCATCGCCACCACAAGTACCAAATACCCAGTGTCAGATTACATGTCGCTAAATACTGATAAAGTAATTCACGTGACATGCTATGCGGCACAGGCTCTGGCGGCTTGCGATGCTCGAACTCCTTAAAATAAAAATCCATCTAGAATTACTCCATTAATATTGACGAAAATACGCGTGATGCGTGGCCAATAAACCAATCAAACTTGCGTTATAGTCAATAGCGAATTCGTTCACTGCATAAGACTGTTCACTGTCGATATAACTCAACATGCCCATATTTTTTGGTGCGACCCCAGCCTGCGCTTTTTCATTCGGCCCACCAACTAAATATCCTGGTAGATATACGCCTGTCGCTATGCGGTACAGGTGATGTAAATTACGGACGGCATAAGTACCGCTACCTGTCACAAAGCTTAAGTTGAAGGCGTTTGCACCCAACAAATAATCAATCTGTGATTGAACTACTGCACGGTATTGCGCTTTATGCGGTGGCTGATGACGTTGAATCGCATCAGACCAAGCAATTAAGATCCCAGCTTCTGCCGTCATCTTATTTGATCCCCAAATAAAGCGTTGATTAGCGATACCAAAGGCAGAATCATTAGCTTGGGTAACGTATTTTTCTGCAACATCGCGTAAATCTGTGGCTAATTGTAGATAAAGTTCTTGCCCGCGTTCTAACGTGAGCAATAAGTGCCACACACCCATTAACGCTGGGTTTTTCCATTCAAAAATATCAATCCACTGCTTATCGTATAGCGCTTTAAATGCGGTTAAATATTTATCTTGCTGAGTGGTAATATATAACTCGGCTAATGCCCATAGGCGATCATCAACATCTGTATCTAATGACGGTTCACTATCTTCTTTGTTTTTCACATATGGGCCAGAACCAGAATCGTCACCACTTTGCCAATCAATATATTGTTCTGGTGTGATTTCTAAATACCGCCATGCGTGAACAGCAGCCTGCAAATAACGACGGGCCATACTTGGTTGGTAAGCGGCATAGATGCGTGAAGCAAAAGCCATGGTTGCAGCAAACTTGGCGGTTTCAGGTGTACTGACACCATAGATATAACGGGGTTGAGTATCTTGCCAAGGTGGGATTTTAGCTGGCCATGTTGCACCCGATACTTTGCGATAAACGGCGCCATCAGCACGCTGCATTTTTAGTAGCCAGCTCAAGCCAAACTGCGCTTCATCTAAAATAGGAGGTAATGATTTATCATGGGACGGTTTAAACATTTCAGGCGATTGACGGTATGCTTCCAGTAAGCGCGCCACGGTAATTGTGGTCGTTGCTGTGTATTTACCAAAATCACCTGCATCGTACCAACCCCCCGTCATATCCAGAAACTTCCCTTTCTTATGGAAATCATCGGTTCGGAAAATCACGCCATCTTTCATATGGCTAATTGGTCGCGCTAACCCTGTTGTTTTGTCATTAACACTCACACCCGAGCGCTGAAGATACAAGGCATGAACCAAACGTTGGCTCAGGTCGTTATAAGTATTCGGTGCTATTTGAAAAGGGGCTGAGCGCACATCACCCGCGACCAATTGGAACCACCCTGTTACTTTCACTGCACTGAAATTAATCATTGCGACTGGGCGTTCATCTTTAAGCTGTTTTTGGCTTTTAGCTCGAAATTGAGCAATGCTTTTATTTTGATCCACCGACCATAACGTGACATTTCCCGAGTTTGGTTTTAACCAATATGCGACTTTATCGCCATTTGATAAATAGCCGAGTTGGTTCACCACTATGGTCTGTGCTTGTAGAACACAGCTCGTTACCAGTGTTAACAGAAAAATGAACGTCCTTGTCATTGTTCCACCTATTTATCTTGAAAATTATAGAGATTGCGACTGATTTCAGTACCGTTTTGGTCTGTAATACCAACGATAATGGCGCCAGAGATCCCTGCTAGGTTTGATTCTTCAATGACGACTTTCTTGCTATTGGCTGGCAGGTCAACGCCATCAAATACCCATTGCTTGTCATCAAATTGATTACGAATCCAAACCATTGCCTTCGGATACGCGGCAAGCGAATCATTGATCACCGTGACAGACAAATGCGCCTTCACGCTATAAAGATCACGTTCAACAACCGCAATCACTGGTTGGTAAGCCTGTTTTAACGCTCTATACCCAGATTTAGCTTCGCGTGTTACATCCAGCACAGACCAAGTAATTGAAGGCCAACTATCTACAAACATAAATTGATAAATGGCAGCCACACCTTCACCTTTATTTAATCTTAGGTGTTCAGATGCATATTTGGTGACTACTCTTTGATATTCTTGGCTATTTTGATGAAACTGTGACAAAGATTCACCTTGAGCAACCTTAGCAAGCATTAATGTTTCATGCGGTTGATAGTTGTGGTACTTCAACTTGGCGATATTTTGTTCAGTTAGAGGCCAAACCCACTCCCCCTCTAAAATATGCTTTACCATGGTTAAACTCGGCATTGCCTGCGCACCAAACTCACTCACTATCGGGGTAAAAGTCGCTGTGCTGTAATCTTTATAATCACCGGAATACCATCCTAGCCAAGGGTGCTCTTTGGTATAAGATGCCTTTCTCACAATGCGCTTATCTTTTGCCTTAAGTAGCTGTTGGTATACCGCTTCTGTTAACAATTGATTCTGAGTTGGCTGATAACTCGGGTATTTATACTTCATCCAGTCTGCATCCCAAGGTGGTTCATTATGACCACTCCAAAATGCAATAGAGGGATGGTTAGCGAGCATGGTGGTCATTTCCGCCACTTGTTTTACTGCTTCTAGCCTAAATTCCGGCGCGTCTGAGTAACCCCATTGCAAAGGGAAATCTTGCCAGACTATGACCCCTGCTTGATCCGCCTTATCGTAAAATGCCTTACCTGCAACATGAGCGTGTACACGTACACTGTTAATGTTCGCCGATTTCATAAGGGTTATATCGCGTTGGTAGTCATTTGCGGTTAATTCACCAAGCCACTGACTACCGATATAATTGGTTCCTCTGACAAAGTACGGTAGGCCATTTACATAAAACTGGCCTTTCTGCTTATTTTCCTTTTCATCAAAGGTTTCTTTAAATTCAACCTGTCTAAAGCCTAATGTCGTAGCTTGTCTATCTGTCACTTTTCCATTAATCGAAGCTGTAACCTCTAAGCGATATAGACTTGGTTTACCCCAATCCCATGGCCACCAAAGATCACGGACTTTTTTCGGAAGCTTCCAATCAATTGTCTGATCGCCAGCTTTGACATTTACAGATTGCTCATAGGATTCAACTGGCGTTGTGCTATCGCCCTCAAATAAACGGTAAGAAAATGAAACAGGCTGGCTGTATAGATTATTAACGGTCAGGCTCACAGATGCTTGTGTCGTGGTTGTCTCTAAAGCCTTAAGGGAAGGTTTACTCGTTTGAGTACGAGAACGTCTTGATGGTAAATCAAGCGTCGGTACAACTGTTAGGGATGCTATGGCTGTCGGGCCTGTTACTTTCAGGGCAACATCGCCCCATATGCCACCCGAGTTTTTATCTTGTCCCGCATCAGACCATGCACCACCGGGGCGAGTATCATGATGATTCAATACGCCTTTAATCTGCGTTTTATATAATGACCAATCAGGCGTTACTGCTTCGTTCGGGCTATTGACCCAAACTTCGACATTATTATTGCGATCTCGTATCAGGTGGCTAATTTCAGCACCAAAAGGCGAAAAGTAACCAGTGTGAGCCGTTACTTGTTCGCCATTAACAGAAACTTTTGCTTCATAATCAACAGCGTCAAACACTAACCAATAACGTGATTGCTCGGAAATGTTTGTATCGAACTTACGCTGGTATATCGCTACCCCAGCATGATCAATACCTTCCAAATACCAATTATTAGGCACGTTGACATTCTGACTTGTTGATTGACGTTGTTGATCATCAATTATCTCTAATCGCCACAGTCCATTTAACGATTGCGTTGTTGTTTGCCAGTCATTAGTAGATTGTTGTATAGCGCAAGATGATAATGAGAATAACGCCATCGTGGCGAAAGCTATTCTCATATTTTCCTCAGCAATAAGCTCTATGCTTCTGTTTTTTTATAAAGCTTGAATGTGTTTTTACCACCAGCTTTTTCATATTCAAGGTTATCAGTAAGCTGGACGACAATAATGAAACCTCGCCCTGACGTCGTCCATGTTTCTGGATCTTCAGGATCGGGTTCAATAAAGGTTCCTTTCACTGCCTTTTCAAATTCCTCGTCAGTCATTGATTCACCATAATCGGCAATTTCAATCACGAGTTCATTGTTTTTGATATAGGAATTAAGCTCGATAGGTTCACCTTCGTTGAGTTGATAAGCATGCTCGTAAGCATTATTCACCAACTCAACCAAGCACAATTCAATCTGATCAATTACATCTTCTTTCAAACCAACATCTAGCCAAAAAGCTTTAATATCCTCAGCAACGTCGCGAGAAACATCTAAAGAACTTTTGTACTGTT
This sequence comes from Photobacterium sanguinicancri, assembly GCF_024346675.1. Classification (NCBI taxonomy): domain Bacteria; kingdom Pseudomonadati; phylum Pseudomonadota; class Gammaproteobacteria; order Vibrionales; family Vibrionaceae; genus Photobacterium; species Photobacterium sanguinicancri. The sequence goes on from NZ_AP024850.1 coordinate 2,327,355, forward strand.
TATTAAAATGACATTTGACCGTCTCCATCGAGCCGCTCCTTACTATTTAGTCACTGTGACTTCTTCTGGCTTTTGTGAAAATAAAACACCCTGCCCTTGATGATGAGATAACAATGGCTGACTTGTTCGGCGATCTTTCAGCATGTGTATCGCATCCATCTCGATCAAAGATTGTGTATAACCATCATGACTAATGAAGTAATCACCAAAAACCGTTTTATTCTCAACAAAAGCAGAACCAGAAACATGAATGTAATCACTCACTAGGCTTTTATTAATAACGGCATTTGTTTCAACTTTACAGTTAGCTCCGATAACTGCAGGCCCAGTAATCGTTGCGCCCTGTTGAATATCACAACCACTGCTAATAATCACTGGCGGCGTAATGTGGCAATTATCAGGGTCAAAAACTGTATTAATGCCAACCCAAATGCCAGGCTTCACTTGAGTTCCTGGAATGGGATAACCAGGGACTTTACCGTGTAATATTTCGCTAGTAACACCCCAAATATCGCTGATATTACCCACATCTAACCACTGAAAATCCATATTCGTAGCGTAAAAGCGCACATCATTGTCGACCAATGCAGGGAATAACTCGCTACCAATATCAAACTCTTGACCAGCAGGAATAAAGTCAAAAATCGCGGGCTCGAAAATATAGATGCCCGTATTAATTTCAGTCGATAATGCTTCTTCTTCCGATGGTTTTTCTTGGAAACTGGTTACTCGCCCGTAGTCATCAGCAACAACAACACCGTATTTGCTGACTTCACTAATAGCTACATTGCGTGTAACGATAGTGGCAATGCCGCCTTTTTCTTTGTGACGTCTAACCGCTTCAGTTAAATCGAGATCAATCCAAGCATCACCGCACACCACAACAAAGGTGTCATCGAAGAATCCAGAAAAATCTTGAATCTTTCTCATACCACCCGCAGAGCCCAATGCTTTGCTGATGAATTTACCGTCTTTCATTTCGCCTTCATACGAATACGACAGCTGGACATTAAAGTGGTGTCCATCCCCGAAATAGTTTTCAATCACTTCAGCAAGGTGGCTAGTATTGACAACAATTTTATCAATACTATGCGAAGCAAAAAGCTGAATCATGGATTCCATAACGGGCTTACCCAAAATAGGGATCATAGGCTTGGGGATTGTTTGAGTAATAGGTTTTACTCGCGTGCCTTTCCCTGCGGCAAGAATCATTCCCTTCATAGCTAACTCCTACGCAACAGTGCTAACGGCGTCTTCGATTGAATCGTAACTCGCAATCAACTTATCCATACGAGTTAATTTCAGCAGTTCTTTTACAGCTCGCTGCGGGTTCACTACGCTGATTTTTTTACCCTTAAGTAATTTGTACGCACCCATAACGGCACCAAGCCCGCTGCTATCCATAAAGCGCACATCGGTGAGATCGAGTACAAGCTGCGTATCAATTTCATTTACTTTTTCTTCAATCACTGCGCGAAAACTTGGCGCTAATTTAGCGTCAAAGCGATCCTCTTTTATTTGAAGAATTGTGCATTGACCTTGGTTGAAAGCTTCGTATTGCATGATTGTTCCCCTTCTGAATAACCTGTCCATTCGACTACGAGTACGCTCACGTCATCGTCAAATTGTTCTGACCGTTGCCAATCCCTAACGCGATTAACTAACATATCTGTTTGTACAGTGGTTGGATGGTGTTTAATGTCCATCACCGTTTGTCTTAATCTCTCTTCGGTAAACTGCTCTGAACCTTTTTCTGCCTCTGTTATCCCATCAGAATAAATCCAGATTTTATCACCTGGCTCTAATTGCACTTTTGCTGTTTGGTATTCAACAAAATCAAACGCACCAACAACAAAACTGTCCTGCCCAATAAATTCAGCTTTACCCGTGGCTGCGTGTAGCCACACTAAAGGCGGATGCCCAGCGATAGCAAATTCCAACACGCCTGTTTTTACATTTAAAACCGAATACACCATGGTGAAATAAAGCAAATTATGGTCGTCACTTAAATACTGATCGTTTAAATGTTTAAGGACGCTATCAGGTGAGTTAATTTGATAAAAAGGTGTTTCTTCTGTCGGTGATTTAACAATCGAACCTTTACCTGAATTTACAGCAATACTCTGTTGAACAGAGAAAGACATTAATGCAGATGAAACACCATGCCCTGCGACATCGAGTAAATAGAATCCGACATTCTCTTCATCTAGCTGCATGTAGCCCAGCATGTCACCGCCAATTTGAGCGCTAGGTAAAGAGACATAACTTATTTCAACACCGGAGAGTTTTCGTTCTGCGGGCAATAAACGTTTTAATAAATCGCCAGCAGACTCTAGATCTTTCTTCATAATGGCGTAGGCGGAATCAAGTTCATCATTTTTTGCTGTTATTTGATTATGAAGACCTAAGGTACGAAAGCCTGCTTTAACACGTGCTGCTATCTCATCAACATGAGTGTCTTTAACGACAAAGTCATCAGCACCAGCGTTAATGCCATTGATAATAGAGTCTTGATCATCTTTACCAGACAGCAATACAAAGAAAATATAACGAGAATAAGAACCCGATTTGAGCCGACTACAAAGTTCGATACCATCCATTTCAGGCATCATCCAATCGCTTAATACAAATTGAATCTGCGGGCATTCTTCTAATACAGCTAAAGCTTGTGCACCATCATTGGCGGTTGTTACCGTAAAACCACGCTTGGTTAATACTCGCTCCATAAAGATAAGCATGGTTCTGTTGTCATCTACTACAAGAATGTCATTCATTCAGAAGCCACCGTTTTAGCAATACCACACACCAATAAACACACTATTGCATATCATTCTGTGGTGTCAACATATCGAGAACATGTTTATTACAAATCAAGTCTAGTAAGTTTTACCTAACACACCATAAATTTAGACAAAAATTTCCACCTATGTGACATGTATAATATAAAGAAGTAATAAATGTTGTATTTTAAGATGTTAGCGACGAAAAATTGAGATTAATCAAGGAGGGGTAATGCAAAAAAAGTCAACTATTGCCTATCTTCCTTTGCTTTACTGCTATCTTTTTAGCCATTCGTCCCTTGCTAGTGAATACCAATCAGAAACAGCCAAACATGCCCCTGAACCAAGTTCTCCTAACTTTGCAAAAGCTGCCGCAGTTAACAATAAAACTAATGATGCCAAAGACGAATCAGATCTAATTTGGAAAGGGGTGACCAGCTCGTTTGATGTGCCGTTTGAAGATTGGACAACACCACGCAGCGAAGATGACAGTTGGCTAAAGGGGCTGAGTGGCAACTTAGGATTAGGGCATCCACTACTACAAACGCAAGCAGCCAACGTACCTGCAAATGCGACAAGTGGCCCAGCAAACAATAATACGATTGGTACCCTCTCACTTAAATATGTAGTGCTGGGTAACTGGTTTGTATCTGGCACCCTCTATTACTACGTCGATAAAGATCAGCAGCAGCCGTGGAACCCCGACTTTACTTACGTTTTTGGTTACAGTGATTGGCGTCCTTATACCTTTAGTCTTTTATATTCTAATTACGGTGGTAACCGCTTTAACGGCACAGATGAGCAACCCGTTACCAACTTTAATCAAGGTACATGGGCACTGGGTTGGAAATTCCCTATCACTAAACCCTTTGTAGATTGGCTAACATTTACTGATGACGGTGCCATTGGTTGCCAAGTCGACTTTAATTACACCCCTGAGTATTTCGATCTCGCTTCGACTACCTATAAAAGTGGCCATAAAACACTAAGCCTTGGTTGTAAATATTCAATTTACGGTAATTGGTATGTCAACGGCACTGCTTTCTACTATTTCGACAGATCGCAACGCCAACCATGGAACCCTGATTTCACTTATGGTTTTGGCTATTTCGATTGGCGCCCAGGTACATTTACACTGCAATACAATAACTACTCAGGCAACCGTTGGAACCCATCTGATCGTGGAAAAGATACCGGTCGCTTTATTGATGGTTCACTCACTCTTGCCTATTCATTTTCTTTCTAATAGCTATTTGCATTTTGCAACTTCTCCTCTAAAAACACTCTCCATTTTGCGTATTGCAAATAACCCAAATATCCAGAATTAACTATGGCAATGACTAGAAAGCCGTCTAACCTTGATATGAAACTGTATTTTTATGCTGCTAGTCTCTCATCGGAGAGGGAATACAAAGGGTTAGCACTCTTTGATGCGCTTTCACTCTCTCCACTATCGTGACTTAGCTGCTAGTTCCTAAACTTGGCATCCTTTATGCCATCTATAGAGAACAAGTATTTATACATTACCAATTACCGTCAGATTCAAACGAGGTGAGTATGCAAGGGACTAAAGACAACGATAAAGTCATGGGCACGGAAGGCGATGATGGTATTAATGTTCTTTCAGGTAGCGACCAAGTAGAAGCCAAAGGCGGCGATGACTTTGTAGTCGGCGGTGAAGGTAGCGATACATTATCTGGCGGTGCTGGCGATGATACGATTTTTGGTGATGTCGAATATGGTCAAGAGCCACCAGCCGAACCTGCGGTTGATGACAAGTGGGGCGATGCTCAGACAGTCTATAGCTACACCGCACCGACATCAGAAGAACCCAAAGAAGAAGTCACGCACAGTGCTCGACTTGGCAATTATGTTGTTGACGATACAGGCTCAATGACAACCAAATTCACAGTTGATCCTAAGCATACCTCTGTTGTTGTCCAACTAACCGACTCAGCGGGCAATGTCATCACATCAGTACCAGCAACAGTGAGTGAGACAGGCGAGATCCTTGTCGATATTACATTCACCAAAGAGCAAGTCGGCACTGACCAACTGGTTAGCTTTACGTTAATCGACCCTGAAGGCAACCCAATTACGGATATCGAGTCAGTCGAATTTGTCGCACATAACATCTATGACGATACCATTACAGGTGGTGATGGCGCTGATAGCCTCTTTGGTCAACAAGGTTCAGATACTATCTATGGTGGCACTGGGGATGACTTCATTGATGGTGATATCAATGACGATAAACTGTACGGCGATGAAGGCAATGATGTGATCATCGGTGGTAGTGGTGATGACGAATTACACGGCGGCACTGGCAACGATACTTTGCTAGGCAGTGACGGTAACGACAAGCTATATGGTGACGAAGGCGATGACTTGCTGCTAGGCGAGCTTGGCGACGATGTTCTTGATGGTGGTGCTGGCAACGACACACTCATTGGTGATGACGGCAATGACATTATTACAGGTGGCACAGGTGACGATAAACTCTTTGGCGGCCTAGGAACAGATACCCTTGATGGTGGCGAAGGCAAAGATGAAATTCACGGTGACGCAGGTGTCGATACCATCACTGGTGGCTCTGGAGATGATTTTATTCTTGGCGGTACGGGCGACGATATTATCGATGGCGGCGCTGATAATGACTTAATCCTCGGTGGTGATGATAACGACACCATTACTGGTGGCGAAGGCAACGATAGTTTATTTGGTGAACAAGGCAATGACCTTGTTAAAGGTGGCGCTGGCGACGACATGGTTTATGGCGGTGTCGGTAACGATAATCTCAGTGGCGGCACGGGCAGCGACCAATTATTTGGTGGCGAAGGCAATGACGTACTAGATGGTGGTGAGGGTAGCGATATTCTTCACGCCAACGAAGGCGCTGATGTGATTAGCGCGGGCGATGGTGACGATTTCGTCTACGCAGGTAGCGGTGATGATGTCATTTCAGGTGGTGCAGGACACGATACCCTATTCGGTGAAACGGGCAACAATATTGTTGATGCTGGAACAGGCGACGACACGGTTTACACCGATTCAGGCAACGATACCATCACAACAGGCGATGGTCACGATACTGTTTTTGCAGGAGCTGGTGATAACACCATTACCACAGGGGCAGACAACGACACAGTCTACAGCGCCGAAGGTGATGACACCATAGACAGCGGTGACGGCCACGATATTGTTTACGCGGGTGAAGGCGATAACAGTATTGATGCAGGTACAGGCAACGATAACATTTATGCAGGCAGCGGCACGGATACCATCACTGCGGGTGAAGGTGACGATAACGTTTTTGCGGGTGCAGGTAACGATACCATTTATGCCAACTCAGGCGCGGATAATGTTTATGCTGGCGCTGGTGATGACATTATTGAAGGTGAAAGCGGCAACAACGCCCTCTTTGGTGAAGACGGTGCTGATACCATTAATGCCGGCCTTAATAGCAGTGCGCTTTACGGTGGTGCAGGCAATGATGTACTAACAGGTTCGGATGAATCAGACCAGCTACACGGCGGCGGTGATGATGACGTGCTGGTTGGTAATAAAGGCGACGATTTACTTGAAGGTAATGGCGGTAATGATGCACTTAGCGGCGGCGAAGGGATAGATACCCTACTCGGCGGCTCGGGTGACGATAGCTTACTCGGTGGTGACGGTAACGATACGCTAGTCGGTGGTTCGGGCGATGACAAACTACTTGGTGAATCTGGCGATGATGTACTGGCAGGCGGCGCGGGTAATGACTACCTAGACGGTGGTGAAGGTGTTAGCCAACTCTACGGTGATGATGGTGATGATACCCTGATCAGTGCCGACCAAAACGATATTCTTGGTGGTGGTGACGGTAACGATACAATTACATCAAACGCAGGTGATGACACCATCTTTGCAGGTGGTGGTACAGACACCATAGACGCAGGCGAAGGTAACGATACTATCTACGGTGAATCGGGTGATAACCAAATTACCGCAGGGACAGGTAACGATACGATTTATGGCGGTATCGACAGCGACACGATCGATGCAGGTGACGGCAACGATATGATTTATGGCGGTGACGGCACAGATACCATCATAGCTGGCGCTGGCGATGACCACGTCGATGCAGGCAGCGGCAATGACAAACTCGACGGCGGCGCAGGTAACGATGCCCTCTTTGGCGGCGATGGTGCCGATACCTTAGTGGGCGGTGAAGGTTTTGACTTCTTAGCGGGTGGTGAAGGCAACGATACCCTAACCGATGATGGTCAAGATACCCTACTCGGCGAGGGCGGCGACGATACCTTAATTGCAGCAGCGAGCGGTAGTCACCAAATTTACGGTGGCGCTGGCGACGATACCCTTATCGGTAGTGATACTGATGACACCCTATACGGCGGTAGTGACCAAGATACGATCACCGGCGGTAAAGGCGACGACACCCTATTTGCAGGTGACGGCAACGATACCATCACCGCTGGTGAAGGTGACGATACCGTATACGGCGAAGCAGGCAATAACACGATCGACCTCGGTGAAGGTACCAATACCTTATTTGGTGGTAGCGGCAACGATACGGTGACCGCAGGCAGTGGCGACGATCTCCTTTACGGCGCTGAAGGCAACGACAATATCTCAGGTGGCGCGGGTGTCGATCAAATTGAAGGTGGCGCAGGCAAAGATACCCTTAAAGGTGAAGCTGGCGATGATGTCATTCTCGGTGGTGACGGCAACGATACCCTCGAAGGGGGCGATGGTGCTGATAAACTCTTCGCTGGCACAGGTGACGATACCCTTAAAGGTGGTGCAGGCCAAGATGAACTTCATGCCGAGTTTGGCAATAATACCCTCTCAGGTGGCGATGATAACGACACACTCTATGGCGGTACTGGCAACGATGTCCTTCAAGGTGACGCGGGCGATGATCGCCTCGAAGGCTTCGACGGTAATGACACATTAGAAGGCGGATTAGGTGACGATACGCTTAACGCTGGTTCAGGTAACGATACACTGTCAGGTGGTGATGGCGACGATAGCCTAACGGCCGATTCTGGTAACAACATCCTTGATGGTGGCGCAGGCACAGATACATTAAAAGCAGGTGATGGTGATGACCAACTCTCTGGCGGAGAAGGTAACGATAATTTAACCGCAGGCGATGGTGATAACACCCTCGATGGTGGTGAAGGTAACGATAAGCTGTACGCAGGGAGCGGTAACGATGTCATGACTGGCGGTTTGGGTAACGATTACCTCAGTGCGGGTAACGGTGCCAACAAACTGTCTGGCGAAGAAGGTAACGATAGCCTTTATTCAGGCAGCGGCAGCGACCAACTTGATGGCGGCGTTGGTGACGACTATCTCAATGCTGGTTCAGGTGACGATACGCTTAAAGGCGGTGTAGGTAACGATAAACTCTACGCGGGTAGCGGCAATGATGTACTCGAGGGCGGTGAAGGCAACGATAAACTGTACGGCCAAAACAATGATGACCAACTTACAGGTGGTTTAGGCAACGACAGTTTATACGGTGGTTCAGGTAACGACAGTTTATACGGTGGTGATGGTACCGACTTGTTAAAAGGTGATAGCGGCAACGACGTTATCTTTGCGGGAAATGATAATGATACTGTCAAAGGCGGCAGTGGCGATGATGTTATCTACGGCGAACAAGGCGACGATAAACTCACCGGTGATAGTGGTAGCGATACCATTTACGGCGGCATAGGTAACGATATAATTGACGGTGGTACTGGTAACGATACTCTTTCGGCTGGCGAAGGTGACGATACCGTCAAAGGCGGCGACGGCGACGATAACATTGATGGTGGTGTAGGTAATGACACCCTCGATGGCGGTGCTGATGACGATATTATCTTTGGTCAAAGTGGTGATGATACCTTAGATGGAGGGGCTGGCTCTGATCAATTGTTCGCTGGTAGCGGCAACGATACCCTTATCTTCGACAAGGAAGATATAGCACAAACAGATGGGGTTACCGTTCACTTTAGCGGCGGCGAAGGCTTTGACGTACTGTCTGTCGGTAACGATGGCGATAGTCAAGTCATCGATATGACCCAAACCGCTTACCAAGAAATTGAAGGTGTTGTCGTAAGCGCAACCGATGCTGAACTGAAAATTGCCCTTGATAAAGTACTCGTCAACGACACCGCTGGCGATGCTAACGGGCAGTTTGTTTGTTCTGGCGCAGAGTCACTCGATTTACAAGGCTTTGGCTGGACACTCGATAGTAGCAACTCAAGTATGGACAGTAACTTACAAGCGGCCTACGAAGCCCAAAACATTGATGTGAGCTCACTCACTGGTTACACCTTCAGTAATAGTGAAGGCAAAGAGGTTACTATCTGGAGTGATAGTGATAGCCAAAACATCAGTTTCAACGACGCTGATATTTAATTTCACATAACCGTGGCGCTACTAAAAATAACAAGCGCAGACAAAAATGCCGATACGAAACGTATCGGCATTTTAGGGTTTATTCGTTACAGACTTATCTGCAAACACATTGTAGCGTTAGAACAGCTGCACCCTGCCTATCACTGCGTTAGTTGAGTCACTGCCGAACCAATCGTAAACTTAACTTTAGACAACTCTTCTTTAAACGCTTGTTTGTCGTCGATGTAGCTCATGGCATCATCCAGTAAATCATCTGATACCAGCTCAGTGAAACTGACGTCTCGCGCTGTTTTTAAAATCCCCATCGCAGGTGAATACCAGAACTGGCTATCGACAGCCAACTGATCAGTCTGGCGACCATCGCAAGCAAGCGTATATTGATACGCTGTATTCACTTTAACAGCTTCGAAGTTGAGATCTTTAACAGCTAAAGCTTCGCGTGATGCCTGAGGTTGAAAAGTTTTGGTGACGGTATACGTACACTTTCCAGATAGTGTATTAGCAACATCTTCATCAACATCATGTAACGAATTCTTGAATGAAAAACCAATTGGAAATAAGCCTTCGTAATCAATCAGCGTGGTAATAGAGCGGCTAAATGCATCATCAGCAAAATCATCGTCACTGATCGCTTCTTGATCTAACGCATTCACTAACCGAGTCACAGGAAAGAGTAATGTCTCTTTTTGTTTTTCAGCCAACAGGACAACATCACTCAGCTGCAAGTCATACGTAGCAGTGAACGACATCCCCTCATCCAGCGTGCTTAGCTTGGTCGGAAACATCATCTCTGCGCCCATACCATCATGATGAATATTCATCACCCAGCGAGCACCGTCATCGTGCGTATCGAAAATATAGAAGTAACGTGTTGTTTGGCCAACTTCCTGACCGAACTTTACTTTATATTGATATAAATGACGGTTCTTTACATCAAGCGGCTCATCAAATAAATCGGCGTATTGCACAGCTAAACTAGCTGAACGCGCTTTACTTAAACGTTTAAACTGGGAAAGGGTCGTCTTTTCGTAAAAGCGTTTGTGCTGCCCAAATTGAATGTAAGGCTGCATAACAACACTTTCAAATCGACCAAATTCGAAACTTTTCGTTAAGGGGTAATCTATATCGCTTAAAAGTCGGTCTTGTATATTAGTTGTTGAACTACAACCTACTAACAATAACGCACATCCAACAACAAATCGCATTTCTATATACTCAACAAACTGTTACAGTCGTCCAGTATACCGAAATGCGACCATTGATAAATAATAATTTTATCTACAACGGAAATATCACTCAACTGAATAATACATAACCTCTGCATAATACATATAAGGCTAATCTTTAAAGCAGATTTTCCTATTTTGGGATGTTATTTGACTGTCATTTGAGATAACAAAAAAGTAATATTCTTGTTTCATTTCGTATTTTTGAATAAAAGTACGAATGTGATTAAGTACACTTTTCGCCTCATTATAACGGTACAAATAATCTTTATCACACTCGTTCACCACGTTAAGATCAACACGTAAATGATTAAACTGTGCCATTAATTTATCTATCCGTTTTTCATTTTCTACTTCGAGCGCTGAACTCGCATACAACTTGTCAAATTCGGCCTTTTTCTTTTCCCAGTCATCAACATCGCCCATCTTGGAATTAACATTGGCCTCTTGTAGGGCTAAGGCTTCACGCTCTTGTGCCAAAGCATGTTCAGATGAGCGAATACGTGCTTTCCCTTTACTTCGCTCTTTAGATAAATTGCGTTGATAATCTAACTTCATCAACCTCAAGGCCGCATCTTTGTCAGCATTATCTTCAACTAACTGTTCAAGTTTTTCATTCAACAAATTCACGGTCAAATTGTTATCCGCAAGTAATTCACTGGCTAAACTAACATTGCCTTCCAGCTCAATAACATCTTGAGCCTGATTATCCAGCTCAACTAACAGCTCATTAATTTGATCGCGCTGATCAACAATGATCGCTTCTTTTTCTACAAGCTGATCTATACGTTCTTGATGATAATGCTGCCAAACAAGAGTAACCGCTAGAGTAACCACTAGAGTAAAAACAGCAACGGCAGAAATTGTTAGCCTCGATTTTCCAAGCAATGTCGCTATGTAAGAATACATGGCTGAGTTTTTCCACTTCCCTTCTAACCGACCAGTATTGTAAGGAAGTATGACCTTATGACCTGATGAATTCACGCGTTGTTTATTCTTTCTCATTGTACTTTCCTATACCTTTACCCTAGGCAACTGCCATTACTTTTTCTCGACACTTAGGACAAAAATACGAACGCTTGTGAATTTGAGCATCACAATAAGGACAGGTAATATGTTTACGATCTTTACTCATACATATAAGCAATACACCTATGGGACCTAAGACGTAGCCCAATAAAACACCTGCAACTAAATTCCCCTTGTGATAACCAATGCCTACAGCAAGGAAAAAGAAAAACAAATAAAAGCATAACCAAAATACAATCATGATAAGCCTCCTACTTACGACTCTCTAAATGCACGGTAATAAGAACTAAACAAGGGAGCAGAAAGGTATTCCCACATTGTTTGGCTCTCTAATAAAATAAAAACTTCGGTTGGCATACCTGGATAAAGTTCAACATCCCCTAACCTTTCGATATCGGCTTTATTCAACTTCACCTTAACCAAGTAACCTGTTTGCTGTGATTCTTTTTTAGGCATTAATCGATCTGCTGCGACATAAATCACCTCGCCTTGCACTGGTGGGGTACGGCGCACATTAAAAGAACTCAATCGAACTTTGGCTTCTAACCCCTGATGAACTACATCAATATCTTCAGGTTTAATTAAGGCTTCTACGATTAACTCGTCACTATTAGGGACTATCTCCATCATCACGTCACCGGCATTAACGACACCGCCCACGCTGTGCACATTCATACCCACGACCGTGCCGCTATGCTCACTTCGAATCGTTACTCGGGAGCGAATATCGGTTGCAGCCGTTAATGCTTGCTTCACATCACGAAGTTCTTTATCTGTTAACTCAAGCTGTGCAGTCAGGTCTTGCTGAATTTCAATTGTTTCTGTGTCATAGTCTTGTGCTAATGACACTAATTGGCGCGCTAATACTTCTTTTTCAGAATCCAATTCAGCAATTTGAGCTTCAATGCTAGCCTGATGACGCTGTAGTTCTAACATCCGCGTTTTCGCTACATAGCCTTTTTTGAGTAGACTTGCCGTCATTTCAATCTCTTGTTTAACTAAATCCAGTTGGCGACGAATAGCCCTTAGTTGGAATTTAGCCCCACGTAGCTGCTCATCTAATAACAACTTGCGTTGTTCAAATTGGCCAGCACGAAGATCATCTCTTAACAAAGCTTGCTGAAATTGCATCGTATGCGTATTAATAATGTTACTTAGCTCAATCTCATCAAGCTCCGAGATAATCGGCAATGCCTTTACTTGCCAATTCACCTCTTTACGTAAATTAAGCTCTGCTTCTAAGCGATCATGCTGCGACTGCAAAGACACTGCGCGGAGTATTAAGCGCCTAAAATCTGACTCTGCCTTACTGTTTGCCAATTCCAGCAATACGTCACCCGCTTCAACTTGCTGCCCTTCAGACACATAGATCGCCTTTACCCAGCCACCCTGTAAGTGCTGAACTTTTTTACGCTGAGATTCAACAACCAAAGTACCTGATGCGATGGAGGCGGCATTGAGTTTGGCGGTTACAGCCCATGAAATGAAGACACCAACAGTCAGTAGTACAAAGACACAACCGAAGATGATTAACCGTTTAGTATCAAAAGTAGAATTATCCACGCGCACCTCCTACTTGGGCCGCTGATGAAGGGCGACTCGTACTCGCCGTGACTTTGTCCGCTCCATCAACTTCAGACATCGCCCCCAAGAACTTATCGCAGGTGCCTGCTTTTTCGATCTTTCCATCTTTAAGCACAATCACCCAGTCCATCTGCCGTAAGAAGCCAGGGCGGTGGCTTATCATCACGACTGTAATGCTATTTTCTTTACAATATTGCAGCACGATTGCCAGTGCGACTTCCCCTTCAGGATCCAAATTTGAATTCGGTTCATCCAGCACCAGAACACTCGGATTAGAGAAAATGGCACGCGCTAACCCAATCCGTTGCTTTTGCCCCCCCGAGAGCTGCATGCCACCTTCGCCTAAATAGGTATCATAGCCTTTAGGTAAAGAAATAATCAGCTCATGAACACAGGCTAACCGAGCCGCATGAATAATATCGTCAGCAGATGCCTCGCTAAATCGGCAGATATTCTCTGCCACCGTTCCTGCTAATAAACCGACTTCTTGGGGTAAATAACCAATATGGCGACCAAACTGCTCTTCTGGCCAAAGCTCCAGTGCTGCTCCATCAATTTTTATCGCCCCCATCGATGGCTTATGGATCCCCATAATCAATGCTGCTAAGGTCGATTTTCCTGAACCACTATTCCCCATAATTGCCAGTGCATTCCCTGCCCCGAGCTTAAAGCTAATGTTCTGCAAAACAGGCTCTTTCTGGGTATCAAACTTCAACCCAACCTGTTTTAGCAATAATTCCCCTCTGGGTTCAGGCAAAGCCGTTTTTGCTTGCTGCGCTTTACTACATTCCATATTTTTCAAACGATGATATGCCTGATAAGCGCTATACCATCCTTTCCAGCCACTCACGGCTTGTTCAAACGGCGCTAATACCCGCGCCATCAAAATAGAGCTCGCAATAATGGCTCCCGTTCCGATTTGTTGATCCAACGCTAGCATCACACCAACCGTTAGAATCACCACTTGCAATAAAGTCCGAAAGTAGCGACTAACCGCTAATAACTGTCCAGTACGTGAATTCAGTTGCCACTGTAAATCAAGCTGCTCGCTATTACGTTTATTCCAAATATTACCGACATTATCAGCCATTCCCATCGCACGAAGCGTGGGCGCATTACGCAGATAATCATTGAGTTCCATGCTGGTTTTAGCAGCTAAATCTTGTGAATGTCCGCTGGGCTTGCGGGCGGCGTACATCATTAACACAGCCAATACAGCAAAAATTAAGCTACCAATAAGAGCAACAGCGCCGATATAGGGATGAAGTAAAAAGAGGATAAGTAGAAAGACAGGTACCCACGGAATATCAAAAATAGCCGAGGTTGAAGGTGTAACTAGGAAATTACGCAGTTCAGCAAGATCTTGTAAGCCACGTTTTTGAATACGATTTTGCTGTGAAGATTGGCGGATACTGTCAGCAAGCAGAGACGGGCTCAGCGATACATCTAACTTTAAACCCGACTTTTGCAACAATTGTGTACGGACATGTTCGATAACCGCCTGTGCAGACAGTAATAATACAGCAATCACTAACAACGCAAACAAGGTATCTAAACTTGCACTGCTGAGCACGCGATCAAAAAGTTGTAAGCTATAAATCGGCAGAGTAAGAACTAAAAAGTTAATCGCGAGGCTAAAAAACCCAACAAAAACTAAGTCTCTCTTACAATCTGCAAATGCTTTATTTAAATGGGTGAGTAGCAAGTTCCCTCTCCATACTCCACTAGTGTTATATGGAGTATAGACATCAATGCTGAGGTGTTAGTTTTTTTAGACCAGCAAACATCACTAAATTAATTGAAATCGCTCACTAATTTCATATCCAGCGGCTTGCTCTCGGTGGCTCTCTTTAATAATCCAATTTAACGGGTGGCGTACCCAAGGCTGTGGATCATCTTCAGGGAAGTCAGAAGAACAACGTAGGCCAACCACTTGCCAGCCCAAAGCTTCACATGTATCGATACAACGTTGTGCATGCCAAGCTTGAGCCACCACCATCACTTTTCGCTTATCCGTTAACGCTAATGCAGCTTGTGCCACATCCGCGGTGGTTTGATAGTCATTGGCTTGAATACTAAAAGTTGGTGCAAAATGGCTTGCCCGCGCATGAGCGGCAATTTCTTGCTGCATCATTAAAGGCATAGTGGGATGGGCGATCACGCACTCTTGAGCTACTTCGTATAATTCTTTATTTACCGCTGGCGCATCGCCAAAAGAAAAAGCGAGTACAGCATCAGCATCCGCCACATCACCGTAGGGTTCTAAGAATAATTGCGTTTGAGAAAGGTAGGATTTGACCATCATCGCGGAAGTGCGAGGCAACACGTAACGACGAGAAGCATAGCTGATAGGCGTATTAACCGCAGCCAAACGTAACGCTAAGGCATCACAGCCAATCTGTAATTGGTGGGGGATATCAGAAAGAAACTCAACTATATGCGGTGCAGTCACAGGGTAGCCTTATCTTGATTAAGTCACTTCCCTGAAATGCTGAATACGATCCTTTGTGCAGATTGTAACTAATTGCATGATAATTATACAAGCATCTAATACTGACCTTTTACTAAATATTGCTTTTTATCTCTCTAGTCTCATCGATAAGAAAATCGGTGGAAATCGCCTTTTATTTACCTCATCACCTGTCATATCACAGCATCTTGCATCGAACTTGATTTAGCTTTTATTTAACATATAGTTAGTTAATTCATGAATGAATAAATTTCGATGTAGGTTTACCTAAGAATGAAATGGTTCCCGTACACACTTCCACATCTATCTACAGCCTTGGTGCTGGGATTTGTTCTGGGTACACCATTGAGCCTTGCCAATACTTCCACTAATACCACAGATAAAGCGACAGCCACCCGTTCGTCTGAAACCCACAGCGTTCCTAGCACTGAAGCACCCAGTTTTTTTGGCGGACGTGCCGTGACACAAGCGATAGACGATAGTAAAACCAGTATTATCGAATTCCAGCGCCGAAGTATCTCCCCCGCCATTATCACGCCCGAACAGCAAGGTATATCCCAAACCAATGCTGACGAAGACGCTGATAATTTCGCGCTCGGTCATCATAGCCATATTACCAGTGCT
This sequence comes from Photobacterium sanguinicancri, assembly GCF_024346675.1. Lineage (NCBI taxonomy): Bacteria > Pseudomonadati > Pseudomonadota > Gammaproteobacteria > Vibrionales > Vibrionaceae > Photobacterium > Photobacterium sanguinicancri. The sequence continues at coordinate 2,343,485 of NZ_AP024850.1, forward strand.
AAACACTCAGAGAAGCAATCGATTCATCGCATGTACTCGCCTTCTGAGGCCACAGAGCTCAGCCGTGAAGACCTTTTATTAATAAAAAAAGCGCGATATTACATTGACCGAAACTGGAATAGCACAACAGGTTTGATTGATTCAGTACAAGGCTATTCTCACGCAACAATGTGGGACGTAGGCAGTAGTATTGGCGCGATTTTGGCGTTGGAATACCTAGGGGAATACACCAGACTACAAGCCAATGACATGCTTGAAAAAACACTAACAACTCTGGTCGATCTACCCTTATATAAAGGCATACTCCCAAATAGGCAATACAACACCAAAACAGGTCAACCCTCAGGCTCACTCAGCCAAACAAAGACAAATGGTGATGGCTGGTCAGCCTTAGATATTGGTCGATTACTTATCTGGCTTAATATTGCGGCCAGTTACAAACCTGAATTAGCAGATCAAATCGATGCCATTACTGAACAATGGAATATTGCCCGTTCGGTTCATCAAGGCACTCTATTTGGCGAACATAAATCAAAGACGTCGACCTCCTACCGTCAAGAAGGCAGGCTGGGCTATTTGCAATATGCCGCTCAAGGGTTTGCGATGGAGGAACAGGATGTATCAGAAGCACTAGGGCCGAAATACAGTAAACATGTCACTGTTGATGATGAAGAAGTGTATATAGATATTCGCAATTTGCCCTATTTTACCACCGATCCCTACGTACTACAGGCAATCGAGTTAGGCTATCACGACCTATGGTGGAACCAGCTAGATGCGCTTTATAGCCTGCATAAAAACCGCTATGACAAATCACAAAAACTCACTATCTTTGCTGAAGATGCACTGAGCCAACGCCCATGGTTTGCATACAATAATATCTATTTCTACGGCAAGAGTTGGCTTTCAACATCACCAGGGGGCAAACCGATTGAAAATGGGCAAGCATTCAGCAACAAAGTCGCCTTTGGTTTAAGCGTGTTATACAAAGACAGCTATAGCCAGTTGTTATACAAAACCGTGGTGAACAACAGTTTAAATAACCGCTCTATTCCAACAGGTTTATTTAAAGCAAACTCCCCCAACACCGCTTATAACATTAATACCAACTCGCTAATTTTGGTATCTTTGTGGTACAAGCAGCGCGGCTTTAAGCCTATCTTTGACTACATGCCACCGAGTAAAACCGACACATCTAACGACGAAATCAAGCTTTGAATGTGTTGAGTATTAAAAATGTAATTTGTCTTAATGCTGATACACAAAGCAGCTTATTGGTTCATATATCGTGGCTACACTGGATGTACGCCTTCTCTAAATAGATACCATTATGCTGACCATTAAATCATTAACGCCACTTGCTCTCATGGCTTGCAGTTTGCTTTCCCCTGTTGTTTTTGCTGCCAATACCGACAATAACTTTGTTGACCCTCTCAACACATTAAATTCAGATATTTGGTGGAAGTCAGACGGCTGGAGTAATGGTTTTCCATTTGTTAATCGCTGGGAAGGAAAAGCGATTACCTTTTCAGAGGATCAGGGCATGGCGATTACCCTAAGTAAAACGCCACTCAGTGACGGTAGCAGTGATTATCAATCAGGCGAGCTGCGCAGCCATGAATTTTATCGCTATGGCTGTTTTGAAGCAGATATAAAGCCCGTTAATGAGCCAGGCGTAGTCAGCGCATTCTTTTTATTCGCAGGGCCTTACGATAAAGATGAAAACAGTAACGGCATGCACAATGAAATTGATATCGAGTTTTTAGGTGATAATACCAACGTAGTCCAAATCAACTACTGGACGAATGATGATCGTTACGAAAATAGTAACGAGAAACTGATTTATTTAAACTTTGATGCATCGGAAGATTATCACCGCTATGCCATCAAGTGGACAAACAAACAGATCAAGTGGTATATCGATGGCGAGCTGGTACACACAGAAAAAAACACACCAGAAAACCCAATCCCATCGGCGAAAGACTCAAGCTTACGCATTATGGCTAATGTCTGGTTAACCGATTCTCGTATCTCTAATTGGGCGGGCGAATATACAGAAGCAGGCCAAACACCTACGGCCTATTTCCGCAATGTTAGCTACACCCAAGGTGCAAAATGCAAAATAGCGCCATAATCAGGGCCTGCTTGTGCTCTTCAGCCATTAATGCTGTTTGATCCGCACTACACGCATCACTTCAATTTCAAACCCTGCAACAGATTCACTATCTGGGTAATAAGTTAAATTAACTTGCTGCCCTTTTAATGATTTGTACTTCTTCGTTCGACGAAACTTAAATGGTGCATCGCAACCTTCAATCATGATGGTATGCAATATCCATTCACCATCATCTCTTTGGGTGTGCGACTGCACTTTTTTACCATCGGAATGGATCAGATTGTCATGTTTATTAAGAAGCTTATCAACGGGAGATTTCATGTCGGGGCCAACCAGTATTTATTGAAACAAAGGTTTAGCAAAGGTAGCTAATACCGAGTTCATCAATAACCAAATCATTCTTGCTAGTGAGATCATTAATGGCATTGGTATCACTTTCTACACTTCGCTAGCTTTAGCATTGTATCACTTTTAAGAAAGCTGGACGCCATTCTTCGCTATACTTTTATCATCAATACAAAACGCTTCTCGGTATTTTTATATTGATAATAGTAACGCCCTTAGGTCTTAGCGTTGCCCGTGTATTCGGGCAACGTTTCCTCACGATTCTCACTTCACAGATGCAGCCCTTACATACACTCTTCCAATGTTCACGCCTTTAAACACAGGAAGCCTTCACTTACTTTACTCGCTGTGAGGCGCGCTTTTATCAACGTGTCTCATAACCACTTGCTTCATAACTAACAAGGCAATATAGATGCCAAATTTACTTTTACCTTTCCTTTGCCTCCCATAAACAAAAACAGAGAGCCGAGGCTCTCTGTTTCAAATTCATGCTCTAGCTATTGAGGGTTATCTTAGAAAGATAAGAACACACCAGCAATCGTTGCGCTCATTAGATTCGCTAACGTTGCAGCAAAGATAGCTTTAAAGCCTAAACGCGCGATATCAGGACGACGGCTTGGTACTACGCCACCTAAACCACCCATTAGCATTGCAATAGAAGTTAAGTTAGCAAAACCACATAACGCGAAAGTCACAACGGCTTGAGAGTGCGCGCTTAACTGATCTTTCACTACCATTAAATCCGCAAAAGCCACAAATTCATTAACGGCAATCTTCTTACCAATTAGGCTTGCAGCAATGGTCGCTTCAGACCACGGCACACCAATCAACCAAGCTACAGGTGCAAACAAGTAACCGAAGATAAGCTCAAGGCTTAAATTATTAATACCGAACCATTCACCCACATGGCCTAAGCCACCGTTGATTAATGCGATAAGGCTGATAATCGCCAGTAAGCTTGCACCTACTGCCATTACGATTTGCAAACCACCAAGCGCACCACGGGTTGCTGCATCAATGATATTTACAGGCTCGTCATCTTCCGCATCATCAGATGCTTGATTATCTTCATCAACTACTTCGGTTTGAGGAACCAAGATCTTAGCCATCATTAAGCCAGCAGGTGCAGACATGAAGCTAGCTGCCACTAGGTAACTGATATCGACACCCAAACCTGCGTAACCCACTAATGTGCCACCAGCAACAGATGCCAAGCCGCCAACCATTACAGCGAATAGCTCAGAACGGCTCATTTTCGCTAAGTAAGGACGAACAACTAAAGGAGCTTCAACTGAACCCACAAAAATGTTTGCTGTTGCAGACATAGATTCTGTGCGTGTTGTTCCAAGAATGCGTTGCAACATGCCACCAATGGTACGAATGATGAAACCCATTACGCCAAGGTAGTAAAGAACGGAAATAAGTGCAGAGAAGAAAACAATCGTTGGCAGTACATTAACCGCGAAGATAAAGCCAAGCTTAAACTGTGCTAGTTCACCAAAAAGGAACTCAGTACCAACACGACCGTAATCGATGATACCAGACACTGCATTTGACACGCTGTTAAGCACATTACGCCCAACAGGTACATATAGAATGAATCCCGCAAACACTAGCTGGATAGCAAAAGCACCACCCACAGTGCGCCATTTAATTGCGCGACGGTTTTCTGAACATAAGATAGCAACCGCAAAAAGCGTAAATACGCCTAAAATGCTGACCAAATAATTCAAGGTCATTCTCCACAGTAGTTTTTTTAGTAAACGATTGCGGAGGCATTCTATGCATATTAAAAAGTGTGACAAGGATCAAATTGTTACACTCATTTACACTTTGGATACACAACTTCGATTTTTTGATGCTTTTATCAGCAAAGCAAACGAAAACAACCTGATTGGTGCATATATGGGATACTCTTGTTTCCATGAGTGACAATGATCACATTATTACGCACCATAAATACATCAGTCATGGTGATATATTGCACAACATCACATGCAAACGTTACCGCAATACGTTGTCCCAATAGACAGGTTCACCTATGTGTACCCGTACAAACTCGATAAAAGCATGCACTTTCTTAGGTAAAAATTTGTAACGAGGGTAAACCGCGTACAAAGGCATGTGCTGGCTCAGCGTCCAATCAGGCAATAAGCGCACTAACTTTCCTTCACTGAATTCTTTATCCAGTAGGTAAGTCGCTAAATATCCAATCCCATTGCCTGTGAGTGTTGCGTCTAAGATGGCATCGGCCGAATCGACTCTGAAATTGCCTTTTACTTTCAGTTGTACATTTGTATCTTCTTGATTATCAGCACTGGTCTTATTAAAGCTCCAAACGTTGTCTTTACGCTCTCGGCTGTAATACGTAATACAGTTATGAGCAGCGAGATCATCAGGTGTATACGGCACCCCATTACGCGCAAGATAATCAGGGCTCGCCACTAATACAAAATGGCAATCCGCTAAATGACGGGCAACAAAACCCTCTGGTGGGGAATCTGTCATACCTATCCAGAGATCTAACTGTTCCGCGATAAGATCAACCCGATGATCAAACAGGCTCAGTTCTAGATCGAGTTGTGGATATTTTTCATGAAACTCAGAAATGAAGGGCGCGATATGGTGACGAGCAAAAGATTGTGCAATTCCAACCCGTAATAATCCCTGCGTAGTATCGCTGACTTCTAATAACTCGCTTTCGGCATCATTAATTTCGTTTGCTATATTTTCACAGTGCACCGCAAAACGTTGCCCTTCTTCTGTCAATGCAAACGAGCGGGTCGTGCGCTGTACTAACTGCACACCTAAACGTTCTTCCAGTTGCTGAATTTGTTTACTCACTTGAGTGCGAGAAATATCAAGCAACTGCGCAGCTTTAGTGAAGCTCTGCTGCTTAGTTAATGCATTGAAGACGATCATTTGCTGGGCTTTTTTTATCATAAACTCTCTTAAACCACTGTGTTGTTAGTTTTGTAGAAAATACTTTCATCATTCGCCTCGAATCTCGAAACTCATGATTGTCAAAAAACTTTACAAACTAAAGGTTACACCTTCCAAATAAAATTAAAATTTATTATAAATCAACGCACTGAAAACATGGCCTACTAATTGCGTTATTGAAATCACAAGCATCTAGGGAGAGAACGTTATGATTTCAAAGTTTAATACTGTTAAGAAACTCGCACTAACAGCAACACTACTTTTTGGTTCTGCAGCATCAGCGGGACCAATTGCAGTAGACACATGGTACGAGTTTAGCTTTGGTGCCACGGGATCGGCAGCACAAGCATGTACAAGCTGTTCAGCGAGCTCAGGTACTCCAACAGTATTCGCAGATGCACCAGCATGGACTTTCACCTCTACAGGCGGCCAAGGCTTTACCGTTGTAGATGCCTTCTTACGCGGTGACAGCTTTGATGTTTTCGACTTTGGCACATTATTATTTAGTACAACCCCTGTAGCGGCAACAGGCACTTGTGGTAGCGATCCTGAAGTTTGTCTGGCAGATCCACTCGTTAGTAGCAACCGTGTTCTTTTAGCGGCGGGGGCTCACTCAATTACAATGACTGTAAATAATAGTCCATTCAGTGGTGGTGCCGCTTATTTCCGATACGACGTGCCAGAGCCTACCACAATGTTTTTACTTGGTAGTGGCTTACTAGGTTTAGGTTACTTACGTCGCCGTAAATTGGCTGTTGAACAAAACTAAGCACTCAGAAAATTAGACAAAAAAATACCGAACATAAAGTTCGGTATTTTTTATCTGTACCTTTCTTTTCTTTATAACTTAAAGAAAGACAGCTGTTCTTTTTGTTGTTCCGCAAGTTGAGACAACTCAGCACTTGCTTGTGCACTCTGGCTGATACCAGCAACATTCTGATTAATGATCTCAGACATGTTGGTCACATTACGGTTAATGTCTTGTGTAACCTGTGATTGCTGCTCAGCGGCCGTTGCAACTTGGGTATTCATATCGCTGATCTGAACGACAGATTCAGTAATACCAACCAGTGCATCATTTGCTTGATTAGACAACGCTTGGTTACGTTGAAGCATTTCAAGGCTCTGCTGCATGCTTTCGTTCGCATTACCAGACTGAGATTGAAGTTCTTCAATGATAGTTTGAATTTCTTGGGTTGAAGACTGAGTACGCGCAGCAAGCATACGTACTTCATCAGCAACAACCGCAAAACCACGACCAGACTCGCCCGCACGTGCAGCTTCAATCGCAGCATTCAACGCAAGCAAGTTGGTTTGCTCCGAGATACTACGGATAACTTCAATCACTTTGCTGATTTGCTCAGACTGATCTTTCAGGCGTGTAACCACACCAGCGGCTTCTTCGAGCGTGTTAGACATCTGTTGGCTAGCAGCATTGCTTTGCTCAAAGATATTCAAACCTTCTTTCGCTAGATCATCGGTCTGCTTCGCAGTCGCATCAGCATTGGTTGCGTTATCACTAACGTTATCAGCAGTGCTAGATAGCTCATTGACCGCAGAAGCAACCTGATCGATTTCGTTTAGTTCTTGCTGAGCATTCGCTTCAGACTGGGTCATTACCGCAGCAAGTTCCGTTGAAGCAGATGCAACATCTTCACTGATACGAATAAGCGCATCAACAGTGGTATGCAGCTGAGCCACAGTTCTATTAACGTCTTCACTTAGACGAGCAACTTCGTTTTCACCATCTTGATCGGCTTTAACACGTAAGTTACCACTCGCCACTTCACGCATAACGGCTTGTAGCTTAACAATTGGGTTTACGATTAAGCCAGATAACCACCACGCGCCAAAAATGGCGATAGCAAATACAGCTAAGATAGCCATAGAAGCTTTAAGCATCACAGCTGCGTTATCTTCCGCACTTTGTTCCATGCTTTGTTTACCATAAGCATTTACGTCTTGCGAAAGCTTATTAATGGTAGCAACCATGGTATTACCGACGGTACGGTAATCAGCGATAAAACGGTTAAATTCGTCTTTCGACACTACGCCAGTATCGTAGCGGTTAAAGAAAGCAACAGCACGAGTCGAGTATTGGATGTATGCATCAATTGCATTTTTTACATTTTTAGCATCATCACGAAACTGTGGTACTTGATCTATTTGTTGAAGGTCTTCTGTAATTTTACGCGCACCGCTTTTCAGTTCACTTAAGAACGAATCACGACGGCTTGCATCATAAATTGCATACACCGCACTAATACGTAGTGGGTAAACTTGGTCATCGATATTAGCAAGCGTGTCTTTGTACTCAATTAATGCGTTCGTATTCTGCGTAACATGTGTTTGTTCACTTTCTAACTCTGTTTTGGTAAATAACAAAGACAAAAAAAGTACAACGGCCATCAATAGCACGGGTAGTAATACCTGCGTGCGAATTGATAGATTCTTTAAAGAAAAATTCATCGAAAACCTCAAATAAATAACTGAAATATCTTTACCTTCGGCCTGAATTGATAATTTTATAAAGCCGATAATGGCGTGCATTATCGCTTATAAATCAATAAAAAGGTAGATCTAGATCACAGAAATAGATCGTTTTATGTCAATTAAACACATAAGATCGCGACGCAGTTCACATCAAAAAAACACCAAGCAATCGCAATAAATTAACACCGGTGCTAGCAATCATCGAATACCAACAACTTATCGCCAAAATCACCGCTATGTGACTTATATAAGAAGCAATTATGGCAACCGTCATACAGTGTTCAAACTACTGAAACATAATTGTCATAAAACTCCCCTAATCTTGGCTTCGTTCATACAAACCCAATTGGCAATTACGCCATCATGTAAAGGACCAGGAAAATGAAAACAAAGGTTATCGGTGCACTAGCTCTTGCAGGTTCAATGGCTTTTAACGCAGCTGCAGTTGCAAACGAAACAATCTCTGTTGTTGGCTCTAGCTCAGTAACACCACTCATGGAAGTTTTTGGTGAAACATACAGCAAAGCAAACCCATCTGTGTTTGTTGAAGTACAAGGCCCAGGTTCATCTGCTGGCATTCGCGCCGCTAAAGATGGATCAGCTGACCTTGGTATGAGTTCTCGTAACTTGAAAGATTCTGAAAAAGCGAGTGACTTAAAAGAAATCGTTGTTGCTCGTGACGGTATCGCGGTTGTAGTACATAACAGCAACCCAGTAAAAGATTTGAACAAAGAAGACGTTACAAAAATCTACAAAGGCGAAATCACTAACTGGAAACAAGTTGGCGGCGAAGACAAGCCAATCGTTGTAGTAACGCGTGACACAGCATCTGGTACACGTGGTGCATTTGAAGACATCATGAGCCTTAAAAAGAAAATTAACGACATCAAAGTGTCGGCAATTTCTCAACGTGCACAAGTTGCATCAGGTAACGGTCAGCTAAAAACAACAGTTGCAAACAACCCATTCGCTATCGGCTATATCTCATTAGGTACTGTTGATAATTCTCTAAAAGCCGTTTCAGTTGATGGACACGCACCTTCTGTTGCCGCTATCAAATCTGGTGAATACAAGGTACAGCGTCCGTTCCTAGTGCTTTACCAAGCAACAAAAATCAACCCAGCGTCTAAGACTTTCCTAGACTGGACGCAAACTGAAGAAGCACAAAAGCTTGTTTCAGGTAAAGGCTACATCGCAGTTAACTAAGTAACCCTTTGATAACGCTCAGCGATTTGCTGAGCGTTATGTTTTGCCTCAATGTCAGCCGCTTATATTGCTGGCAGTTGGAGTTGTTATTATGACCATCGCAAATATTGAAAAAACAACGAAGATGTCGTCACTACGCTCGAAAAAAACGATCGACTGGCGTGAACTGTTCTTCAAAAACCTTTTTATGCTTAGTGCTGCACTAGGTATTTTATCTCTAATTACAATTGCTTATTTCATCTTCCGTGAAGGGATTGATGCCTTTAGATATGCAGGCGTTTCTGGCATTGTTCTAGGCTCTGACTGGCTACCACCCGCACTTTACGGTATTGCACCCATGATTGTAGCCTCGCTGGTTTCTACAGCGGGTGCGGTAATTTTAGGTGTACCAATTGGCGTGCTTACCGCGATTTTTATCGCAGAAGTTGCCCCTAAGCGTTTAGCCAACATCATTCGCCCAATGATTGAATTATTGGCAGGCATTCCATCGGTAGTGTACGGCTTCTTTGGCCTAGTGATTATCGTCCCGCTTATTCAGAATGTATTTTCAGTACCCGCGGGCAACACGGTACTGGCCGGTATTATCGTACTTGCCGTGATGATTTTACCGACGGTTATAACCGTTTCTGAAACATCGATTCGCGCTGTACCTCGCACATACAAAGAAGGTTCTTTGGCATTAGGTGCTTCGCAGATGTTCACCATCTTCAAGCTATTAGTGCCCGCTGCACGCTCTGGCATCATGACTGGCGTTATCTTAGGTATCGCTCGTGCACTGGGTGAAACCATGGCAATCATTATGGTAATGGGTAACTCGCCAGCAATGCCTGAAGGCTTGCTAGATTCAGCACGAACGCTGACGGCGAACATTGCTATTGAGATGTCTTACGCAACAGGTGTTCACGCAAGTGCACTGTATGCGACTGGTATCGTTCTTCTGGTCTTCATTATGACGCTGAACGCTGCGCTTCTTTACCTAAACCGTGAGCGCGCGAGGTAACTATTATGGCTTTACAAGCAACGAATACAGCACATCAACTAATGAAAGATAAAATATCATTAGGTGTTATTTGGGCATCTGCTGCCGTGACTGTAGGTTTCTTACTTTGGGTAGTTTGGTACATCCTGAGTAACGGCTTATCGTATGTAGATTGGACGTTTGTTACCTCTAACTACACCACTATTGGCCAAGAGTCTGGTATTTGGCCAATGATCGTCTCAACCCTATACATGGTTGCCGCTTCTATTGCAGTTGCTGCACCACTGGGCATCATGACGGCCATTTACTTAACTGAATACGCCAAAGTAGGCAGTAAGTTAGTTAAAGTTATCCGTTTTTGTACTGAATCTTTAGCTGGTATACCGTCGATTATCTACGGTCTATTCGGTATGACCTTCTTCGTCGTCGTACTGGGCTTTGGCTACTCGATTCTGTCTGGTGCATTAACACTGAGTATCCTTATTCTGCCGGTAATTATCCGTACAACGGAAGAAGCATTAATGGCAGTACCTCAGACTTACCGTGAAGGTTCGTACGGTCTGGGCGCTTCAAAAATCTACACCATTTGGAGACTTATTTTACCAAGCGCAATGCCGGGTATCGTAACCTCTATCATCCTCAGCGTTGGTCGTGTAATTGGTGAATCAGCACCAGTATTCATGACAGCAGGCATGGTTGCCCGCGTACCAGAGAGTGTTCTTGACTCTGGCCGTACGTTAACCGTTCACCTGTATAAGTTAACGCAAGAGCTATACACGATTCACGAATGGCAACAAGCCTACGCAACGGCAACCATTCTGATTGTAATTGTTCTAATGATTAACTTATTAACCAAACTGATTGCTAGCCGTTTCAATACAGCGACTTACTAATTTTGAGGAAGACACCCATGAACAAATTTGATATCCAAGACCTAGACCTATACTACGGCGCGAACCAAGCACTTAAAAAAATTAACCTGCCTATTCCAAACCGTCAGGTAACAGCATTAATCGGCCCATCGGGCTGTGGTAAATCAACCCTACTTCGTTGTTTGAACCGCATGAACGACCTGATTGAAGGCGTGAAAATCGACGGCAATCTAACAATGGATGGCGAGAACGTTTACGGCAACATCGACGTTTCTCAGCTGCGTATTAAAGTGGGCATGGTGTTCCAAAAGCCCAACCCGTTCCCAATGAGCATCTACGAAAACGTTGCTTATGGCCTTCGCGCTCAAGGCGTAAAAGATAAGAAAGAATTAGACAAAGTGGTTGAACAATCACTGCGTGGCGCAGCACTGTGGGATGAAGTAAAAGATCGCCTTAAATCACACGCCTTTGGCCTGTCTGGTGGTCAGCAACAACGCCTATGTATTGCCCGTACAATTGCGATGCAGCCAGAAGTTATCCTAATGGATGAACCAACATCGGCTCTGGACCCAATCGCAACCAAAAAGATTGAAGATTTGATGGAATCACTCAAGAAAGAGTTCACCATCGTTATCGTGACTCACTCTATGCAACAAGCGCGTCGTATTTCAGACCGCACTGCCTTCTTCCTGATGGGTGAATTAGTTGAACACGATGAAACACAATCCCTATTTAGCAACCCAGGCGATGACCGTACCCGCGGTTACGTCAATGGTGACTTCGGCTAATCATCCACTGATGTGAAGGCCATTTACTCTCAAAACTGGCCTTCACTATTCCTCAGTTGCCGTATTGAAACGAATAATAAAAGCGATGGTACTATTGCCCCCTTCTTGTAAGGGGGCTTTTTTTATTCTTTTAAGAACAGCTTGTCAGCGACAAAAGCTAAAGTGATACCGCACAGTAAGCCCAGGCCATTGGCTAATAAATCGAGCCATTCACCATAGCGGTTCACATAGGGCTGAAGCAGCTCAATTGCGCCACTCCAACAAAAGAACAACACAACTATCCAAAGCCAATGTTTTGGTCTTCTCAGCGCTACGCTAAAAATCAATGCACCATACGCAATGAAATGGTGGGTTTTGTCTGTACCGGGTACTGTCGGTAGTTCAGCTAATGGCGTTAAAGACAAAACAGTAATCAGGGCTAAATTGAGTGCCGCAATGATCAACCAATGTCGACGAATGAAATTTAATAATAGCTGCATTTAGTACTTTCCAAGCGAGAAGTGAGGCTGTTATTTTTGGCAGTGTAAACAGGGGATTAATGCAACACAAGCGTTTGGGTATGAAACTCGCTCATTAGGTATAGCTCTCGTATTCGTATTCTTATTCTCTGCTTTAAAAACAAAATAAAAACGGCCTTCCGAAGAAAGCCGTTCTAAATAATAACGCTTTAATTAAACAATCAATCTGTCTGTCTATCGACTAACAGCCACCTGAATCCCATTCAAACTGCGATGTGAACGCATTCCATTTTTGTTGTGCTTGGAAATGCACTTTACGGCCATCGGAGTAAGTACGGTAACAGTTACCATTGGTGCACTTAGTATTACAAGTGACAAATCCCGATTTAGCCCGTGGCTTTGCAGGGTACGGATCGTTTGATACTCGCGCTGTTTTCTTCGGCTTAACTGGCACATTCTTCACCAGTTGGTCGGATTTGATATAACCCAAAGCGTAATTGTTTATATCGAGCACTTCTGTCCAAGCATCGTTACTTCCTAAGCTATAAACATAGGTGCCTTTCGACAGCTTCTTAACCACATCGCTGCTTGCGTTGGTTGCAGACAAAATATTCACTGTTGGCGCGTTGGTTTTAAGTTTATTCAACTTAGCCAGTGCATCTTGAATATTATTCTTAGCAAGTTTATTACCTTGCTTCGCGGATTTAGCAAACCAATATGCAGCCCACGCGTAGTTTTTCTTAACGCCCTGACCTTTTTTGTAGAGCAAGCCTAGGTTGTTTTGCGCAGAAGCATGATCACTCTTCGCCGCTTTACTATACCAGTTAAACGCAGCCTCATTGTCTTTAGCAGTTCCCTCACCATTGTCATACATAACACCTAAATTATATTGGGATGTAGTATGCCCTTGCTCTGCTGCTTTTTTATACCAAGTGAATGCCGTGCGATTATTCTTATTATTACCTTTTCCGAATGCATAGCTGTTAGCGTATTTAAATTGTGCGTCGGCATCGCCTTGTTTAGCCGCTTTGCCATACCACTTCGCTGCCGTTGAAAAGCTCTTATCGACACCTTCACCATTATAATAACGGTTACCCAACGCATATTGGGCATTACGATTGCCTTGGTCAGCTGCTTTAGTTAGCCACTTAACGGCTTGTTGATAATTCAGTTCAACACCTTCACCGTTGCTATACAAAATGCCAAGATTGCCTTGTGCACTAGCATAGCCTTGCAACGCGGCTTGCTTGAACCAATGCGCTGCGGCTTTTTTATCTACCGTGCCTGCATAGCCAAAGTAATACGACAGCCCGACATTGTATTGCCCCACAGCTAAATTCTGATTTGCTGCCTTAATGTGCCATTCAAGTGCTTTTTTTGCGTCTTTCTTAACACCCTTACCATCTCTGTAAAGGTTACCAAGTTGGTTTTGTGCACCTGCTAGCCCTTGCACTGCCGCTTGTTCGTAAAGAGACTTTGCTTGAACATAATCACGTTTAACACCGCGGCCGCTCTCGTACATATCCGCTAGATTAAACTGCCCTGAAGCCGCCCCTTGTTTGGCCGCTTTTTGGTACCACTTAAAAGCCTCTGAATTACTTTGTTTAACCCCAATGCCATTTTCATACATAATGCCGAGGTTGTTTTGGGCTGATGGGTGATTTTGATTGGCGGCTTTCAAATACCAGCTCGCCGCTTCTTTATTATCTTTGTCTAAGCCTTCAATGCCATTATCGTAATACACCCCTAAGTTATACTCGGCGATACGATTTCCTTTTTCTGCCAATAAGAAAGTCTTAATTGTTGGCTTATAGCGTTCAATAAACTTAGCGGCTTCAGGCTGTCCCTGTGCTGCCGCTTGTTTAATATACTGATGGCCTTTTGCAAAATGTTGGTCATTAAAGGTTATCAAGCCATATTGATACTGTGCTTTTGCCATTCCCACATCTGCTGCTTTTTTTAGCCACTCGATATCAGATTCAGACACGCGGTTATAGCGGCTGCTTGCTAAATCATAAATGCCGTACATCGCATCTACATTGCCTTCTTCCGCTAGCGCTAGCCAAATTTCTTGCGCTTTTGCAGGCTCACCCTCTTGAAGGGCTGATAATCCATCTTCATATGTTGAAGCACAGCCCGTAAGCAAACTCAGTGAGCACAATGTTGCGAGTAATAGTCTTTTAGAGATTATTTCCATATACCTACACCAATTAACGTTTTCCTGTTACTCGGTAACAAGATGATATTTTTATAATTAAGCGGGTGAGTATAAATGGCAGTGATAGCAAAATCCCACTCTGCCAATAAAATTAAGATATCTAATGCACTATTTTTTAAGGATTTTTGATCGCTATCATCCTTTATGATTATTTATCACGATCTATTAATGCCCAAAAATCACACAAGATTGCTTGAATCAAGATCACAAACCACATCGTAATCTGCTTAACTTAAAAATAATCTGAACTACATGACACAGACTGCTGAGTTTTGCTCGCGCTTTCATTCAGATAAAATAATGCCCTTCACCGCTAAAAAGCAGGTAATTCTAGGAGTACTGTTTCATGCGTTTACTTTGCATTTTCTTCTTACTATTTTCAGCATGGACTTGGGCTGAAACTGAAGAGACATCGGCACCTGTTACACCAAAACAACCCGCTGAAATTGCTCAAATCAAAACATTAAACAAAGAGCTAAAAACATTACTCAATGAATCAAAAACCTCTCAAGGGTCGGCGCTCAATGTTGTTAGCTTACAATTAATTAATAAAAATGAAGAGCTACGAGAAGTCATCGCAAAGCTTGTCACCCGCTCAAAAGAAAACGAAGATGCAGTCAAGCCTTATCATGGTTTTGTGCTCGATCAAGCAAACAACCAAGTGACATTCATTGAAGAAGCCATTGCTTTTTTAACGAAGAAAGTAACCTCTGATGAACAAGCACTAGAGTCCCTCGGCGACGAGCAAAAACTCTTAACGCAGAAGAAAGTACAAGAAATTCGTAGCTATGTTCAGCGTCTACTAAGCCAACAATGGACAAACTATCACTGGCTGGGTGACTTGGGGGTAGATACAAGTAAACAAAAAAATGCACTCATCAATAACATTGAACACAAGTTGGAGTTTTTATCTGCCTCCCTCACGTTTAATAGCCAACAGGAAAAAACGCTCAATAAACAGCTTAAAGCGGCTACAGACAGTGAAAAAGGGTCTTTACAACTCCTTCATATTTTATCTGAACGACAGCTCACCAGTGATTTAGCAAACATGCAGGCTTTCATTAAACTGGCCGATCAGATGTCAGTTGATACCGCCGATTACAAAAAACAAATTTTTGAACAAACAGGTAATGTGACCAACGATTTACTCAACGTTGCCGTGCTACTTTCCATTGCGCGTAATAACCTCGAAAATCTGAGCTTATGGGTTGTCGAAAATGCGCCGCAAATGCTGTTCAAGCTGTTCGTGTTTGTCATCATTATCGCGGTCTTTAGGATCCTAAAAAACATTACCAGTAAAATGGTTAAAAAAGGCGTATCTTCACCCAACCTTCGTATGTCTCAATTGATGCAAGAGTTCTTTGTATCTATGTCGGGCAAAGGTGTGTTTTGTATCGGTCTATTGATTGCGCTGTCGCAAATAGGACTCGATTTAACGCCAATTCTAACGGGGTTTGGGGTCGCGGGTGTGATCATAGGTTTTGCATTGCAAGATACCCTTTCCAACTTTGCTTCTGGCATGATGCTGCTGATATACCGTCCATTTGATGTGGGTGATTTTGTAGAAGCAGGCGGGGTTTCAGGCAAGGTAAGTCATATGAGCCTTGTCAGTACCACCATCAAAACCTTTGATAACCAGATCCTGATTGTACCTAACAGTAAAATTTGGGGCGATACCATTAAGAATGTTACTCATGAACGCGTTCGCCGCGTTGATATGGTGTTTGGTATCGGTTATAGCGATGATTTGGAACTCGCTGAAAAAGTCTTTAATGAGATTATTGATGCACACCCTATGGTACTACGCCAGCCCGAGAAAACCATTAAACTGCATACACTGAATACATCTTCCGTGGATTACATTGTGCGTCCTTGGGTCAAAACCGAAGATTATTGGGATGTTTACTGGGATGTCACACGTGAAGTAAAACGTCGGTTCGATGAAGTGGGACTGTCTATTCCTTTCCCTCAGCAAGATGTGCATTTACACATGGCGGACGCCGAAGCAGCGAATATTGCTAAAAAGTGATAAGAGGAAACGCACGTCAACCTGAACAATGAACAGTGTAAAATTGACGTAGCGCTAACAAACCTTACAAATCACCGTGCGATAGTAGTTATATACTTTTGGCATCATAAACAAACAGTTCAGAGTAATAATACTGATTGTTACGTTGAAAATTATTAGTGAATAATTGCTATCTCATCAAGCCATTATTCAACATTTAACGTTATAATGATGCCTATTCTCGTTACGAGAAAACTTTATTGTCTAATGGCGAGCCATTACTTATTAGGGAATTTCCTATGAAAAAGCGTTTTTTAGCAGCCCTTGCTCTTCCGGTTATATTAGCAGCATGTGCAAGTAACAACACAGCGCAAGTTGCATCAGAACAAGCACTGACCAATAACAACTGGGTACTTACTCAAGTTGATAGCAAAGCGCTTAACCTGCCAGAACCAATGAAAGCACCTAACCTAGAACTAGGCGCAGATCTAAACGCAAACGGCCTTGCAGGCTGTAACCGCTTCTTCGGCCAAGCTGAATACAAAGAAGGCAAAGTACGTTTAGATAAAATGGGTATGACAATGATGGCTTGCCCTGAGCCTGCAATGGCACTAGAAAGCACATTCGCACAAACACTAAGTGACTGGAGCGATGCAACTATTAGTGGTAATCAACTAACCCTAAAAGGTGCAGAGCACACGCTAACTTTCGAGCGTGATGCAAAGTAATCCCTGAAATTTAGGGAAGCTATATTAAAAAAAGCGAAGCATTGAGTATGCTTCGCTTTTTTTGGACTGAAACCATAAAGATTTAAAACCTCACCATACCCTCGGCCTATTACTGGCATAAATTAGATTATAAATACTCAGCATAACGTCTCTAATTCAGGGACGACTTCGGGTAAAATTTTAATGCAGCGAACAGCATTGCGTCCTGCTGATTTAGCTTGATACAAGGCAGAATCCGCAAAGTTAAACAGAGAATCAGGCGTTTGGCCATCAAGTTTACTCGCTGAAACCATCCCAACAGACACAGTAACAATCTTTAGATGCTTAGCTGTTTTATGCTCAATGGCAATCCGCTCTATCGCGCTTTTACATTGCTTTGCAACAACTTCTCCATTGGTCGTATTAGGTAGCAGAACGGCAAACTCTTCACCACCAATTCGCGCAATACGATCGGCTGGTCGCTTTAAAACACGCTCCAATTCTGATGCAACAAGGCGCAAACAGCGATCACCAGCTTGGTGCCCATAGGTATCATTAAATTGCTTGAAGAAATCGATATCAAAAATAAGTAACGCTAGCGGCTTAGATTCACGCTTGGAGCGCAAAAATTCGAGTTCATAATATTCGTCGAAATAACGTCGGTTAGCGATACCCGTTAGAGGGTCAGTTTTCGTTAAACGTTCTAGTTTTTCATTTACATCATTAAGCTGTGCATTCTTATTATCTAAATCGCTTTGCATATCTTCGTTTTGTCTTGCAGCAACAAATGCGAACCAGGTTGATAAACCAAAAAACACATTCCCAACAATAAATACCCACCACGGTGTATGCGTTCTTCTGGATGAAAAATATTGAGCGCTAGGAATTGCTTCAAGCACCCACCGTCGGCCAGCATAGTTCATAACGGAGCGCGTATAACGGTACTGATTGAGTAATAAATTGGGTGAACCGTTTTTCAAATCACGTGAGAACAAAATAGATTTATTCGCAGGAATAGTGGCATCCCATAATTTAATGACAATTTCCTGATCTTCACCACCACGATAAATTGCTGAAAATATCGACTCTACATCAAACACACCTAAGATAAAGCCACGTAAGGATTCTTCTCTATTAGCCATCATAGGTGTATTAAACAATGGCAATAATGAAAGCACACCAATACGATAATCATCAGATTGAATCAACCCGATACCTTCAGAGAGCTGAACATCACCACTCGCAATAGCACGTTGCATAACTTCACGACGGCGAGAGTTCGAATTGAGATCGTAACCCATTACGACTTCATTCGTTTCTAACGGCTCTAAATAAAAGACCGGATAATAATAGTCGCGATCAGTTGCTGGTCCCATGACGCCAGAGGCTAAACGCTCGGTAAATTGATAGCCTTCGAAATGCGCTTTTCCTTGTGCTTCAACTTGGCTTCTCTCTGAATGAGGAACCCGAGGGATCCACTCCAACGCTTGCACTTTATTATGGCGACTCAATATATACGCAGCCTCATCAGCGAAAGATGATGCCGATATAATTTCGTTATTATCAAAATGCGCTTTCAGCGAATAGACTGACTCTAGATTAAACTTTACTCCCTTATAATATGAGAGAGCTTTATCATTTATTTCATCTTGAAACTCGCGTTCAATATTCTTCGTTTCCACTTGATAGAATAACCAAAAAAACACGCTAGATATTACAAGGCCCACGATAGCCGAGATTAAGGTTATTCTGTAAAGTCGCTTTCCCATTGGAGCCCTTTCTATATAGTTATCCTTTCATTGTTAGAACAAAAAATCCGTATTACCAGTCTCTTGTTTCTATTTTTAGCCCTCACTAGCACTTTTATACTCTTTATTTTATAAAACGAAAAAGGACACACTTATAGTGCGTCCTTTTGGATTATTTCATCAGTATTTAAACTGTATCTCAACTAATAAATTAAACCGCTTTTGCTTGCCATTGTTCGCGTAACGTCTTGGCCGCTGTCACTAGGTTTCTCAGTGCCGCTTCTGTTTCTTCCCAGTTGCGTGTTTTTAAACCACAGTCTGGGTTAATCCATAGACGTTCTGCTGGGATCAAGGCTTCCGCTTTTTCCACTAAGTGAATAATTTGCTCAACTGACGGGATATTTGGCGAGTGAATGTCATACACACCCGGACCAATCTCATTTGGATAAGCAAACTCTTCGAATGCTTTCAGCAGTTCCATGTCTGAACGCGATGTTTCAATGGTGATCACATCAGCATCCAGTGCCGCAACCGATTTAATAATGTGATTAAACTCGCTGTAACACATGTGAGTGTGAATTTGCGTTTGTGGCTCGGCACTTGCCGCTGAAATCTTAAAGGCATTCACCGCCCAATCAAGATATGTTTGCCATTGGCTTGCTTTAAGCGGTAAACCTTCACGAATAGCAGGTTCATCAATTTGAATGATATTAATACCAGCCTGTTGTAAGTCAGCGACTTCATCACGCAGTGCAAGAGCAATCTGGTTAGCGATTTGTTCACGAGTAAGATCTTCACGCGGGAATGTCCAACCCAAGATAGTCACAGGGCCTGTTAACATGCCTTTTACTGGCTTGTCGGTTAGAGATTGTGCATACGTCGCCCATTCAACGGTCATTGGTTGCGCACGATAGATATCAGACACAATCACCGCTGGTTTAACACAGCGTGAACCGTAGCTTTGTACCCAACCAAATCGTGTTACAGCAAAACCTTCTAGCAATTCTGCAAAGTATTCTACCATGTCGTTACGCTCAGCTTCACCGTGCACAAACACATCAAGGTCGAGTGCTTCTTGGCGAGCAATTGCATCAGCAATATGCCCTTTCAGTGCGGTGTTATAATCCGCCTCTGTCAGTCGTCCGGCTTTGAAGTCGCGACGTTGCGTACGGATTTCATTTGTTTGTGGGAACGAACCAATCGTCGTCGTAGGCAATAGCGGTAAACCCAATGCATTACGCTGTTGGCGAGCACGCTCACTATACGGCGCTTTACGCTCTGCCAACGCAGCGGTAATAGCATTGGTACGCTGGCGAACATCAGCATTGTTTACACGCTCGCTGGTTGCACGTGCTTTAATCGGCGCACTGTATTTATCACATTCGGCTTTTGCAATGGCATCACCATCGAGAGCGTGTGCCAGCAAGGTAACTTCGCGGCATTTTTGTTTCGCGAACGACAACCACTGACGCACTTCTGGTTCAACATCGATTTCTAAATCCAAATCAATTGGGCTATGCAGTAATGAACACGAACTTGCGACCCATAGACGCTCACCTAATACGGCTTTTACAGGTGCTAAGCGTTCAAGTTGTGCTGATAAATCTGCGCGCCATACGTTACGCCCATTAATGACACCTGCTGAGAGCACCCAAGATTGTGGAAGTTTCGCCACCACTTCGTCTAGCTGCTCTGGTGATGCTGATAAATCAACATGCAGGCCATCAATACTAAGCTCAACAATCTTGTCTAGATGGTGGGTAATATTGTCGAAATACGTCGTTAGTAATAACTTGGTGTCACCTTTTAACACTTGGTACGCCAATTTGAATGAATCTGCCCAGGCCTTTGGTAATTCTAATGCCAGTACTGGCTCATCAATTTGTACCCATTCAACACCCAAGGCCGCTAGCTTATTTAGGATTTGTTGGTACGCATTTAGCAAACGCGGCAATAACGATAAACGGTCAAAGCCTTCTTCTTTTTCTTTACCTAGCCATAAGTAAGAAATCGGGCCTAGCAAAACAGGTTTTACATCGTGACCGGCTTTTTTCGCTTCAGCCACTTCTTCAAAAAGCTGTTGCCAACTGACGTTGAATTCATCATCTTTAGTAAACTCAGGCACAATGTAGTGATAATTCGTATTGAACCACTTTGTCATGTCTGATGCAGCACATGCACAGCCTGTTGGCGCTTTACCACGACCCACACGGAACAAAGTATCTAAATCGGGGAAGCCATTATTGTGGCGCTGTGGGATGTGGCCTAATAGCATACTGGTGCCTAACACATGGTCATACCAAGCAAAGTCACCCACGGTTACATAATCTAAACCAGCCCCTACTTGGTCACTCCAATGACGGTGGCGCAGTAAACTACCGACTTCTTTTAATTCTTTCTGATCAATCTCGCCACGCCAGTATTTTTCTAGTGCAAATTTCAATTCACGCTGAGAACCAATACGAGGGTAACCAAGAATGTGCGTGACTGTTTTTGCTGCATTGTTTGTTGTCGTGAGCGATGAGGTTGCTGTTGTTACTGTTGAGTTCGTAGTCATTGTTCTAATTCCTTCAGAAGTCTGGATGTCTAAACAATGCCGTATGTACCCTATTTGAACAATCTCGAATAACTCACATTCACGTTGAAGGAAATTCATAATCAATCATAGGAATAGTGCAAATCATTCATATTGACCATGGGTATACTTAGCCATCTAGATGTTTACACTGCTTGTTAATACAGTTACATTGAATTTAATTAATTTATTCAAACGGATATTGAAGAAAACTAATGATCGAGATAAAGCATCTTCGTACCTTATCTGTACTACGTGATACAGGGTCGTTAACAGCAACGGCCAATACGCTGTGCTTGACGCAATCTGCGCTCTCACATCAGCTTAAAGATCTAGAACAACGTTTAGGCGGGCAGCTTTTTTTGCGTAAAACGCGCCCTGTTCGCTTTACGCCTGAGGGGGATATCCTACTTAAACTGGCCGATGAAATATTTCCTCGTATCACCAAAGCCGAGCACGCTCTCGCAAATTTAAAAGAAGATGCCAATGGGCGGTTACACATGGCGATTGATTGCCACTCTTGTTTTCAGTGGTTAATGCCAGCACTAAAGGAATACCAGATCCACTGGCCGTCGGTCTCTCTTGATTTCTCATCAGGTTTTGGCTTTGAGCCTCTTCCTGCACTCACGGCGGGTGAATTGGATTTAGTCATTACATCTGATATTCAACCACGCAATGAAGTGCATTACGAACCCCTGTTCGATTTTGAAATGCGATTGGTGGTTTCTCCACAATCCCCATTGGCAGATAAAGACTTTATTGAACCTAAAGATATTCTTGACCAAACTATGCTGACCTACCCTGTTCAGAAAAACAGATTAGATGTGGTGAAGCACTTTTTACAGCCTGCGGGTGTTGAGCCAAACAAGTGGAAGCAAGCCGATAACACACTGATGCTAGTACAAATGGTGTCGGCCGACTTAGGCGTTGCAGCTTTACCTAACTGGGCAATTCATGACTTTGCACGACAAGGATTGATTGTAAGTAAACCACTAGGAAAGGGGTTATGGCGACGTTTATATGCGGCAATTCGCGCATCAGAAAATCAGCGTCATTACTTACAGGCATTTTTTGCAACAGCACGCCAACAGTGCCAGACGCACCTTGAAGGGATTAGAGCAGCTTAGTCGTATATGTCAGGAGGGCAGTCAACGCCCTCCGATTATTAATTACGGCATGGATTAAGTGCGCATGCGACGCCCTACACAATGCAGTCGTCTTTGATAGATATGCCTATTTGATAGATAGGCATAATTAATACGGTGATTTACTCGGTGTCGTATGAGTTAATCTTCGCAGCCACTCGTTTAATGCGTTTCAGCATTGTTTTCGTAGTCATATTCGGCATCAACTTAACGATCGCTGACTTCATTAGTAGCGCTTCATTCAAGTCTCTTTCTATCCATAAATCGCAACTTCGGTGAATATTAGACTCGAGCCTCTTAGCCACAATCGCGGCACCCTCGTCATCAGTTTCAGGTAAGATCAAAGCAAATTCATCAACACTAATACGCGCTATAAAATCTCTTGGTCTATAAACTCCGTGCTCTAAAGCTTTCGAGACTATTCGTAGCAAATCTTCACAAGCCTCATGGCCGCAGGTAAAAGTATATAAGCGGATGGGTTGTATATTAATGATTAAAACTGAGAGTGGCAGCTTACTACGCCGAGAAGACATCACTTCACGATCTAATTCAATATTGAAATGCTTATTATTATGAAGGTGAGTAACAGGGTCGATCAAGCCAACCGATTTTAATTGATGCTTTAAGTTTCGACTATCAAGGTGGAGAAAAACAACATCACGAAAGCTGTGATTAAGGTACTCACTAATGCCTAAAGCCAACAACAACTTTGATGCGTAAGCGAAAGTAAGGGTAGGCGTTAAGCTAGGGCTTGCAATTAAAAAGGAGCACACAATAGGAGTCGCTGCGAGTAATAATGCCGGCCGATAACCAAAAAACGCAACAACAGACACTAATATATATATTTCACCGTACAAAAAGACGGTTTGTAAGTGTGAAGGATGATCGAGGACAAGTGATAATACAGCCCAAAAAATACTGAACAGACCCGCAAATAGCAGTGATAAAGGCTTCCATTTCTCATGGCTATACGCTTTCCCAGCAAGCCACCAAAACACAACACTCGATAAAAGTGTCATCACAACTAACATGAAAAAATAGAACTTTGTTACGTATAGGCTGTAATCGGATGTCATCAACTCGACAGCCATTAAAAAAACCAAGAACGCTGATGCGCCAACTAATAAACGAATCCCTTTTTCAAGTTGTTGCTGTTGCTGCTCCTCAAAATAGACTTTCCCCTTACCAGTAAAAGCTATATTTTGCATGACGTAAAATTCTATTATGGATACTGTAATGATCTCAAGCGACCGAAATAGGTAATAACTTAATCACTTCAAAATTATTTCACATTATATTTAATGATCTTAAATACCAAAACGAAACATTCTAGTTTTTACTCTAGCTATACCCATAGTGAATCACCACGAGCCATTCATTTCAAAATACATAGATTTTAACGTAGGTTTTAACGTAGATTTTATATTCGGGTGATTAAGATAAGCGCCTCTATCATTAATAGAGGCGTCTAAAGACTATTTAAACTGATTATTAATAGGGTCGTATTGAAAACCCAACTCCCCCATTTTTTCCATGAGCTCATCATTGTCGAGTTCATAGCGGCTCAGTAATTCATCGACTGAATTGCATTCTAAGCGTAGTTTTTCATTCACAATGCCAAGCACTATGTGCCCATCCAGCTTGAGCAGATTGTTGATTTCCATGCTTCCTCCACCCCATCATTTCAGTATAAACCTCACTTTTAAGCATAGTTAGTTATCAATAAGTATCGATAATTAATCGAAGGCAAGCCTACAAAATTGACACGTTAGTCACACTGGGATAGTTACATTTCAGTGATTGCTTAGCCGATAGCGACACATAGAGTGAACGGTAAGAGTGCAGCACCCATAAAAAAGCCAACCTCAGTAAGGTTGGCTTCTTAGCTTCTTAGCTTCTTAGCTTCTTAGCTTCTTAGCTTCTTAGCTTCTTAGTATCGAAGCACTAAGCTAAATGATTAGAACAAACTCAGTTGTAGTCCACTAGATACCACCAGCAGACCAAAAGCACCTAGCAACTGCCAGCGATTTGCTTTTTTGTTAAGCATTAAATGACCAGTCCAAACAAGCAAGGCAACAACCATTGCAACAAGTGCTGCAATCACGACTGAGGTAATTGACGCTAAAGCCGTCTCATCGAACTGAGACAAATACCAAACTAAAAATGGCAGCGAGACTATGGCACCAGCAAAACCACCAAACGGCAGTAAACGATGGAAAGCCTGTAAACGAGTACGTGCTTGTGTCAGTAAGGTATGTGCTAGCAATGCACCTAGTGCTGCCCCTAATGTCAGGCTTAGTCCCGCCATCGGCAAATTCACACGGAACAAGACAGAAAGCAGCGCTAAACCAGCCAAGCCATTCGCAAAAGAAAGCATATTTAGTGGGCCAGCATCACGGGTTTTTCCGGTTTTCACTTTGATCGTAAAGTAAGCAAGTGCAAGTAACGGTAAAATTGCGAGTGGTAATTGAATAATGACAAGCACCCAACCAAGCACAAGTACTGGTAATGTTTTATGAACACGGCCGCGTTGGCCAGGGCAGATTTCGCCTTTAGTCAAAACAAGAGTAAAAATAAGCTGAGCAGTTAGCAAAGCTGGAATAAGAAAAATAATATAAGGCATCGGCTGCATCGGCATCAGTATTAACAAAGTGCAGAATTATATCTGCTTCTCAGATAAAAACTAGCGATGTAAAGTAGGTTCAAATCACCCTTTCACTATTTTACAGCCAATCAAGAAGCTATTTCTTGGATCAACATCACGGCTAAACTATTCAATCTAGTGAATAATCTCGACTAAAATGTCTCCCAATTTGCTAAGTCTCATTCATTGCTAGAAAAAGGAAATCTCTCGCCGAATGGTTATGCATGAAAATATCAATCAGGTAATCAGAACAGTAAGGCACTACTTACCGGATTTATGGAGCACGGCCGCTCACAGTACAAGCTTTCAAAATACTCGCAGTGGTTATTTACGTAGCCGGATCACACTATTGAGCGTCGTTTGGGGCTTATTAATCATTTTATGGATCCCGCTAGATTTAGTTTTCCTTTCTGAAAACCAATCTGCACCCATTGCTATCGCCCGTTTTATGCTTGGTTGCGGTTTACTGATGACCGCATGGCACTCACATCACCACACTAAACTTTATCAGTCTCAGTGGAGTTTGATATTACTGGTGATAATGATAAATGCCTTTTATATTTACTGCATTTCTGTACTGGATTTTCCACAAGCCTACAGTGGTGCAGAATATGGCTATACCTTACTGCCGATCCTCCATGTTGCTATTTTAACAATCCTACCGTTAACGCTGAAAGAAAGCCTAGGCTTACTCGCTATAACTGCATTGTGCCAAATAGGCGTAGATGTCAAAGCACAACGTTTGTTTACCCCTGAAGTCATGGCAGGTTACTGGCTACAAAATGTTTTAGCCTTAATGGTGATTTGGTCACAACAGTCCAAGCTTTATATGTTAATGCGACTCTATCGCCAAGCTACACTCGATCCATTAACTGGGATCTACAATCGCCGCATGTTGCTACAACTCGCCCAAAAATCACTTGAAGCCTGTGAGCAAAATCAACAAGCTCTTTCCGTACTCTTGTTCGATATCGACAAGTTTAAGCGTGTTAACGATACGTGGGGGCATGGTGCGGGCGATGATGTTTTAAAGCGCTTCACGCATTTTATACAATCCCAAATACGCAAGACTGATTTATTTGGCCGTTATGGTGGCGAAGAATTTATTCTTTTTTTACCCAATTGCGACCACCAAGCAGCGCAAGATATAGCCAATCGCATGCTAGGTTCGATTCGCTCACTCGACTTAGATATTAATGCTGTGAGCACCCAACTTCGTATTACCTCTTCCGTTGGCATTAGTAGTTTAAGTCACGGAGATAGTTTGTCATCACTGATCGAACGAGCAGACCGTGCGCTCTATGAATGTAAAGATGCAGGGCGTGATTGTGCTCGCTTTCATCCATTGGGGTACATTTACAGCCAAAATGAGCGCCGTAAAGCCATTGCTTAACATGCATCACCCCTGTTTGCCCTTTAATTCCTCAACGTCCCCCATGAATCCCTTGACCTCGTTTTACATTCCACACGTTTGAATAACGAGCCAAGCTCGTTGTTTGATGAAAATATAGGCATATTTATATGCAACTTAATCTATCTTGTTTTATCCCCAGCCCCAACACGCATAAATAGCAGCCAAGCCGCTCAAATACCACACACACCGATACGCCCACCATCACATAACGCGCGAACGAATGTTCGTTCGCTCATTTATGTGTAACAGATCAAATAATACCCGCATAAAAAGTGGCATATTTACCAACATTGAAAAGGAATTTACCCCCTACACACTGGCAAAGTCCTTTTTATCCGTGATTTAGGTGTGGCAATAACAAGAATAAGCGAAAACGAGCATGAATAATTGGTATGAAACAGACGTTGTTATCATCGGTGGTGGCGCGACAGGCACAGGCATCATGCGAGATTGTGCGCTCCGTGGTATTCCATGTATTTTAATCGAGCGCGATGATCTCGCTTCAGGTACAACGGGCCGCAACCACGGTCTATTACACTCAGGTGCACGTTATGCCGTGACAGATGAAGAATCTGCGCGTGAGTGTATTCAAGAAAACCGCATCCTAAAAAAGATTGCTCGTCACTGCGTTGAAGATACGCAAGGCTTATTCATCTCATTGCCGGAAGACGATTTAGATTTCCAAGCAAACTTCATCAACGCCTGTACTCGTGCTGATATTGATGTAGAGCAACTAACGCCACAAGATGCACTGCGCCTTGAGCCAAACTGCAACCCAAGCATGATTGGCGCGGTGAAAGTGCCTGATGGCACAATCGATCCTTTCCGCTTAGCCTCTTCCAACGTGTTAGACGCCGTTGAACGTGGCGCTCGCTTATTTAACCACACCCTTGTCACTGGCCTTATCCGCGATGGTGATACCGTTAAAGGCGTGAAATGCTTGAATACCGCCACAGGCCAAGACTTTGAAATTTATGCTAAACAAGTGGTCAATGCCGCAGGGATCTGGGGCCAACAAATCTGTGAATATGGTGATTTGAACATCAAGATGTTCCCAGCCAAAGGTTCACTGCTTATTCTTGATTACCGTATTAACAACCTAGTGATCAACCGCTGTCGTAAGCCATCAGACGCCGACATTCTTGTACCAGGTGACACTATTTCACTTATCGGTACCACCTCTGAGCGTATTGACTACGACAAAATTGATGACTTGCACGTCTCAAGCAAAGAAATTGATGTCCTATTAGAAGAAGGCACCAAGCTAGCACCGATCATGGCCAACACTCGCGTGCTTCGTGCTTATGCGGGTGTGCGCCCACTTGTTGCCGTTGATGGTGACACCAGTGGCCGTAATATTAGCCGCGGCATCGTATTACTGGATCACGCTGAACGTGATGGTATGGAAGGCTTTATCACCATTACCGGCGGTAAACTTATGACCTACCGCATGATGGCCGAATGGACCACAGATTTAGTGGCTAAGAAGCTCGGTAATACCACAGCATGTAGCACCCATGAAGTACCGCTACCCGGTTCTGAGCAAGCGTCTAAATCTGTCAAGAAAACCGCGAGCCTTGCCAAGCCAGTTTACCAATCAGCTTATTACCGTCATGGTGAGCGTGCCGATAAATTCCTTAAAAATGACAAGAAAAGCCAAGCTGTTATTTGTGAATGTGAAATGGTCACCAGTGGTGAGGTTGAGTACGCCATTAAAGAATTAAACGTCCATAACTTAGTGGATTTACGTCGTCGTACACGTGTCGGCATGGGACCATGCCAAGGCGAATTGTGTTCATACCGCGCGGCAGGACTATTCTCGGAATACGGAAAAACCACAGGCAACCAATCTAGCCAGCTCTTAAATGAATTTCTCGAAGAGCGCTGGAAAGGCATTAAACCTGTTTTCTGGGGTGATGCACTACGCGAGGGGGAATTTACCTATTGGATTTATGAAGGCCTATTTGGCGGCAGCGATATCCCGACAAATGACACTCCAACTAATGACATCCCGAACGGCGATATTCCAACGACACCAATGAACAACGAAGCACAAAGTGAGGTTGCACAATGAAATTTGATAGCTTAATTATCGGCGGTGGTGTTGCTGGCCTAAGCTGTGCCATTCGTTGTGCTGAAGCAGGTTTAAAAACAGCAGTGATTGCTGCAGGACAGAGTGCCCTACACTTCTCTTCAGGTTCTATCGATCTATTAGGTCGCTTACCTAATGGTGAATTAGTCACGCATCCGTTCGACGCTTTTTCTGCCTTAGAGCAGCAACAGCCTGAACACCCTTATTGTAAAATTGGTCAGTCAAACGTGAAAAATGCACTTGATTGGTACCAAACTATGATGGCTGAATGTGGCGTTCAACTGACAACACAAGGTGATGAAACCAATCACTTGCGCCTTACGCCAATGGGAACATTTCGTGCGACTTGGTTATCACAGCAAACCGTGCACCCTTTCCCTATGTTTGAACCACAACAAGGGTTAACACGTATTGCGTTAGTAACCGTTGATGGTTTCCGTGACTTCCAACCAGAATTAACCGCAGACAACGTTTCTAAGCTGCCACAATTTGCAGATGTAACGGTCACGACCGCAGCTGTAGAATTGCCTGATTTTGAAATCATGCAACGTAACCCTTGCGAATTCCGCTCTATTGATATTTCACGAGTATTGCGTGATGAATCTAAACTACATGCTTTTGCTAAATCATTAATTCAACAAGTCGGCCAAGCTGATCTGGTTGTTCTACCTTCGGTATTTGGTAACGGCGATGGCGCAGCAACCATCAAGCTGCTTGAAGGCTTAACTGGCTTTACCATTTGTGAATTACCAACTATGCCACCATCACTACTTGGCATACGTTTAGAAGAAGCAATGAAATCACGCTACAAAGCCCTTGGTGGACTTATTCTTGCTGGTGACGAAGTGAAGCGTGGTGAGTTTGAAAATGGCAAATTAGCCAGAATCTACACCCGAAATCACCGTGAAATGCCACTTGTTGCTGACCACTTTCTGATTGCAACTGGCAGCTTTTTTAGCCACGGCATGCAAGCACAACGTCAAGCGGTTATTGAGCCTATTTTTAATCTGGATTTATCCACGATTCCACATCGCGATAACTGGTATCAACACGATTTCTTTAGCACACAAGCCCACCCATTCATGAAAATGGGTGTAAAAGCGAATGCCTCCCTACAGCCATCTCGCCAAGGACAAGCTATCGAAAACCTTTACTGTGCAGGCGCATTATTGTCTCACTACGATCCCGTCACAGAAGGTTGCGGCAGCGGTGTAGCAATTAGCACTGGCCACTTTGTTGCCGAGCAAATGATTGCTAACCACACGCGTGAAATTGAAAACGTACCAGAACAACAAGAAAGGACTATCGCATGAGCCTTCCAAAAAAAGACACTAGCTTTGATCAATGTATAAAATGTACGGTTTGTACCGTGTACTGCCCAGTTGCAAAAGCGAACCCAGAATACCCAGGACCAAAGCAATGTGGCCCTGACGGCGAACGCTTGCGTATGAAAAGTCCTGAGTTTTACGATGAAACACTCAAGCTTTGTACTAACTGTAAACGCTGTGAAACCGCTTGCCCATCTGGCGTTAAAATTGGTGATTTAATTGCTGTGGCACGTGATGAACACGCAAAAATGCCACTAAATATTAAGACAATTCGTGATTACGTACTCAGTCACACAGATTTAATGGGCTCAGTTGCAACACCATTTGCACCTATCGTGAATGCCGTTACTGGGCTAAAACCGGTCAAAAAAGTCATGCACCATACTATTGGCGTACATGACCACAAATCACTGCCGAAATACTCACATGGAACATTCCGCCGTTGGTACAAACAAAACTGTACCAGCCAAGCGTTATACCCAAAACAAGTGCACTATTTCCACGGCTGCTTTGTGAATTACAACCACCCGCAACTGGGTAAAGACTTTGTCAAAGTCATGAATGCCATGAGTATTGGTGTCCAGCTACTTGATAAAGAAAAGTGTTGTGGCGTACCGCTGATCGCCAATGGCTTCTTTGATAAAGCCAAAAAGAACGCCAAACTCAATGTGAAGAAATTCGCAGAGGCGATTGAAAAGTATGACGCACCAATCGTTTCAACTTCTTCAACCTGTTCGTTTACGTTACGCGAGGAATACCCTCACGTACTTAAAGTGGATAACAGTAAAGTAGCTGATAACATCGAATACGTAACACGCTTCTTGCTTAAAGCCTTCATGAACGGTGACATGCCAAAAATGAAGCCAATCAATAAGAAGATTGTCTACCATACCCCTTGTCACTTAGAGCGTACTGGCGGCAGCTTATACACTATTGAACTGCTTAAAATGATCCCGGGCCTTGAAGTCGTTGTGCTTGATAGCCAATGTTGTGGCCTAGCAGGGACATACGGTTTTAAAACTGAAAACTACGACACATCCATGGCGATTGGTGAAAAGCTGTTTAAACAAATTCGCCAATCCAATGCAGATTTTGCGATTACCGATTGTGAAACCTGTAAATGGCAGATAGAAGAAAACACCAACCTAGAAACGATTCACCCTGTTTCTTTGCTTGCGATGGCTATTGATTAATCGAGTAGGAGGAGGCCTCACGGCCTCCGTCCTCTCACACCACCGTACAAGCGTGAGTCGCATACGGCGGTTCCGAATATATTTTCAGTGACTCATACCCATCTCGCAATGAGTACAGCCCCAACTCCTCGAACCATTTTATCGGCATAGCGTGATTCACCTGCGGCGTTAATGCTAAGCGCCACCAACCTTTATCTGACATCGCTACCTTCCACGCATTGCGCTCCGTTACACCTTGTCGCTGTAACCATGTCGCTATGCTGTATCTCCGTTTGCGTTGTTTAAGTCGGTAGCATCTTAGCCGTCGCCGTATCCATTCATCCAAGCGCTGCATGCTGCTTTTACGTATGGCAAGTTTGAAGTAGTGTTGCCAACCTCTTAGGTATTGAGTTAACTCGGTTATTACAACCTTTAACTCTCGCCCTCGATTTCGCTTCGTTATCTGCCGCACTCGTCTCTTCATTTGAGTTTGCGCTGGCTTCGATATATGGATAGTTCCATTTGTCTGGAAGCGGTGGCTTAGGTAAGTTCGCTCTGTCACTCTTGTCGCGGCGCTTTTCTCTCGGTTTACCGTGAGTTTCAGTTTCTGCTCCAAGAACTCCGTTATCGACCCTTTGACTCGGTGAGCCGCTTCCTCACTACCTACGTAAATTTGGCAGTCGTCTGCATATCGACAGAACTTATGCCCTCTACGATCTAACTCTTTATCCAGTTCATCTAATACGATATTGGAGAGCAACGGAGATAATGGTCCACCCTGTGGTGTGCCTCGTTGTCTCTGTTCAACTAACCCGTTTCGCATTATGCCTGCCTGTAGATATGACCTGATGAGCTTCAACACTCGTTTATCAGCAATGTCCTGTGACAATCTATACATCAGCCTGTCATGGTTCACTGTATCGAAGTATTTCGCTAAGTCGATATCTACCACATAACCTCGCCCTTCTCGGATGTAGCGACTGGCTACCGCTAGTGCTTGGTGGGCACTGCGGTTCGGTCTAAATCCGTAACTGCTATCGGAGAATTTCAGTTCATAGATATCTGTCAGCACTGAAGTGATTGCCTGTTGGACAACTCTATCAAGGACTGTTGGGATGCCTAGTTGCCTGACCCCACCGCTAGGTTTGGGGATTTCCACACCAAGAACGGGTTGCGGTTGATAACTTCCATCCAGAAGACTCTGGCGAAGCGCTTGCCCGTTTGAAGACTGTCGAAGCATTGAGATGGTGGCATTAATATCGAGTTTATCAACGCCTGCACACCCTTTGTTCTTCTTCACTCTTCGTAGAGCTTGATTCAAGTTAGTTGAAGAGCAGATTTGCTCCATCAACGAAGTTGAGGTCACCAAGACTCGTCCTCCTGTCTACGCCGACCATGCTTGTCATTCTTCGTGACCATGAGCTTTACTTGCGGTATCGCCCATTGGGACGTAGAGATGATTTTCATCTTGCTATGACTCCACATGATTGAGTGTCTAGTGACTGCTTCCTGATATATTCAGTTCAGGCCTTCCCTTGAGTTGTACTTCCTCAAGGTACTATGCCTTCTGCTGACTTCTTACCACCCGTCACACAGCATCACTACTGCATTAGTCTCATCTGAGACAGGCAATAAGATCTCCCGAGGTAAGACGTTGCTCTTTCCCTTAGCCGTGCCTGATTTATCACTACACACTTCCCGTCGAGGCATTGGGCTATTCTATCTATTGCTAGGTTACCCAAGTTGTAGTGACCTACTATCGGATTTCTGTTCGTCACAACCAAGTTTTGCCATTTGCTTCCTTCAGATTTCACCTCACGGTGAACACCCTTGCATAGGCTAACGGTTCTCGCTCGACTGAGCCCGTAGAGGACTTTCACCTCCTAGATCAACACCATGCTCGGCGCACAATCAGAAAAGGGTCATCACTGCTGATGACCCTTTTTTGTATGCTAAAGCTGATCCTATTAAAGCCGTAATGCGCCAATAAACCGAGCTAAGTTAAGGAGGATACCTGACTCGCATCTACCGTTTGTTTCTCGTAACGTCGTAGCCAGACACATAACGTAAATAGCATCATATACAACACCATGCCACCAGCCACTACCCCATACCAAGCGCCATGCTGCCAGCAAGCAATAAGGTAGAATCCACCTACGCTGCCACCTACATAATAATGAACTAAGTACAGAGCCGTCGCCGTTGCTTTTGCCGATTTGGCTTTGCGGCTAACCCAAGCATAAGCTAATGAGTGGGTAAAAAAGGCACCTGAGCTAATCAATAGCAAACCAATGAGCATTGCTGGAATAGATTCGATTGCAGCGACCCACATCCCCGCTAAACTCACACTGGATCCCAAGAGCATGCCTGATGTGACAGTAAAAGATTGGCTCCACCGACCACTGAGTTTGGCTGTTATGGTACCGCTCAAATAACATAAGAAAATCATAGAGGTAATACTCAACGGCATTGAATACGGCGGTGCCACTAAGCGAAAGCCCATCACAGAATACAAGTTCACAAACAAGGCAAAATTAATACCACCAATCAGCATGGCTAACCACAACGATCGTTGCCTTAAATGCTGAACAATAAAGCGATGCTGAGCACGAAATTGAGCGCGACTAAATCCATGTTTAGGTGGCGAAAAATTTTGTTGTTTAGGCAATAGCCACCACACAATACAGGCCCCGATAAAACTGAAGGTAGCCATACCAACGACAGCGACCTGCCATCCCCAATACTCTGTCGTAATACCGCCAAATAAGCGCCCAAAAATACCCCCCAACGAATTGGCGCTTATATAAGTGCCCACCGCTAGCATTAATGCTTTGGTTGAAAACTCTTCAGCCATGTAGGCCACAGCTACGGCCGCAAATCCAGCTAAAGCCATTCCCATCAGCGCCCTTGCTAATGACAGTAAGAATAACGAATCAGCCCACAGCATTAGCAAACCAACAATAGGCAGTAAAAATAAGCTCACCAACATGATGCGATAACGACCAACACTCTCAGAAGCTATCGCCCAAGGCACTAACGTTAGCGCAAGGCTGAATGTACCCGCCGCCAAGAGCCAATTCACCTTGGTTGCACTCACCGAGAACTGCTCCGCCATCACGGGCAAGACTGGCTGGAATAGGTACAAATTACAAAAGACTAAAAATGACCCTAGCGCGAGAGCAAATGTCGCCTTTTTATATGGGGCG
The DNA here is from genome assembly GCF_024346675.1 of Photobacterium sanguinicancri. Lineage (NCBI taxonomy): Bacteria > Pseudomonadati > Pseudomonadota > Gammaproteobacteria > Vibrionales > Vibrionaceae > Photobacterium > Photobacterium sanguinicancri. The sequence goes on from NZ_AP024850.1 coordinate 2,377,942, forward strand.
GTTCCAACCTGAATCATTTTGCTTGTCACCTCTTAAATTAATGACAAAACAGTAGCAAGCCGTCATCAATAATGAAAATATATTGAAACTATCAAGATGATAAATAAAAGATATAGTCATGGATGTTCGTCAGCTTAAATACTTTGTTACTCTTGCCGAAATCGGCAACTTCACCGCCGCGGCTAAAGCGCTCAATATTGCCCAACCCGCTTTGAGCATCGCGATCAAAAAGCTCGAGACTTCGCTGGGGTTAGATCTTTTTCATCGTAACGAACGAAAGATCACCTTAACGCACGAAGGTGAAGTCCTAATGCCGCATGCACGCTTGGTTATACAACAATTAAAAGATGCCGAAGTTGCGATGGCTGAGTTACGAGGATTAGAAAAAGGCGAAGTACGGTTAGGCGTACCCAGTATGCTGGGATCTTACTTCTTCCCTGAAATCTTAATGGGTTTTAAAAGCCAGTACCCTAACCTCAAATTGACCATGGTTGAAGGCGGGGCACAGTCAATTCGTAAAATGCTGATAGAAGGAGAGTTAGATTTAGGCGTTATCATTAATCATAACGTGCCTCAAGCCTTGGAAACCGAGCACTTGCTAACGTCGCAAATGGTTGCTGTCGTCGGTGAAGAACATCCTTTTGCACACAAGTCGTCTATCGACTTTGCCACATTTTTTGCCCAAGAATTAGTGATGTTTAAAAAAGGCTACTTCCACCGCGAGTTCATTGATCGAGCCTGTGAAACCCAAAAGCTCCAGCCCCTCATTTCCTTTGAAACAAATCTATTACCGATGATTTTAAATATCGTCAGGCGTGATTTTGCCATTAGTGCTCTGCTTGAGATGGTAACAGAGCATGAACATGGTGTACTGCCCGTGCCATTTGAAGAGCCAGTTCACTTAGACATTGCAATTGCATGGCGTAAACACGGATATTTATCGCTCGCTGATCGTGCATTTAAAGAGTATGTAAAAGAATGTTGCGTATAAAACATGATTTATTTATAAGAATTTAACATCACATCAATGCTACACATAAACCCGAAAGACAACCACAACGTTAACACCCACTGCGAACTTGATTAAACAAAAAGCCATTCTTAATCTGAGATTTACCAGTTCAATCATTAAAATTATCAGTTAAGTAGCACAAAATTAACATCCTACATAAAATCATGTTTTAGATCATAAGATGCTATGTTAACTATCGTACCCCCAGCCCTTTTTAGGTACATTGCAGCTCAGCAGTATGTAAGCAAATAATACAATTATTCATATTTTTAGTTTTTTACTTTTGTAGTTTTAAGAGGACATTTTCCATGTTGGAGTTAGTAATTGGTCTTCTAGTTGCGGCAGGTGTAGGTCGATACATCTTTAAAGGATACACAGCAACTGGAGTGCTTTTAACAGGCGGTATTATTTTATTGGCGATCACCGCCGCGTTAGGAAAAGATGTATTACCAGCAGGTGTTACATCGACAGGAAACCCATTAACAGACGTTTTTGAATACATTAAATACCTATTAATGTACCGTGCTGGCGGCCTTGGCATGATGATCATGATGCTTTGTGGTTTTGCAGCATACATGACCAAAATCGGTGCCAACGATATGGTTGTGATGATGGCATCTCGCCCACTTCGCTTTATCAAATCACCTTACGTTCTAATGGTTGCAACCTACTTTGTGGCATGTCTAATGTCGTTAGCCGTTTCTTCTGCAACTGGCCTAGGTGTATTACTGATGGCAACCTTGTTCCCACTAATGGTGAACATGGGCATTAGCCGTGGTGCAGCAGCTGCTATCTGTGCATCGCCTGCTGCGATCATTCTTTCACCAACATCGGGCGATGTGGTTGTGGCTGCTGAATCAGCAGGCATGGAACTGATCGATTTTGCATTTAAAACAACTCTACCAATTTCAATTGTTGCGATCATCGGTATGGCAGCAGCACACTTCTTCTGGCAGCGTTACCTAGATGACAAAGAAGGTGTTGTTCACGAGCGTCTAGATGTATCAGAACTGGAAGTTAACGCACCTAAGTTCTTCTGCATTCTACCGTTCACACCTATCATTGGTGTCCTACTGTTCAGCGGTAAGCTATTCCCACAACTTCACATTGTTACCATCCTTGTGATTTGTATGTTCCTAGCGGCCATTATTGAGCTCGTTCGTCACCGCGGCGAATCAAGTAAAGTTTTTGACGGCTTAGATGCGGCATATAAAGGCATGGCTGATGCGTTCTCTGGCGTGGTAATGCTATTGATTTCTGCAGGTGTATTTGCCCAAGGCCTTAAATCTGTTGGCTTTATCGATAACCTTCTTCACCTTGCTGAAGTAGCAGGCGCTGGCGGTATCTTCCTTATGATCCTTCTGGTTGCAATCACTGCAATCGCGGCTATTACAACAGGTTCAGGTAACGCACCTTTCTACGCATTCGTAGAACTCATCCCAAGCCTTGCGGCTAAAATGGGTATCAACCCTGCTTACCTTGTTATTCCAATGCTACAGGCATCTAACCTAGGCCGTACAATCTCACCAGTATCAGGTGTGGTTGTTGCGTGTTCTGGTATGGCAAAACTGTCGCCATTTGAAGTTGTTAAACGTACTTCAGTTCCCGTGCTTGTCGGTATTATTATCGTGATTGTTGCAACACAAATCATGGTACCAACTGCAGTTTAAGCAAAGAATCTACACGATAAATCAAGCTCGCTTAATGCGGGCTTTTTTTTACTCTCACGATTCAAAACAATAAAAAAAGGAGAGGCTAAGCCTCTCCTTTTATATCAAGTCTGTTATTTAACGTCAGGGGTATATCCCTATAAATACTCTTGATATGAGCAGTGCGTTAAACTCTTCGTTGGATATATCCTTCGGCAATTCCTTTGCTCACTAGATCGACAGACTCAACAACATGGCTTACCGCCGCAATATTGATGACAAACAATGTCATCGCAGCAAGGGTAAACTTTTGACACTTGATGAGAACCGATTCATGGATACGACCTGTTTTGACTAAATAAATCAAAACAACCCACTTGAGTAATGAGAAAATTGTATACATATAGCCTTTGATTCGGTTAATCGCCTAGCTATCGTATCGCATTCACTTCATCGGATGAATACTTTCATCTATAAATAAGAGCAAAAATCAGTAGTAAAACCAGCTTTAATATAAAAGCTATATCGATAATTTTCACCCCTGAAGACCTTAACGTTATCAGGATCCCCACAAATATGTCTCTCCTATAATCGTACGTTTTTGATACAACACTGAATCAATAAAACACAACAATTATACAGACCGACATACCGTAAGTACAACTATTCGAATATACCGAATTATATATAAGAATGGCTAAGCAGCGGCACAAGGCTAACCATCCCCCATAACAGTGAACAAACCCAAGCACTTAATTCAATAATTAGCCCACTAAAGCGACTGGTAGCAACTACATTTATGTACTCAATCACAGAAAAAGATGTATTGCCGTATGAACATGGTAAACTCATGCCCATTTTATATGCTCTGTATTTTACCAGCGCAGCAATATCAACCTAGTGTTAAGCCAATAGGATCATGCAGATACTTATACTGTCGTGAACATTATCCAAATAGCTGGCTGCATCACTCATATAAACGTGAAGGCACTGACCCTATATAACAGGGCCTTAACGATCACCATCGACCTAACAGGGGCATTCAAATGCTGAAGCTATATATCAAACATACGGTAACTGAGTGGTAGACACACTCAGGGTCAGCAGGATTTGCTGAACCTTAAATATGGCAAGACGCCCTCAATACATGCCCCTGAAAAATAAACAATAAATTGTAATATTATGAATTTGACTAAAATTAACGAGTATCCGAAGTACTGGGCTGAGTGCTATGGAATAGCTCCATTCCTACCGACAACTCGGAAAGAAATGGACGCACTGGGCTGGGATAGCTGCGACATAATTATTGTTACTGGTGATGCTTATGTTGATCACCCTAGCTTTGGTATGGCAATTATTGGCCGCTTGCTGGAAGCGCAAGGTTTTCGTGTAGGCATCATTTCCCAACCTAAATGGGATAACAAAGATGCTTTCATGGAGCTTGGCCAGCCTAACCTGTTCTTTGGTATTACGGCGGGTAACATGGATTCCATGATCAACCGCTATACCGCTGACCGTAAACTACGCCACGATGATGCCTACACACCAAACAACGAAGGCGGTAAACGCCCTGATCGCGCAGTATTGGTTTACTCGCAACGTTGTCGTGAAGCATTTAAAGAAACACCCATTGTATTGGGTGGTATTGAAGCGAGCCTACGCCGCTTAGCACACTACGATTACTGGTCAGACAAAGTACGTCGCTCAGTATTAGCCGATGCCAAAGCTGATATTCTATTGTTTGGTAACGCCGAACGTGCATTAGTCGAAGTCGCACATAGCCTTGCTAATGGTCAAACGCTGGAAGAAATGCAATTCATTGCGGGTACTGCGGTGATGATGCGTGAACTGCCTGCTGGCTATAAAGAAATCGACTCAAGCCGCATTGAAAAACCGGGCCGTGCCATGCAAATGCCGAACCCGTATGCGACTGAAGAAGTGTGTGAAACCAACAAAAAAGAACAGGCAAACGCTCAGCCAGTTCAACAAGTGGTCCATATTCAACCATCGCGCCACGATTCTAAGAGCACTGCGGTACGTTTACCGTCGTACGAGAAACTGCGTAACGACCGTATTCTATACGCACACGCAAGTCGTGTGATGCACTTAGAAACGAACCCGCATTCATCACGTGCACTGATTCAAAAGCATGCTGATCGTGAACTGTGGATCAATAAGCCACCTATTCCGCTAACAACGGAAGAAATGGACTACGTATTTGGGTTGTATTATGCGCGTGTACCGCACCCTTCTTACGGCAAAGCAAAGATCCCTGCGTATGACATGATCAAGACATCTGTAAATATCATGCGTGGTTGTTTTGGTGGTTGTTCGTTCTGTTCTATCACAGAGCACGAAGGCCGCATTATCCAAAACCGCTCGCAAGAGTCGATCATTAACGAGTTAGAAGAAATTCGCGATAAAGTCCCTGGCTTTACGGGCACAATCTCAGATCTTGGTGGCCCTACAGCTAACATGTATCGCCTTGGTTGCTCAGATCCTAAAGCGGAAGCAAACTGTCGTCGCCCTGCATGTATTTACCCAGATATTTGTAAAAAGCTAAATACGGATCATAAACACACGATCGATCTATACCGTAAAGCACGTGAAGTTAAAGGGATTAAAAAGATCCTGATTGCCTCTGGTGTGCGTTACGATTTAGCTATTGAATCACCAGAATACATTCGTGAACTAGTGACTCACCATGTGGGTGGTTATTTGAAAATTGCCCCTGAACATACCGAGAAAGGCACGCTTGATCTGATGATGAAGCCGGGTATGGGCAAATATGATCGCTTCAAAGAACTGTTTGAGAAGTACAACCGTGAAGCAGGTAAAAAACAATACCTGATCCCTTACTTTATTTCTGCGCATCCTGGTTCAACCGATGACGACATGCTAAACCTTGCACTTTGGCTGAAGAAGAATGAGTACCAGTGTGATCAGGTACAAAATTTCTACCCATCACCTATGTGTAATGCAACGGCGATGTATCACTCTGAAACTAACCCGCTGAAGCGTGTTAAGTATAAAAAGCGTGAAGATCTATTTGTTGCAAAAGGGGAACGTCAACGTCGATTGCATAAAGCACTACTTCGCTATCACGACCCAGTAAACTGGCCATTGATCCGTGAAGCCTTAGTCAACATGGGTAAGAAGTACTTAATTGGCGATCGACCAAACTGCTTAGTGCCTGAAGAAGGCAGCGATGCGGAACTAACGCCAGCACAACGTCGCGGTTCTGGCCGCCATGGTGCTAAACGCTTTGCGACTAAACACCCTAACCAGCCAGACATCCGTAAAGATGGCAAGCGCAACGGTAAACCTGGTGGTAATGGTGGTAACCGTCCTCAAAACGGCAACGGCAATGGCAATGGCAATGGCAATGGCAGCAATAAGCCAACCAACGGTAATCGTGGCAAGCCTGCAGGCCAATCATCAGGCAACCGTAATAACACAGGGAATGCACCTGGTTCTCGTGGTGGCAACGGTAAACCAGCAAGCCGAAATGGCAATGGCGGTAACAAGCCTAACCGTAGTCGCTCAAGAGCATAGTAGAAGCAACTTGGTTTCACTGACTATGACTTAATACAAAACAGCCCACGCATGCGTGGGCTGTTTACTTTCTGGCGATAAAAATTAAAACATGCTAGCGGAACAACTCAGAACCAAGGAAGAAAAGCGTTACTCCACCTAAGACTACCAGCAGTAATTTAATAATCGTCTTTTGCTGAGTTTCATCAAGATACTTCACAGCAAGGAATGCGAGCAGTAGCAATGCAATAATAACGGCAATTTTTAGCATTGGTGTGAACTCCTAAGTGTAGTGGCTGAGAGTCTGCTGGCGATCAAATATAAAATGGACGATAGAGTCTCAATATCTATTTAACGTAACACAAGCCCTTATCGTTCAACCCAACCTATATCAAGTTATTCCCCTAAGGTCACGGTTTGATCTTTAGATCTCAAACACTTGGTAATCTTTAAGTTGTGGGATCACTTTTTGTACTTCTTGTTCTTCTTGCGCTAACCCTTTCATTGAATCGCACAGGTCATTCGCTTTTACTGCCATTTCACCTGAACGCGAGCGGATCCGTTCTTCTAAACGCGCTTTAAGATCAGAAAATTTAGTTTGGACCTCAGAAAAGCTCAAATCTCCTTCTTTCATCTCAGCTGACAGTGCCGCGAACATTGCCGATGCTGATTCAAGGCTTACATGCTTTAACGCTTGTTCAAACTCACCCTTCCAGCTGGTATCCATTTCGTCAAACAAGTTTTCAGGCATAACAAACTCCCCGTCTGGGTAAAATTTGTCATTCGCTTTTGCTGCGTAGTCATCAATCAGACTCTGCACTTTGGCAAAGGATTCTTTAGAGTCAAAATCAGCCGATACTTCATCGAGCACATCATTTGCTACACCCACACCGTCTTTTGCTAAATCAGCCATCTTAGGTAAATTATCTTTTACCGATTGCGTATAAGCATCTAACGCACGCTGCTGCATCGCATTTAAATCAAGCTGCTTACCGTTAATGAATACGTTGTTGTTTTCATCTATAAGCAATTTTGGCTGACCACTTTCGTAAATCGATACTTGTTCGCCCGCAATACGCACTTCATGCTGAACATCGACAGGACAACTTTTTGCTTGCACTGCTGATACCGCACTGAATGAAGCGGCTAAAGCGGTAAATGCTAAGACTGACTTTTTCATTTCTATTGAATAACCTTTACGATTAATTATGCCCTCACTATACCGTTTAGCTTCAGCAACAGCTAGTTTCGGCACTTTGCTTTGTTTTTCAGCAACAAAAAGGTAAGCTTGAAAAGTCACTCATCAAAATGGATTCATTGTGGAAAAAGTCGCTATTTTTGTCGATGTGCAAAACATCTATTACACGGTAAAAGAAAAATACCACTGTAACTTCGATTACAACGCATTTTGGGCTGAAGCAACCCAAGGGCGAGAAGTCGTGGCGGCCTATGCTTATGCAATTCACCGTGGCGATGAAAAACAGCGTCAGTTCCAAAATATCTTGCGCGGCATTGGCTTTGAAGTGAAATTAAAGCCTTTCATCCAACGTAGTGATGGTTCCGCTAAAGGAGACTGGGATGTAGGCATTACGCTGGATGTTGTAGAACACGCACCTGACGTTGACCGCGTTATTCTTCTATCCGGTGATGGTGATTTCGATTTATTGGTTGATAAAGTACAAACCAAATTCGGAGCAAGTGTGGAAATATATGGTGTACCCGGCTTAACGGCTACATCATTACAAAACACTGCCCACTTCTATCGTGAGATTGAGCAAACACTGCTGCTTGGTCGATAACGTAAAACGCCCAATGCGACAACTTCACATTGGGCGCTTACCATACATTTATTTTCTGCACTTCTTTCTCTCTGCTAATACCCCTTATTAGGCAGTAATGCTTATCTGGCGAGTAGCTTGTATCTGCTTAAGCGCACCCCATGTCATTTTTAACGGTACAATCACAAAATAGACTGAAGCGATAATCACCATCACGGGATCGGCATACGGTGCAAAGTGAGCATACGATGACATTTTCAAACCAGTCGCGATTGTAAAACCAATTAATACAGCACCACTTATCACGGTATCCATCAACCATTGCTTAGACTCCGCATCCACCAACGCAGACTCCGCTTTACCACTGTAAACTGCCATCACTTTATAGTTAATGAAACAACCAACAACGTTAACCACACCAAAGACTAAAGCGATACCCGTATCTATATTACGGCCCCCCATAAAAATGGCTTCGACTGCGGCATAAAAAGACACCAAACACATAATAGTGATCACCATACCTTTAAAGGCAATCACACCAGACTCAACTTGCTGAGAATGCGTTACCGAGTGTGCTGTTTTCTGTGTGGTTTTATCACGGTGTAAATACGCAGCAGCGGCTAAAGAGACCAGTGTTAGCGCTAAGCTGACAAATGAATACGCACCATCGAAAACAATAACTAAAGAGCCAAGCCACAAACCAAGGGCGATCCCCATAACGGCAAAAAGGAATGATGATAACGTTGAAAACTGAAGTAACTTACGCTCTAGTTGGATATTGCATGACATATAAACCTCGATAATCGACAGCTTTTTCGTCGATATATACTCTTCTTTTGTAATCCACTTCATATTAACGCGGCTGACGTTATTGCTACAATCTCTCAGCGACGATTTTTTCGTCGGATAATATTTAAGCTATATCAGAGTAATATTGACGAGACCCTCACAATGAAAATATCCCAAGTGGAAATGTTTCTTCATGCCAGCCAAACAGGCTCTATAAGCGAGGCCGCTCGAAAACTTGGCAAGAGCCGTACGACAGTGAGCGCGGCTTTAAGCGCACTCGAAGATGATTTAGGGGTAAAACTACTGACACGTACTGGTAATCGTATTTTACTGACCGACATTGGCCAAACTGTCGCGAACGATTGTGTTCGACTAGCCATGATAGCCAATGAAATTAAGACCAAATGCACTCAACATATTGAAGGAGTTGAATCGGCCATTCGTATCGCCCGTGACGATGCACTACCAGAATCACTGTGGCGAGATTTGATCAAGCAACTGAAACACACCTTCCCCAAAACCAGCTTGTCTGTGTATGTTGCCCCTCCGCCTGAATTGGAGAACTTGGTTGAACAAAACATTGTTGATGTCGCGTATGGTTTATTACCCGCTAATCATCGTGCACCTCGATTACACCATGTCGATTTAGGGCAAATCAGGATGATGTCGGTTGCCCATAAAGATCACCCGTTAAGCCAATTACGAAAAGTGCACAGTGCAGATTTAGAGCGTTATACCGAAATTGCTTTAGCTTATATTGATGATGAAAGCCTGAAAGCGGTATCACCAAAATCAACTAACTACATTGCACTGGCCTTTTATGAATACTTACGAAATGCTGTTGTAGACGGTACAGGCTGGTCTTACGTCCCTGATTTACTCATTAAAGATCGGTTACGTGACGGTACGGTGAAAGTCATCAAACATAACCGAGCAATGAGCTGGCAGCCTTATGGTGAAATAGTCGAACAAGAATCACGCCGCGGTGCTGTTATCCAATGGCTATCAGATCAGCTAGAAGACTACCTATTCGATCACTCTGGAGCAGAATAGCGCATCTTTATATTGCGTCATGTCTCTTAATTGAAACATGCCTATGCCACCTTAGACCTATACTTTAGCGACGCGTAAGCATTAATTTGCCATTGATAGGCACTTATTTGCGCTAATTTTCCAATGGTATTGTTGGGTTCGTAAGGGGATAAAGTATGTTTAAAAAGCTAGTAGCGGAGTTTATTGGCACATTTTGGTTAGTACTTGGAGGCTGTGGTAGTGCAGTATTAGCTGCCGCTTTTCCTGATGTCGGCATTGGCTTACTCGGGGTATCACTTGCCTTTGGTTTAACGGTTGTCACTATGGCTTATGCTATTGGCCATATTTCGGGTTGTCACCTCAACCCTGCAGTCACTGTTGGGCTATGGTCGGGCGGTCGCTTTCCCGTAGCTGATGTTGTTCCTTATATCTTATCCCAAGTACTTGGTGCCATTGTGGGCGCTTATGTACTCTATGTTATTGCCAGCGGCCAAGCTGGATTTGACTTAGCAGGGGGACTCGCATCTAACGGTTATGGTGAGCATTCACCCGGTGGTTACAGTTTACTTTCAGGTTTTGTGACTGAATTTGTTATGACTTTTATGTTTTTGATTGTCATCTTAGGTGCCACCCACAAACTGGCAACACCAGGTATGGCAGGACTTGCGATTGGTTTAGCGCTCACACTGATTCACTTAATCAGTATCCCTGTGACAAATACTTCCGTAAACCCAGCACGTAGTACTGGCCCTGCGTTATTAGTTGGCGATTGGGCAGTGTCGCAGCTGTGGTTATTCTGGCTAGCACCTTTACTTGGCGCGCTAGTTGCGGGGATAGTTTATCGTTGGTTGAGTCCGCAAGAAGACTAAAAAACTAATATCAAAAACCAAATACCAAATACCAAGGTAAGACAAAAGTAAGGCGAAAAAAACAAACAAAAGCCGCGAAATATCGCGGCTTATACTTATCTTAGCAATTCAATTTTTCGACTGTTATACCCGTAATCTTTTTATATTTAACTCTGCGATTAAGGTACTAGCTGCAATAGTGCTTGAACAGGATGCTTCAACTTGCGGTGCTCAAAACGTTTAACTTGGCTTCGACACGAATAACCTGTGACTAAACAGCGTTCAGGATCACGCAGAGCTAGGTTTTTCTGCCAACTGAGCTCATACACGCCTTTAGACATTTCAAGCTTGTCTTTCTCATGGCCAAATGTTCCTGCCATACCACAACAACCCACTGGCACAGTTTCTAGTACCGCCCCAAAATGAGTAAAGATAGCACCCCACTCTTTCTCTGCATTGGGTAATTTAGTTTTCTCGGTACAGTGTGCAAAGAGGTGCCAAGGTTCCGATTTTTCGGCCGCTTTTTGCTTTTGCAATTCAGGTAATAGCGGTAACAGCCATTCATGGGCGGTTAATACAGCAAAGTCACCTCGCTGATCAGCAAGCACTTCATTGTATTCATCGCGATAACAAAGCACTAAAGCAGGATCAACGCCAACCAGAGGTATATTTAGTGCTGATAGTTGATTCAAAAACTCAGCGGTATTTTTTGCCGTTTTAGCAAACTGACGTAAGAAACCTTTCACATGCTGCGCTTTACCATTCGGTTTAAACGGTACAATAATTGGCTTCTTACCTAGCTTTTCAGCCAACAGTACGAAATCGCTGACAACATCTGCATCGTAGAAAGAGGTGAACGGATCCTGCACTATTAATACATAGTGCTGACGCTCTTGAGCTGATAGCGCTTGTAACCAAGTAAGATCAAAACGTGTCGCCTGATGACCATCTAACCTTTCTTGCAACGTCGGTACAGACAATGCAGGCATATCTACATAGCCAATCGTTTTTGCCGTTAACGATTGTGACCATTGTGGGCGCATCACCGCATTAAATAATGCAGGGGCTTTTGCCATGAGCGGTAAATAGCTTTCAACATACGCCACTAAGTAATCTTTGGCCGGACGTTGATAACGGCTGTAATACATATGCATAAAGCGCGAGCGAAAGCTCGGTACATCAACTTTGATCGGACATTGGCTCGCACACGCTTTACACGCTAAGCAGCCATTCATTGCTTCCATCACTTCATGTGAATAATCGTAAGCGGCGCGTTGACTACCGTAGGTGTTTTTTAGCCTATCTATAATTTGTTTGATCGTCGGCGTCGTTGTTAGCAGCTTCTGCTCTAACACAAGAGGGTCAATGCCTTGTTCAGCAAGCTGACGTAACCATTCACGCACTAAGCCAGCACGGCCTTTGGGGGAATGACGGCGATCAGCACTGATCTTCATCGATGGACACATAGGTGAACTGGTATCGTAATTGAAGCACAAGCCATTACCATTACATTCCATCGCCTGCTTAAAGCTATCACGTGTTTTTACTGGGATCTGTCGATCATAAAAACCACGTTTCACACCATCCACTTTCACAAGCTCTGCATCACTCTCAATGGGCGTACAAATTTTGCCTGGGTTCATGCGATTATCAGGATCAAACGCCGCTTTTATTCGACGCAGTTCAGTAAATAATTCATCGCCAAAAAATTCAGGGCCATATTCAGAACGGAAACCTTTTCCGTGTTCGCCCCACATCAAACCGCCATATTTAGCCACCAGCGCAACCACTTGATCAGAAATGATTTTCATCAACATCTCTTGCTCAGGATCACACATATCTAAAGCGGGACGAACATGTAAAACACCCGCATCAACATGACCAAACATGCCGTAATTCAATTGTTTCTCGTCCAATAACTGACGAAATTCAGCAATGAAGTCGGCTAGATTTTCCGGTGGAACACAGGTGTCTTCTGCAAAAGCGATGGGCTTTTTCGCCCCTTTAGCAGCACCTAATAGCCCCACCGCTTTTTTACGCATCGCATAAATTTTTTGAATGCTCGCAAGATCATCACAGACCTGGTAACCAATCAGGCCTTGCTCATTATTGGCAATCAATACATCAAGGCGCTGGCAAAGTTCAGTGACTTGTTGTTGATTTTCAGCCACTGAGCTATTAGCAAATTCCACCATATTGATTCCCTGCATATCTTTGCCGGGGACATCAGTTAATAAATCACTTACCGTATGCCACACAATGTCTTGTTTGGCTAAATTCAACACGCGAGAATCCACGGTTTCTACCGATAAGGCATTCGCCTCAACCATCATAGGCGCATTACGTAAGGCTGAATCAAAGCTATTGTATTTAATGTTCACCAAAGTACGCGCCTTTGGGATTGGGGTGATATTAAGCTTTGCTTCAGCAATAAAAGCTAATGACCCTTCAGCACCACATAGCAAGCGAGCAATATCGAACTGTGTAAGGTCATCATCGAACACATTTTTAAGATCGTACCCAGTCAGGAAGCGATTCAGCGGTGGGAATTTATCGATAATTTGAGGGCGTTTTTCACGACAAACCTGCTCACTCACTCGCTGTGCATTCGCGGCAAAGTTGTCGTCAGGTGAGCCAGCCTTGTCTGAAGATACAACTGGTGCCGTATTCAATACAGAACCATCAACCAGTACCGCCGTCAGAGACAAGACATGATCAGAGGTTTTGCCATATTTAAGCGAACCTTGACCAGATGCATCAGTATTAATCATACCGCCAATTGTGGCGCGATTACTGGTAGACAGATCGGGCGAGAAAAAATAGCCATGAGGGCGAAGTGCATCATTAAGCTGGTCTTTGATGACACCGGTTTGCACCCGTACCCAGCCTTCAACTGGGTTCACTTCCAAAATCTGGTTCATGTGGCGTGAAATATCCACCACAACCCCTTGAGTCAAAGACTGGCCGTTAGTGCCAGTGCCGCCACCGCGAGGAGAAAAAGAAACAGTACGAAAAAGTTCAGATGCACCAACTTTACCTATCAGTGATAAGTCGTCGATATTTGTAGGAAAAATAACGGCTTGTGGTAATTGCTGATAAACGCTGTTGTCAGTGGCTACAGCGAGTCGGCTGGCGTAAGTGGTTTCAATATCACCAAGAAAACCAGCTTGGTCGAGTTCATTCAGGTAGTCCAGTACGACACTGTCGATACTGCTCTGAGTTGTCAGTGCGGGTAACATTGCGCTCCTTTTCCAGTTTATTGCCGAATCCTACGGCATCTGGTTATCTCAATCATTATTCCCCCCACTGTACCTCACGCTTTACGTAAACTAAAGCGTGAGGTAAGGCAGATTATGCTACTAACTTAGTTGAAATTACTTTTCGGATCAGGGTTGTACCCGTTAAAAGCCAAATTCCTGCAAGAAAGCAGCCCAGAGAGCGTATAGATAACACGATTAAGCTAACGCTCGACTGGCAGGCAAACCAATTTGTTACCCAAGCAATCACGCCAGCTCCTAACGCAAATAATCCAGCGGTAAAGATAATTTGCCCCACCTTTAGTGGGCGCTTAAGCGGCTCCCAGCTCACATAATCCAAGCCTAAAAATATCCCGAGGAGAACAGAAAACAGATAAACATGGTCTGGCGCATGACTAAAACTAGCAATAAACCCAACAAACAAAGATAGCGATAACCAAAACCACTTACTCATAATACAGTCATCTAGGGCGTTGTTCTCTGCATTGAGCCACGCTATATAAATCGCCACCATACCAGTACCTAGAATTAAGCTTGCCATTGTATCGGTAATAAAATGTACGCCATACCAGACGCGTGCGACAGCTTGTCCAAACGCAAGAAAATAAGCGACGGGCAATAATAAGAACATCACCAGTAAGCCACGTTTATGCGTTAAGTAGTACCATGCAAGCCCCCACAAAACCGTTGCTATTAACGTGTGTCCACTAGGAAAACTAAAACCATAGGCACTGGCTTGTTTTAATGCAGGCACAATATAAAACGGTCGCGGTGAACCGATACTTAATTTCAGCACCGAGGAAATAAAGGTAACGCTTAGCAAAATAATGGATAAACGCAATACACCTTTGGTACCAAACATAACGGCACTAACCACGAGTAGAAAAGCGATAAACCCAACTTCACCGGGCAAATTTAATACCGCGATTGTCGTCTCAAAAATAGATTGCTGAGTTTGTGGCCAGCTTTTAACCCAATGTTGAAATTGGCTAATAAGCTGTAATTCCAACTGATGAAGTAAGTTAACACGATCACTTAAATCAGAATAATAGTCGACCGCACTTTCAGGTGTTACCGCCAACCATTTTTTTAATAACGGTTTATCGTTAGGAAAACGATAATCTGATGCTTTTAGCTCGTCAGGGCTAATAAGATAGACACGGCGAACTTCTTTGCCAAAATGCTCAGCAAACCATGACTCGACTATTGCGAATCCTAACGAATCTTTGGTTGTCGATACAAGTATTGGATCTTGTGCAACACAAGCATAAATTAGCGCTCGCTCTCGCTGCTGAATAAGGTGTGCTATCTCAACTTTTATCCCAGTTTCTTCCAATGCTTCACGAATCGCACTCTCTTCTGGTGTGGTGTTAGGCTCTATATAGCCGCCCGGCAGTGATATTTTCTTTGTTATGACTTCTGAAAGCATGACTAATTTATCATCAACGCGGATCACACAAACAGCACCCACAACATGTTTATCAGCTTGCTCATTATTATTTACGTTAATCGAGTTAGCGCTTGAAATACCTGAGAGGCATAACAAAAACACACCAAGGATCATTTTTACGATAACGTTTTGGATACCAACCACCTGCATTCCTACTTTCAGCCAACCTAAATACTCACACCTTCTTAATTGCGGCATTTTCATACAATTAATTAAATGGTGAGTTTAATAAAATTAACAATATATGGAATAGCGACTAATAAAAAGAATATTCCTTTAAAAGCCGCATAAAACAAAACCCTCTAGTGAGGGTTTATTTATCATCACTGAAAAGGTGACAGAGTAACAGTGACTACAACCCGCCCATCAGGGTGTATTTCGTTTCTAAGTATTCATCAATACCTTGCGCTGCACCCTCGCGGCCAAGTCCTGATTCTTTAATACCACCAAATGGAGCAACTTCGGTTGAAATTAGCCCTTCATTCACACCAACCATGCCGTATTCCAAGGCTTCACTCATTCGGAATGCTTTTGATAATGATTGGGTATAAATATAAGCCGCTAAGCCTGAGTCAGTATTATTCGCGCGTGCAATGACATCGTCGTCGTCACTGAAAGTAAAGGCCGCAGCTAAAGGGCCAAAGGTTTCTTCTGTTGCGACTAACATGTCATCTGTCACATCACGTAAAACAGCTGGCTGCACAAAATGCGTTGATGACTTTTCTTGGCTGCCATACAACAGGGTTGCCCCTTTCTGTACTGCATCATGAATATGAGCTTCAACCTTTTCAACCGCAGAACGATTGATCATCGGGCCAATATCTACCCCTTCAATGAAGCCATTACCCATCACAAGAGATGATACTTTATCGGTTAGCATCTTCATAAATCTATCGTAAACACTTTCATGTACGTACAAGCGATTTGCACACACACAGGTTTGCCCAGCATTGCGGAATTTTGCCACCATATAACCGGCGAGTGCTTTTTCTAAGTCAGCGTCGTCAAAAACAATAAATGGCGCGTTACCACCTAATTCTAGCGACATTTTTTTCACCGATGCAGCGGATTGCGCCATCAGTAATTTGCCAATTGCTGTCGATCCAGTGAATGAAATTTTCCGTACTGTTTTATTGCTAGTCAGCTCACCACCTATCGCCACAGCATCACCCGTTACCACACTAAACAAACCTTTAGGCAAGCCTGCTTGTTCTGCCAAAGCAGCTAGAGCTAACGCAGTAAATGGGGTATCAGGCGCTGGTTTTAATACCACGCTACAACCAGCAGCGAAAGCAGGACCACATTTACGTGTAATCATCGCGGCGGGAAAGTTCCAAGGGGTAATCGCCCCCACAACACCAATCGCCTCATGGCTCACTAAGATCCGCGCATCAGGTCTATGGCTCGGTATCATTTCACCTCGAATACGCTTTGCTTGTTCGGCATACCACTCGATAAAACTGGCCGCATAGGCAATCTCAGCTTTTGCCTCTGTTAACGGCTTACCTTGCTCTGCCGTTAAAATTTCGGCCAGAGCCTCACTGTGCTGTTGGATTAAATCAAACCAACGACGTAATACTTGCGATTTTTCTTTTGCTGTCGTTTTTCGCCAGGATTTAGACGCGATATCAGCAGCATTAATCGCGCGCTGTGTTTCAAGTTGACCACACTCAGGCACATGCCCAAGAAGGCTGCCATCGGCAGGGTTATATACGGGCTGATTACTGTTAGAGTCGGCATCGCACCATTGGCCTGCAATGTAAACTTGCTGCTTAAAAATAGTATGCTGTTGTAGATTCAATTTATGCACTTCATCGCCCTCACTATTTGTTATACAAATATATTACCCTACACTCACCGCATAGCCAGCGAGAAAGGGCCATTAAGCCACTTAAGGATACCTTTTCAGCACAAGTTAATCCTATTCGACACCTTCCAAATTCAATGCCGATTTCCTGCTTGTTTTATAATCATCTTTGGAGCGGCTTGTGGTTATCTAAATAGCGGTCTACATGGTGGGTCTAACGTCGGATCTAAGTGGCAAATTTAGAATGAAAATAACATAGCCACCATTAAAACAAGCAACAGTAGTACAAATTACCTGTTTCAGATGGAGGAAATTGAGACCGCAGTCTATTCTGTATAAGTACACTTTCATGGAAAGCAGCCATGGCAGAAAAAACAAGAACAATCAAAAAAGTTCGTTACGGTCTGAAATCAGGATCAATGACAGCTTATATTCAAAGTGGCGAGATAGAAGAGCTCAATCCTTTTGCCTTATGGGATCATTATCAGGCAAAAAATGTCTGCCAACCGGTTGGATTAGACTTTCATGGTCACTCAGGTGTTAACACAATCACCTATCCAATATGCGGCCATTTACGCCATGTTGACTCGACAGGTAGCCAAACTTCACTTGAGCCTGGCGATGTTCAAATGATGCTGGCTGGTAATGGTGTTATACATAAAGACACCTTAAAACCGACTGATGGAGGACGAGTAGAAACCTTCGCCCTTTGGGTATTACTGCCTGCTAACGACGTTGAAATGTCTGACGCCAAAAGCCTCAAATTCACCGCTGGTGACTTACCGATAATAGAAAAGAATAACGTAACCACTAAAGTGCTGATCGGTGAGTTAAACGGAATACAAAGCCCGATAACCTCCCCTTCACCTATTCTTGTACTTGACGTAGCCATCGCCCCCTATAGCCAATGGGAGATCCAGCCAAACGAACAACTGACGGCAGGGTTTATATTTATACATTCAGGCAAAGCGTATGTCAGCAGTACCGAAGTGCATGCCAACCAAATGGCTATATTTACGCCTTCCGACAACAGGATTGAAGTACGCACTGGCCATTGTGGTTGCCGCCTTCTTCTCGCAATAGGGCAGCCGTTGAACCAATCAATTGTTGCCACTAGTACATCGGTACACACTTCGATTACTCTTCAAAAAGAATCACAGCTATACATTAAACAATTACTTAAAAAGAGAGGCCCTAATTCCAACGGGTAACAACACAAACAACTCGAGGAGTTAACGAGCTTAACGTTTCGTAAATGGGTCCTTAAAAATAAAAGCAATATTGCATCACCAATTAACCATTTTTTAATGGCGTTCAGTTGGAGCATGCATCAAACTTTAAATATCCTTTCTTGCTGACACCTGAAAATGAGTCACAATCAACTCAATACAGTAATAGCACTTAATAAAAAACTTTAATCATGAGAAGAAAAAAAACCTTAAAATACCTAGTGGGAATTTAACTATTTTAATTTCACATATTATCCTCAATTAAAGAACCGCCACATATTATTACCATCTAAATATGTAATTTTAGCGTTTGATACTTTCTTTTATAAAAAAGAACTATGATAAAATTTCTTCACTCAATAACTTATTTAGGCAATGTTTATCCTGTGGTTATTACAGCGCGTTTATCTTTCCCATTTTACTTCCTTGCTTTATTTTCAAGTATCGCTTTCGCACATGCAGATAAACAACCATTAGAGCTTAATACTCTTATCTCATTAAGCCTGGATGAGCTATCTAACATTGAAACAACTGTTACCTCTGCGGCAAAGAAGAGCCAAAACATCTCAGAGGTACCTGCCGCTATCTATGTTATTTCGAGTGAGCAAATTATACGCAGCGGTGCTCGATCTGTGGCCGATGCACTAGCGCTCGCACCAGGTGTTACCGTCAACAAAATTAGCGAATATAACTGGCAAGTATCGATTCGAGGCTTAAACGAAGTACTCTTTAATAAGGCACTGGTAATGGTCGATGGGCGCAGTGTATTTAGCCCATTAATGTCTGGCACTTTTTGGCACACAGTCGACATGGTGATGTCCGATATTGATCGTATCGAAATTTTGCGTGGTACCGCAGGTACTATGTGGGGGGGTAATGCGACAAATGGCGTAATTAATATTATCACTAAAAGCAGTAAAGAAACCCTAGGTCAACACCTTGAAATAGCCGCTGGTGAGCATAACTATCAAGAAGTCAGCTACCGTCATGGCTTTACCCTTAATGAAAACACTACTGCGCGCATTTTTGTTAAGGGGGTAAAGTCGGACTATTACTATGATAACGACGATCCATGGCGTAGCTATCGAGGTGGTTTTCGCTCTGACTATCAACAAGGTAGCAATGCAGTCACTCTTCAGTTTGGTGGTTACCACAATGTTTCTGAACATGACTGGGAGAATTATAATCTAGCGACTACGCCACCTCAACTCATCCCCACCCAGCTGGTTGATTACTCACGCGGCGGGTACATCAGCGTAGATTGGTTTCAGAATAACGATAAAACCGATTATGAAATGCATATTTGGGCTGATAGTAATTCAAAAGTTGAGCCCTCTTCTAAAGGACAATTCTCGACACTTAATTTCGATGGGTTAACACGTACTCGCCTAACCGATAGCCATGAATTAACGACTGGCGGCGGTGTCCGCTTAATACATCGCAATGTCGCACCATATACAGATGATTATTATGCGAAACTTGAACCAATCGGACGCTACAGTAATGACCCTATCAATACTGACGCTATTTATAACCTGTTTACTCAACTTGAAAGCCAGCTAAGCGATAACATTACGACAACCCTAGGCGTGAAAGTCGAACATTTCACTTTAAACAATACGACGGAAATTCAACCTCAAGCCCGCATCACCTATCAATACTCGCCTTTACAGCAGTTTTGGGCGGGTATTGGTCGTGCAGTAGTAACACCCGCAAGTGTTGAGTCACTGACCGATGGTTATCGCTTAGGGAAAGTAATAGCAGCCGATCATGAAGGGTCAGGGTATTACCGCTATTACGACGGTCTTTTCTTTACCATGGGCAACCCTGACATGAAGAATGAATCTGTCGTCACTCTAGATGCGGGCCATCGCATATCACTGACACCGGAACTAAACATCGATAGCACTGTCTTCTTCAGTAATTATCAAAACCTGAGAATGCTAGAAACAGGAAGCGAACCTTGGATTTGTGCCTATGGCCAGTGTAATGATGGTACAAAATTACCGAACAACTTGTTCATCCACGAAACTGAATTCGGTGATCGATTGAATGCAAACAGTTATGGTTTTGAGACGGCTATTCGCTGGCACCCCCATCAAGATTACATATTGAATACCAGCTATAGTTTTATTAATACCGAGGCTTATTGCAGTGGTAATATGAGCTGTGCTGATGATGCAATGAGCGGAGCGAAAGCGACCTATAACCACCAACCCGCACATTACCTTTCCGTTCAGTCATTGTGGAGTATAAATGCAAATTGGCAGTTTGATGTATGGTTTAAGCATAAGTCGAGTGTCGACTCTGATATCACTTACGGCGACGGTTCAAAACCATATTCTGCGCCAGAAGTCACAACAGTCGATGTCAGACTGGCTTGGCAAAAAAAACCATCATGGCCAAAAGTCGAATTTATTATTGATGCTCTAAACAAAGCGCCTTATTCTGATATGCCCAACAAAGCTCGAATTGGTGAAACCGCTTACTTACGCAGTTCATGGGATTTTTGATTGATTATGTGGCATTCTTTTCACGCACTGTATCGTGTTTACTCTCACGCACTTAAGCACCCAGTACAAACGCTGCTACTTTTTGTATCCAGCTTATTATTGAGTGGCGGGGTTAAAGCCGAGCAAGGTAGTGCTTATGATGATTACCAAATCAAGGCGGTCTATATCTATCGCTTTGCTAGCTTTGTGCGTTGGCCTCAAGCACCTGATCACCAAATTCAATACTGTGCCTATGGTGCTGATAACATCAGCCAAACATTGCATCAGTTAATATTAAACGATCTTACCGCCAACAAACGGCTCGTGTTCCACTATATAGATAATCTATCCCAAGCAGCACAATGTGAACTGGTGTATATCAGTCCATCTCAGTTTCCTATCCGCCACGACATCCCGAAATTATCTGGCGTACTCACTATCAGTAGTTATCCTGATTTTATTGATTATGGCGGCATGATCGAACTACGCACCGACAAAAGACGTATTCGGCCGATCATTGCACTCGATATCATCAAACAAGCAAATATGGCCATTAGTTCACAACTACTGCGTATTTCGATCATCGAGAACAGCCTAGCCATCAGCCAGCAAAGGGCTCTCACCATAAAAGAGCAACCATTGATACCGAGAGGTCGCTATGCGCCACTGGCTCAATAGCCTCTCACTTGGGCAAAGGATGTCACTCCCTATTATGGGCTTCATCTTATTGGTTTTTTTAAGTTTTCAGGTAGTAACCTACCAAACTTTCATCAAGAAAGAACGAGCAAATCTAGTCAGCCGAATAGAAATTCTCGCTCAAGGTGTGGGGATGAATCTCACCGCAGCCATACTGTTTGATGACAGAATTGCAGCCCAAGAAATACTGTCTTCATTTAAGGCAGAGTCGTCTATTTCCTTAGTAGAACTTAATGATGGTTCCCTGCTAGCAAAATATATAAATGATGATATCGATTACATTAGGCCTACTGAACAACAGCGTATTATCACCAAGCAGCAAGGTGCCCATTTTGGGAATTATATGCTGTATATTGAAGTCCCTATAGCTTATGCGGCAAACAGTGAAGCAAGCCTTTTTATCGCAGTATCACTCGAACATCTCCACCAGCTGCAAATAACTCAACTGCAATACAGCTTATTTCTTTTTCTCCTTTATCTCGTCGTATGTGGCTATATCGTCAATCGTCTTCAAGCTTGGGTAACAAAGCCAATAGCTGAACTGAATAAGGCAATGAGATCAATTGTTCACGACGATACGAAGCAGCACTTCACCCCAACAGTCACAACAAACGATGAACTAGGAGAGCTCGCGAGCTGCTTTAACGAGATGCAGCTAAAATTACAAGAGCGCGATAAAAAGATACGTCTAACATTACATCAATTTAGCCAAGAAAAAGTATTTGCAGATGAAGTGGTTGCAACCGTTCAACATGCTCTGTTAGTCATAGATAAAAGTGCAACCATCACTCTCGCAAACGATGCTTGTTTCGATGTTCTTGGTGTACCGCAACGAAGTGCTATAAAACAAAACTTTGTTACCTTACTGCATCCACAACAACCTGAACGTTTTAAGCAGCAGCTAGAGTTAGTGCTATCGAATAAACAGCATTTCAACCATTATGTGATTAAATGCCACTGCTCCAATACAAACACAGAACGCACACTTCAGATAGTGAGTCGCCCTCTTTATCATCAGAAAAAGTTCTTATTTGCCATTGAAGATATAACCAAACAGCATCTTGCCCAAAAACAACAGCGTCTCGCGGCAAATGTTTTTGATAGCAGCCAAGATGCCATTATCGTTATGACCCAAAGTGGCATTATTGAAATGGTAAACCCAGCTTTTGAAAACTTGATTGGTTTTGAACCCAGAGAAGTGATTGGCAAGCATTTTCATAGCTTGGTGGATATGAGCTCTTACCGATTAATCGAAAATCATGTACGCCAGCACTTAAACGCCCGTAATTTGTGGCAAGGTGAATACCATCAACTACGCCGAGATGGTTCCACCATTCCGTTATTATTACGTGTGCATCGACTAACCGAGCCTCAAAGTGGTGAAAGTCAGGTTGCTATTGTCGCGTCGGATTTACGCTTCATTAAAGAGAATGAACGTCTAGAACGCTTAGCATCACACGACTCATTAACCAATCTGCCTAATCGAAGTAAGTTGCACTCTCATATTCAAAACTTACTGAATCAACAACAAACGACGCAAGCGATCTTCGCCGTACTTTTTATCGATCTTGATGGTTTTAAAGATATCAATGATACCTATGGACACGATGTGGGTGATAGTGTGTTAAAGATTGTGGCAGCCCGTATGTCTCGCACGATTAGGCAGGCAGATATTGTAGGGCGGCTGTCTGGGGATGAATTTATTACCGTGCTCAACCATGTGGCAGACTCAAGTAAAGTGGAACAAACAAGCGAGCGTATCTTGCTAAAACTTCAACAACCTATGAGTCTAGATGAAAAAATCATTAATCTCGGGGCCAGTATCGGTTGTTACTATGTACACCCAGGTGAGTATCAAAACGTGGATGATATTTTAAGACGAGCCGATAAAGCTATGTATGAAGCCAAAAGAACCGGCAAAGGGAAGGTCGTTATTTTCAACCCACTGACCACTGTGTCTACAATAAAAACAAAACAGCCCCGCTAAAGCGAGGCTGTACTCATTAGTGCTACACGGAAATAAGATTAACGCTTATTTCTCACGATGGCCTAACGTGCAAGTACCATTTGATTGGAACCAAATTACTTGTGTTTTCTTACGGCCAATAAGCATTGGGCCATCATCAAAGAATAAGAAATTCTTCCAGTTACGTTTAAACACGCCCCATTTAGTTTCAATTAGGTTGTATTTCTCGTAACAGAAAAAGACGGTGGTATTGTCTTCCCAATCAATGAAATCAAGAACCTCTTGCGGCAATTCAGGCTCGTCATTATCCCATGCATTCTGCCAGTCAATCGCAGCTGACCACATTGCATCATTGGCAGCCCAATCACCTTTCTCAAAATGATCCGCGTCGGGACTTTGGCGACTAATATGATCGCGCCAAATGTCAGAAGATCGTGCTTGGGTAAAAGGACGGATAAGCGTGAGATCATCTTCCGCTACAGGCATAGAAGCATGTGTGAAGATCCACTTACGGGTGTAACTATCTAATTCTACGTAGTTCATTCGTCGACCTGAATTCTATTGACGCAGCAATGTACCTTAGTCAAACGAGATGTTCCAGCACTCCCTTATTATATTCAATTGATCACAGCCCAAAGTCAGTATCTAACCAACCTTGAGCATGCATATTTCCGTACCTTTGGTTATTCTACAGAGCTATTTGGCATCCCACTGATTACTGACCCAACCGCCGACCTGCTCATCGAAATGATTATCTGAATAGGTCTGATGCTGTTCAACAATTCCTTCACGATGTGCCCGAGTTTCGAGTAAATGAGAAATATGATTTGCCATCGGATCATTATTCGACGTTAACTGCTTTCTAATCGCCACTTCCTTTATCACTTGAAGTCGATAAGCGGAATTCATTCTCTTCATTACTCTCACCTCTTTTGAGAAACCCAAATAAAAATAGAAGCTCGACTTTAAATCGTCAAATAAGCATCATGAAAACGTCATTTCAACTGACTAACGATAAGAGCTACAAAAACAACACCTTAGAAAACAGGTTGAAATGCACATCCCAAAGCATTCGTATGGTTGATTTTAATCAATTGAAAAATAAGAAAAAAACAGGGTTAGATTTCGGTTATTTTTTTTGTTATTTTTTTATGTCTCGCGTCACCTGACTGTCACGTAATACTATAGCCAATCGTAATCTATGATTTTGAGTGGCAAGCTACATCACAGATTGCTAACGTTATTATTAGGATTTCATTTTTAGGACGGTTTTTTTGCGTTTTTTTATCATACTTATCTTTCTTGTTTCACCTATCTTCTCTGTGCAAGCCATCCCTTTGCCCGAGCTTCATCAGTGCAATAAAACACTGACTTATCAGCTGTACTTCAGTGGCCTAAAAGTAGGAACGCTGTCTCGACATGTACATTGGCGTGGTAATAAAGCAAAAGTGTATGCCTACGGGAATGCCGATGTTTTAGTCACCTCAAGTAAGTACAAAAACCAAACCGAAATGGAGTGGTCTGATGCGCACCAATCATTCATTACCCACTCTTTTGAGCAGAACATTTCTGGCCTTCTTTCACGTAAAGCCACAGGGACATTTAGTGCTAACGGTCAGCAATCAACCATCATAAAAGATGGTGAAACCACACAGTATAATGACCCTGATTTTCCTCTGCTTGATGGCGATACACTTGGTGCACAACTTCGCTTATTACTTATCCAAGGTAAAACCAAATTTGATTTCAAAATGCAGAGCACAAGCAAGGTCAGTCACTATTTTTTCGAAGTATTAGGCTCAGAAAAAATCGCAACGCGCTATGGTGAAGTCGAGACTTTAAAAGTCAGACAGACAGAAGTAGACGATAGACAAATAGATATGTGGTTTGCACCGAGCCTTGATTACCAATTGGTCAAAGCAAAATATAAGCGCAATATCCTTAAATTAGAAGCCGAATTGGTTAGCATGAAAAAAGAATGTCCACCAACCCTTTCAGCAAAAGCTACGCCAACCAAGTAATGAGCATACCTCGAATAACAAAAGCCAGTAACAATCAGTACTGGCTTTTTCAATTATTTAGCAAACACTTTGCCACCAATCATTTTAAAGGCTGGTGTGCCTCTTACCAAAGTATCTCGCGCAAATTCAGTCTCGCACTGAGGGCAATGGCAGGCTTTAACCGTAAAATCTGTTGTTATGCGTTCTTTAAAACATTTAACTAACGCACCTTTGCCGCCTTTACGATATTTAAATAACTGTGTTTTACAATTAGCACAATACACGTCAACGGTTTTGGTTGGGCCTTTCTTATTCGGTTTTGCCATCTGGATTACACGCGGACAGAACGAAGAAGCTGATCAATAATCGGCAAGTGAGCATCAACAACCCCTGCCATGTTGCCATATTTAGGCTGATGACGATCATTTTCGAAAGCGTGATGCCAGCCTTGGGTTGAAGATACAAAATACTCGGCAAAAGAATCAGAGATAGATAAACAGCCGGCTAAAACAGTATCTACATAGGTCTGCATGATAGGCTGGACTACACAAGGTGCGAGTGGTTCATCTTTCACGTAAACCCACACATCACCAGCAAGTGATTGATCACAGTTTTGTAGTGCGACATCTTGGCTATCAATCTTAATTCGATGATAGCCATGCTCTCGCTTATCAAATTCAGCCAGCGCAGATCTGTCTACCTCGACAATAACACCATTGCATTGGCCTGCTTCAGGAACCACAATCAATGGCGAAATTTTGTAGCTACCATCCACTTTGCTCCAGTGACGCTGTAGGCCATTCACCATTGCTGGTGTTGCACGGCCTGTTTGTCCTGTACGTGAACGGGAATGATCATTGATCAAGCTACCATAGCCAAAGATATACATTACTACTCCTAAAAAGACAGACCAAAGAAGCGCGAAAACTGTTGCCATTCTTGCGTTAACAAACTGACATCACCACGCTGAAACCTCACCACTTTACCCGGTGGCGATTGAGCCAGTTTAGCCATATCTACACGTGCTACACAACCTATTTTCGGGTATCCCCCTAATGTTTGCCTGTCGTTCATCATTACAATGGGTAACCCATCAGGTGGTAGCTGCACAGCACCATATGCAATCCCTTCAGATATAATCCCTTGGCTTTCTTCCCCTAGCGACTCACCTTCAAAACGGCATCCCATTCGATCACTGCGGGGGCTCAATGTATAGCTGTTAGTATAAAAGTGCGTTTTAAACGTCGAAGAAAACTTTTCAGCTTGATACGATTCAACCACACGTAAAACTAACGGTTGGCTGTAATCGGGAATACATCGACTTGGCGCTGAAAGCGGCAAAAAGTCACCATTCGGAACATGATGCTCCTCGCTAACAGATAGCTGATCACCAATGGCTAAAGGTAACCCTTGCTGCTGCCCGTGCTGCTTTTCATGCAGTAAACCGCCTAACTGGTTACGTACTACTGTCGACACACTACCTCGTACAGGCACTACATTGAATCCACCTTTGACCGCTAAATATGTTCGTAACCCAGCACGAGGGTATCCTAAAGACAGAGTTTCACCCTGACGTAATACAAATGTCTGCCACGGTATAACTGCAGCGCCATTTACTGACTCGCTGCTAATTGTCGCACTGCAATCCGCCCCCGTTAATACACAACAAATATTCGCATCTGTTGTAATACTTAACTGACCAAATGTAATTTCGAGTTGCGGGGCATTCGCATCATTCGCTAATAAGTAATTCGCCCAGCAATAACCATGCATGTCGGCAGCGCCACCTTGGCTTAAACCAACAGCAGCAACACCCAATCGCCCAGAATCTTGAATTAAGGTATGCATGCCAGCTTTGAGTACATTTATTTTTGCCATAACTGCCCACCTAGCGCGATATAGGTTTGACGATCGATCGGTTCGAACTGCACCTGATCACCAATATCAAAAGGTGACATAGGATCAGTATTTGGATCAAAGAGAGACTGCGGACAGTTACCAATAATCTGCCATCCCCCTGGAGAATTTGCAGGGTAAATGGCCGTTTGTTCGTTCGCTATACCTACACTTCCAGCTGGAACAAAATGGCGAGGAGTTACTAAACGTGGTGTCGCTATACGTGCATCAACGGACGCTAAAAAAGCAAACCCCGGAGCAAAGCCAATGGCACATACGGTATAACGTTGCTGACTATGAGAACGGATTACTTCATCAATCGTTACTTGCGCATGCTCAGCTACCGTCACTAAATCAGGCCCTACACTCACATCGTAATACACAGGCAAAACAATTTGCTTCCCCTGTAATACAGCTGTTTTGCTGAGCTTTTGACTATCACCCGTAAAATCACAATCTTGATAGATTGTCTCTAACTGAGCAATAAATCGCCCTATCTCAGGCTCGGCACAGTGTTCAGGGGATAGTTGTAATAACAACGAACAATACGATGGGGTTATCTCAATCACAGCAGGTGATAGCGCCTCCTTGATCCGTTGAACGTAATGCGCGATTTTAGCCGCTAGCTCAACATCTATCTTGTCAGCAAAATAAACCATCAAGGTTGTTTCTGATATTCGCTCAATACGCATCATGGTTTGATCACCTCATGCAGCGTCTGAATTAAGGCGATTGAGGCATCGTTATCACCATGGACGCAAAGCGAATCCGCTCTGAGTTGAAGCTTCGAACCGTCAGAGGTTGTGACATAACCTTGAGTAAATTCTTTCGCTTGCTGCACGATACGATCGCGATTGTGGTGAACCGCTTCAGGCTGAGAACGGGGAACAAGAAAGCCTTCTGGCGTGTAAGCACGATCCGAAAAGGCTTCAAATAACAACGCCACCTTATATTGCTCGGCAATACGCTGATAGTTCTGGTTATCAGGTCGCGACAAAACCATGAGCTTTATCGGAGGGATAAACCCTGAATTCATCCCTGCTATCGCGGTCAATATCGCGATAAAAATAGATTCATCCGCCATCATATCGTTATATAAAGCACCATGTGGCTTCACATAGCTAATTTGTTGACCGTGCAATTGGCAAATAGCGTTTAACGCACCAGCCTGATACGCCACCAGCTGTGTAATAGATTCTGCACTGTGGGGAATACTTCGTCTGCCAAACCCTTCCTTGTCGTTATAACCAGGATGCGCACCAATTTCGACGCCATACTGACAAGCACAAGCAACCGTTTTAGCCATTACATCAGGATCGGAAGCATGAAAGCCGCAGGCGATATTTGCCATATTGATCCATGGCATAACAGCATCATCACGCCCCATAAGCCAAGGGCCAAAACTTTCTCCCATATCGCAATTAAGCTTCATGACACGCCTCACCAAATGTTAACTGATTGTTTACATTAAATGATAAGCGGAAAAGAGTTACAAGAATAACAACCTGAAGATGAGATATTTACCATTGGCAATTTTAAAGCTGGTGCTGGACTGTCATGTCGATACGACCTTTACCACTCCTTGGCAAAGGCACTTACGTCACAATAACTTAGAGTGACAATTTGTAATCATTCGTTTATGCTTTTCAACTGAGTTATTCGCTAAGAATAATATCCGCTTCAATGTAGTCCAAGTCATCCTGGTACTCAACTTCATCAATAACGGCATCTGTTATTGCATCATCACATTCAGCTTCTGCAAAAGCACCATCAACAACACCAAGGGCACTGCCAGCCGCTGCACCAGCCCCTGCATCGCCTGCTACTGCGCCGATAACACCACCAACAACGGCGCCTTCTACGGCATCGGTAATCACGTTACCGCCATCACATACAGCCCATGATGAAGAACTGAATAATACGGTGAGTAAAAGTGCTGCGATTTTTGTTTTCATATCGTTAAACCTTACCTTTGTTTAGATGCACTAAAGGTAAATAATTTAATGCGTTACAACCAATTAGGTTCTGTAAGTCGCACTTACAGTCATTGGGAAGTTGTAAAACGGTTCGGTGGTTTATGACAAGGTTAGAAAATGGAGTGGGTGTGAATAGGTTCAGTACCGCATGAAAATAGAGATATCGTCATAAATCGCAGGCAGTAAAAAGCCCCGTCATTTCTGACGGGGCTTCTTATTTGGAGCGACACACGAGGCTCGAACTCGTGACCTCAACCTTGGCAAGGTTGCGCTCTACCAGCTGAGCTAGTGTCGCATTGCTGCATAAATGCAGACTTAATAGATGGTGCCCCGGGCCGGACTTGAACCGGCACAGCGCGAACGCCGAGGGATTTTAAATCCCTTGTGTCTACCAATTCCACCACCAGGGCACGCAATTCTTTATTGCGATGCTCCTAACCAATGTGCTCTTAATAAGAGCGGTTAGACACCATCTTACAAGTAGCCTGCCAATGTAACGTGACTACTTTTACAAAATTTGGAGCGACACACGAGGCTCGAACTCGTGACCTCAACCTTGGCAAGGTTGCGCTCTACCAGCTGAGCTAGTGTCGCAGATCAAATCGAATGGAGGCGCGTCCCGGAGTCGAACCGAGGTACACGGATTTGCAATCCGCTGCATAGCCACTCTGCCAACGCGCCATGCCTTCTTTCGATTTACCGCTTAAGAAAGTAACTCTCCGTTACGGTATGGGATGCATTCTACGGATTGTTGCGTTTGAGTCAACAGAAAATCTTTAAAAAAAATTTAGTCGACTGATATATGTACAAATTATCGAATAAAAAGCCGTTTTCTCTCGTTACAAGCGATTCAAAAGCAACGAAAGCCCTCAAATACAATTATGAAGCCCTTAAGTTCACATAGCTATCACTCGGAATAAAAGCAACAGTGACGTTAATCGTTAACAAGCTCAACCGCTTCACGCACTAAACGACCAATCTCTTCCCAATCGCCCGCTTCAATCAGTTTAGGGGCAACCATCCAAGTGCCACCACAGCAAAGTACACGGTCAACCGCTAAGTAATCACGAATGTTAGCTTTACCAATACCACCTGTAGGCATGATAGCAACATCGACATACGGTGCTAACAGCGATTTCACCATATTGATGCCGCCCGATGCTTCAGCAGGGAAGAACTTCAAGAAGGTTAAACCCAACTCCAGCGCTTGCTCAATTTGGCTCGGATTATTAATGCCAGGAACAAATGGGATCCCTTGCTGCTGACAGTAACGTACGGTATTGGGGTTCAACCCAGGTGCCACAATGAACTCAGCCCCTGCATCTTTGGCTTTATCTACTTGCGCCGCATTCAGTACTGTACCAGCACCAATACACATTTGTGGGTAAGCATCACGCATTGCTCGAATAGCATCAGCTGCTGCGTCTGTACGGAAGGTCACTTCCGCCACTGGTAACCCATTCTCGACTAACACTTTCGCTAACGGTACAGCTTGTTCAACATGATTAATCTGAATAACGGGAATAACTTTGAAGGCTTTTAATTGTTCAATAAGAGCTTGAGACATGTATCTATATTCCTTAAATAATTTCTTTCATAGCTTCAAGAGGAATAATGGCACCAGGGTATTGAATAACAACAGATGCAAGTTGATGTCCAAGCTCTGCTGATGATGAAGCAGACTCGCCACTTAAACGCGCAGCTAAGTACCCCGCTGCAAATGAATCACCCGCTGCACAAGTATCAATAACTTTTGTCACTTTATTGGCTGCGATATAGGATGTTTCAGCAGCATCTGTTTGTAATTGAGTCACCACCATGCAAGGCTCTGCACCGCGCTTGATCACCACTTCTTGGCAACCATATTCCTGACAACGCTCGACAATATCGCTGTCTCCCCATATTCGTTGATCATCGTCTTCTGTAATCAAGGCGATATCAACAAAAGGAAGAATCTGAGCATACCAATATTGTGCTTGTTTCTCTGTCCATAACTGTGGCCTGAAGTTGTTATCAAATAACACCTTCCCGCCATTTTTCTTATGTTTTTCTAGTAATGTAACCAGTACTGCTTTCGCCTCTTCTGACAAAATGGCTAAGCTGATGCCACTGATATACAAGGCATCTACCTGCTTATTTTCAACCGCAACTTCAAGCGGTGAAGACGCCAGTTCTGAAAAGTAAAATTTAGCAGCACTGTCATTACGCCAATAGTGAAAATGGCGCTCACCGCAAGGTTCGGTTTCAACCAAATATAAACCTGGAAGTTTATTATCCAAGGTGCGTACTAAATCAGTATTAATACTTTCTGCTTTCCATGAAGCCAACATATCTTGTGAGATATTATCGACACCTAACGCTGTCGCGTAACTCACATGAATATCACGTTTTTTACCTAAGCGAGCCATATAAAGCGCGGTATTTAAGGTGTCACCACCAAAGGTGCGCTGCAATGGTTGACCACTCAGTTCCACCATACATTCGCCAAAAAATGCAATTTTCACACTGTCACCTTTGTGCTTGGTTGTAGTAATAATAAAAGGGTAGTCGTTAAACGTTAATTGTCCGCAGCGGCAAACGATGTATTCGCTTGCCGCTTTAGCATATTATTCCGTGAATATAGTTAAGCTAAGGTGGTTACAGTTAATGATGAATTCTTAATGTGACCCCGTTGACTCTCGACGGGAAAAGTTGCGATAAACCCCAAATCCAAAGAGCAAAACAAGCAGTAATGGACCCAGCCACAACACGTACGTATTAGGCGCAAATTTGGGTTTATACAGTACAAAATCACCAAAACGGCTGGTCATAAAATCAATGACTTCTTGGTCTGTTTTCCCAGCATTAATCATTTGATAAACCTTCAAGCGCAAATCTTTTGCCACCGGTGAATTCGACTCAATCAGGTTCTGGTTTTGGCACTGAGGGCAACGCAATGTTTTTGCTAATTCCATCGCTCTTTGTTGTTCTGTTCTTGAGCGAAACGAGAATGTCTCCACACTTTCAACCAAGCGTGCATCTGCCGCGACAAATACTTGCGGTTCAGCAAAACTAGAAGGCAACATCAGGGCTAGCCAAGCAAGAAAAATAGCCTGACTAACTCTTAATACATACATAGTCGATTTCACCATCGTCTTAACCTTGTTGTTGCGCATTTTTTTCTAACAATTCGAGCTTTATTGTTTCGACAACAGGTGCAAACTGCTGTTGCCATATAGCTTCATCCATCGCCCCTACGTAACGCTGGCGAATAATGCCTTTAGGATCAATCAGCATGGTTTCGGGCGTGCCGTACACACCTAAGTCCAATGCTAATTCACCGAGAGGATCATAAATAACAGCACGGTAGGGATTCCCTTCTTCTGTTAATGTCGCCACAGCAGACGATCGCTTATCGCGGTAATTCAAGCCAACGATAGACATACCTTGTTGTTGCAATTCGAGTAAGAAGCTATGCTCTTTTTTACACACGCCACACCAAGATGCCCATACATTCAATAACTGCATTTTACCTTGTAGCAAAGATTGATCGACGGTAGGTACAGAAAAAGTACCTTCACTAAGCTCTCCTTCTAACAAATTAATCAGTGAAAAAGCAGGGACGGGCTGACCTGCCAGCGGTGAAATTTCAACACTTGTCGGCTTTTCCAATGCATAAACCAAAACAATGCCAGCGAGCACTACTCCTAGCAGCGGTAAAAAACGAACTATCTTCACTTATTTTGCTTCCAAATAATTTGATTTTCAGGCAACTGCGCCACATCAACAGCACTAATCTTAGTTTGAGAACTCGCATTAATACTTTCTGCCACCCATTTTCGACGCATGGTCAATCGGGCGATAACAGAAAGTGCCCCGCCTAACATCATCAGAATTGCACCTACCCATAACCAACGAACAAAAGGTTTATATTGGATACGCACAGCATAATCCGTTGCATTAAGCTTTTCGCCCAATGTTATATAAACATCGCCATTCCACCACCAACGGATACCTGGCTCGCTCATGTTCATTGTGCGCACCGTATAATGACGACGCTGAGGTTGAATGAAACCCATCGCTTTATTTTTTGCAAAATGATCTAACTTAGTAAGCTGAATATTGGCTTGCTCCGCAGTGTAGTTCGGCCCTATCAGTAATTCAGTATCTAAATAATCAAATTGGAAATCGTTCAGTATCGCTGTATCACCAGGTCCCATTTTTCGGCTGATTTCATGAGAGTAATTGCTGACTAAAGTGGCACCTATCACGGTCACAGCCACCCCAACATGAGCAATAAGCATCGCGAGTTGACGCAAACGAGGGCGGGCTTGTGTATACATAGGATCATGACCCGGCTTACACTCGGTATTGCTTTCAGTCTCTATCCGTTTATTGTGCTGACTTTTTTGATAAGAAGGCAGCAGTATCAAAGACTGCAAAGCGGTAAGAATAATCCATAAGGCACAAATTAACGCCCCACACACGACTAAGTTCACACCACGCTCAAACAGCACCGAAAGTACCACACCACCAATAATAGAAGCTGATAAAGGCGCCAGTAAACGGGTGATCAAGAAGTC
This sequence comes from Photobacterium sanguinicancri, assembly GCF_024346675.1. NCBI lineage: Bacteria > Pseudomonadati > Pseudomonadota > Gammaproteobacteria > Vibrionales > Vibrionaceae > Photobacterium > Photobacterium sanguinicancri. Next base: position 2,411,915 of record NZ_AP024850.1, read on the forward strand.
TTCTGCACTGGCGCGTAGTCGAACTAATACCCCCAGGCCCATCACAAAAAACGTCACCATACTGAGCGGCACAAACATGCTATTAAAATAAGGAGCACCTACAGAGATGCTCCCTAAGCCAAAGGCTTGAAAGATCATCGGGTAAAAAGTCCCGAGCAAGACAGTCAAGGTTGCAACAGCCAATAAGCTATTACCTACTAAAAATGCAGCTTCACGTGATAACAGCTCAAAGTTCATCGCTTGGAGGTAACGCTCACAGCGCAAGGCATACAAAGTCAGCGCTGCAATTAACATTACCGCCAGAATCATCAACAACACTAAGCCACGTGTAGGATCAACCGCAAAAGCATGCACTGAGGTCAGAACACCCGATCGGACAATGAAAGTGCCTAATAAACTAAGAGAAAACGTGAAAATCGACAGTAATAAACTCCAACCAACCAAAGAACGTCGTTGCGCGGTCACAATCAATGAATGCAATAACGCAGTCCCTGTAAGCCATGGGAGTAACGATGCATTTTCAACTGGGTCCCAAAACCACCAGCCGCCCCAGCCTAGTTCGTAATATGCCCACCAAGATCCTAAAGCAATACCTCCTGTCAGAAAGACCCAAGCGGATAATGTCCAGCTACGACTGAGCTGGGCCCATTGCCACTGTGGTTTCTCAAAGGTAAGTGCCGCGACTGCAAAAGCAAAGCTGACAGCAAAGCCGACATAGCCTAGGTACAACATGGGCGGATGAAAGATTAACCCAACATCTTGCAACATTGGGTTTAAATCTCGTCCTTCCAACGGCACAGGAAATAGTCGCTCAAAAGGGTTCGAAGTGAGTAACGTGAATAAAGTTAACGTCGCCACTAATGCAGCAAGAATAGCGAGAACTCGCGTAATAAAAATATGTTGGGCAGGCTTATTATGGTAGCAAGCAGCGACTAACGCAGCCCAGCCACTGAGTGAAAATACCCAGAAAAGAAAAGAGCCTTCATGGCCGCCCCACACCGCTGCGACTTTAAAGAAAATGGGTAATTGTGTATTAGAGTGATGCGCGATGTACGCAACCGAGAAATCATCCGTCGCAAAACCTACCGCCAGCAAAACGATAGATGCCAAGATAGAGCCAAAAGCGCCATAACTTAATGGCCACACATAGCGAGTAAGGTATGGCGCTTTCATTTTCACGGCAACAACTGGCATCAACGCCGCCAGTAACGCGAAAGAAAAACCGAGAATTAACGAAAAGTGTCCAATTTCAGCCAGCATAAAGTGTCCATATTGTTCTAAAACAAACAACAGCACTAAAACGATTAACAACGTTATCAACCAGAATTAGCACTGCTGTTTTTATCTTACTGATGCCATTTATTACTAACAATACATGCTAAGCAATGGTCATTTGTCCGGCATAAAGCACAAACGTACGCAACATTAATACGCCTAGTAAACTCAACGTTGTCACTAGCATAATAAAAGCTTTATTGTGTTTCACCCCTGAAGGGCTCACCGCATTTAACCCCAATGGTAATAGCATTCCTGCGCCGATCACACCATACCAGAACCATGACGCCCAAAAACCACCGCCAATCGCTGCTATCGCGGCCGCCTCTTTCTGACCACCACCGAAGTAAAGACCACTGAAAAATGCAAACAGAACAAACAACTCAAATACCACAACAGGGCGTTCAAACTTATGTACCCATTTCACACTAGGGCTAGCCACCGACTCTTTAAAGAACACCACACCAAACATCAAACACGCGGCTGCGCCAGATGACAGGCTTGAGAACAAGAAAAGTATCGGCAATACCGGATTATTCAGTAATGGGAAGGTCTTTAGTGCTGACAATAAGAAGCCAGTGTATGCCGCAAGCATCACCGCTAAGAAGCCAAGAAATAGTTCAATCGCGTTTTCATAACGCGTGACATATTGCATGACTTTGCCAACGATCGGTAAGCGCCCATTAAGAAGTTTCAGCAAATCATCTTTGTAGATAGTGGCAATCCAAGCAAACAAAACCACCATATACACTTGGAATAAGATCACCCCCATCGACATCACTGATGTTGGGTTATAAAAGATCATGATTTTCCAGAATGACCAAGGTTTGGTTAAGTGGAAAACTAAAATCAATAACCCCACAATAATGCCAAATGGCGCTAAAATTGCGGTTGCTTTAATGATGCCATTCGTCGATGGGTGTCCCTGAATTACCTTACGTTTTAGATAAATAGAGATCATGACGGCACCGGCTGACATACCTGCTAAAAACAGGTAAATAGCAATGATCCAGTCCCATACTAACGAATCAAAATAGAAGGCTTCTGCAAAGGCTGTACTCATCCTTTTATCTCCCCTTTTTGATGCGGCACTTTATACAACTGCGGTTTAGTACCGAGTTCTACTTTGTCGCGATAGACAGTTTTTTGCGTGATGAGCTGTGAAACTTCACTTTGAGGATCATTCAAATCACCAAATGTCAGTGCCTTAGTAGGGCAAGACTCGACACAGGCGGGTTGTTTACCTTCAGCAAGGTTTGTTTTACGGCAAAAGTCACACTTATCAGCAGATTTTGTTTCAGGGTGGAAGAAACGAACTTGGTAGGGACAAGCGGCAAGGCAATAGCCACAGCCGACACACTTAAACGCATCGACATCTACTATGCCCGTTTCTGGGTCTTTAAACGCCGCACCTGTTGGGCACACATACACACAAGGTGCATTTTCACAGTGCTGGCAAGAAACACGGGTAAACTTGTAATCTATATTGGGATACTCGCCCTGTGGTTCACTTCGCACAATTTCTAATCGCGACACACCTTCAGGGACTTTATTGACCTCTCGGCATGCTTCTGTACAGGCAGTACAGCCAATACAGAGCGTTTCATCATGCACCATACCATAGCGTTTATCGCCATCTTCCATGGTTGCCGCAAGTGTTTTGCGGCTCATTACTGCTTGTCCTGCCACGCCCGTTGTAAAAATAACGGCACCTGCGCCAGCAAGGAAATTACGTCTTGAACACGTCATAGTCTTCTCCTATTTGGCTGCTTTAGCTTTCGTTTGATCGGCATGACAATCAACACACATCTTAATCTTGGAAGATTGAGTGATACCTTTCATTGGATCAGCCGTCGGATGGACGTTATGGCAAGACGCACATGATAAGTCGAGCGCATGTACATCATGCGTCCAATTCACTTCACGAAGATCGTCTGGCTCATGGCAATTGGTACAGGTCTCATTTTGCTTTTTGATCCATAGCGGATCGGCTGCAACTTTTTGTGTACCAGCAATAGATTGAGATGGCGCGAATTTAGTCACTTGCGCAGCGCCATCACGGTGGTTTTCACCCACGTTACTGTGACAGTCTACACAACCCACTTCACGACCTGTTTGCGCATGAATTGCATTAGCATGAGCACCAAGCAATGCATCTTTAGTGTCTTTATGACACTGCGTACAAGCGTAATCGCGATCCCTTATGAATGTTACTACATGCTGTTTCGCAGAATCAGAAGCAAGATGAGGAACGTTAGCTGTTGTGGCATCTTGTTGTTCTGAGTCGGCGGCAACATTGAGGGAGAAGCCTGCAATACCAATCACAACTAATAACGTTGTAAATGCACTGACGGCCATTTTATAAATACCCATTGTTCACCTTTTATATTCCATTTTTGTTTGCTAGTTACAAACAATCGGTGCTTTCAGTTACTTATTATTTAACTGGCTGAAAAATACGCTCATATATGAATAAGCACATAAATCAAAGTCCAATGGAATCCATTCTCATTTACAACAAACATTAGCCACAACGCTTAACAATGCCATTTAACTATAAAACAGAAATTAAAAACTTGATCTGTATTTTAAATAGCCATTAAGTAGCATTGGGAATGAACTTTTAATGATTAAGATCAAACCAAAAAAATACGCTAATTATATGAATTAGAAAGAAATATAAAACAAATTCAACGCTAAGTTATCGCCAGACAGGTAAATACCCCTTTAGGGTTAAAAGTAGGTATTTACTGGTGAGTTCACACAGATGAAATTACATAATTGATCCAAAACAAGTCGCTATTAACTTTTAATAACAACTTTACATTTTTTGTTATTATTCTTTTTGGAACTCCAACTTTATTTGCATATTAGCCGCACTCACAACGCTTGGCTCTTTTTACAATAAAATCTGGAGTAATAACCGTGAGTAAAAAATGGACGCTAAATAGTGCCGTTACGGCAATCATATTGTCAGCGTTTTGCTTTACAGGGAGTGCGCTGGCTTCCACTGAAACCGAACAAAAACAACAAATAGAACCACGAAATCACGTATTTGCAGAAGCTCATGCCGAACAGTATAAAAGCTGGGAAGCAACCAAAAACAGTGAAGATATCACTGATGCCCTACAAGAAGACCCTAAAATGGTCATTCTTTGGGCGGGTTATGGCTTTGCAAAAGACTACAACAAAGCACGTGGCCACTATTATGCTGTAACTGATGTTCGCGAAACCCTACGTACAGGCGGACCAAAAGACGAAAATTCTGGCCCAATGCCAATGGCTTGCTGGAGCTGTAAAAGCCCAGACGTCGCACGCGTTATCGACGATCGTGGCGAAGATGGCTACTTTGCAGGTAAATGGGCTCGCTTAGGCAGTGAAATCAACAACTCAATCGGTTGTTCTGATTGTCACGACACCAGTAGTGAAGATTTCGCACAAGGCAAACCTGCTCTTAAACTTTCTCGCCCTTATGCTGAACGCGCTATGGAAACCATCGGCATGAAGTTTGAGGATCAATCACGTTTTGATCAGCAAGCTCAAACCTGTGGTCAGTGTCATGTGGAGTACTACTTCACAGGGCCAAACAAAAGTGTGAAATTCCCATGGGATAAAGGCACTACAGTTGATGAAATGGAAGTGTACTACGACGAAATCGACTTTAAAGATTGGACACATGCCGTTTCTAAAGCTCCGATGCTAAAAGCACAGCACCCAGGCTATGAAACATGGCGTGAAGGCATTCACGGCAAAAACAACGTTGCATGTGTAGATTGCCATATGCCAAAAGTACAAAACGAAGACGGTAAAGTGTATACCGACCATAAAATTGGTAATCCATTTGATCGCTTTGAAGACACTTGTGCACAATGTCATACCCAGACCAAAGAAAAACTGCAAGGCATTGTTTCTACGCGTAAAGCTAGTGTGGTTGAGCTTAAGCTAACGGCTGAAAAACAAATAGTAGCAGCACACTTTGAAGCGAAAGCGGCGTGGGATGCTGGTGCAACAGAGCAAGAAATGGCCCCTATCCTACGTGATATTCGCCACGCTCAATGGCGCTGGGATTACGCAATCGCATCTCACGGGGTACACATGCACGCACCAGAAGTCGCGTTACGTATCTTAGGTACTGCGATTGACCGTGCAACTGATGCCCGTACCAAGGTTGTTCGTTTACTTGCGACCAAAGGTATTACGGCAGAAATCCAGATCCCTGACATCTCGACTAAAGAGAAGGCACAACAAGTGCTAGGTATGGATATGGATGGCATGAATGCAGAGAAAGAAGCGTTCTTAAAAACCGTTGCTCCAGAGTGGGACAAACAAGCAGAAGCACGTGAAGCTAATTACTAGTTTGTGTAGCTAACGAATTCCAACCAAGCAGTAACCATTAAAAATCGGCACTCTAACGTGCCGATTTTTTTATCCATGACTTATCAATAATGGCATTAACTTGCACTTTCTCCTCCCCTATACAACAATTAACTCAATTGCATAACAACTATTAGATGTTCACTTAGTTGCTATCTTGTTTCAGGGAGAGAACATTATGGTGCGATCCACACTATTACGTATAACCGTGACTTTCTTACTCGCTCTTTTCTCGATTACTAGTCAAGCGAATTTAATCACCAACGGTGGTTTTGAAGACATAGATGTACCTAATAATAGCTGGCGTTTTTATTCGCAAGGTACACCAAATCTTGCGTGGCAAGGGTCTAATGTCGAAATATGGGACTCATTATTTGGTTTCGAAGCGTCTGAAGGCGAACAATACGCAGAGCTGAATGCTCACCCGAATCAAGGCATATTTTCAATCAATCAAACCTTCAATACCGTCACCGGTGGGATCTACAACTTATCGTTTGATTACTCTGCACGACGCAACAATCGTAATGAACAATTTGAAGTTAGCGCTGGGGATTTTACTCAGATTTTGTCTAGCAACGTTCGCTTTAATTGGAATGATTTTGCCACTGAGTTTACAGCATTAAACAACTCAACGACCCTTACGTTTACCTCTTTGAACAGAGGCACATTGGGGAATTTATTGGATAATGTCGTGGTAACGACTTCTCGGTTACCCATTCCAGAACCCGATTTAATCTTTCCGCTGATTTTGCTTATTGCCTTTGCCCTATTTCGTTATCAATACCATAGAGCGCGTAAATCACACCGTTTTAACCGCTGATATAAATCATCATTGCCCAATCGAAAAAAAACGCCTGTCATAAACACAGGCGTTTTTTATAATCAAAATTAGAACAAACGCATAAAAATAGAGGCTTGATGCCGACTTCTCGTGAGCCTCTAGCATGCCTTTAGATAATAGAGAAACTACATCATTTTCTTAGCGCGATTAATGGCAGTAATTAAAGCCACGCGATCAGCATCTGGATGCTCACTATCAAGAATTTGTACCCAAGTATCTATCGCTTTTTGGTAACGCGCGGACATAAAATATTCAGAACCAAGTAAGGTTAATGCTGGAAAATTATTAGTGTCTAATACTAATGCACGATCTAATAGCTGTTGAATATCTGCCGTAATTCGCTGGCCATTTTTGTAATACAAAGCTGTCGCCAATGCTGAATAGATATTGGCTTGAGGATCAATACTCAAACGTCTGGCATAATCAAATGAAATTACCGCTTCCTCAAAAGCATTGGTATACATATACGCATTGCCTAATGCATACCATAGTTCGCCGTCTTGTTTATCTTCAATGATTTTTGCTTGAATCGCTTTAATTCGCTGTTGATTCACTTCGTCAGTCGACAACCCCGAAAATTCATCAATTGGGTGGACTAAGGTGTTGGCTTTATAAGTAAAGTTAGGAGTCCCCAAAAAGGCATAGCCAACCATAGATACAGAGGCGAGACACAAACAAATGAGTATTGGCACTTTTCGCGATTCTGATGAGTGATTACGCACATGCCACCCGATAATAATAGCGGCAATGACTATCACGACAGTAATGATCGTGGCCCATATTTCTAGTCCAATACTACTTCCTTGTTCCAACATCTCGCACCTATTTTTAAAACTGTAAGTAAGGTATACCACAGGCATCATTTTACGGTGCTAATGTGGATCAACTCATAAAAATAAAGGCAGCACTGAAGGCTACCTTTGTGATGTTGATCAGATGCCTACCTACGGCGCTCTAGTTAAACACGCAACTCGCCAAACAACCGATAATCCCAGACTTCGACTTCGCCAGTCACTAGACGTTTTTCGGCCGTATCACGCCATTTCTGAGTCAATTTGTCACTCGCTACAATTTTGGCTAAACCATCTGCATTCAAGGGATCATTGAAAAAATAATCAGCAACTTGCTTTACGGTTAACGCCGATTCATCACGGGATAATAAAACCAAATCATCATCTTGGCTTACATAACCCGTTTGAATAACACGGTACAACCAACCACAATAGCTAAGCTGTTGCATTTGCTCTGACATCCCTTCTGCGTTCCAACGAACATTCAGCTTATAGCATGGTGAACGTGGCTGGCTCACTTCGATAATCGCTTCGCCCCACTGATAGCGATCGCCAATACAGACAGTATGTTCTTTCATACCCACGGTGCTGATATTCTCGCCCATACCCGGCGCTTGCCAACCACGATCAGGAAACTGACTTTGCCAGTAGGCATAGTGCTCTGCTGGGTACTGGTGAAGTGCTCGCTCGACACCACCATGATGCTTAGGATCTGCACACTCATCGCCTTGCAAACCAACTTCTGATAGGAAAATACGCGCTGTCGCTTGCTGCTTATCGAGCGCCGTCTCAAAACCAAAGGCGGTATTTATTTTACCAACAGAAACTTGTTGTACTTTCACCGACTGAACCTGCGTTTTTCCTATCATTACTTATCCTTAACCTTCAATGACACTCTCACTGTTAACAAGAGCTCTCTATATTTATCAGATACAAAAAAGGCTCCGATTAGGAGCCTTCAAGTTAAGCCTTACAGCTCAAAGTCACTCATGTCGGCATCCGCCGCATCATCTTGGCGGGCCAAGAAAGCAACAAGGTCATCGTGACCACCGATGTATTTACCATCAAGGATAATTTGCGGCACTGTACGTACTGTTGTATTCGCAGCTTTTTCAATGAACTCAATCATTTCTGGCTTCTCAAGATCCGTACCTAGTACTAATGTTTTGTACTCTGTACCACGATCATCAAGAAGGTCTTTCGCTTTTACACAAAACGGGCAACGTGGCTGAGTAATTACAAGGTTATTAAAACCTGACAGTTGTTCGATAGTCATTGATGGTGTTGATTCTGACATAGTATTTAGCTCTGCTGTGGTAACAGTCTTCTGTTGAGGCTGACTTACATATTGATAAGCTACGTAAGATAAAGCAAAGCACAAGATGAGTAAAACATTACGCACTGAAAATAAGCGCGACGCGGCGGCTGACATATATATCTCCGATAGAATCAGTATTATTTGCCAATTCTAATCGGTATTCTCTGACGACCAAAGCGCTTTTTGCTTGACGTGAAACGTCCAGCAATTTCACCACCGCAATGCAAGCACATACCCAGCCCAGAAACTCGATATTCACTTAGCTGATACCAATCTCTTTCAATCACCCGCTGGTGACAATGAGGACAATAAGTGCTGGCACCTTCTACATCGTGTACATTACCGACATAGACATAGTTCAATCCCTGTTTAATTGCTATTTCTCTGGCTCTTAATAAGGTTGAAGGTGGTGTGCGAGGTTTGTCCGTCATTTTAAAGTCAGGATGAAAAGCACTAAAGTGCAAAGGCGTATTAGCTCCAAGATTATCGAAAATCCATCGCGACATCGCTTCTATTTCCGCTACGCTGTCATTTTCATCGGGTATCAGTAAGGTAGTGATTTCAAACCAAACCTTTGTCTCATTTTTAAGGTATAACAGCGTATCAAGTACAGGAGCTAATTGCCCTAAACATACTTTGCGATAGAAACGTTCGGTGAATGCTTTCAAATCAATATTAGCGGCATCCATGTGTTCAAAAAACGCATGCCGCGGCAATGGGTTCACATAGCCAGCACTCACTGCCACACTATTGATCCCCAACTCGCGACAAGCAATAGCGGTATCACGGGCATACTCAAGGAAAATTACGGGATCATTATAAGTAAAGGCAATGCTCTCACAATTATGTTGTTTTGCTGCCAGCGCAATCTGTTCTGGCATCGCTTGCGATCCCAATGTATCAATCTGGCGCGATTTACTGATGCTCCAATTCTGGCAAAATTTACATCCTAAGTTGCAACCTGCTGTACCAAAAGAGAGTACAGAACTCCCCGGGTAGAAATGATTAAGAGGTTTCTTTTCAATAGGATCAATACAAAAACCACTCGATCGTCCGTAGCTTGTTAAGATGATCTCACCTTGATGAGCGGCACGAACAAAACATGCACCTCGCTTTCCTTCTCGTAACTTGCAAAATCGAGGGCACAAGTCGCACTGAATACGGCCATCATCCAATCGGTGCCAATACTGGGTACGTACAAATTGAGGCGGTAACGTTGAAGTAGTATTACTCATCACAATAAACACATCTTGTTGGCTTATAAGAAGTTTTTATACCTATAATTAATATAGCTCTTTGAAGGAAACATGCTTATGAATATTCGCCACCCCGCTGTTGCAGGGCGGTTTTATGATGGTTCACCAACCCAGTTGAAAGAACAACTGGATGATTGGTTATTACCGCCATTAAATGCTGAAAATAAGCACATCGCAGACGTTGCTCAAACGGAGTTACGCGCGCTTATTGTTCCTCATGCTGGGTATCTATTTTCAGGACAAGTTGCGGCTGCAGCCTACCAACACCTTCGTGAATATGCAGATACCATCAAGCACGTTATTCTCATCGGGCCAAGTCATCGGTATTTTTTTCAAGGTTGTGCTTTACCTACAGCATCAAAATTTTCAACGCCACTTGGTAATGTCACATTAAATACACAAACTATTGCTACCCTGAGTGAGATAGAAGATTTTGAACTCTCAGAGCAAACCCATGCGTTAGAGCACAGCCTAGAAGTACAACTACCCTTTCTTCAAACAGTACTGCGTAATTTCAGTCTATTACCCATATTAACGAGCAATGTATCACCCGCTAAATTAGCCAAATTAATTGACCCTTTGTGGCGTTCTAATGACACTTTATTAGTTGTTAGCAGTGATTTAAGTCACTTCCACCCATACCACAAAGCGCAGCAAATAGATCGTAACACTTGCGACCTTATTGAGCACTTTGAGCCGACATTAACACCCGAACAGGCTTGCGGATCAACGGGAATCAACATGTTGTTATTATTGGCGAAACAGCGAGGATATAAGCTTACAAGATTAGCACTAAACAACTCTGGCGACACCGCTGGAAATAAGGAGAAAGTCGTTGGATATGTCAGCTACCTCATATCAAACACTGAATAAAGGGGAACTAACCCAACTGTTAGACATTGCTCGCGAAGCGATTCGTGGTCACTTTTCTTCAGGGTTACCAAAATCACCTGAATACAGTTTATACGGACGTAAATTACTGGCTCCTGCTGCGTGTTTTGTCACGCTTGAGGTAAGTGGTCAATTACAAGGCTGCTTAGGCTCAACTGCTGCACATTCACCTTTGGTACTTGAAGTACATAATAAAGCGCGTGCTAGCGCGTACCAAGATCGCCGCTTCATGCCATTAACAGAAGATCAACTCAGCCAATTAACCATTGAAATATCAGTCCTTACCACGCCTAAAGTGCAAGAAATCGATTCAGAACAAGCGCTCATTGATTTCTTATCAGTGAACAAAGTGGGCGTGATTTTAACCGATAACCACCAGCAAGCTCTGTTCCTACCACAAGTATGGAAAAAGCTAAAATCACCAACAAATTTTATTAAGCAATTAAAAGTAAAAGCTGGCTGGAATGCAAATTACTGGTCTAGCAACATCAAAGTAAAAACGTTTGATGTCACTAGTATTAAAGGGAAGTTTTACTGATTGGATGATTTTACATTTTTAATATAATAGAAAAGGAGCGCTGTTATAGCGCTCCTTTTTAGTACAACCCAATTCTCGTAAAAGTAGAAAGTCAGTTCAAATTACCCTTAGCTACTAACCCATAAGGCACTGAGCTAAATATCTTAGGTTGATTATTAACCGTTGGTGCAACATGGGGCTGCTGCCAGTCCAGTAACATAATGGCTAATACATTGCGGTGTTCGCCGTGAACTAATCCAAAGTCACCATCAACCGATGGCACCATTCCTTTTTCTTTATTAATAGAAGATTGAATCGCTTTACGCATTGCAAGCACAACAGGGTCACCGTCTTTGCCTGCCAATAAGAAGTTAATGCCCACTTCGGCTAATACATCTTCTTTCGAGCGCTTTAAAATAGTATCGACATTTTTACGGTAATAATCGTAGATCCACTGGAAATCACTTTCTTTAATTGGATGCTGATAATATTCACTGGCGGCAAAAATAATATGTGTCATGCCGTAGATCTTATTCATGTACTGCTGATCGGTCAGTGTGCTGTCTAAGCTATCTGGGTAGGCCTGTTTAAACGCAACAATAAAATCATCAACCACATCCTGTTCACCTAATTGACGTAACCAATATACTTGGTTGGCAAGCTGAGCCGCCCATGCATGGATCATCTCGGTATCTGTCGCGTATTTTTTGAAATCGTATCGACGAATGATTTCTCGTAGTTTGTGGTCTTCTTTATGCTGTAAGCCATATTCATTGGCACGCGCCATTGACCCTAACAAGCCAACACCAAGATAAATATATTCGGGCATCTTCTTGGTAGCAGCATAACGGCGCTGACTTCGCTCATCTTTATCGCCGACATATTCATCAAGACGTTTTTGCGAATAAGTTGCGATTTGCTCTGGCGTGTTCATTTCATAAGCCACGGTATTCAACTTACTTGCCACTCTCGCCATATCTGCCCATATCGCTGATTGATATTTTGGGTCGAGCGTTTGGCGATACATACGCAAACCATAATGCCCCATTTTGAAGGCTGGCAGAGTGTAAAGTTGTGGCTCGTAAGTGTCTCGGATCAACTGAGCGTCTTGCTTAAAGCTAACTACTTGGCTAGCGATAACTTGCGATGGCGTTTCTAGCTTTGTGGGCGCCAGTTCAGCATGAGCTGCATAGGCAAATAAACTGCCACTAATCGCAATAACTGATGCTATGTATTTCAAACCGAATTTCATGTATATCCCTCACCTTGATAGCGATTTTATGCTCAAGCTATCAGCAAGATTATTGGTTTACGTCACTGTAGTGTCAATTTTCACCTTATAGGCGAATATCAATCCACACTAACCGATGATCTGAGCCAGCTTGCGGTCGCTCTCTTCCTTTATCATCAACCACTAATGAGCGCATAAGATCTTTTCGATCTGGCCAAAATACCCCACTGTTCGTCACAGACAAATCAGCAGAGGGTAAGACATAATCCAACCTTAATCCTGATAAATGCGTCCATTCTGAAGCTCGCCCAATACGTGTCTGCCAAAGGCGTACAAACCGACTCCCGACACTTTTAGGCGTTTTCTTGCCACTACTGACCGTATGATTGATACGAGGATGATGAAGCAACTGTTTAATCGCGCTTTTACTGCCATCACCGTCGATAGAGTCAGCATTTAAATCACCCATCACAATAAACGACTCGGTTGACGCTAACCCCGCTTGAACACCTTTATCGTCATAGAGATAATCGGCATTATCGATAATATCAACAAGCAAGCGAAGCTCGTCATGATTACGGCGTAAGTTACGCTTTTCTTCACCATCAAAAACAGGCGGAGTGGGATGGCAGCACAGCAAGTGAATAGTACGGTCTTCGACTATGATTGGCAGGGCGATATGATTTTTAGAGGATAAACGAAATACATCTTTCGCCTCAGCGCTGTAATAAGCACTTGGCATTTGGTTGCCAGGCATATCTCGCCATAAGAAGTGCTGCCAACTACGCATCTGGCTCTCATCGAGGGGATAGCGTGACAAAATAACAAAACCATAATGACCATGGTGTTCACCAAAACCATAACCGTCTTCTGGCAAGGTGCACTTTCCATCACGGTTAAAATCAACATCACTCAGCAAACCCGTATTTGTCGGGGGTAAATAACGATAGGGATAGGCAATGGGCGTTGTTGTACTGCCTGACTCTACTGGCTGTGCAACACCAAGATAATGGCAACAAAAGTTATCTAATGCTCCATCATCCCCCCCCTGTCCTGGGTGATCAAATTCACACAACAACAGAACATCTGGCCGAACATGTTGAATAATGGCTGCAATTTTTTTAAATCGTTCGGTATCAGAGCTAGCCGTCTGCGCTAAAATTTGCCCAGCAGTAGCTTGAGACATAGCAACATTAAATAAAGCAACACGCAAAGAAGACAATGGGAATATTCCAGCAATAAAGATGAACGCATTATAGCGCCCATCCCTCTGATTTTTATACTTCTATTGCAAATACTAGTCGCGAGTATTGTGCTGATAACTAAAAAGCTAATCAACCAACTGCGAAATAGCTAGACGGATTTGATGGGCATCATCCATGGCTCTGTGCTTGGTTGGCCCTTGTGCTTCAAGTGCCAATTGAAAACTTGATCGCGCGATGCCATTTTCTTGCATTAACCAGTGCCCTACCTCTGTCAGCATAAAAGACGGACGCATATGAGCCGCATGGTATAAACGGCCTAGCCAGAATAAATCCCATTGGCTATCACAAAATACAAACTCGAATTTCCCTAAAACCTTGTTAAGGTGCTGGCACACCTCAACGACTTGCTCACCTTTACGTTCAATGTCGCGACGAGAAAGGTGATGGATATGATTTTCTGCATAATCATCCCAATACTGCCACGCATCACTTGATGATAATGGGTTGATCAACAAGCTTTCTCCTGTGCCATCTGGCAGAGAATAACCCACTTCAATTGGATAGGATTGATCAGACAAGCCCGAGGCTTCAAAATCTAATGTGGCCCACATTGCACACTCCCTGTTATATGAGAAGGTTTTACTGCCGTACTCGAAACATCCGTTATCTCGGCGTACCACAACATTTGGTTAAATAGGGTATCTGGTCTTACACCTTTTCACCTTGCTAACCAGCAGCCATTCGACGTGCTATTCAACAAGAGAATCCGTGTTATCTATAATTCTAAATGTAGACTTTATCTTAGTTGCTAGGGCAATTTATTCAGCAAAACTCGATCTTAAGACAAAAACTGTATCGGGTCATAGAAATGGGGGCTTAGGCTAGATTACACTCAGACTGTTTTTAGATAACTGAATAATTTGCGATGACTCCGACACTTGGTTTTGCGGGCTATAGCGGCTCTGGTAAAACAACATTATTAGAAAAGCTGATCCCTCTATTACGCGCTCACAATATCCGCATTGGTTTGCTCAAGCACAGCCATCACGACATTGAACCCGATAAGCCCGGCAAAGACAGTTACCGACTACGCCACGCTGGCTGCCAGCAAACCTTGTTGGCCACAAAAAAACGCCACATGCTGTATTTCGAATACCCAGAAGAAGATCGTGGTGAACCCGAGTTAGCCGCTTGCTTAGCACAGCTTGATCATTCCAAGCTGGACATTGTGCTTGTTGAGGGGTTTCGTGATCAGTCGATTCCGAAAATTGAAATTCATCGCCCAAGCTATGGCAAACCTTTTTTACATTCGAACGACCCACACATTATTGCGATAGCAACCGATGCTGAAATCACCCCATCGCGCGCCTCTCTCCCTCTGCTCGATCTCAATAATACCGAGCAAATCGCACGTTTTATCATGCAGTGGATAAAACAAATAACCAATTAAGTCGCGAAAACATAACAGTGGCATACACAGATTGCGTGCTAAAAGGCATAAATACGCACGCTTCTGTTATTTTCCTGCTCCCCCCTATTCCCCCTAACCTACGGCTGAAAATGTAGACACAAATCACGCTATTGTGTAATCTTCGCGCTTATTTTTCGCTTCTCATCACTATTATGAGACGAGTTTTGTGAGCTACGCCCTTTAGCTCATCCCAAAATTATTTTTCTCAGGCTGATGGATTTTCCACCAAGTCATCGCAGAATAGCGACATAACAACAAATAACCGACAAATAAGAAGAGAGTACGAACCATGACTATTTTCACTCAATTCCATGATGCTATTGAAAGCAATGCTTTTAATGATTCTACGGATCATGTCTCTGATGCAGAAATTGCCCGACAAGCGCTAGTAAAAAAACTGCAGTTAGCAGGTGGCATCACATTGATTGAAGACTAATCTAGCAATCACTGAATATCATTAGGCGCTTTACCTTTTTATAACAAAGCGCCGTTCTACACCGACTCAATATAGCCGATTCAAACACACCGTCCTTGGTAAATTTCTATTAAACTCTGTTTTCCATCTAACACACTCAACTCAACCAAGGACTTACATCAAACCAAATAGGGTTTAAACAACCTTTCGCAAAGCAAATATCCGCCATTACACCACCAAGCCTCATCCTTACGGACCAATCTCCCCCACGTGAAAGTACACCCGTGGTATTACCCTCACAAAACTCGCTTTTACACACTGTTTTTAATAAAATGGTTTAATATAGACCGTAGATAAATTGTGATAGAAAACACGCCAACAAAGCTGTTGATTTAACAACAGCAAACAAAATTATCACTTCTTATTAAACAACAAACAAAGCACTAAACCACCACTAATAACATAGTGCTTCGACAGTAGATTGAATTATGTTTAACTTTGCTTGCTTCAAAAAGAACGATGAAACTGATACACAGCTTGTTACGCTTGAATCTAAACTCGCAGAACAACAGAATGCTAATTCTGAGTTAGAAAAAGAACTTATAAACCAGCAAAATACATTAAGTACTCAGCAGCAATCAAACGCGATGCAACGAGACTTCACAAATCAGCTGTTACATTCAGTCTCACCGTTGGAACATATCCGCGGCAACATCGCCAGTGCTGCTGAAAACCTTAAGCTTTACTTAGAACAACATGTCACAGAAAACCGAGACGGTATTGCTATCCTCAATGTGTTTCGCGAAACCTTAAATCAGCTCATTACACAAATAAATATGAGTGGTAATTCACTTGAAGCCTTAAAGAGTAACTCAGAGGACATCGGTAAGTTTATCGTTACCATTAACAATGTATCTGAGCAAACCAATCTCTTGGCACTCAATGCCGCCATCGAAGCAGCACGAGCTGGCGAACATGGTCGTGGCTTTGCCGTGGTGGCTGATGAGGTCCGAAAATTAGCGCAAAACGCGAGTGAAGCCGCGAGTCAAATTCAAAACGTCGTCGGTGAGATAAGCAATAACACTCAATCTTGTAGCCAAAGCGCAGAGTTCATCGAAACGCAGTGCTCTCAGCTCCATAATGAAATTGAAGAGCTGGTCAACATTGTGACTTTACTGATTGAAAAATCCGACGAGCTTCATCAGCTAGTTGATGAAAGTTACTCATCGATTTTTCTACGTCTAGTACAAATTGATCATGTCGTTTGGAAAATTAATATTTACCAACGCATTCATAACCGTGAATTCGCTAACACTGATGTTGTCGATCATCATCAATGCCGCTTAGGGAATTGGTACTATCAAGGAAGTGGCAAGCAGCTATTTACAAGTTGCCGCTCATACCAATTATTAGAAAAGCCCCATGCTGATGTACATACTAACGGCAGAAAAGCACTAAAAGCATTTGCAGAAGGGAACGACAATGAAGGCATGGCGTTCATGGCGAGCATGGAAACGGCAGCAGATACTGTGATTGCTTTGCTCAACGATTTAGAAGGCGAAATGGCTAAAGTGAAACAGCAATAGCCACGCTTTTCCAGCACACAATAATAAGAGCCTGTATCTACAGGCTCTTATTTGCAAATAGTAGCGAATAGCGACTTTCATCGTAATGTCATAAATCAGTAAATTATTTGACATGAAATCAGTGTCAAATGTGCGACATAACAATACGCATATGACACTGGAGAAAGTCAATGACAACCCGAATGAGCCCTTTTGAACGCCGCGAAGACGATATTGACCCACGTAGCGAGACATCTCAGCTAACAAAAATGATCGATGCAAGCCTATCTCGACGTAAATTTCTAGGGGCTGCTTCAGTGATGACCGCTGGTGCATTCATGGCTGGTATGCCAGTTTCTGCTTTCGCGAGTTCAACAAAAGCGAATAGCAAACTAATGGGCTTCTCTGCTGTACCTGTCAGTACCGATGACTCCATAGTGGTTCCAGAAGGCTACAATGCACAAGTGCTGATCCGCTGGGGTGACGGCCTTTTCCCGACTTCACCTAAGTTTGACCCAACGGGCAATGCACCCTCGTCACACCAAGAAGTGCAATTTGGTGATAACAACGATGGTATGACTTTTTTCCCACTGTCTAATGATCGCGGTGTACTTGCGGTTAATAATGAATACTGTAATAACGAGTACCTGTTTTCACATCAAGGCAAAAGCATGACCGCTGATGATGTGAAAAAATCCCAAGCAGCGCACGGTATTTCAATTTTTGAAGTCAAGCGAACAACAAACAATAACTGGCAGCTAGTTGTTGATTCAAAATACAATCGTCGTATTACAGCCAATACCGAAATGACCATTACAGGCCCTGCTGCAGGCCAACCAGATATGCGAACATCTGCGGATAAAAACGGTAAAAAAGCGTTGGGCACATTTGGTAACTGTGCAAATGGCTTTACCCCTTGGGGCACTTACTTAACCTGTGAAGAAAACTTCAATGGTTACTTTGGTACTAAGAGCGATATCAAGATTACCAAAGAACAAAAGCGTTACGGCTTAGGTAAAGAAGATTCAGGTTACGGCTGGTCACTGCACGATGAGCGCTTTGATGTGGCTAAAAACCCTAACGAAGCAAACCGCCACGGTTGGATTGTTGAAATCGACCCAATGGACCCAACATCAACGCCAATGAAACGTACTGCGATGGGACGCTTCAAGCACGAGAATGTCGCAGTTGTTATTAACAAAGACGGTCACATTGTTGCCTACATGGGTGATGATGAGCGTGGCGAGCACCTTTATCGCTTTGTCTCTAAAAACAAATACGTAAAAGGAAACGATGCCGCGAACCGTCAACTTCTTGAAGAAGGCACAGTTTTCGTTGCTAAATTTAGTGCAGACGAAGGTAAAATTGGCGGTACAGGCCAATGGATGGAATTAACCCATGGTAAGAATGGCCTAACAAAAGAAAATGGCTTCCCGAACCAAGAATACATCCACATGTACACGCGCCTAGCGGCTACTCAAGTTGGTGCAACCACAATGGATCGCCCTGAGTGGATTGCGGTACACCCAAATCAAGACTACGTATTCTGTACACTAACCAACAACAAAAACCGAGGCGTAAAAGAAGGTCAACCTGTTGGTGGCCCTAACCCACGCGAAGCGAACAATTACGGTCAGATCCTACGCTGGCGTCAAGTGAATGATGACCATGCTCACCCAACGTTTGCCTGGGATCTGTATGTTATGGCGGGTAACCCTGAAGTACACAAAGGCACTTTGTACGCAGGCAGTGATAACATCAACAATGACAATATGTTTAACAGCCCTGATGGTTTAGGTTTCGATGCCGATGGCCGTATGTGGATTCAAACTGACGGCAAATATTCAAATAAAGGCGACTATGCAGGCATGGGTAACAACTCCATGCTATGTGGTGACCCTAAAACAGGTGAAATTCGCCGTTTCTTAACGGGTCCAATCGCTTGTGAAATTACGGGCTTAACCTTCAGCCCAGACTACAAGACCATGTTTATTGGTGTGCAACACCCAGGTGAAGAACGAGAGCCATCACACTGGCCTGATGGTGGTAACAGCACGCCGCGCTCTTCACTGGTGATGATCACGAAAACAGATGGCGGTGTAATTGGTAGCTAATCGTAAAACCTGAATAAGTAGAAGCTGATGTGGTTTTAGGTCTGACTCTCACAGCTTAATCTAAAAAAGCCCCACTCTCGTAGACATGAGGATGGGGCTTTTCTGACCGTGAGAGCTTGCCGTAAACAGCAACACTGCTAACGTGAATACAACTAGCGTCAATCAATGCATGACAGCATTACTTTTGAGTCGCAACTTTCACTTCAGGTTGCCATACACGGTAAGACACATCTAAGTTTTCAGGCGCATATACCACAACAGGTAATTTGCTGTTGTAGCGGTATAGTTCGCTACGTGGTGCTCGAACGGTTTTCTCAACATTAGCCTTACCTTTCGGACACGCCATTAATGTGCCAACCATATTTTCAATATTGGCATCATAACGGTAATAAGGGTAACCCCAACCTTGAGCAACTTTACGCTCTAAAGCGCTTGGTAGCATGTAGTTGTTACAGTCAAGTTTTAACGTTTTGCTGATCACGATTTCAACTAAACGCTCTTCTTCGTTCGCTAATGGTTCCAGAATAAACACATGGCGGGTCATGCCTGCGCTAGCTTTCGGATAAGCCTTCATTTCTGATTGAACTTTAGCAATATGTGCCGTTTTCATATCATCACTATTATTCTGTGGAGCAGCACAGCCACTTAGTAATAATGCGGCTAATACCGCCGTTGTTAATGTGCGTTTCATTCGCTTTCTTCGTTGCCATTAATAATGGAAAATTTATGGCGGCAGACTACCATAAGACATTTTTTAGTCATACTAATACATCTATAACTTGCGGCTAACAATCAAGGTTAAGCAGACAAAAGCGCCGACTGACGAAGTAATCATGCTGATTGGTAATTCTTGTGGCTGCAACAATGCTCTTGCACCTGCATCCGCCCATACAAGAAAAATAGCACCAAATAAAAAGCAAATTGGCAATTGATGTTGAATCCGATAAACCCCCAGCCTGTTCACAATATTAGGGATGATCAAGCCGACAAAACCAATCGTGCCCGTCCAAGCCACTAGGGTGGCAGTTAGCAACGCAACAATAGCAAATAAACCTTTACGGGTACGCTGAACGTTCACTCCCATTGAAGCAGCCAGTTCATCACCTGTCATCAAACGATCTATGCTTCTTTGCTGAGAATAAATCACTGCATAACAGCCCGCGACCACCAAGGCAATAATGGGCAAAATCGACCACTTAGCAAGGCCCAGTCCCCCCATTAACCAAAACAAGACGGATTGTGCGGTGCGTTGATCCCCAGAGAAAATCAAAAAGCCCGTTATAGCGGAAAACAAGCTATTTACGATTAAACCCGCTAATACCACCCGTTCGGGGTGCCATTGGTTTTGGCTTGTTAAAGTATGAAGCATTAACTGCGCAAGCATCGCACCACAAAAGGCAAAAACCGGTAAACTGAACATACCCATCACAGTAATATTGAGCACAATACACGCCACCGCCCCGCTTGATGCCCCTGCAGATAAACCAAACAGGAATGGGTCTGCCAGTGGATTGCGCGTTAACTTTTGCAGCACTAAGCCACATATAGCTAAACCGCCCCCCGTTAATATCGCCAATATAAGCCGAGGAAAACGCAACTCTGCGACAATCAACTCGATCCCATTTAACGACTCTCGATCTATCAAACCAACAAAAGCTGACAGAACATCATTAGCGGTTGTGGGTACAGCGCCAAGTAACGCACAGAGAAACACAGAAATCGCTAAACTAACAACAAGAAAACAGTAATGAACAGTCATACTTAATGCGATTGTTTTGACTGGTGCATTGCATTTATCTGAGCTGAAATCACCTCAACCGCATGAATATTAGCAGGGCCAGGCGTTAACGCTTCATAGCCTAATGTAATGATCTGATTATTTATCACCGCTGCTGTGTTTGCTACCGCGGGTATCGCTCTTAACTTCGCCATCACGTCTTGCGATGTCTGCTGATTATAATCAACCATAATGATTAAATCAGGGTTACGGGCAGCAACGATTTCCCACGGAATTGTTCCCCAGCTGGCTTCGATATCATCCGCAATGTTTTTACCACCTGCCGCTGATATTAACGCGGTTGGCATACCAAATTTCCCCGCAGTAAAGGGTTTATCATCACCAGAGTCATATACAAACACCTTCAAGGGCTTCACTTGCTTAGCCTTCTGCTCTATTTGAATTCGCTCTAATGTTTTCTTCCAATCTGCAATCACTTGATGTGCTTTATCTTCCACCTGAAAAATTTTGCCTAAGTTTGAAATATCGTTATAAAGCAGTGCAATATTGGCCGCTTGATTTTCCGCTGCCGCCCCTACATTTTTAGCTTTGTTTTGATGGATACAGGATTCACTCAAGATATACGTGGGAATATTAAAACGTGCTAATGATTGAGGTGTTACTTCTCCCCCCATGCGCATACCGTAATTCCAACCAGCAAAAAACATATCAGGGCTTTGTACTAAGATATTTTCTAATGTTGGACTTTTTGGGGAAATTTCATGGTAACGCTTTAGCAGCACTTGCGATCGTTCTGACGTTTTATACCAGCCACTAATACCGCTGATTGCTTTGATACGATCATCTAGCCCCAGCGTCAGCATCATCTCTGTCATATTAATATCGTGCACGATCACCTGTTTAGGGTTAGTGGGAAACGTAACGGGCTGTCCACAAACATCGACGGTTATACCTTGTGTATCCTTAGCAAAGGCAGAAGTCATCGTTAGGCACACTATTGCCAATAATAGTAAAACGCTTTTTTTCATTATTAACTCAAAATTGATAAGTAAATCGGGGGCAATCAGCCTTCGGATGGCGGTCGGTAATCATGGTTAATCCAAAGACTGCCTGTATATTTTCGCTGGTCATAATGGCATTTGGCTTACCATGGCACACCAACCGCCCCTGCTTCATCATGTAAACATAATCGCAGTAGCGTGCGGCCAAATTAATGTCGTGTAAAACCAAAATACAGGTCTGGGGAAGTGTTTCGATGGTATCGAGCATGCAGAGTTGATTCGCCACATCCAAATGATTGGTTGGCTCATCAAGTAATAATATTTGCGGTTGCTGAGCCAGAGCTCGTGCTAGGTATATTTGTTGCCGCTCACCACCTGATAGCTGATCTAATTGGCTATCAGCCAAATGGAGCAGGCCGAGTTGAGACAGTATATCGTCAACAGCTTTACGGGTAGGATTAGGACAAGCTAACTCAATAAAATAACGCGCAGAAAAGGCGAGTTCAGGGATATGTTGCGGCACTAACGCGAGATACTCGGCTAATTCTCGCCGTGACATCTGGTGAGCATCTTTCCCATCAATAAAGTAACTGTGGCTCTTGGCTGGAATAAACTGCAACATGGCTTTGATAAAGCTTGATTTACCACAGCCGTTCGGGCCGAGTATTCCCACCTTCTGACCCTTATGCGCCATAAAGTGGGCAATATCCACCGACATTCTGGGTGATATGTCGGCGTGAAGTTGAACAATATCAAGCATGCAATTCCATTTAGCCAAGTAATTGATTCAACGTATTATAAATCATTCTTTCGCTTGCATAAATAACCTTATTATTTATACGTCATTTCACCATCGAGCCAGAAGTTATATTAGCCTAAGGCATATAGCGATTATATTCTCGCTCTAGTAAGATCAAAAAAGGCTCCTAAATACGTTAGGAGCCTATTGTAAGCTCAATCAAAAATGCATTACGCCGTAAATTACAAGCTCATGATCTTTTTGAACTCTTCATCTGTGTATTTTTTCTCGGTGCTTTTAGTCAGATCAGTCATCATTTTGTAGCGGATATCTGTTGCCATCGACAGCGTACGCTGCAACTGACCGTACGAGTAATCAGATGCCATATTTAACGCGGCTTGCTTATCTGATTTGTAGAGCGATTTTAGCGTCATATCCAAGCTGCTAACTTGCTTGTATAGCTTGGTTTCTTCTTTATCCCAGGTTGCTTTCAGCATCGGCAAGTATTTCTCTTGGTTGGCTGTTGCCAGTGCCGTTAAGCTGCGGAATTGCCAGTATGCCGATTGATCAGAATAAGTGTCTGTCCCTGTATGATACGCGACTGGGTATTCTTCTAGGCTGGTGTATAGCGGCACTAATACAGACTCAGACAGCACCCCAAAGCTCTGCCAGATCAAGCCTTGCAGTTCTGATGGCATATTCGGGCGCAATTGGATGATATGCGATTCAAGCTGGCGTTCAACCCGCATTGGACGTTCGCCTTTATCTTCAAGCTGCGTGCCTTCGTACGTTGCACCTAATACGTTTGCCACATCAGCAACCGAGATTTTTTGGTCTGGTTTCAAGAACAGCGGGTACTGTGCTTGGCGAGTTGCTTGTTGTTTAGAGGCAGACAGCATTTCTTGCCCTAGCCACTCACGGTCAATATTGTAAACATCACCAATTACACCAAATGCCTTAGCAAAGTTAAATGACTTCGCGTTCGGTTTTTCGAGTAATTTATGTTGTTTAACAAATGTCATTAGGTCTTGAGAATGCAGTACATTTTTGCTGTTTAGATCAACACCATGAACACGTAAGCCATTTGCTATCATCGCATAGCTGTCATCAGGCACTTTTACCGCAATCCAGTGGTGACCAGAACCAATCTCTACGAGCCATGCTTCATTCACATCCGCAATATATAGGCTGTTACCTTCACCAGCACCATATTGCTCGATGTATTTACCCAGTAGCTCAACCCCTTCTTTTGCTGTTTTCACCTGAGGCAAAATCAGTGTTGGGATCACAGCTTCAATAATGCCATTCTCAACTAACGGATCCGCTTTTTTCGCATTGTCATTCACTTCAGCACTGGTTGTTGCTGATACAGCCACGTTATATTCGTTAATACCACGCTCTTCGTAATACTTACCTTGGCTATCAACCGTATGTGCATCCCAATCAGGAATGGCAGAATATGCATAAAATTGCTTTGGCATAGGGACAACTAGGCCATTGCCTAATTTCCACTCTCCAGCTTCATTTTTTTGTGCTGAACGGTGCGTTAAATGCTTGTTCCAGTTATTAATACCAAAATCTTCATTACGCGCAATCATAATGCTGCCATCAACTGATGCGCCTTTACCGACAATAAGCCCAGTACAGGCATTCGCGCTCAGACTAACCGCAGATAGAATTGCCGCCGACAGCAAAGTTACAGACATCTTTTTCATCGTATCTCTCCATGATGGATAATTTTATTTGAATTTTTATTCAACTTACATGAAATAAATGCTTATTTATAGTGATTATGTGGTTATTTATTTCAAAAGCAGTGTATCCACCTATTAGAGTGATTTTTGTTCAACAGATCACGCCATTAATAATTCCATCAACAGAATAATAAAAATAAGGGCTGGATCGCGTTATACGACCCAGCCCTTATTTGCCTGCTAAATATTCGCCACAGAGCTAATACTCAGCCATGATAATGCAGGTAAGTATGTTCTTGTTTACTCGTCTGGTGCGAATACCGCTTTCAGCTCAGTAATCGACCCTGCGAATGTATCGGCTAACTCATCTAATGAAAGCAGTGTAAGCGAGCCTGATTTACCTACTTTTTCAAAATATAGACAGTGCTTATATAGCCGCATTAACCCCATAGTGCCTGCTGCACCTTTTAAGTTATGCGCAAGGCTTGTGACCAGTGCAGCGTCATTTGCTTTAAACGCATCTTCCAATTTACTGTGTGTTTCACTCGATGAATCAGTAAAGAGATGAATAAGGCGCTTCACTTGCACTTCACCCAAGACTTTCAAATCGCTTCCGAGTACTTTGCTATCTAACCATTGAGCATCCGCAATGGCGGCGTAATCATCTGCAATATCATTCGCGTCAGGCATATTTATCTCTTGGTTTAAAATTACATGATTAGGCACAGCTGCCGTCATCGCTTCACTATGAACGGCATCGTTCAGTGCATGACGATGCTGGTTACAGCCATGCTCTTTAATATTTAGAGCTGGATTCACCCGCGTAGATCCAGGCAAGACTTGATGTAGTATCTCTCGTAGTTCTTTCTCGACGATTGGTTTTGGCAAGAAGCCAGCAAAACCCGCGGCTAAATACCCTTCAACCTCTTCACGAAAAACATGCGCAGAGAAAGCGACCATAGGTGTTACTTTCGATGTAATCCCCGTCACTAACGTATCGCTACCATGCTGTGCTTCTTTATTACTAGCTTCAATATGACGCATTCGCGCCAGTAAGGTAACGCCATCGGTATCAGGTAAATTAATATCTAAAAAGACCAAATCGAACTGTTGCTGATGATAAATAGTTTCCGCCTGTTTACCATCCATCGCGGTCACAACACTGTGCCCAAGCCGTGTTAAGAAGCCTTCAGCAACCATGCTGTTTACCGGGTTATCTTCAACCAATAACACATGTGCTGGCTGTACATTTTGCTGCTGATATAACTCGCAATCACTTTCTTCTCCCTCTTCTAGTGGGATCGAAAACCAAAAACAGCTACCAACCGATACCGTAGAATCGGCGCCAATTTCACCGTCCATCGCTTCAACAATACGTTTACTGATGGCTAAGCCAAGCCCAGTTCCACCTACCGTTTTTCGTCCATCTTCGGCTTGGTGAAATGCGGTAAATAAACCGTCTTGCTCTTGCTCTGCAATACCGACACCAGAGTCCTGTACTTGAAACATCACTTCATCAGGCATGTCTGGGTGCATGCCCACGTTAACGCTCACTTGACCTTGGTGGGTAAACTTAATCGCATTACCAACCAAATTAACAAGCACTTGGCGAATACGAGTGACATCCCCCACCCAATGATCATTCATGTAGTTATCAACATGCGTCACTAAACGGATTTTTTTAGTACGAGCACGGTGTTCCAGCAAGTTATTAACATCTGACAACAGCTCACACAACGAGAAATCACTCAGACGAATGTCTAAATGACCCGCTTCAATTTTAGAGTAATCCAGCACGTCATTAAGAATATCCAACAAGTTTTCACCGCTGCGGTTAATCACGGCAAGGTACTTAGACTGTTTATCATCAAGGCCAGTATCGGCTAGTAATGACGCCGTACCTAAGACACCATTCATGGGGGTGCGGATCTCATGGCTCATGGTGGCAAGAAAAGCTGATTTTGCACGGTTGGCTTTTTCGGCTTCTATCCGCGCTTTAGCATGGTTGTCTACTTCTTGATTCAGCTTCGCATTTGTTTTCTCTAGCTCACCGGTCCGTTTTGCAACCAAACGCTCAAGGCTCGTTTTATGTTGTTGCAATTCAAAACGAATCTTTGATTCCACTTGAGCAAGGCGATGACGCTCGTAAGCGGTGTCACGCGCAACCATAATCGCCCGTCCCATTTCAGCTAGCTCATCATCGCCTGTTACCCTTAGCTTGATATCTAAGTCACCACGCGCTAGCGACAATAGTGCTTGGTTATATTCGTTCATACGGCGAATCACTTTGGCATACACAAAGCGCCACATGATCAATACGAGAGCCAACATACCAATAGCTGAAATACCGATTAAGCTATTGCGGGCGGCGGTTAACGTCTTATCAACTGTGGTTACGGCTTGTACCGTATTATGATTTGCCGTTGTAATAATATCGTCAACGGTACTGTTCACTTGTTGAAATAAAGCCAAGTTCTGCTGAGCCATTCGCTCTACATCTTGCTTAGCTTTCAGTAACAGATGTAAATTTTCAAATAACAACTCACCTTCATCTAAGGTCGCTGCGAGTTTGGTCAATTGCACTGAGCGGCTTGGATCTTCTACGGATTTAACGCGATTCTGAATAACCTTCGCTGCATGACTAAAGCGTTTTTGTTGAACATTTAGCCCTGCAGGATCATCTAATCGCATCGAATCATCGAGCATATTAATCACTTGCAAAGATAAAAATCGCAACTCAAAAAGGCGCTCAGTTAAATCCATGTCGACTTCAACTAAACTATCAAGCGCTTTGTAAACATCATTCGTCTTTTCTTTCGCAATCAAATCATAAATACGGGATACATTAGCGACTGCAATGGTGTTGGCATTTGACACTTGTGATTGTGACAATGCATCAATTTGTGAGGTCGCCGAACTCATTTTATTATTTAATTGATCAACCAGTTCTTGGAGCTCTATTTGACGACCGACCAACAAGCCCAGCATCGCAAGATTTTCGACAATTTTTTTAATATTGTCATCCAAGCGAGTCATCAATTCTGGCTCAAAAGAAAAACGTTCTAGCGCACTGAGGCTTTGTTTTAATGATTCCATGTGAATGGTTAACGCGCGGCCTTGCCTAATACGATCTTGCTCATCTTTCGCTTGGGCTAAAACTTGAGCTGAGAAAATAATGCGGGTACTGAGATCAGAAAGCTGACGTGCTTCCACCAGCGCAGGAACAGCAGAGTTAATTACTGTTCGCTCTGTTTTGGCTACAAACGAAAAACCAGCCACACCAATTAATACAGCAATAATCATCAACCCCGCCATTGCAGAGAAGGCCCAGAGGAGTTTTTGACCAATACCGTTTCGAGTGAACGCCATATGACTAACCACTTATCTTTCAATGTGCAATTATGGCGCTGACGCCATAGAATAGAGATATACTATTTTGCCAGTGATTTAGGCCTAGATGCTATCTACCATGCGAAAAATACCGTTAATATCCCTATTGTTTCTGTTTATTTCCTTCTCTTTGGGGGTAAAAACCGTTTATGCGCGTGAAGTGCTTAGTCATACACCACCATTTTCACCTGATGCCATTAGTGTTGCTATCGACTACCAGCCACTGACTCGCGCGCTAAAACCGTGGAAAATATGTGCGGTTTACCCTCATCTTAAAGATTCTTACTGGCTGTCGATTAACTATGGCATGGTTCAGCAAGCCAAACAGTTAGGTATTGAACTCAATGTTTTTGAGGCCGGTGGATACCCACAATTACAAAAACAACAAAGCCAGCTAACTGCCTGCAAAAAATGGCAAGCCGATGCCATTATTTTAGGCACGGTCGATCGCGATGCATATAACGGTATTCTATCTGGCCTGACGGGTGATATTCCGGTATTTGCCATGACTAACGACCTTGATTTTAACGACCCTAATATCCGTAAAACAATCAAGGCACGTGTGGGGGTTGATTGGTATTACATGGGTAAACAAACCGGTGACTTTTTAGCAAAACGCCACCCAAAAGGCAGTGGCAAAGTTAAAGTTGCTTGGTTACCAGGGCCAAAACGTCGCGGCGGTACTAAACCTGTTTCCGACGGTTTTAACGATGCTGTTTTTGGCTCAGACATCGAGGTGGTAACGACATTATGGGCAGATAACAGTAAAGAGCTTCAACGCGATCTGATCCAGCAGCTTTTTGATAACCACGCTGACATTGATTATATCGTTGGCGGCGCCGTGGCAGCCGAAGTCGCCATCAGTGAATTACGTACCAACAATAAAACCGACAAGATTAAGATTGTATCAACCTATCTCAGCCATGGCGTATACCGTGGGCTGCTGCGTGAAAAGATTCTATTTTCACCAACGGATAAAATGGCGCAACAAGCAAAACTCTCTGTCGACCAAGCAGTACGTTATTTAGAAGGTAAACCAAGTAATATTGACCTTGCACCTAAAATTGAAGCATTAACTCCCAATCACCTGCCTGAGGATACGATTACCAATTCGTTATCACCTGCAGAGTTTCGCCCTGTATTTCATGTGTCAGATCACCAAATTAAACGGTGATCTCATTCATGCTCATCCTAATCGACAAAAATATATTACAAGTTCATGATTCTTGAGTATTTGCCTTGTAGGAAGAGAGGACGCTCTGGTATTAATACCCTGCTATATCATTAGATATATCAACAATTGGCTAGAGAAGTAATCGTTCATACCTAACAGATAACAATAATAGGTGAAATGATTCCGTCACAGAAAGGAACTAGGTGCATTTATGCAAATAACAACACGCACTATGCAACGTCGCAAGAACATCGCTTTGGTCGCTCACGATAACTACAAAAAACACTTATTGCGTTGGGCTACAGAGCACAAAGATAAACTTTGTGAGCATAATTTGTTTGCAACTGGCACCACAGGCTACATGATTTCAAAGGAAGTCGAGCTAGAGGTAAAATGTATGATCAGCGGCCCTATGGGTGGCGATCAACAATTAGGCGCCATGATTTCAGAAGGGCAAATTGATCTAATGATTTTCTTCTGGGACCCATTAAATGCCGTACCACACGATCCTGATGTCAAAGCATTATTACGTATTGCAGGCGTTTGGAACGTACCTGTTGCGACTAATCGTGCCAGTGCCAACTTCCTGATCACTTCACCACTACTTGATAATGAAGTGGAAATTGAAATTCCTGATTATGCCGCTTACCTTGCTGAGCGTGTGGGTTAACCCCTTCAGCGGTTAATCATAAAGAGTAAATACCCAAAAGCCTTCTCTTGCTGATGCAATGAGAAGGCTTTTATCTTGTCTGTATTGCTAATGCACTAACTTGCTTTTTTAGTGCGCTTAATTTTATTCAGCACCGAATAACTGTCATCTATCAATTCTTGTACAAACGGCGATACTTTGTCTTGATCCGCACAGACCCACACATGTTTTTTCGCACGCGTTAACGCCACATAAAACAAACGGCGTTCTTCTGCATCACTAAAAGCTTCATTACGCGCTTGCAAACTAGCCGCTAAACCCGTCTCACGATCTGGCGCGGGGAATATGCCCTTATTCACATCAATAATAAACACGTAATCAGCTTCTCGCCCTTTGCTGGCATGACAGGTCATAAATTGAATATTCAGTTGTGGCCATTTTTCTTGCCAACGACTCAAGTGTTCAGGACGTTGATTATTATTACGACCGAGCAATAAAACAGAAACTGGCTTTTCATGCTGGCTGGCCAACTGTACCAATTCCTGTTCTAGCAAATCTTGGCATAACAAGGTCACCGCTTTGCGCTTTTGCTTTTTAAAACTGGTGAGCGACTTAGTCACTTGCTCTGGGTTTTGCTGAATAAACGTATTCGCGACTTCACCAATCATACTGTTAAAGCGATACGTCGTTTCTAACTGCGTAATGTGGCAATCACCAAAACGTTCTTCAAAGCCCGTTGTCAGGTTCACATCTGCACCCGCAAAACGGTAAATGGCCTGCCAATCATCACCGACAGCAAACAAAGTCGCGTTACCTGCACCTTTCACATCGCTTTTACACAAGGCTTCAATTAACGCTAAACGGTGCGGTGAAATATCTTGGTATTCATCTACCATGATAAACTTCCAATGTGGTACAAACTTTCCATCTGCCACATATTCAGTTGCCAGCTGGATCATGGTATTAAAATCGATTTCTTTATTGGTCTTCAAATGCTGTTCATAGGCCCGAAAACATGGCCAAAGCAGTGCCAGCTCTGATTTCATTCTGCCATGAGAGGCTTCTTTATCACTTTGCTCAATCGTCTCGATTAATTCGGCTTTCTTCACACCACTACGTTGGCCGAGTAACTCAATATGTCGCCATACCCAAGCGATAAGCTGCTCATTGCTCGCCTGTTGCTCTAATGAATTATCAGCTTTAAAGCCGGGAATACGCCACTGTGTTAGGTGCTTTTGCCAACGCTTACTTGATGCGGCATTTTGCCACTGGCTTTTTAGCATTGCGCCAATCCATGCTGCGCGTGCTTTGTCATCCAATGCTAAGGGAGAAAGATTGGGACGCTCACCTTCCACAGCTTGAATGATTTGCGTACCTAAGCTGTGAAATGTCGCAACCTTGATGGCATTATTCACTTTGGTACTTAGGCGTTCACGCATTTCATCTGCGGCTTTACGGCCAAATGCCAGCATCAAAATATCTTCAGGGTGCGCTTGCTGATCGGCAATTAAATAGCCAGCACGCGCCACCAACACACTGGTTTTCCCCGTGCCGGCCCCAGCAAGAACAAGGTTATGATCTTGATTAATCAGTACAGCTTCGCGTTGCGAGGGATTTAACGGGGAGGATTCAAATTGATCGAACCATGATGCCCACTTTTCAGATTCCGATTCAAGCCATTCGCTGTTAGTTTGCACCACCCACTCTTGGTTATCGTCTAACCAAGGCGCGATAGTTTCAAGTGCATGTGGACGAAATGCCATCGCCAGTTCAGACGTTAGCTCTGTCTCCGCTAACTGCTTGTTCAAAGCATTATGTAACGCAACATGATCTGAGCGGCGTAAATAGCCTTTCTGTTTCGTGAAAGACTGAATTTGGGTCATCATTTGGGGAATTGCAGCATCTAATTTATCAACGCGATTATGTGCCCACTGACGGTAAGCACCCAGCAGGTAATTCGCGAATACTTTACAATGACGCCAAGGCAAACCATGTATGGTCCAGCAATATTGCTGATCCGCTGATGTTAATTCGAGAGAGCCCCACATCACGCCACGATGCACAGAAATCGCCCCATCCCATTCATCGAATAGGATTACTTCGGTTTCAGTTTGACTATCAAGAATTAGGCTATTTTCTTGCAATTCGATACTGTAAAAGTCGCCTTGTACTAACCATTGGGCAAACCAGTTGGCACTTAATCTCATCCTGTCCTCTGAAACACTGAGTCATTACACGCACGGCGTGAAATTTCACATCCAGTATTTAATACTAGCTGTTGGGTATATAACGGAACTAGAGATTACCAAGAACTCAGACTTCACCATAGCCTTCTGACCTAAAATTGACTAAATACCTCATCTCGACCATCAAATACTTGCATTTTTCATGCGGTTTTTATGCTGAAAAAAAGCAAAAAGCCCCTATATTTGATATATTTGCCCTCTTTATTGCGCTAAACATGATCGGCACAATGAATTGTTGTGTAACCTTTCTTCATTACGAATAAGAACTCATCAAAACCATGCAGAACAGCCGCTTCAAACTAACATTAGGCCGCTATTGGGCCAACGACCGTATTAACTACAGCATTCGTGTATTGATTGCACTGGTTGGTGTAGCACTACCCTGTTGGTATTGGGAAGCTAATACGGCTGTAACGCCTTTGGTGTTAGGTATTATCGCGTCAGCCTTGGCTGAAACCGATGATAATCTTCGCGGACGGATTAAAGCGCAAAGCATGACGCTGGTGTGTTTCTTGATTGCCTCGCTGTCTATCGAACTATTGTTCGACACACCTTGGCTATTCGCGATTGGTTTATTTATTTCAACCTTTGGCTTCATCATGCTAGGGGCGATGGGGGCACGTTACGCCAGCATTGCGTTTGCTTCGCTGTTATTAGCGGTATACACCATGCTCGGCGCTGAAAACAGCCCAAACCTTTGGTATCAACCTGCGTTACTGATTGCTGGTGCAAGTTGGTACGGCATGCTGTCGCTGACATGGCAATTACTGTGGCCTAATCAGCCCGTACAACAAAGTTTATCAGGCGTATTCAATGAATTCGCACACTACTTAGACAGTAAAAGTAAGCTCTTTGAGCCAGTCTTAGACATGGTACCTCAGCCACTGCGCCTTGAAGCAGCCAGTAAAAATGCCCGTGTTGTTACAGCTTTAAATAATGCCAAAGCCACACTGCTTCACCGTGCACGTCGAGGACAACCAAACCAAACGGGCGATAAATTCTTAAAAATCTACTTTTTAGCGCAAGACATTCACGAACGTGCCAGCTCATCCCATTATCGCTACCAAGATCTCGCTGCGGCGTTTCATCGCAGTGACGTACTGTTTCGCTTCCAACGCTTACTTACATCGCAAGCCAATGCCTGTCGTGAAATATCGCAAGCTTTATCCATGGGAAAACAGTATCGACATGGCGCGGAAAGCGTACGTGCTTTGGACGAACTGCAAGAGTCATTGAATTATCTTAAAGCGCAGAAAAATCCTGAGTGGCGAGTATTTCTGAGCCAACTGGAATACCTGTTTAACAACCTTGCGACGGTTGAGCGCCAGCTCTCAAATGTCAGTAACCCTGATGTGGCTCAAACAGGTGATGATATTGAATTGGCTGACACCGAAGCGCGCAGCATGAAAGAGTTGTGGCAGCGTTTTATCGGTCAATTTACACCAGACTCGATATTATTTCGTCATGCCTTGCGGATGGCTATCGCACTGGTAGTTGGTTATGGCTGTATTCAAGCGTTAGATCTAGAACGTGGTTACTGGATCTTGTTAACCACGCTATTTGTTTGCCAACCCAATTACAGTGCCACCCGCCAAAAACTGGTTCAGCGGGTTGCGGGGACGTTAGCGGGCTTGCTCATTGGTATTCCACTGCTCTATTTATTCCCAGGACAAGAAGGACAACTGGTACTCATGGTACTGGCTGGCGTGCTTTTCTTTGCATTTCGTACCGTTCGTTACGGTTTAGCGACAACCTTTATCACACTACTGGTGCTCTTTTGTTTCAACCAACTGGGTGAAGGCTATGCGGTAATTCTGCCTCGCTTGGGGGATACTTTACTTGGCTGTTTACTGGCGGTATTAGCGGTGAGTTATATTCTACCCGACTGGCAAGCGAATCGACTACATAATGTCATGTCGTCGGCGATCACCGCTAATCGCGATTATCTAGGTCAGATCATCGGTCAGTATCGAATCGGTAAAAAAGACAGTTTGCAGTACCGTGTGTCTCGACGCGATGCTCACAATACCGATGCACAACTCAGCACTGCTATCAGTAATATGCTGGCAGAACCCGGACGTTACCGCATGGCAACCGATGAGTGTTTCCGCTTCTTAACGCTAAACCATGCCATGTTGAGCTACATTTCGGCATTAGGTGCGCATAGAACCCGTTTAGATGAAGAATATACCCACCAGCTAGTGGCACAAGCTCACCGTTATATTCACTCTCAGCTAGATTGCTTATCTACCCAACTGGCAGGCAACGTTTGTGCTTCAGCACCAGACTGCGACAATGAGTTAGAGCAACGTTTAGCACAGTGGCGTGATGAAGACTGTACCTCTGCACGCATGGTGTTACAGCAATTACACTTAATCCATCGTATGCTGCCTGAACTGCATTCGCTCGCCAACAAATTAGCGGCGCGTACAACCAAGGAAAGCCAGAAGACAGAAGCTACGGCTTAACACTTTAAACGCTAGCAGTGACGGTTCTGAATAAACACCAAGCGTTACGATGTTTAAACAGTGGCTAAACACTAGCTAAGCTAATGTCTGAGCTAGTGTCTAAGCAAAGCAGAGGCAATACCTAGATAATATCGATACAGAGACAGCGCTGAAGCCATGCCCAAGGAACAACTTGGGCGTGGCTGATGAAAAGCGATGAGCGGATATAGGAAGTCGGTTACTCGTTCTCAGCGTTCAGGCTCATCTCACTGATTGTGTCTTTCAGCCAACATGTTGCAGGACCTGGCGGTGTCATCTTTGAGCTCATCATTTCAATATAGATAGCTTCAGTGCTACGACCAAAATCAACGTCTCTTAACTCAACCAGCGTCCCATTTTTAATCGCATCTTGGACACAAATATAGGGTAAGGCAGACCACCCCATTCCAGCTTCAACCCCTGCGACCAAATCAGGTAGATTATCCATTTCCCAGCGATTAACACTCAAAATAGCCGAATCATAAGAGCGGTTAACAGGTAAGAGTAATTGGCGTTGATGACATAACTCATCAAAGGTCACTCTTTTCCCTGCTAAAGCATGTTTAGGCGAAACCACAACTGTGGTATCAATCGGCTTGAGAGTGTAACTTTGGTAATCAAGGTTTTCTTTCATATCCCAAAAGCCAATCCCAATATCAATTGAGCCTTCGCTTACGGCACGGCGAAGTAAGTTGGAATCTAAATTCGTAACTTTCAACCTCACCTCGGGAAAGTGCTTACTAAAAGAAGTTAATAGATTAGGAATTACAAAATGACTGATACAGCCTTCAATCCCTATTGTCACTAGGTCTTCTTGTTGCTTGTGGTAACTTGCTACCTTGCGTTCCATATCGGCACTGAGATCAACAATACGCTTAGCGTAATCATATAAAGACAAACCTTCACTGGTCAGTGATGGATAGCGGCCCGTACGATCGAAAAGTGATAAGTTAAAATCGATCTCTAAATTGGCAATAAGCTGGCTGATCGCGGCTGGCGTTTTTTTAACAAGTCGCCCCGCAGCACTAAATGAACCTGTATCGGCTGCAGCTACAAATGCACTAAGTTGCTCAAGATTCATCAAGTTACCCTATAAATGCTCAAATATTCACCATGGATATTCATGGTAACGTACTCATTAAGATTAGTACGCCTCTACAGATGTTTTTGACAAAAAACTAACACGAAAGATTTCGCTAACCTGCTGAACAAGAAGACCAATCTCAATCGATAGTCATTTACCCGCATTGGTATTAATCTAATTTGAATGCTTGTTGATTAAACAACTGAGTAATGATGTCTTCACTTGTTGCTCCACTTGCAAGCCCTAAGTCTGATAAACCAACACTTGAAAGGTTAATCACCTGCGTACCGCCACCACTGGTATTCACATCTAGGCTGAGTGCGCTGTTATCACCACTCGCGGTAATACTTGCCAGTAGATCATCTAACCCTAAACCATCACTATTTTGATCATCCAAGATCTGAGAGATATCAAGTTGATCACTATTCAATTCAAAATCAGTGACCTCGTCGGTATGCGCGGCAATATCTTCGCTGCGCCACAAAAATAAATCATCACCACTGCCGCCCGTTAAAATATCATCGCCCAAACCACCAATCAGGATATCGTTACCACCAGCGGCCTCTAAAATATCGCTACCACTGCCTCCCGTTAGCGTTTCAGGATCGTCGCCACCTATCACCACGTTTCCATCGGGTGACGCTGTCGCCCCTACCGCTAAATCATCACTGGCTTCCACCGTGATATTGAGTTCAATTGTATTCACCGAGACTTCAGCCTCTCCACCAACGCTTGATTGTGCCTGCACTGACAGCGCTGTTGCCCCGGCACTGAGGCCACTAATATGCAGTTCTGTCAGTTCTGCGGGCGTTAATCGTGTACTGTTCGCATCAATCGTTGTTCCTAGTGGATCACCATTGCTGTCCACCAGCACACCGCCGTTTAAGCCACTCACCACAATAGTGAGTTCATCAGAAACAGGATTCGCCACGGCGGCCATTAAGCCTAGCAGCGGGATCAAGGTGGCAGTCGCCGCGGTTATCGTTGCTGTTTGTGGACGATTTAATGTGAGTGTCGGAATATCGGGTTTAGGTTGGACGGTAATATCAACCGTTTTGGTGTCTGTCAGTGGTCCTGAAGTCCCTGTATTTCCGTTGTCGTTGGTGAATACCGTCAGCGTGTCATTGCCATGAAAATCTGGATTACCTTGGTAGCTTAAGCCCACAGCAAGCGCAGTATTAATAGCATCAATTTGCCCTGTAATCTGCAGTGCTCCCGTACCCTGCCCTGTGACAATAATGTCAGTGGTATCGAGTAGGGTGAGCAAGCCATTGTTCACATTCAATGCCACGGCTATGTCACCATTATTCTCCCGAGCATCCACGTCGGTGATAACAATGTTTGAGATGGTCAGGGGAAGATCTTCGTCAGCTGACAACGGTCCTGTGGGTACGACATTAATGGGCGCATCGTTTTCAGCCGTCAGATTCAGGGTTAGAGTTTGATTGGTTGCCAAGCTATCTTCCGCTGCAACGCCGTTATCAACGCCGCGAATATTGACCGCCAGTACTATCTCTCCGTTGGCATTCACTGGGTTAAACACCAAACTATCGAGCTGCGTCGACGCAATTTCAAATTGCCATACACCACCGCCAAGGTTGACCGCCGTTCCGTTGGTCGGTACTTCAAAGGTACTGGAATCAGGCACATTCGATATGGTCACCAATAGCGACTCTGGTGGATTCTCTGTGACATTACTCACTGGCGGATTGACACTGTCTTGCTTGTCTCGCGCTTCTACATTGAGCTCAAGGGTAATGCTGGCGCTCTCTGTTCCTTGATAAACTGTAGTGATATCGCTGTCGACTCGATCCCCAATTGGCGTGACAGTCAGGTTCACGGTTGTGCTTTTCTCGGCAACCTCACTTAATAAATTTTCTTTGGTAAAAACCGTGATCCCCAGTTCGACATCACCACTAAAATCTTTCGGCGGGATCAGATTAATCCCCGATAAATCAAAGCGAGTACTATTGGCGGGAACCGTCACCTTCCATTCGCCATCGCCTAAATTACGGGCAGGAGAACCAATCAAGAAACCATCTGGCACATTGGTTATGAGCACAGACACCATAGATTCAGAGCCATCAATATCATCAAGCTGAAAAGCCACTGCGCCCAAGGATATGCCGCCCGCTTGCTCTTCTTCACCAACAATAACTTGGTCTGTGCCGCTAAATTGAACGTCATCATTTACGGGGATCACATCAAACTGAATACTGGTTATGACATTGCCAGAATCAGAAGCTGTTGCTGGCGTCGTTAAGTCATAAGTCACATTATCAATGACAACAGCATCAACGGAGACACTGACAGGGCCACTGTAGTCTTCAAAGGGTTGGAACTGAATGGCATCCAACTCACTGCTACTGACAGTGATCGATTGGGTCGGAGTTACAGTGCCATCAGGATTGGTCACCAAAAATGCCCCGAGGGCTGCATCTACCGACAGTGTCGCTTGCTCAACGCTTTCCAAGCCTTCATCTAGGCTGGTGCTTATATCCGCCAAGGTGGCCGCTAACGCTAGCGTGATAATGCCATCTTCGTAGGCGCCATCCGTTAAAATAACTTCAGGGTTCCCTGTCTCACTAATAGGTTGCTTACCAGCATCTAGTCCAGCGGTTTGCACCACATTAATATCAAATTCGGGGTTACCTTCATTCGGCACATCAACAATGGGGGCGACGCGTACTTGCAAGGTTAGGCTCTCAGTATTCACATCCCCGCTGGTGATATCGGTCGTTACCAAGCGCACAGGGAAATCAAAATCACCGGCAAAATCTTCCGCTAAAGTTAATGTCACGCTTGTTAATATGACTTCCCCTGTTGCTGGATCAACCGGCACCTGAATAACGAACTCACCATTAACAAAGTCAAATTCAGTGCCACCAATAGTGACACCACTTGGTAGATCACTAGCTTGAATAACCAAGGAGAAAACATCGTTAGTTTGATTACCATCAACGGCAACCGACACAATATTGCCAAGCTGAACACCCAGATCAACGGTGCGATCTTCATCACCCGTAATCACGCCATTGTTAACTACAATTGTGCCCGCTTGATTAGTATTTACCGAAGTGTTCGGCGAGAAGTCTAAGGTAAGCACATCATCAAATCGTACCCGTGAGCTGGTATCACCTTCAGGTATACCTGTTGCAGCGTTACTGTCCCCTTGGTCTTGCACTTGGCCGCTAATGGTTAAATCAAATGTGCCTGTATAGCCACTCGGGGCAACAATCTGAATGTTATTGAGCTGGCTTTCTGGCACAACCCAATTCCCTTCCCCATCATGGAAGCCACCCACCACCACAAAACCTTCAGGTAACGGGTCACCATTGCTGTCCGTTGTGGGGAAACTGATCACCACTTTTCGCACGATTTCATCGCTAGAATCTTGCGGTGTGGGGGCGTCGTTTTCAACAAAATTGAGCTGACCTTGCGAGTTAGCACCGTTACTTAAATCAATGACGCCTTGGTCGCTACTTTGCAAACTGCTGACCGCAGTACCTGTACTATCTTCAACTTGTAATACGCCATCAGGCTCAACAACCGCACGAATATCGACCACTAAACTACCGATGATCTCTTTGGTGGCTGTCGGCTCACCATCAAGATCGGTTTGCTCTATGACTAAACGGGTTGTGAGCGTTAAATCGCGATCTGAATCTTGTGGCGCTTGCAGCTGTAGCTGACCGCCTGATTGTAGCGTGCTAATTTGTGCCGACGTCAGCACAATCTCGCCACCAGCTTGTGGTACTAACACCAAACCATCTATCAACAAGGTGTAATCACTCGGGATAGCATCAATACTGAAGCCAACAATCTCTTCCTGATTATCAATAAAGCCTTCATCCGCCGTTGGCTGCCAATCAATATTGATTGTGGTATCTTCAAGCGCACCGTTTGAGGTGGTTTTAGTAAAATCCACGGCATCTATCACTGGCGCAATATTGATTTTAATCGTGCCTTCCGATGTTAACTGATCACCATCATCTTCTGTTGTTACCAAGGTTGCTTTAAGTTCGATATCCGCGGTGCTGTGCAATGGCGGAACAACGCTAATACTCTGCAATGATGATAAATTCACCTCGTACATCGGATGACCACTCGCGTCATTACCGACAAAGGTGAGAGTTTGCGGATTACCTGTCGCGTCAAATATCTGCACACCAGCAGGAATATTGGAAATAACGAGAGTTACAGTTTCTGAATTATCACTCGATTGTTTTAACGCGTCTTCTCCCGAGACAATATCGAAATTCAGGGTCGCGGTGCCATCTTCTAAAATTAAGGTTTCGACCCCCAACTCTGTGGGTAATTTCTGCCAATCACCCGGGTCGAGGCTACCATCAGGGTCATCAGCCACCACAAAATCAGGTACATCGGCAACGCCTGTTAACGCCACTTCAAGCTGCGCCGCTGGAGTAATAAACACATCTTGGACGGTTTGGGGATCGCCCGCGGCATCCGTAATCACCGCGGTATCAACAACTTTACCTTCAATAGTCAATGCAAAATCAAGGTTACTTTCTGGTGTCGATTGAAAAGTCAGTTG
Source organism: Photobacterium sanguinicancri (assembly GCF_024346675.1). NCBI lineage: Bacteria > Pseudomonadati > Pseudomonadota > Gammaproteobacteria > Vibrionales > Vibrionaceae > Photobacterium > Photobacterium sanguinicancri. Next base: position 2,451,935 of record NZ_AP024850.1, read on the forward strand.
GCTGAGTTGATCAAAGGGCACTTCATATTTACCATCGCCATCTGGGGTTTGCTCTACATCATCGATAAATACCTTACTGGCAACAGGTAACCCCGACACCAGAATAAATCGCGCTTCCGAACCATCGGTATCATCTGTATCTGATAAAGTGATGAAGTTGCCCAATGCAATACGAACATCTTCGTCAGATTCTATTCGCGTCACTTTAAGCACTGCGTTATCCGCGACAGGTAACACATTCACCACTAATTCAATCGCCACTGAATCCGCATTTTGTACATCGAACACTGCGATCTCTTCACTTTGCGCGACGGCTGTTAGTCGAATATCACCACTATAGTTATCGTTTGGGTTAACCTGCACCGAATCAATATTCGCGGCGGCAATTCGCCATTGATTGGCTCCAACACTGGCTAATCCATTACCCACCAAAGTACCGTTTATTGTTCCGTTACTGTCTGGTTGAATTTCAATAATATAAAAGAGCGTCTCTGAACCATCGGTATCATTTAAATCAGCGGTTAATTGCAGCGCGATATTGGCTTCATCTTCACGCCCTGTGTAATGCAATTGCGTTTGCTCGAGATCCCACGTTGGAATATCAGCCAAACCTAACACAGTGACAGTAAACGTCGCGGGAATAGGTGGGTGCGGCACATCATCAGTATCGACCGTTACTTGAACCGCAAAATTCAAATTGCCATTAATGGTTGAGAAGTCAGCCGTTGGTAGAAAGCTGACATTGTTCATCTCATAAACTATGCCATCGGTCGTAGTAAACGCTGACACAGGTACAATATAAAACTGGCCGTCAGGTGTTTTATCTAACTTCACACCATCATGATAAAAGTCACCATTTTCAGTCGTGGGAACTTGAATTAACACCTCTCCAATGCGCTCGCCACGATCAGCATCTCCTATACTGACCTGCATAAATACAGGTGTTCCAGCGGGTGGATCGATAATTGTTTCATCAGGGTCTGGCACACGACCAACATCTTCCTGTGTTTCAACCGTTGCAATATCAATGATAATGATCGGGCTTTGGTCATCAATATTTAACATGATAGTGCTTAATGCAATATCCCCATCACCATCCGTCACTTTGTAAGGGATTTGATGCGTTAAGGTGGCACTATCATGGTCAATATTGGGTTCAACAATAAATTCAACCCGACCATTTTCCCGAATACGAAGCTGACCCAGTAAGACGCCGCGATCATCATGAATAGGGATGCTATTAAAGCCAGTTCCGGTTAAGAATACTTCTTGGCCTTGGTCAAAAATAGAAGTGACCGTTGCATCATCAGCCCCTTCACGGGCGGCTGGTAACAAGTTAACGCGATTAGTAGCGCCATCCCCTTCAGTCATCGAAAAGCTAATATCACGACCGTTAGCGACATCATCTGTTACCACCACGGCAAGGTTTACAACCTCACTTAAATCACCGTCTTGGTCTTGCGCTTGAATAGGCAATAAAACAACCAAGGTATCAGCACCTTGAACGCTATGATCCAAGGCGCCCAGTAAAGTAAATGTATAGCTTCCCGTCGGTTGCAAAACATACTCAAAGACAACTTTATCCGCGCCACCTTGCCCAGCGCCAGCCACCACACCTTGATATACGCCGCTACCCACATCTTGCAGCTCAATCAAAGCACCGTCACTGGTCAAAGTGGGATTTCGCTGATTAAAAGAGGCAGTATTGATAACAAAGGTCACCACTTCATCACTGCCCGTAGTTACGGTAAAAAGTGATGCATCAATATTGCCTGTTCCCGACGGATTCGACCCCTGATGATTGTCCGCATTACCATCAATATCACTTTCTAGCACTGCCGCTGGTTCAGGAGAATTGATGATGGGATTATCACCATCACGCAGCACCAATTCGACCAGCGCAGTGGTGGTTAAATCATCTCCATCGGTATCTTGCATTTGCAGCGGCAGGTTTATTGCTATTTGCGCGCCACTGACTTGCACTAAGCCTTGGCTATTGCCATTAATATTATGATCCAGCGGTGCATTCTGCGTCAGTGTCAAATTAACCATAACGTCTTCTGCGCCAGCATTTACACCTGAACTAGAACCTGAAACATTGACAGCACTGAACGTAATAACCAGTAGCGTTTGCCCTGCAAGCTCCCCTGTTAAGGTGTTGGTTGTAGCATCAAAACTGTAACTAAGTGCTTGCCCCGCAGATAAGACATCCGCTGTTAACTCTGCAATTAAGCTTGCAAGTTGCGCGGGGTCTATCGTGATGCTGCTTGGGTCTAAGCGATCAATGCCTGCTGCAAAAGTAAAACTCGCAGTATCAGAGGCGGGATAACCGTCAGCTTGTCCAGTCGGAGTGGATAAACTGCCTTCTCGTAAATCCGCGTTAGCTAGGGTAGTAAAGGCGCCGCTGGGGTCAATGCCATCATTAATGGTAATAATCAGCTCGCCATTTGGCACAGTGCCATCGTTATCGCTATCTTGCCCTGTCATTCCTAACACAAGCTCGGTGCTATCTTCAGCATTGATTTGGTCTAACGCTTGGCTTTGCACCAAGGTGTAACTACCGTCGGTTGCTAACGTTACCGTTAATACCGTTTGGCTCGGATCTGAAGCCAAAAATACCGTCAGCACATTCGCGCTAACGCTAAAATCAGTCGCAAAACCATGACTAGTGAGATTTTCAACACTTGGTTGAGATGATAAAAATGAGACTGACTGCATCACATCACTGCCCAAGTTTATCTCAATTTGACCATCATCAATCGTGCCGACTTCTGTGATTGCACTGCCTTGATCTTCAACAAAGGCAGGAGCTTCGCCATCCGTCGAGGCAACGGTTAATACCGCAGGTTGCCCTAAAAAATCACCATCACTGTTTTGCGCTTGAAGCGGTATTTTAAATTCGAGTTGTTGGTCGGTGACAGTGAGTAGTGTTTGAGATTGGCTCAGGTGATCCAGTGGTAATCGTTGGATCACCGTATTCGATATCAGAATATTCTGACCATCTTGAGTGGGAGTAATAACCACACTCAGCACTTCTTCACCCGAAGCTAATCGTCCCGTCAGGGTTATTTCCCCTGCCGTCGTTTGGCTTGTACTAAAGGTGATGGCTTGTTGGCTGCTCGTCAGCGAATTGAGTTCTTGTATCAGTGTTTGTTCAAACGCGGGGTCCAGAATCAGTGATTCGGGCACCATGCGATCAACCCCCGCTTTAATCACAAAACTGTCACTGTTTGACTCTGGGTATTGCTCTACCGTCACCGTGCTATCAAGATCACCCTCAACAACCTGTATACGCCCTTTATTACCGCCATCAGGATCGGCACCATCGAGAATTTTAATATTCACATTCTCAACATTACTGGTATCACCATCTTTGTCTGTCACCGTTACACCAAGGGCCAATACCGTCACATCTGTGATAGGGTCTTGGTCAAACGGTTGCGACAAGGTCACACTATAGGCCCCTGTCGTGGTGATGACGATTTGTAATACTTCAATGCTAGGGTCGTCGGCACGTGTTACTAGAATAGTATCGCCAGCCACTGAAAACTGGGTGACAAAACCATTACTGGTTAACCCAACTAACGTCGGCTGTTCTGCTGCAAAATCAACCCTTTCAATAAAGTCACTCCCTACATCAAGGGGAACCTGACCATTGATTGTTTGCGGTTCATTTTTCTCTTGTAATTCAACCCCAGGATCAGTGGCTAACGCAGGAAAATTACCATCATTCAGCACGGCATTCATAGTGACAGGCGCCAACATGGCATTGCCACCACCATCAAAGGCCTGAATGGAAAATGGAACAGTCAGCTGCTCACCATCCACTGAAACTAACCCGTTATTCGCCGCTATATGGTCTATAGGTAAACGCTGCTCAACCGTTAAGGTAACGGCTAAATCAGTCCCTGAGGTTTGGGCGCTTAAACCAAACACAACGACCACGCCCTCACTGCTGGTGCCTACAATTTCATTATCGGCAAGATTGTAAACAAAACTGACACTTTGCCCATTAGCCGTCACGCTTTGAGACAAGGCACTGAGAATTTGAGCCACTGATGCGGCTTCAAATACCACGCTGCTTGCTTCTAAGGGCAAAGATCCAGATTGAATGAGCACACTTTGCTGCGCATCGACAGGATAAGTTAAAGGCTGCAAATCCCCTTCCGTCAGAACAATAGAAACCGATTGACCACCAGCGGCTAAAATAAACGGCCTTTCGTCATCATCATCTTGGTTTGGAAAACGCTGAAAAGCTGTGTCGTAACCTGCCGTTGCCAAGGTTGAAAGGTAGTTGTAATCAATAGCAACAAAGCCATCATTGGCTGAACCAGCATCGTTACCTGCGGCAGGTGCATCTAAAATAGTGGTGGGATCTTGCCCTGCTAAAATAGCAGCTTGAATCGCTGCAATATCAATATCTTGCGCATCATCAGGAGAAGTAAATGCAATCAATGGGGGCTGAGAAACCGCTTGAGTACTTTGCTGAATAAGCGCACTGTTCATTGATTCAGAGGAGGTGTTGGGGTCTAAACAGGCGGCACAACTGGCATCAACAGTAACAAGATCACCGTTAATAAAAACCACCACTTGGGTACCTTCACCCGTAATAATAACTTGGCCTACCTTAAGCACCATACCGGGTTCAAGCGGGACTGCATTGTCGTTACTCATCAGTAAAAAGGCCGTTCCGTCGACGCTTTCAACTACTGCAGCTTTCCCCACATTAACTTGATACATCGCACCAGCCCCGCAACATGATCACCGACCTATAACTATTAAGTATGTACGAGTATTTGAATTTATCTTAAAACAGATATGAGAATCATAAATAAGAATCGGCTGCACCAAAATCTAACAAACCCAATCTACTCACCAACCTCACATTTAATTAGCTACATATTCATAACTATAATTACATTTGTTATCTACTATTAATAACAATAGATATAGGTATAACATCTGAATTTTGATCTCCTCGCAGCTTTAATTATCTACCAAATAGTATAGAATCCAGCCCTTCCTTCTGAATTCATACAACAGTAACGTACCAACACCATGATTGATTTTTCTATACTGCCTGTTTATTTAACTGCGGTGGTCGCTTTATTGCTGATCCCTGGCCCAGATATGTTACTGATTGCGAGCTCTAGTCTGAGCTACGGTCGAAAAGTCGGTGTATTTGCCAGCTTAGGTAATGCAACGTCGGGGGTGTTACTAACGCTATTGGCTGCAATGGGCGTATCTGCACTGATTGCGATGAACCCGATTGCGCTTGAAGTACTTCGCGTGATGGGCGGCGCTTATTTGTTAAAGATGGGCTGGGATTGCATGCGCACTACTCCATCAGATGCGCCTGAATTAGAAGCACAATCTGGCATAGCTAAAACCTTGTATCGCCGTGCGGTTATCAGTAACTTACTTAACCCTAAAGCGCTTATTTTCTTCGTGCTCTTTTTACCACAATTTGTGTCAACGCAATCAACCGCAACGTCAGGCGAACAAATGCTGGTACTTGGTTTACTGCTGAATGTATTGGGCTTACTGTTCAACTTGTTCTTGGTCACAACTGTCGGAAGCTTGGGTAAGACATTATTAAAGAATGAAAAATTCCGCACAAACCAGCACAAGTTCATGGGCTTAATCTTTTTTGTATTAGCCATTTGGTTATTGGCATCACAAGTGCCGACACCAACACTATAATTGACAGCTATTTGCAGATATTGATTTTAACAAACAAAAACGAAAGGCTTCCGATTGGAAGCCTTTTTTACATCTACTCAGCCAGTTGGTTCGAGCGTGCAAACCAAGAGTCAAGTTAGGGGGAATCTATGGAGAGCCAGTTACATTGAGTGATCAATAAAAACAACACGGCACTCATAAGGACGAAGTGTCAGCGTTTGTGCTGGCTTTTGTGCGCATTCAGGTTCAAGTAAACCTGCGTAGTTACCTAAAATATAATCCCCTTCCGCCATCTTAATCTCAGCCGGGATTTCGCACGTTACCGATTCACCATAGTAGTTATTAATGCACACTAACGTTTGATTTTCTGACTGACGCTTATAGCAAAACAGCTGCGAATGCTCTGGCATCAAATCGGTATAGTCACCCGTGGTGATTACATCCACCTCTTTACGTAACCTAATCAGCTTACGGTAATAATGAAAAACCGAATCAGGTGCTTCAATCGCTTGCTCTGCATTCAAGCTAGCGTAATTACTGGCGACTTCAAGCCAAGGTTTTCCTTGAGTAAACCCTGCGTGCGGACTGGCATCCCATTGCATTGGGGTACGTGAGTTATCTCGGGATTTCTGCGCCAAAATAGCCAGCATCTCTTGCTCACTCACACCTTGTTCATTCACCATTATGTTATACATATTGGTGCTTTCTACATCACGGTACTGATCAATTGAAGAATACTTAGGGTTCGTCATCCCAATCTCTTCACCTTGATATACATATGGTGTGCCTTGCATCATGTGAATCGAGGTTGCGAGCATTTTGGCTGACAGCTCGCGATATTCTTCATCATTACCCAAGCGGCTCACAACACGTGGCTGATCATGGTTACACCAAAACAATGCGCCCCAGCCATTAGCGTGCAAACCTTGTTGCCAATGATTGAAGATTGATTTCAGCTGTAAGAAGTCAAACGGCGCTTTGGTCCACTTATCACCATTTTTATAATCTGCTTTTAGGTGATGGAAATTAAAGACCATTGATAGCTCTTTACCATCGTGCGCTGAGTATTGTTGGCAGTGCTCTAGCGTTGTGGAAGACATTTCCCCCACGGTCACTGAACCGTATTTCTGAAACACAGCTTCGCTGATTTCTTGCAAGTATTCGTGTACTCGTGGGCCATCAGTATAAAAACGTCGACCATCACCAACGTCATCATTCAAGAAATCTTGCTGCTTAGAAATCAGGTTAATGACATCTAATCGGAAGCCATCGACGCCCTTTTCGGCCCAAAAACTAATAACGTCTTTCACTTCTTGGCGAACTTTCGGATTTTCCCAGTTAAGGTCTGCTTGCTCTTTAGCAAACAAATGTAAGTAGTATTGGTTAGTTGGTTCGTCTAATGCCCATGCATTACCACCAAACTTTGACTGCCAGTTCGTTGGTTCTGCGCCATCAACGGGATCGTGCCAAATATAGTAATCACGGTATGGACTAGTCTTATCACCCAATGCCGATTTGAACCATGCGTGTTCAGTCGATGTGTGGTTTACCACTATGTCCATAATAATGCGGATACCACGCTGGCGCGCTTGGCTAAGCAGCTCATTAAAGTCAGCCATGGTGCCAAAGTCTGGGTTAATGCGGTAATAGTCCGCAATATCGTAACCATTATCGACCATAGGGGATTCATATACTGGCGTTAACCAAATGGCGTCAACACCCAGCGTTTTAATATAATCGAGCTTTGAAATAATCCCTTTGATATCGCCAGTACCCTTTGCCCCACTGTCACAAAAGCTTTTTGGGTAAATTTGATAAATAGTTGCGGTGCGCCACCATTCATATTGCTCTGTCATCATGATTACTTGCTCACGTAATTCGTTGTATTTCTGGGACTGCACTTTTGGGTTAGTAAAAGTGCAGCTTAATGTGGAGTCTTGTTTATTGGTGTTATTGTATTTTTATTATTACGGTCTCAGGTGGTATGGCTAAGCCGTTTGTGGTGATTGTTCAATTTCACCCTTTGCTTCTGCACGTTTATACAAAATAAGCGTAAGTACGATTGGAACAATCACGGCCACCAGCATGGCAATAAAGAAGGTCATCCAATATTGCGGTTGGATAGATAAAATACCCGGTAAGCCACCGACGCCAATACCATTCGCCATCACTCCTGCACTACCACAAATTGCAGCAGCAAGGGCAGAACCTATCATGGCGCTCAACATTGGAAATTTGTATTTTAAGTTAATGCCGTACATTGCTGGCTCTGTAACACCAAGGTAAGCAGAAATAGCCGCAGGGACTGAAATTTCACGCTCATTATTCTTTTTACTGATCCAAATAATACCGACAACCGCAGAGGCTTGTGCGATGTTAGACAATGCAATTAAAGGCCAAATGGGTGTACCACCTATGTCTTGCATTAACTGTAAATCCACCGCATTCGTCGTATGGTGAATACCAGTGATCACTAATGGTGCGTACAAGAAGCCAAAAATCATGGAGCCAATAACCGCAAAGTCACCCGTCATTGCCGCTTTAGCAGCCACACCTACCGCGTCACCCAACATGCGACCAAATGGGCCAATAAAGGCGTGCGCAAGAATCACCGCAATAATGATCGAGACAAATGGCACAATCACTAGGTATAAATAAGACGGAATAATACGCTTCAGGTTAGTTTCAATTAACGCTAAGGCTATACCCGCTAGCATCGCAGGGATCACTTGTGCTTGATAACCAACTTTCTCGATAACAAACAAACCAAAGTCCCACACCTCGGGCACTTCTTTTCCTATCAAATAGGCATTCATTAGCTGAGGTGACACTAAGGTTATCCCTAGCACTATCCCTAGAATTGGCGTACCACCGAGTTTTTTTACAGTAGACCAACACACACCGACAGGCAGGAAGAAGAAGATGGCTTCACCGATAAGCCATAAGAATGAGTGTACTGTCGCCCAGAAATGACTGATTTCAGTTAAGGTTTGGCCATCGAACATCTTAATGTCGCCGATGACATTGCGGAAACCGAGGATCAAACCACCGGTGATAATGGCTGGCAATAAAGGAACAAAAATTTCAGCTAGGTGCGAGATACTGCGCTCAAGCAAGCTCATGTTCTGGCGAGCAGCTACTTTAGCTTCGTCTTTACTCACGCCCGATTGGCCAATCATTTCGTTTAGCAGTTTGTAAACATCATCCACTTCCGTGCCAATCACAACTTGAAATTGGCCCGCATTGGTAAAGCAGCCTTTCACCATGGGAATGCCTTCAATGGCTTTCACATCAGCTTTCTCATTATCTTGTAATACAAAGCGTAGACGCGTTAAGCAATGGCTGACACCTGCGATATTTTCGCTTCCGCCAATATGCTTGATGAGTTGTTCAATATGCTGTCTGTCTATCTTACTCATATCGATATCCGTTCATTATGTGGGGCGTCGAGTGCCCAGATGTAAACCTAAAGTTTCACAGTGAATATTATTCTTTTACTTTGACTTGGGGCTATAGCGACCCCCAATGGGAACATTCCCAAATCAACCTGCGACAATAATGACAAACCTGACTTAATTTTAAAATGGGAACATTCCCAAAATATGAGAAAGCTCACAATACGAGCATAAGTTAACTATGGGTAAAATAGCCTATCTCGGCTAGATATGTGCCTCTTGAGTCAGGTGTGTAATCACATGTTGACCAGAAAGCTGTTTAATCAGTAGGTTAGCTGAAGATTTACCCGCATCAAAATAACCGGGATCGATTGAGAAGGTATTGGGGAAAATAAATGACAGTAACTCATTGGTACCTACACCAGATACCATCACATCGCTGCGATTACATTCTTGTAAACGCTTAGCAACCCCTAAGGCTAAAGTATCACTGGCGCAAACAATGGCATCTGTATCTTTGGTTAGAATAGAATCAGTCAGTTGATACGCACTTTCATGACTTAATTGTCCATGACAATACATAGGAGTCAGTTGCGCCGCATTGCAATAATTAATATAAGCATTTAAACGCATTAATCCTGTTGTTTTGTCGCTGGGATCAACGCCAACAAAGCTAATATTTCGCTTACCTTGCTGCTGAAGCTTTGCCATTGCCAACTCAATCACACCGACATTGTCATACCCTACCGAAGATACAGCATCGGTGTCGACCGCAATAACAACCGCTTTGTGCTGCCAAGCTTCTATCGCTTGAACATCGAAACCAGTAAAGCCAAATATAATCACCCCATCAACGTTGCGTTTTTTCAATACATCGAGGTGTTCATTGGTTTTCTGCACGCAAAATTGACTCTCCATAATGACAGCATCGTAACCCGCGGCATAAATGACATCTAAAATCCCGCTCACCGCTTTATTTTCAGAGGGAGAATCCAAGCGTGACAGGATCACGCCCACCACTTTCGCACTGCCCCCGCGCATCGCTTGCGCTGATTTTGACGGTACGAACCCGGCATCACGGATCACTTGTTCCACTTTAATACGGGTACTTTGCTTTACCTTTGGATCATTGGTGAGTACACGAGAAACCGTCGACTTGCCGACACCCGCTAATTTTGCGATATCGAGAATGGTGAGTTTTTTTGTCATAAAATCATTCAGACTAAAGCGTTTCGCTACATTGTCGTTACCACGTTAAATATTTCAACCGATTTCCATCACTTTTATTCAATTAGATGAAAAGGGTTGGTAATCCATAGTGTCAGTGTCATTTAATCGCAATTTGGTAGATAAATTTACACAATAAAGACATCAGATTGTGATTTAGTCTTTACACTTTATAACAATGAGCAGGAACAGAATTAAATTGTTTAATTTACACAATAATTGCTTGAATTTTGATTAATGAAACACCATATCTTACTGAGCGATATTAAATACATTATTGCCTTTAAGATGTTTTTCTAAGCAACCATGATTTAAATCTGCCCTATTCCGTGTGGTGTTTTCAAAGCAACTTGGTTGGCTATCTCCTATTCACTGCTGCCACACGGTAATAATATTAGAACTAAAATCACCTCGTGCCGCTGGTGACTGTATAAGCCACAGTCACAGTGAGACACAGTAAAGGTAGGAACTTATGATTACTCACGTTGGCATTATCGACCAAGACCCAGTACGGTTGATAACCCCCTTGCTAGACCATGGTGTACCCGCCAATAAAATGATCTTTATTGGCACAGAAACACAGCGCGAACAATACAATCGCCTGTCGTCTATCTTAACCCCTCGTAATATTGATGCTGAATTTTTTGTCATTCCTGACTCTATCAATATCACCTGCATTCGCCAGTGCCTTAATGAGCTAGCTGAAAAGCTTAAACAATCACAATCTGAGGTATGGTTTAACGCCAGCTGTGGTTTACGTCATCGCTTGCTGTCTGCTTATGAAGTATTCCGCTCGTTTCATTGGCCCATTTATGTCATCGAACCTTTTAGTGATGAAATGTGCTGGCTTTATCCGTCAGACCGCGAACAACAGCAAGTTGAAGATCGTATTCAATTAACGGATTACCTGACTATCTTTGGTGCACGTTGCGAACTTCCAGAGCAACTTGTTCCTGAAGCCCTTAATGACCAATTGCGTGAACTTGGCCAACGCTGGGCAAGTTCGGCACTCGAATTAGGCCCTGGTTTAGCAACACTTAATTACCTTGCGACAACCTGCCGTAAAGAACAATGTCTTACTGTCGCACTCAGTGAAAAGCAACAAGGCTATCGCGAATTAGGTATGTTGCTTGCGGACTTAGAAGATACTGGACTCGCGACTTATAAAGACGGTTCACTTACGTTCAAGCATGAAGAAGCGCGTCGTTTCGCTAATGGTGAATGGCTAGAAAATCTTGTTCACAGTACGGTACGTGTCATCCAAAATAACTTACCAACTATCCAAGATCACTCTGTTGGTGTACAAGTTTACCGTAAGATTGGTGATCGCGAAGTGCGCAACGAGTTAGATGTTGCAACCGTTGTTAATAACAAGCTGCATATCATTGAGTGTAAGACCAAAGGTATGCGCGATGATGGTGATGACACGCTATACAAACTAGAGTCATTACGCGACTTACTTGGCGGCCTGCAAGCACGCGCTATGCTAGTGAGCTTCCGTCCGCTTCGCCATCACGATCTCGTACGTGCACAAGACCTTGGTTTAGCTATCATTGGTCCTGATCAGTTAGGCGAACTTGAATTACACCTTCACCAATGGTTGAAAGGTGCAGGCGGTTGGGAACACAACATCGCTTAATGTTGATCACTGAAAAATAAATGATCTGCAAAAAACAGATACAACAGAGGCTGCAATCTGCAGCCTCTTTTATGTTCGCTATCAACCGAATCCGTTAAAAATGTAACCCTACAGGTCAATGTAATCGGGTTAGCTTCTTAATTTACTGAATATCAAATTCACTATCATCAGACGATTCATTGTCTTGCAAATCTACATCAGCAGAAGCCGTTATAGGCTGCGTATCAAGCTCAACGGGCACATCTAACGAAGGCGTTACTTTATCCGCTAATTGTAACTTCAGCGCTTCAATCTCTGCTTGTTGTTGATTCACTAACGCTTCTAGCGCAGTGGCACGCTGACTAACCTCGTTCGTTTTCAACGACGTTTTGGCAACATACTGTAAGCGTGCAGATTTTACATTACTGGTTATCCACGTTGCTTGCGTACGAATAGGCTGATCTCTTAAATCTTGATCGTTCAGCGCTTTGGATATACGTAACAGCTTATTTTCAATTTCTAAAATATAATCTTCATGCTGATCTTTACTCAAATCACGCATAGTATTTACTTCGAGCGCTATATGCGCAGCATGCGCGAGTTCAAACTCAATCTCTTTTACTGCCACTTCAATCGCAGTAAAATCACGGGGCGTTGCGTCAATTGTCGCTTTGCCCGATTCAATTCTGATTTCAACACGGTTATAACTGCGTGGTGCATAGTAACGCACATCATTTCGACGGTGTTGATCGAGTTGAGTTTCCAGCGGTGCAATATAAATCTTCTTTACTGTTTTCACTTCTAAGCTATGTGCTCGTTCCAAATATTCATCTTGTTTGCTGCGTGCTTGACTCACATCGTCACGATCTATGTAGTTAAATAAGCGTGCATACAAGCGACCAATACGGGTGTATTCTGAACGGTAGTATTTCTTCGCGTCTAGGCTATCTAAGTACTGCATCTGCGCCATTGCAGGCGCGAGTACCTCGTCAGCTTCTTCTTTCAAGCGCTCTAATGCCTTCATTTGCGTTTCAACAACGGTGATTTCATCGTTAAAACGATCCAAATACGTCGAAGAGGAGAAGAGTGAGTAGCTCTTTAAGGCAAGATCGGGATTATTGACGAGCTCTTTATAGATGCCGTCCGCCTTGGTCCAGCTCGATTGCATTAAGGCAAACTTCTCAGGCGAATAAATTTCTAAAAACTCGATTCCTTGTAGTTTTTTCTGCCAAGAGTTATGGCGCTGTATACTATTCTGATAGGCATTTTCAGCATTAATCTCAACCGTAGCTGATTGAGGTTCGCTGGTGCTCTGACAAGCACTCAATAAAGCAGCACATACCGCCAACATGGCTACTTTACGCAATGGGTTCATAGTGTAATCCGTTGTTATAATATTTATTATTTTTAAGCGTTTTCTTTGAAATTTTTCTTAAAAAATCGTCATTTCAGACAAAAAAGCACTTTTTTGTTTATTTTTATAGTGTTTACACAATAGTAACCGACCCTCATCGGGTACTAAAGCCTTTATTTGTAATAAAGCGCAGCATGAAAGGCCTCGCTTCTTTAGATAAGGTATCAGTGATCTGCTGAGACCAAGTTGTATCTTTACTTCCACCCGTTCTATCACGATAGTATTCACTGACCCTCATATCATAATCAGCTAATGCTTGAGTATCTAACGATGCTTGATAGTACTCCTGATGCACTATCATATTTTGTGGTAATCGAGGTTTAGGCTCTGGGTTTTGCGCAGGATGCCCTAAACATAGACCAAACAGTGGAATTACATGTTCAGGTAACTGTAATAATTGCGAAACCTGTTCTGGATTATTACGAATACCTCCAATGTAGACCCCACCAAGCCCTAAAGATTCCGCTGCAACTAAACAATTTTGTGCCATGAGTGCAGTATCTACCGCGCCAATAAGCGTTTGTTCAGTAAAACCTAATTGAGCTTCAGGGTGGATCTGTTGATGTCGATGAAAATCAACACAAAAGACTAAGAACTCTGCAGCAGTCTCAACATAAGGCTGATTACCCGAAAAAGTCGCGAGCTGAGCACGCGAATCAGCTTTCGTTACCCGTATGACACTCGTGCATTGAATATAACTAGATGTAGAAGCGGCAATACCACAATCTAAAATTGTGGCAAGCGTATCCGCTTCAATCGGCTGGCGTGTAAATTGGCGAATAGAGCGATGCGCAAGCAGGCTCTCGATAGTGTGGTTCATCCTTGTTACTCATTTTCTATCGTTGTTTGATCTACTCTTGTACCACAACAGCCGCAAATTTGCTCTAAAATGCCCAATAGCCTCTCTTTATTCAGCGGTAGCGGATTCCCCTTGATCGCGTTCGATAACATCGCATCTTCAGCAACATCACTGAACATAGTGTCGCAAAAACCATATTCACTCACCGCGGGTAAATTCAAACGGCGTAAAGTCCGTTTGGTCCATGTAATACCATCCGATATTTCTGCATTCATACGACCAGTAAGTAAACACGCTAACTGACGGTAACGGTTTAGTACGTCAGCTCGTCCTGCCTCGCGAGCAGCCAGCACATTTTCTTGCATTACAAACGGAGACAGCTGCGCTGTAATTAGACCATGCGGTGCTTGTAACCGCCCGCCAAGTGCCGACGCTAAGCCATGTGCTGCCCCTAGCTTAGCATTCGCCAAAGCCATCCCACCTAACATAGCTGCAAATGCCATATCTGAGCGCGCTCTTGGATCATCGTCTTCACATGCAGGAATAATGGCCCCAGCCAAACGACGTAGCCCCTCTTCGCAAATCATATCAGTGAGTGGATTTGGGTCACCACACACATAAGCTTCCATCAAATGCGAAAATGCATCCATGCCACAACAGGCAGAACTAACAGGATCCATACCGTAAGTCAGTGTGGGATCAACAATCGCCATATCCGGCAGCATATCAGGGCTGCGTAAACTCACTTTGACATTTTCTTGTGCTGAACGAAGGACCGCATTTTTGCTGACTTCAGACCCAGTGCCTGCCGTTGTCGGAATGGCAATAAAAGGTAAGGGT